>NZ_BCUF01000003.1 GCF_001591145.1 Vibrio harveyi NBRC 15634 = ATCC 14126 = KCTC 12724 | reverse complement strand
TCTTAAGAAACCCAGCATTAGTTTGCTGGGTTTTTTCTTTTTTCTGATTCTGGACTCGGTAGATCTCTGATTTATCGAATTAAAAAAGCGAGCTCATGGCTCGCTTTTTTTCTATCTATTGCTTTCCTATCGACCGCTTTCTATGTGCTCAGAAGTCTTTTACATACCTAGCGCATACTTCAATACTTGCGCTTTGATCGGTCCTGAGTTTTCCGCCAGCTTCAATGCTGCATTACGAGCGAACTTCAATGGACCTAAATCATTACTAAAGCCTTTGTAGAACACATCCATGCCCGTTTGCATTAACAAGTTATCTGGTCGACGAGCGCGCTCATACTTGGCGAGCAAAGCATCATTAAGTTGCTCTTGCTGATTGGTAACCGAAAGCAGAACATCAACATCTTTGAAGCCGAGATTCACACCTTGCCCAGCAAGTGGGTTGATTGTATGAGCAGAATCCCCCATTAACACGCAATTCTTGTTTGAATAGCTTTGGGCATGGCGACGAGTGAGTGGGAATGAGCCAAATTGTAAAACTTCAATATCGCCTAACTCAGCAGGGAAATGACGTAGGATCTCCTCTTTTAACTGAGGTTTCGTCATCGCACACAATTGTTTAATGCGTTTTGGCGAGTCATACCACACCAGCGACCCCTGCCCGACTTCTTTACCATCCTCAGTTAGTGAGCATAACGGCAAGAACGAACGTGGACCTGAGGGAGTAAATTGCTGCCAAGTGATGTCTTGTTGAGGAAGTTCGGTTTTTACGTTGATCAACATGCAGTGTTGACGGTAATCCCATGCGGTTACGCCAATACCCGCCAATTGACGAACTTTCGAGTTCGCGCCATCAGCGCCAATCACCCAATTAGCTTCAAACTGCTCGCCGCTTTCTAGCGTTACACAGTTTACTTCGGCAAATTGAATATCTTTCAATCGCTCTGGGCACATCACCGTTAAGTTGTCGTATTGTGCGAAAGTTTGCCAAAGCCCCAGTTGGATTAGGCGGTTTTCAACAATGTATCCTAACTGCTCCAATGACAGTTCATCAGAGTGAAAACGAGTACGGCACTCAGGATGTTCCCACGTTTCCAAACGACGATAAGGGCACGCACGCATGCTTTCAATCGCGGACCATGCACCTAATGAATCAAGTAGCTTCACCGACTGATGAGAAATCGCGGAAACGCGAATATCCAACGCTTGAGAAGACTCAAACGCCTTTGGCTCTGCGCCTTCTACCATTACAACGCTTCTGCCTTGCTTGGCAAACCCAACAGCCACCGCTGCCCCGACCATGCCGCCACCGATTACGGCGATGTCATACTTGTTCATTTTTTGCTCTTCATCATATTGATTAATTGGCGTTTTTTAATTGTACGTTCCATGGCTATTTTTACAAAATTGTTTAACAAAAAACCTTGCTGTATATAGGGCAAAAAACTAGATTTCATCAGGGTTTGCAGAGAATTCGTCAGATCACTAGTCAGGTGCTTTTTAAAGCAGTACAATACGCCGCTTACCGCCGAGATGGCGGCTATAATTTGAGCAATAGCTCTCCGATTTAAGTACAACTGAACGAGCGAAAGTGAGATGAGTAAGAAACTGCTAATTAAAACCTGGGGCTGCCAGATGAACGAATACGATTCATCAAAAATGGCCGACCTGCTTAATGCTGCAAACGGCTATGAGCTGACCGAAGAGCCAGAGGAAGCAGACGTACTTCTACTTAACACCTGTTCGATCCGTGAAAAAGCGCAAGAGAAAGTTTTCCACCAGCTTGGTCGTTGGAAGACACTAAAAGATAAAAAACCTGGCGTAGTTATCGGCGTAGGTGGTTGTGTAGCAACTCAAGAAGGGGATCACATCCGTCAGCGTGCTCCATACGTTGACGTAATTTTTGGTCCACAAACTCTTCACCGTCTTCCTGAGATGATTAAACAATCTCAATCGGATGAAGCACCAGTAATGGACATTTCATTCCCAGAAATCGAAAAGTTTGACCGTCTACCAGAGCCTCGTGCTGAAGGTGCAACGGCATTCGTTTCTATTATGGAAGGCTGTTCTAAGTACTGTACTTACTGTGTAGTACCGTACACTCGTGGTGAAGAAGTAAGCCGTCCAATGGATGACGTACTGTTCGAAATCGCCCAACTAGCAGATCAAGGCGTACGTGAAGTAAACCTACTAGGTCAAAACGTAAACGCGTACCGTGGTCCTATGCACGACGGTGAGATCTGTTCATTTGCAGAACTGCTTCGTTTGGTTGCGTCTATCGATGGTATTGATCGTATCCGCTTTACAACAAGCCACCCATTAGAGTTTACTGATGACATCATCGCAGTATACGAAGACACACCTGAGCTAGTAAGCTTCCTTCACCTACCGGTACAAAGTGGTAGTGACCGAGTGCTGACTATGATGAAACGTCCTCACACTGGGATTGAGTACAAATCGATCATCCGTAAACTGCGTAAAGCACGTCCTGATATCCAAATCAGTTCAGACTTTATCGTTGGTTTCCCTGGTGAAACAGACAAAGATTTCCAAGACACAATGAAGCTAATCAAAGACGTAGACTTTGACATGAGCTTCAGCTTCATCTTCTCTCCACGTCCAGGTACGCCAGCGGCAGACTACCCTTGTGACCTATCAGAGCAAGTGAAGAAAGAGCGTCTATACGAGCTACAACAAACCGTAAATGCACAAGCAATGCGCTACTCTCGTCTAATGCTAGGCACTGAGCAACGCGTTCTGGTTGAAGGTCCTTCTAAGAAGAACCTAATGGAGCTACGCGCTCGTACAGAAAACAACCGTGTAGTAAACTTTGAAGGTAGCGCAGACCTAATTGGTCAATTCGTTGACGTGAAGATTACGGATGTATTTGCTAACTCGCTACGTGGTGAGCTAGTACGTACAGAAAAAGACATGGACCTTCGTAGTGTGATTTCACCAACGCAAATGATGGCGAAAACACGTCGCGAAGATGAGCTAGGTGTAGCTACTTTTACGCCATAAGCTCGTACAAATAGCCATTGAGAGCCTGGTCGTTATCAGGCTCTCGTTAAGTGGCATAAAATGAGAGGCAACATTGAGCAATAAAATCGTAACGCTAGAAATCAATCTAGAACCTTCAGACAACCGCCGACTAGCAAGCCTGTGCGGTCCATTCGATGACAACATCAAGCATTTAGAACGTCGTCTAGGCGTCGAAATTAACCACCGTAGCGACCTTTTCACCATTGTCGGTAAACCTCATACCGCAGCTGCTGCGCTGGATATCCTGAAAACCCTTTACGTAGACACCGCTCCTGTCCGCGGCGAAACGCCTGATATCGAACCAGAGCAGATCCATCTGGCAATCAAAGAATCAGGTGTACTGGAGCAAAACACCGAGTCACATTTCGAACACGGTAAAGAAGTCTTCGTTAAAACGAAAAAAGGCGTGATCAAGCCTCGTACACCAAATCAGGGTCAATACCTGATGAACATGGTGACGCATGATATCACTTTCGGTATCGGCCCTGCTGGTACAGGTAAAACTTACCTCGCGGTTGCAGCAGCCGTCGACGCACTAGAGCGCCAAGAGATCCGCCGTATTTTACTTACTCGTCCAGCGGTTGAAGCGGGCGAGAAACTGGGCTTCCTACCTGGTGATTTGAGCCAGAAAGTCGACCCATACCTACGCCCTCTCTACGATGCCCTATTTGAAATGCTGGGCTTTGAGCGCGTAGAAAAGCTGATTGAACGTAACGTGATTGAGGTAGCACCTCTTGCTTACATGCGTGGTCGTACTCTAAACGACGCCTTCATCATTCTTGATGAGAGCCAAAACACCACCGTCGAGCAGATGAAGATGTTCCTAACGCGAATTGGCTTCAACTCTCGTGCGGTTATCACTGGTGACGTCACACAGATTGACTTACCTCGCGGCGCGAAATCAGGTCTTCGTCATGCCATTGAGGTACTGAGCGAAGTTGACGACATCAGCTTTAACTTCTTCCAAGCTGACGACGTAGTGCGCCACCCAGTGGTTGCTCGTATCGTTAACGCTTATGAGAAGTGGGAAGCGCAAGACCAGAAAGAACGTAAAGAGTTCGAAAAACGCCGTCGTGAAGAGCGTGATGCCAAATTGCTAGAAGCAGCAAAAGCAGAACTGAGCGCACAAGTCGCGGCAACTAAGGAATAACCATGGCAATTGAACTTGATTTGCAACTGGCAGTCGAAAATGAAGAAGGCTTACCTTCTGAGCAAGATTTCCAATTGTGGCTAGATAAGACCATTCCTCTTTTCCAACCACAAGCGGAACTGACGATTCGTATTGTCGACGAGCAAGAAAGTCACGAGCTAAACCACGAATACCGTGGTAAAGACAAGCCGACCAACGTGCTATCTTTCCCATTCGAAGTACCACCGGGTATGGAAATGGACCTACTGGGCGATTTAATAATCTGTCGCCAAGTCGTTGAAAAAGAGGCAGTAGAGCAGAACAAGCCTCTACTAGCACATTGGGCGCATATGGTTGTACATGGCAGCTTGCATCTGCTAGGTTATGACCATATCGAGGATGATGAAGCTGAAGAGATGGAATCCCTCGAGACAGAAATCATGCAAGGTATGGGTTATGAAGACCCATATATTGCTGAAAAAGAGTAGCTTTGGTTGCTCGACAGGGAAAGGCGAACTACCCAGATAACCATCTCGTACTCGTCTTTCTATGTGAGCTATCACACATCTGATAGCGTTACTTAATTGAGAAACAATGAACGAAGATAATTCTCCCTCTTCTAATGAAGGCAAGAAAGAAAAGGCAGAAGGTCCGAGTAGAAAGTCCTTCTTTGAACGTCTAGGTCAACTATTTCAAGGCGAACCAAAAGACCGCCAAGAGCTTGTGGATGTGATCCGCGACTCTGAAATCAATGACCTGATTGACCACGACACCCGCGACATGCTTGAAGGTGTAATGGAAATCTCCGAAATGCGCGTGCGTGACATCATGATCCCGCGTTCGCAAATGGTTACTGTTGAGCGCACAGACGATCTTGATACTTTGATCGCACTGATCACTGATGCTCAACACTCTCGCTACCCTGTGATCAGCGAAGATAAAGACCATGTGGAAGGCATTCTACTAGCGAAGGACTTACTCAAATACTTGGGCTCAGGCAGTAACCCATTTGATATCGAAGAAGTGATTCGACCAGCAGTCGTAGTACCGGAAAGTAAACGTGTAGACCGCCTGCTAAAAGAATTCCGTGAAGAACGTTATCACATGGCGATTGTTGTCGATGAATTCGGCGGTGTTTCTGGTCTTGTAACTATCGAAGATATCCTTGAAGAAATCGTAGGGGATATTGAAGATGAGTTCGATGATGATGAAGAAACCGATATCCGTAAGCTGAGCAAACACACGTTTGCTGTCAGAGCTCTGACAACCATTGAAGAGTTTAATGAGACATTCGGTACCAACTTCAGTGATGAAGAAGTGGATACCGTTGGCGGCATGGTAATGACTGCTTTTGGTCACCTACCATCGCGTGGCGAAGTCGTGGATATTGAAGCATACAGCTTCAAAGTAACGGCAGCCGACAACCGTCGTGTCATTCAACTTCAAGTGACGATTCCAGACGAAGAAAAGCTGGTTGAAGCCACTCAAGAGTAACGCGATACCCTAACATCGGGAATATCAGAAAAATAAAATGATGAATGTACTCTTTCATCGCCTCAAGCGGCCCTTAGTGGCCGCTTTTGTTGGCGCCTCCACTACCCTAGCATTTGCTCCTTATCAGCTATGGCCGCTTGCCATACTTAGCCCTGCTATCCTACTTATTCTTCTTGCAGACCAATCACCTAGGCGTGCGCTTTGGATCGGTTATTCATGGGGTTTAGGGCAATTTGCGACAGGAGTAAGCTGGGTTTACGTTAGCATTGCAGGCTTTGGCGGCATGCCGCTGATTGCAAACCTATTCCTCATGGGCTTGTTAATCGCCTACCTATCCATATACACCGGTTTATTTGCGTGGCTCACTAACAAGTTTTTCCCTGAATTTACCCTAAGCAAAGCATTGCTTGCTGCTCCTGCGTTATGGCTAGTGACCGACTGGCTGCGTGGCTGGGTTATGACAGGTTTCCCTTGGCTATGGCTTGGCTATAGTCAAATTGACGCACCATTTGCCAGCTTTGCACCCATCGGTGGTGTAGAACTACTAACACTGTTCATCATGATCAGTGCTGGTGCATTGGCGTATGCTTGGATTCACAAGCAATGGTTAATGATCATCATCCCTGCGGTACTGTTAAGTGCAGGCTTTGGTATTCGCCAATACGATTGGGTAACTCCTCGCATTGAAGACACAACCAAAGTAGCGCTGATCCAAGGTAACGTTGACCAGAACCTAAAATGGCTACCGAGCCAACGCTGGCCAACCATCATGAAATACGCAGACCTCACTCGTGAGAACTGGGATGCTGACATCATCGTATGGCCAGAGGCTGCCATTCCTGCATTTGAAATTGAAGTCCCGTCGTTCTTGAGAAACATCGATACTGCGGCGAAAATGAACAACAGCGCCATTATTACGGGTGTGGTAAACCAAGGAAAAGACGGTCAATTCTACAACAGCATTTTATCGCTGGGTGTAAATCCATACGGTGATTACAGCTTTGATATGGACAAGCGCTACCACAAGCACCACTTACTTCCGTTTGGTGAGTTCGTGCCGTTTGAAGACGTATTGCGCCCACTTGCACCATTCTTCAACTTGCCAATGTCTTCCTTCAGCCGTGGCGATTTCATTCAGCCAAACATCGTGGCGAATGGAAAGCACATGGATCCTGCACTGTGTTATGAAATCATCTTTAGCGAACAAGTTCGTCAGAACGTGACCGACGATACTGATTTCATTCTAACGCTTTCTAACGACGCTTGGTTCGGTCATTCAATTGGTCCACTACAGCACATGGAAATCGCTCGAATGCGTGCTCTAGAGCTGGGTAAGCCACTTATTCGTTCGACCAACAATGGCGTAACCGCAGTGACCGACCATAAAGGTAAGGTGATTGAACAAATCCCTCAATTTGAAACCGCAGTGCTTCGCGCAGAACTTGTTCCTACCGATGGTCAAACTCCGTATCGCATCGTCGGCACTTGGCCTCTGTATATTTGGGCTGGATTAAGTTTGATGTTGGCTTGGTGGTTATCAAGGAAGAAAAAGTCATAAGTGAAAAAGAGGCTCTTAGGCCTCTTTTTTTACGTTTGTTAAAGCTGTTCTTATGGCTTGAGAGACTGACGACTAAAGCCAGTATGATTGCACTTAATGCATGGAATGATCACAGTTGGGTGGTTATATGTCGTCTTATGACCACATTCATCGCAGACCAATGTGCCAAGTCCAATCACCTCTCCCGCCTCATAAAGACCTTGATGTTCTAAGTCATCAAACAGTTCAACCCACTCCACTTTGGTTCGGTCTGTAATTTCGAGCAAACCTTGCCAAACGGAATCGGCAATTGTGAGATAGAAGGGTCCACTCTTACCTTCTTCATAGCTATCAGAAAACTCTTTTAAATCGGCTTTGACATAAGCTGATATCAGTGAGAGTTCGTCTTTGGTCATGTCGTTGGCAGCATCCACCACTTTGCCCGACGTTTCGAATACTTTGTTAACTTCATCCGGACTGTGCTTCAAGGTTTCAATCACATCCTCGAGCATTTCCTCATAACCTGCTTTACGTTTAGGCATAACTGACCTCCATCTTTCTACTACCAAGCACCATTTCAAGGCGTATGGGTACAGATTGGCTATTGTTGTGATCCCTAGCTTTAGGTATTCTATGACGATCTATTTAAGTCTGTTCTAACCGAACTCACAAATTCCAAGATAACCGGATACCATCGATGCAAGAACAATACAATCCACAAGACCTTGAACAGAAAGTTCAAAAGCACTGGGATGACAACAAGACCTTTGTTGTAAGTGAAGACCCAAATAAAGAAAAATTCTACTGTCTATCCATGTTCCCATACCCAAGTGGTCGACTGCACATGGGTCACGTGCGCAACTACACCATCGGTGACGTAGTATCTCGTTTCCAACGCCTACAAGGCAAAAACGTAATGCAACCAATCGGTTGGGATGCATTTGGTCTACCTGCAGAAAACGCGGCAGTGAAAAACAACACTGCACCTGCACCATGGACTTACGAAAACATCGAATACATGAAGAACCAACTTAAGCTTCTTGGCTTTGGTTACGATTGGAACCGTGAATTCGCAACATGTACACCTGAGTACTACCGTTGGGAACAAGAGTTCTTCACTAAGCTTTACGAGAAAGGGCTGGTTTACAAAAAGACTTCTTCTGTTAACTGGTGTCCAAACGACCAAACTGTTCTTGCGAACGAGCAGGTTGAAGATGGCTGCTGCTGGCGTTGTGACACTCCAGTAGAGCAAAAAGAAATTCCTCAGTGGTTCATTAAGATCACAGAATACGCTCAAGAGTTGCTGGACGATCTAGACAAACTTGAAGGTTGGCCAGAAATGGTGAAAACCATGCAGCGCAACTGGATCGGCCGTTCTGAAGGTGTTGAGCTCAAGTTTGAAGTCAAGGGTCAACAAGACCTAGAAGTTTACACAACACGTCCAGACACGCTAATGGGCGTCACTTACGTTGGTATCGCTGCAGGTCACCCTCTAGCGACTATCGCGGCTGAGAACAACCCAGAACTTGCTGCGTTCATCGAAGAGTGTAAGAACACCAAAGTAGCAGAAGCTGAACTGGCGACAATGGAGAAGAAAGGTATGGCGACTGGCCTTACTGCTATTCACCCATTGAACGGTCGTGAAGTTCCTGTTTACGTAGCAAACTTCGTACTGATGGACTACGGTACAGGCGCTGTAATGGCAGTACCTGCACACGACCAACGTGACTTCGAGTTCGCAACTAAGTACGGTCTAGACATCGTGCCTGTTATCAAGCCGGTTGATGGCAGCGAGCTAGACATCTCTGAAGCGGCATACACTGAGAAAGGTGTACTGTTCGATTCAGGTGAATTCGACGGTCTAGAATTCCAAGCGGCATTCGATGCAATCGCAGCGAAGCTAGAAGCAGAAGGCAAAGGCACTAAGACAGTTAACTTCCGTCTACGTGACTGGGGTGTATCTCGCCAACGTTACTGGGGTGCACCAATCCCAATGGTAACCACTGAAGACGGTGAAGTTCACCCAGTACCCGCTGACCAGCTACCTGTTATTCTTCCAGAAGACGTAGTAATGGATGGCGTTACTAGCCCAATTAAAGCAGACAAAGAGTGGGCAAAGACAACCTTTAACGGCGAACCTGCTCTACGTGAGACAGATACATTCGATACGTTCATGGAGTCTTCTTGGTACTACGCTCGTTACTGTTCACCACAAGCTGATGACATCCTAGATCCAGAAAAAGCAAACTACTGGCTACCAGTAGACCAGTACATCGGTGGTATCGAGCACGCTTGTATGCACCTACTGTACTCTCGCTTCTTCCACAAACTGCTGCGTGATGCGGGCTACGTAACGTCTGACGAGCCGTTCAAGCAACTACTGTGTCAAGGCATGGTACTAGCGGACGCGTTCTACTTCGAGAACGAGAAAGGCGGTAAAGAGTGGGTTGCACCAACTGACGTTAAAGTTGAACGTGACGGTAAAGGTCGCATCACTTCTGCAACGGATAACGAAGGTCGCAACGTTGAACACTCAGGCATGATCAAAATGTCTAAGTCTAAGAACAACGGTATTGACCCTCAAGAGATGGTAGACAAGTACGGCGCAGACACAGTACGTCTATTCATGATGTTCGCGTCTCCAGCAGACATGACACTTGAGTGGCAAGAGTCTGGCGTAGAAGGTGCTAACCGCTTCCTGAAACGTGTTTGGAAACTAGTAAACGAACACACATCAAAAGGTGCAGCAGAAGCAGTAGATGCAGCAGCACTTTCTGGTGACCAAAAAGCTCTTCGTCGTGACGTTCACAAAACTATCGCGAAAGTGACTGATGATATTGCTCGTCGTCAAACGTTCAACACAGCAATCGCTGCAATCATGGAACTGATGAACAAGCTAGCGAAAGCGCCTCAAGAATCTGCGCAAGATCGTGCAATCCTTGATGAGGCTCTAAAAGCTGTTGTTGCAATGCTTTACCCAATCACTCCGCACATCTCATACGAACTATGGGCTGCGCTAGGTGAAGCAGACATCGACAATGCTGTATGGCCAACGTTCGACGAGAAAGCACTTGTTGAAGACGAGAAGACTATCGTTGTTCAAGTTAACGGCAAACTGCGTGCGAAACTGACTGTAGCGGCTGACGCAACGAAAGAACAAGTTGAAGAGCTTGGTCTAAATGACGAAAACGTTACTAAGTTCACAGATGGTCTAACAATCCGTAAAGTAATTTACGTACCAGGTAAACTGTTGAACATCGTTGCTAACTAGTCTTTCACGACAAACGATACGTAGTTAGCAATAACTCAAAGCAGAGCGAACTTATTCGCCTGTAAAGAGTCATTAAACAGGGTAGTTCGCTACCCTGTTTATTTACCTCAAGCCATTCATGCTGAGTGGTTTAAGGTAAATAACCCCTTCAATTTAGGATGAATACAATCAATGCGCTTTTTCTCTTTGATTAAACTACCAGTGGTATTGGTATTAGCGGGGCTTCTTTCTGCCTGTGGTTTCCACCTTCGTGGCGAATACTCGGTTCCGGAAGAACTGCATACCATGTCTTTCACTAGCTACGATGAATACAGCCCATTGACGCGTTATATTCGCGCTCAACTTGAATTGAACAAAGTAGATTTAGTACAACCATCTTCAAGTACACCAAATCTGCACCTGATCGAAGCGACTATCGACGAACGTACACTATCGCTGTACCAAAACAGTCGTGCGGCAGAGAAAGAACTTACTTATGTAGTGAAATACCGTGTGACCATTCCTGGCTTCGGTGCAAAAGACTTCAAAACAACCGTAAACCGCAACTACCTTGATAACCCATTAACAGCATTGGCGAAGTCGGTAGAGCGTGACGTTATCGAAGACGAAATGCGTCAACAAGCGGCGAGTCAAATGATGCGTCAGCTAGGTCGAGTTCGTGCGGAATACGAACAAGGTCAACCTACCCCTGATGTGATGAAGACTAACTCTACGAACACTAACTCTTAATCAGAATGCGAATTTTTGCCGACAAGCTGGCTGACCATCTAGCGAAACACATCAAACAGGTTTACCTGATTTTTGGTAATGAACCTCTGCTGATTCAAGAAAGTCGCCAAGCGATCCAAACAATGGCGCACCAGCAAGGTTTTGAAGAAAGACACCGTTTCGCGGTTGACGCTAGTTTAGATTGGAACCAAGTATATGATTGTTTCCAAGCACTAAGCCTATTTTCCAGTCGCCAACTAATTGAACTTGAGCTACCAGAAAGCGGCGTAACGACAACAGTTAGTAAAGAACTGCAAACCCTATGTGAAATGCTACACGACGACATTATGCTGGTGATCGTGGGCAGTAAACTGACAAAAGCCCAAGAAAACGCAAAATGGTTTAAAGCGCTGAGTGCAAAAGGTGATTGGGTAAGCTGCCAAACACCAGATCTGCAACGTTTGCCGATCTTCGTACAGGCTCGTTGCCGCACATTAGGGCTAAAAGCAGATCAGCAATCACTGCAAATGTTGGCACAGTGGCATGAAGGGAACTTGTTCGCGCTCTCACAAAGCTTAGAGAAGCTCGCTTTACTCTACCCAGATGGCGAACTGACGGTTGTGCGTCTTGAAGAAGCCTTGAGCCGACACAACCACTTTACGACTTTCCATTGGATTGACGCTCTCCTTGCTGGGAAAGCCAACCGAGCACAACGCATTTTGCGCCAGCTTGAAGCCGAAGGCACAGAGACAGTCATCCTTATCCGTAGTGTACAGAAAGAGTTCAACCAATTACTTAACATGCATCGAGACCTTACCCAAATGGGCATGAGTCAGGTGTTTGAAAAGCATCGAGTGTGGCAAAATAAACGCCCATTCTATAATGCTGCGCTGACTCGCCTGTCAGCCTCAAGAATTTGTGCCCTTTTATCCTTGCTCACACATGCTGAGATAAAAGCCAAAACCCAATACGATGAATCTGTGTGGCCAACTATCCATCAATTGAGCCTAGAAACCTGCTCTCCTGATATTAAGCTGGCAATTTAGCTTTCAAAGCGTGATATAGTGCGCGACCAGTTTTAACTCAACGAGATTAAAACGCCCACAGACAAAAAAGAAAATACCGAGGAAAACCGAGTGCTTCGCGAAGAACTTAAAGACTTTTTAGCCGATAAAGCCGACGACATGAAAGCGGAAGAGATTGTTATTCTGAATGTTGAAGGCAAATCAAGCGTGACAGATTACATGATCATTTGTACTGGCACGTCGAAGCGTCACGTTTCATCTATCGCTGATCACGTTGCATCTGAAGTGAAGAAAGCTGGTCTAGAGCCACTAGGTATGGAAGGCGAAAATGAAGGTGAATGGGTTGTCCTAGACATGGGCGACGCAATGCTTCACGTGATGCAAGAAGAGCATCGCGAGCTATACCAACTAGAAAAACTCTGGGGTTAATCTTTTGAAAATTCAACTAATTGCCGTTGGCACCAAAATGCCAAAATGGGTCGAAGAAGGTTTTCAAGAATACCGTCGTCGCTTCCCACATGATATGCCACTTGAGTTGGTTGAAATCCCTGCGGGTAAACGTGGCAAAAATGCAGACATCGCACGCATCTTACAAAAAGAAGGCGAAGCGATGTTGGCTGCGGTACCTAAAGGTGCGCGTATCGTCACTCTCGATATTCCAGGGAAAAAGTGGGATACCCCACAGCTAGCAGAACAGCTAGAAGCATGGAAACTAGATGGTCGTGACGTGTCGATCCTAATCGGTGGTCCTGAAGGCTTAGCGCCAGCTTGTAAAGCCGCAGCAGATCAAAGTTGGTCACTGTCAGCACTGACACTACCACACCCACTTGTGCGTATCGTGATGGCAGAGAGTTTATACCGAGCGTGGAGCATTACTGCTAACCACCCTTACCACCGCGAATAATCGCTACTTAGCTGTAGAGACAAGCGTTAATGATTCGTAAACGCCGCAGTCAAATTCGAGATTACCAAGCAGAAGCGCGTCTATTTTCTAGTCGCGCTATTGTTGCATTTATAGGTATCGTAATTTTGATGGGCTTGCTGGTTGCCAACATGTACAACATTCAGGTAAACCAGTTCCAAGACTATAAAACCCGTTCTAATGACAACCGCATTAAAGTGGTTCCTATTGCACCAAACCGTGGTTTGATCTACGACCGCAATGGTGTTCTGCTCGCTGAAAACCGCCCCGTCTTTAACCTGGAACTGACCCCAGAAAAAATCAAAGACATTGACGGCACCATCAAAGAGCTACAAACCATCCTTGAAATCACACCAGAGCAAATCGAACGCTTCCAACGTGAGCGTAAGCGTACTCGTCGCTTCAAGTCAGTTCCGTTGTTGACTCAATTGGATGAAAACCAAGTTGCTGTTTTCTCTGTCAATCAATACCGTTTCCCGGGCGTTGAGATTAGCGCTACGCTAAAGCGTTACTACCCATTCAGCGAAGTACTGACCCATGTGATTGGCTATGTTTCTCGTATTAACGACCGCGACATGCAGCGCTTAGTGCGCGAAGAAAAAGACGCCAACTACCAAGCAACTCGTGACATCGGTAAGTTAGGTATCGAGAAGTACTACGAGGACCTATTGCACGGTACGGCGGGTTACCAAGAAGTGGAAGTAAACAGCCGCGGACGTGTCATTCGTACTTTGAAATACGTTCCACCTGTGCCAGGTAAAGACATCGTCTTAAACCTCGATATCAACCTACAGCTCTATGTGCATCAGTTATTAGATGGACGTCGTGGTAGCGCGGTAGTGCTCGACCCTCGAGACAATGGTGTATTAGCTATGGTTTCTAGCCCAAGCTACGATCCAAATGCGTTCGTACACGGGATCTCAGGTAAAGCATACCGAGCACTATTAAACGATAAAAACCGTCCATTGGTGAACCGCACAACGCTTGGCATTTACCCACCAGCTTCAACCATCAAACCCTTCATTGCTGTAGCGGCTCTGGAAGAAGGTGTTGTGACACCGAAAACCACCCGAAACGATCCTGGTTACTGGCGAATTCCAAATTCAGATACTCGTCCATTCCGTGACTGGCTACGTTGGGGTCATGGTCGCGTCGACATCATCAAATCAATTGAAGAATCCGTCGATACCTTCTTCTACCAAATTGCCTACGACATGGGCATTGATCGCCTATCGAATTGGATGATGATGTTTGGTTTTGGCGATTATACGGGCATCGACATTTACGAAGAAAGTAAGGCAAATATGCCAACTCGTGAATGGAAAATGGCTCGTCATAAAACACCTTGGTACAAGGGCGACACTATCCCTGTTGGTATTGGGCAAGGTTACTGGACAGCAACACCAATGCAGATAGCGAAAGCGACCTCAGTATTGGTTAACGAGGGCGCTGTAACAGCACCTCACTTGCTAAAAGCAACCATCGACAACGGTGGCGACTTTGAGGAGCAAGAAAGCTCTGAATACGAAACCTACCCTCCTATCCAAAATGTGCCAGACAAATACTGGAATATGGCGAAGGAAGGCATGCGTTTGGTTAACCACGGTCCAAAAGGTACTGCTCGTCGCTCTTTCTATAATATGGATTACCAAACTGGTGGTAAGTCAGGGACCGCTCAGGTATTTGGTCTTGCAGAAGACGAAGAGTACAACGCAGATGAAGTCGCAGAACACTTACGTGACCACGCGTTGTTTACCGGTTTTGCGCCATTCGATGATCCAAAAGTTGTCGTATCAGTGGTACTGGAAAACGCAGGTGGTGGTTCGAGTAACGGCGCGCCTGTTGTGAGAAAGATCTTCGACCGTGTCATCCTTGGTCCTGAAAAAATCGAGTCAGATGAAGAACAAAACAATGCGAAGAAAGAGGTAGCGCAGTGATGAAAATGGATCCCTCTACAGGCAAAAACCGTGCTCTGTTTGAACGCTTCCATATCGACTTGCCGTTGTTACTCGGCATCTTTGCTTTGATGGGCTTTGGTCTTGTCATCATGTACAGTGCCAGTGGTCAAAGTTTGGCGATGATGGATCGTCAAGCAATGCGCATGGTGCTATCACTGGTTGTCATGATCGTATTGGCACAAATCTCGCCCAGAACCTATGAGAGCCTTGCTCCATTAATGTTTGTTGGTGGCGTTATTCTGTTGTTTGGCGTGCTCTTCTTTGGTGAAGCCTCCAAAGGCGCCCAACGCTGGCTCAATCTTGGCTTTGTTCGTTTCCAGCCCTCAGAGCTCCTTAAGCTTGCCGTACCTTTAATGGTGGCGCGCTACATCGGTCGTCAACCACTTCCTCCGACGTTCAAAACGCTCATTGTTGCACTAATCATGGTTTGCCTACCAACCATTCTTATTGCAAAACAGCCAGACCTTGGTACTTCAATTCTGATCGCCGCTTCTGGTATTTTCGTTATCTTCCTTGCGGGTATTAGTTGGAAAATCATTGCCGCAGCCGCCATTGCTCTGGGTGGTTTTATTCCTATTTTGTGGTTCTTCCTGATGCGCGAATACCAAAAGGTACGTGTGCGCACTCTATTTAATCCAGAGTCAGACCCTCTTGGTGCCGGCTATCACATTATCCAAAGTAAGATAGCAATCGGCTCTGGTGGTATTTCAGGCAAAGGTTGGCTGCAAGGTACACAATCTCAATTAGAATTTCTTCCAGAGCGACACACTGACTTTATCTTTGCAGTAATCGCTGAGGAATGGGGTATGATTGGCTTCCTTTGCCTATTAGCCATCTACCTATTTATTATCGGTCGAGGTCTCTACCTCGCAAGCCAAGCACAAACAGCGTTTGGTCGAATGATGGCGGGCAGTATTGTACTCAGCTTCTTCGTGTATATTTTTGTAAATATCGGCATGGTAAGTGGCATCCTACCTGTAGTAGGCGTACCTTTACCGTTGATCAGTTATGGTGGTACTTCAATGGTGACACTGATGGCTGGTTTTGGCATTCTTATGTCGATCCATACACACCGAAAAGCATTCTCTAAGGCGACCTAGACCATGCAAAAACGCGCTTTATATTCCTTAGTTTTTTCTGCTTTGATTTTGGCGGGTTGTTCATCCACCGATCAAAAAACGCAGGAAGGACGTTATGAACTTGAATCTGATGTAGCTCCAGAAAAGCCATTATCAGTCGAGCACATTGAGGATGCGCACCCAAAATACGAACCATACAGCTTAGGTGGTAACAGCGATTACAACCTTCGAGGTTCAGACTACAAAATCGTTCGTGATGCAAAAGGCTTTACGGAAAAAGGTCGTGCCTCTTGGTACGGCAAGAAGTTCCAAGGTCATTTAACCTCGAATGGCGAGATTTACGACATGTACTCGATGACTGCTGCGCACAAAACGCTGCCATTACCGAGCTACGTGAAAGTCACCAATACCGACAATGGTAAATCCACGGTTGTGCGAGTTAACGACCGAGGTCCTTTCCATGAGGGTCGCATCATTGATTTGAGCTACGCGGCAGCTTACAAGCTTGACGTAGTGAAAACTGGGACGGCGAACGTAGAGATCGAAGTCATCATGGTGGATAAACCGACCGATGAAAAGTCGTTAGCGGCCCATCCTAAGTACGTCATTCAGGTTGCTTCTTCAAAATATGAAGATCGAGCGCGAACTTTAGGCCAAGAGCTTGGTCAAAAGCTGGATACGGAAACTTTCTTGGAGTCCACGGAAGGTTCGTATCGCTTGTTGTTAGGCCCATATACTGACTATTCTCTGACGCAAGCCACACTGGATAAAGTAAAGTTGCTCGGCTATTCGTCCGCATTTATTAAAAAACACAAAACTGGCAAATGACCTTGGTGTCATGATTTTCTATGCAGAGCCCCTCTTACATAAGTGGGGATTCTGTTAAGATGTCGACAGTTAACCAAAAAATTTGAATTACCATGAATAAAAATAAGTTTGTGAAATCTATTCTCGTTTCTTCGGTTGCACTATCAGCAACCATCGCTCAATCTGCTTTTGCTTCACCAGTTGTTGTCCCAGATGCTCCTCAAATCGCAGCCAAAGGCTACGTACTTATGGATTACAACTCAGGTAAAGTTCTGGCTGAGAAAGAGATGAACACAAAATTGTCTCCTGCTAGTCTGACAAAAATGATGACCAGCTACGTAATTGGCCAAGAGCTAGCGCGTGGTAATATTTCAGAAGACGATGATGTAACCATCAGTAAGAATGCTTGGGCGAAAAACTTCCCTGACTCTTCAAAAATGTTCATTGAAGTTGGCACGACGGTAAAAGTAAAAGACCTGAACCGTGGCATCATCATCCAATCTGGTAACGATGCCTGTGTGGCAATGGCTGAACACATTGCTGGTTCAGAAGATGCATTCGTTGATCTAATGAATGCTTGGGCGGATACGATCGGTATGACGAACACGCACTTTGCGAACGTTCACGGTCTAGACAACCCTAACCTATACTCAACACCTTACGATATGGCACTGCTTGGTAAAGCACTGATCCGTGACGTACCAGACGAGTACCGTATTTACTCTCAAAAGAAATTCACTTACAACGGCATCACTCAGTACAACCGTAACGGTCTACTGTGGGATAAGAGCATGAATGTTGACGGTATCAAAACGGGTCACACAAGCAATGCTGGTTATAGCCTAGTAAGCTCTGCAACAGAAGGTCAAATGCGCCTAGTTGCGGTTGTGATGGGAACAAAAGATGCGAATGCACGTAAATCAGAAAGTAAAAAGCTTCTGAGCTACGGTTTCCGTTTCTTCGAAACAGTGGCACCTCATAAAGCGGGTGAAACTTTCGTAGAAGAAAAAATCTGGATGGGTAACAAAGACACCATTGCTCTGGGTCTTGATCAAGATACCTACGTAACCCTACCTCGCGGCGAAGCAAAGAACCTAAAAGCAAGCTTCGTACTTGAAAAAGAACTTGAAGCCCCAATTAAGAAAGGTGATGTAGTTGGTAAGCTATACTATCAAATTGATGGTGAAGATATTGCTGAGTACCCACTAATGGCACTGGAAACAGTAGACCAAGGCAGCCTATTTAGCCGCATGTGGGACTACATCGTATTGTTGTTTAAGAGCTTCTTCTAACAGTCGCTTCTGACCAACAAACAAGTCTACAAAGCCGCCAACTAGGGCGGCTTTGTTAATCTTGAGTTCACCCTAATTTGACTGTACTATTTCGCACCGCAACGAATACCAACTGGAGTTACCGATATGCTAACCATCAACTCTGATGCAAAATTGAAAGACCTGCTTGAGTTCCCTTGTTCATTTACTTACAAGGTAATGGGTCATGCAAAGCCTGAGCTTCCAGAGCTAGTTCTAGAAGTTATCCAGCGCCATGCTCCAGGTGACTACAGCCCAACAGTAAAACCAAGTGCTAAGGGCAACTACCACTCGGTGTCTATCAACATCACTGCAACGTCTATCGAGCAAGTTGAAACCCTATACAAAGAACTGGGTGAAATCGACATCGTACGCATGGTTCTATAATTTTTTGATAAATTAAATTTTTTTTGAAAGCAGCTTCGGCTGCTTTCTTTTTATTTATCATACAGATAATACAAACCACTCGAACTTTCAGTTAAAAATCTGTTACTCAGCTGTAGAGCATCAGGGTCATCCGGTTTATAATCCAAAAACTTTATATATTATCGACAGGAATTCCCATGCAACACCAACTTGTTGTGAAACGACTTGGACGCCAAGATTATGAGCCTGTATGGAAGGCGATGCATGAGTTTACTGACCAACGCACAGACGACACGCCTGATGAAGTTTGGTTGGTAGAACATAACCCAGTATTCACTCAAGGTCAGGCAGGTAAAGCCGAGCACCTGATTAATACCGGAGATATTCCTGTTGTTCAAAGCGATCGTGGCGGTCAGGTGACTTATCATGGTCCGGGTCAATTAGTCGCGTACTTCTTGATCAACCTACGTCGCAAAAAATTAGGAGTGCGAGATCTCGTTACGCACATCGAGAACCTCGTTATTAACACTCTTAAGGCATACAATATCGATTCTGCTGCACGACCTGATGCCCCTGGCGTTTATGTCGGCGGTAAAAAAATATGTTCTCTCGGACTTCGCATTCGAAAAGGGTGCTCATTCCACGGTCTAGCGTTGAACGTTAATATGGACTTAGGTCCTTTTTTACGTATTAACCCATGTGGCTACGAAGGAATGGAGATGGTTCAAGTCAGCCAAGTTGGCGGTCCTGAAGACATCGAAGCCGTGGAAAAACAACTAATACAAGAACTCGTTACTTTGCTTGATTACGAGCAAGTAGATTTCAGCACAGAAGCACCTTCTCAAGGTAACAAAGCATGAGCAAACCAATCCAGATGGAAAAAGGCGTTAAATACCGCGACGCCGACAAGATGGCATTGATTCCCGTAAAGAACATGCCAACAGAGCAGAAAGAAGTGCTACGTAAGCCTGATTGGATGAAGATCAAGCTACCAGCCGACAGCCAACGTATTCAAGACATCAAATCAGCAATGCGTAAGAACAACCTTCACTCTGTATGTGAAGAAGCGTCTTGCCCTAACCTAGCTGAGTGTTTTAACCACGGTACGGCAACTTTCATGATCCTTGGTGCGATCTGTACTCGCCGTTGTCCTTTCTGTGACGTTGCCCATGGTCGTCCTCTTGCTGTTGAAGCTGAAGAACCAAAGAAACTTGCGAAAACCATCGCAGACATGAAACTGAAGTACGTTGTAATCACTTCTGTTGACCGTGATGATTTGCGTGATGGTGGTGCAGAGCATTTTGCTAACTGTAACCGTGAAATTCGCGAACTAAACCCGCACATCAAGATTGAAACTCTGGTTCCTGACTTCCGTGGTCGTATGGACGTGGCACTTGATCTTATGAAAGACAACCCGCCGGATGTCTTCAACCACAACCTAGAAACCGCCCCTCGTCTTTACCGTAAAGCTCGCCCAGGCGCGAACTACAAGTGGTCATTGCAATTGCTGCAAAAATTCAAAGAGCAGCATCCAAATGTACCGACGAAATCAGGTCTAATGATGGGTCTTGGTGAAACCAAAGAAGAGATCGTCGAAGTACTAAAAGATCTTCGTGCACATGGCGTAACTATGCTGACACTTGGTCAGTACCTAGCACCAAGCCGTCACCACTTGCCAGTAGAACGTTACGTTCCACCTTCAGAGTTTGATGAGCTAAAAGAGATTGCACTAGAACTTGGCTTCACCCACGCGGCGTGTGGTCCATTTGTTCGCTCTTCTTACCATGCTGATATGCAGGCCCAAGGTATTGAAGTGAAATAAGCTCTCGCTTGTTTTGATAAGAAAAGGTTGGCTCTGTGCCAACCTTTTTTGTCTCCATAGAACATAAAGCATCGTCGTTCGAACAATAACCCTACTGGTTAAAACCAAACTCGCTATTTCGAAGAACCTACGAGATATCAGGAATCTTGTTTCAACACTCTCTAAGTAACAACGATAATTAGAGATTCCCTATCCCGCTCGTTCCTCGCTTGTAGGGAATGACAATGTTGGGCTCTTGAGTAAATCAAAAGTATATTCAGAACCTAATAACCTCTTTCGTTTTCCACTCAAATACTCCCAATCCTCCACATAGCAAACTGTTTCTCAGAAACCAAAGCACGCTATTTCGAAAAGCCTAAGCTGATATTTCCATACGCTAGAAAAACAAAAAGGTCCTCAAACGAGGACCTTTCATCAATCAAATTATCACACTGAATCGCAGAAGTAGAACGAGTCAGCCTGTACTACTTTGCAAAGAAAGCGAATTTACACAGAGAACTATGCGTAAACTGGTAGACGCTTGCAGATCTCTAGAACTTTCTGCTTCGTCGCTTCGATAACTTCCTCGTTGCCGATGTTATCTAGAACGTCACACATCCAGTTTGCTAGCTCTTTCGCGTCATCTTCAGTGAAGCCGCGGCGAGTAATTGCTGGCGTACCAACACGGATACCAGACGTTACGAATGGGCTGCGTGGGTCGTTTGGAACCGAGTTCTTGTTTACTGTGATGTTTGCTGCACCTAGTGCTGCATCTGCATCTTTACCTGTAATGTCTTTGTCGATTAGGTCAACTAGGAATAGGTGGTTCTCTGTACCGTTAGAAACGATCTTGTAGCCACGCTCTTGGAATTGACCAACCATTGCTTTCGCGTTTTTCACTACGTTAGCTTGGTAAGCTTTGAATTCAGGCTCCATCGCTTCTTTGAACGCTACAGCTTTACCAGCGATAACGTGCATTAGAGGACCACCTTGACCGCCAGGGAATACTGCTGAGTTCAGCTTCTTGTACAGCTCTTCACCTTCGTTAGAAAGGATAAGACCGCCACGAGGACCCGCTAGCGTTTTGTGCGTCGTTGTTGTCACAACGTGAGCGTGTGGAACTGGAGTCGGGTACTCGCCTGCTGCGATTAGACCAGCAACGTGCGCCATGTCTACGAATAGGTAAGCATCAACTTTGTCTGCGATTTCACGCATGCGTTTCCAATCAACGATTTGCGAGTAAGCAGAAAAACCACCGATGATCATCTTAGGCTTGTGCTCAAGCGCTAGCTGTTCCATCTCGTCGTAGTTGATTTGACCTGCTTCGTCGATACCGTAAGGAATAACGTTGTAGTGCTTACCAGAGAAGTTTACTGGTGAACCGTGAGTTAGGTGACCACCGTGCGCTAGGCTCATACCTAGAACTGTGTCGCCTGGGTTTAGAAGCGCCATGTAAACTGCGCTGTTTGCTTGAGAACCTGAGTGAGGCTGTACGTTCGCGTACTCACAACCAAATAGTTGGCATGCACGATCGATTGCTAGTGCTTCAGCTTTATCTACGTACTCACAACCGCCGTAGTAACGCTTGCCTGGGTAGCCTTCAGCGTATTTGTTCGTTAGCTGAGAACCTTGAGCTTCCATTACACGTGGACTTGTGTAGTTTTCAGAAGCGATAAGTTCAATGTGTTCTTCCTGGCGAAGAGTCTCTTCCTGGATAGCTGCGAACAGTTCCGCATCGTAATCTGCGATGTTCATATCACGCTTAAGCATCTGTATCTCCTGACTCAGATTGGTACTGAAAGTTGCAAAAAAACTGAATAACGACCTAACGCAAACGTTTTCGTCGACCTAATGGCGCGCATTCTACATAATTTGATCTAGGTCATAAAGAGAAATTTACAATTTTTCTCATGCAGTTTTTTCATGGTGACAAGCAAGAAATATCATGACGATGTTGCAATCGTTTAACCATGATTCCCTGACTGTCAATTTTGTGCTTTACACCCTGTAAAACAACAATTACATAGGTTTACCGCAAATTTTACCCTCTAGCTACCGAAAAGATCATCTTTTTACTACTATGCACGCCCGAATTATCACAAACGACTGCATATTAGATGGAAAAACACTCAAGAAAAGAAGACTGGATGGCAATTCTTACAGGTACCTTTTTGGTAGCTCAAGGCGTTTTCTTTCTCCAATCCGCGAACCTCTTAACCGGAGGCACAACCGGATTGGCTCTGCTTATTAGCCAATTTACACCTTTTACGTTTGGTGTGCTTTACTTTTTAGCCAACTGTCCTTTTTACTTGCTCGCATGGAAACGCTTCGGTCGTCACTTTGCCATTAACAGTGCAATTTCTGGCGCTTTGGTTTCTATCTTTGCTGATCACCTGTATTTACTGATTTCATTGGAATCAATCAACGAAATTTACTGCGCGGTAGCGGGTGGCTTGCTGATGGGCTTGGGTATGTTGATCCTATTCCGTCATCGTTCAAGCTTGGGCGGCTTTAACGTATTGTGCTTATTCATCCAAGATAAGTTCGGTATTTCTGTAGGTAAATCCCAGATGGCAATTGACGCATGTATCTTGTTTGCGTCTTTCTTCTTCGTCACACCTTGGGTTATTGGGTTGTCGATACTTGGAGCCTTCGCACTGAACCTCGTGCTTGCGATGAACCATAAACCGCATCGCTATTCGGTGAGCTACGGTTCATAGCCTTTCCATGATGATTGGAGCGCAATTTATAAGATTTTGCGCTCCAATGACTATATAATATCTCGCCATTCACTAATCACTCATGATGGTATGCGAGACTTTCTACAACAAGCCAAACAAACCAAAAGTCAGATTGCTATTGGCGAGCTTATCTACAATCCAGAGACTCAAACTCTGCATAAACAAGCAGTCAGTATCGATCTTGAGCCGCGTACCGTCGAGTTACTGGAACTGTTACTCACCAGTGTTGGACACCCACTCTCTGCTGAAACTATCATCGAGACCATTTGGCAAAGTAAGTTCATTTCAAAGAATGTCCTAACCAACCGAATCAGTACACTCAGAGCTTTGCTTCAAGAACACTTGCCGGAGTACGATGCAGCCAAATTGTTGGTCACCTACCCACGTAAAGGTTACTTCCTTAATCCAGCCAATATTCAATTGCTACCTCCAGCCCAGAAGGCTCAGCAAACCAAAGAACCTGCTAAGAGCAACCTTGCCCCTGCGTCTCACAAATTCAAACTTGTTTATGGCTTATGCGCCGCACTTGCGCTAATGAGTATTGGGCTTGGGGTGACGCTGTGGCAGCAGCAAGGCATTTCAACTCAGCAAACTCGAAACCAACTCTTAATCCCTAAAGTAGAGTTATTGCTGAACCGTGTTGATGCTATAGGCACCACTGCTCGTGAGTACCGAACTCTAGTGAAAGCGATCTTGTTGCAGCAACAAGTCGAGTATCCTTATACCGATATCGCTAACCAAGATGCGCCGAGCTACTTTCTCGACCCAATTAATGAGACCCCTTATTTCCCTGGCGCACGAAACATGCAAACCAGCGATTATCAGCTCAACATTGAGCTAAAAGATGATTCCACAGAAGGGGGACTCAAAGCGCAAATGAACCTAATTTACCCAGCGACGGGAAAATTGGCGTTTCGTAATCAATACGAGCTCCGTATCAGCCATCTACAATCAGATATCTTTCGTATGCATGCAGATATCGCTCAATACTTTAATTTGCCTGCACCTTCTCAGAGCAATTGGCAGTTAACCGATGCACACGAGAAGATGTTATTGGATGAGCAATTCTCAATGGATGGTATTAAAAACATGGATGAGTTTACTGCCATCACGATAGCTCGCCATCTCGCGTTGTACGAACAAAATCAAACTAAACTCGAAGGGTTTCTTTATCAAGTACAGTCCGAGTTCGATGCCTTACCCGATGAGCTTAACTTATGGATGGGTATCCTCAATTACAAACTCGGCAATCTCGATAAGGCGAAAACCTTATTGACGACACCGGCGGGAGACTCATTAATTCAGAATGCCCTGATTTACACTTTTGTATCTCATATTGCCTACAAGCAAAATAAGCTTGACCAGTTCCGCTTAAATTACATGGAATCGCTCGTAGCTCTTTTACGTGTTATGCCTTCTGAAGAGTTATTCAGTCGTTTGTCTCAGCCGGAATCGAAAGAAACCTGCTTACAGCCTTGGAAGAAGTTGCGTGTCAGTATTAAGGAAAAGGAAATTGTGATGCGCTGGAAGGCATTAATTGAAGAATACTGCACCAATATCGAAGAAGACATTAACCCAGAAAAAACAAAGACCTAAATATAAAATTAAGCTTTCATTTAACTCTATTAGTTTTTGTTTTTTGCCCTTTTTCTCACTCAAAACTTAGCATGGCGACATTCAAATAACGGCTCGATTTATCAGCCTTCTAAAATTAGGAATGTAAACTCATGCTTAAAAAAATGACGCTTCTCGCAGCAGCTACGATCGCACTTTACGGCTGTGGAGGGGGCGGTTCTTCTTCTGGTTCTACAAGCGAAAGCAAAGGTCCACAATCAAGCTTCGACTACCCAATCCAAAACTCATCTTTCAAACCTGAAGCAAGTACAAAGCTTCACTACGTCACTTCTGCTGACGGTCAACAGGGCGAACCTATAACGATAAGCTTTGAGCCAATGGCTGTTCAAAAGCTCATCGACCGACTACGCGACACCCAGCAAGATGACCCTTTTATTCCCGTTATCCAACTTCTGGAAAACAACGGCATTACACAGTTCTACCTAGACAGTAGCGAGCAAGAAGATAATACCATTTACTTCGCTGGTATTGACGGTGCGCTGCATGAAGTTACCGACCTTTATCTCATTGACTCTCTATCCAACGTCATGATGATGAACAGCAGTCCTCTATTTCGGTTAGAGGGGTCAACGGTGAAAGAGAAGGATCCAAACATTAATATCAGCAAACATCTTGTATCTGTAATCGTAGATTTGTCAGGAGAGCAAGTGAAACGCATGCTTGATTCCTTTGATGATAATCCTTGGGTAAACGCGTTAGCTGATAACGCTCAGTGTAAAACCACTTGGAGCCAACAAGTTGGGGAAACAGGTGCCCGTAAGACGTTTAATGTCTCCGGTAAATCGGTTGAAGCGGCATACCTAACCGAGAAAAATACTTATAACCTTGTATGTGACGGTATGGAATTGATCGATTCAAAAGAGTTTGAGAGTTCTGCTGAACGCTGGTTTAACCCAACTCTAGGATTCATTGAGCAAGTAGAACTGCTAAAGAGTGAACAGATTCAAGTGAGAGAAACGAAAGTAACTTTGAATAAGATCGAAAAAGCTTAATTCAGCCATCAAATCTTATTTAGATAAAAAGCAAAGGCTTTGGGGAGCACTCCAAAGCCTTTTTTTTAGGACCGAAATCCTTAGGGGAAGCTTAATTTTTACTCTTCAATCAGCAAGATGCGAGTTTCGTAAGGACGCAATACCTGATGACTAGAAGCAATCGCGCTGGTCGCATTTTGATAGTTGGAAAGCAGGTTCTTGGCTTTACTCATATCAAAACGATCTGGTAGTACACACTCCGCTTCTTCACCGTAGTAGTTGTTGATACATAGTAGCGTTTGCTTATCGTTCTGACGTGCGTAAGCAAAAATACGTTTGTGCTCAGGCAACAGGTCCTCGTAACGACCATCAGTGATCACCGGAACCTGTTTACGCAGTTCAATCAGACGTTTGTAGAAGTAGAACACCGAGTTCAAATCAGCAATCGCGGCTTCCGCGTTGATTGCAGAATAGTTCTGAGCCACCTCTAGCCACGGCGTGCCTTCAGTAAAACCCGCATGTTTCGCGCTGTTCCATTGCATTGGGGTACGTGAATTATCACGCGATTTCTGCGCCAAAATCGCCATCATATCGTCGTGAGATACGTCATCGCGATTGACCATGATGTCGTACATGTTCGTGCTTTCAACATCTCGATATTGGCTGATTTCGGTGTAACCCGGGTTGGTCATGCCGATCTCTTCACCTTGATAAACATAAGGTGTGCCTTGCATCATGTGTACCGATGCCGCAAGCATTTTGGCAGATTCAACACGGTATTGTTCGTCGTTACCTAATCGGCTCACAACGCGTGGTTGGTCGTGGTTACACCAAAATAGCGCACCCCACCCTTTGCCATTTAAACCAGTTTGCCAATGGTTGAAGATCTGTTTCAGTTGGATGAAATCAAACGGCGCTTTCGTCCACTTATCACCATTTGGGTAATCAACTTTTAGGTGGTGGAAGTTGAACACCATTGATAGCTCTTTGCCATCTTGCGCTGAATACTGCTGACAATGCTCTAGCGTGGTGGAAGACATTTCACCCACCGTCACGCTACCGTACTTTTGGAACACAGCTTCGCTGATCTCTTGAAGATATTCATGTACGCGAGGGCCGTCAGTGTAGAAACGGCGACCATCACCAATATCATCACTTGGAAAATCTTGTTGCTTGGAAATCAGGTTGATGACATCTAGACGAAAACCATCCACACCTTTCTCTGCCCAGAAGCCAATGACTTCTTTGACTTCTTCACGCACTACCGGGTTTTCCCAGTTTAGGTCCGCTTGCTCTTTAGCAAAAAGGTGCAAATAGTACTGACCCGTTTTTTCATCCAACGCCCAAGCGTTGCCACCAAACTTAGATTGCCAGTTGTTTGGCTCTGCGCCATCAACCGGATCTTTCCAGATGTAGTAATCACGGTATGGGCTGTTTTTATCACCCAATGCCGATTGGAACCACTTGTGTTCTGTCGAAGTATGATTCACCACGATATCCATGATGATTCGAATACCCAGCTGGTGAGCCTCAGCCAACAGGGTATCGAAATCTTGCATGGTGCCGAAATCTGGGTTGATCGCATAGTAATCGGAAATGTCATAACCGTTGTCGATCATTGGTGATTGATAAACCGGCGTCAGCCAAATCGCATCCACACCAAGGTGTTTTAGATAATCCAGCTTAGAAATGATCCCTTTAATATCGCCCGTGCCTTTACTTCCACTGTCACAAAAGCTTTTTGGGTAAATTTGGTAGATGGTTGCGGTTTTCCACCAGCTCTCATCATGCTTGGTCATTGCCATTTCTAACGCTCACTTACCATTAAACGGAAACTTAAAAATCTTAAAAAAATAGAGGAGATAAACGAGGCAGCCAAATCACTGCCTCAGTTTGAATTACGCGTTAGCGGTTTCTAACTCGCCTTTCATCTGTGCGCGTTTATACAACACAAGCGTCAGCGCTACTGGGACGACAATCGCCACCAACATCGCCAGAGCAAATACGCCCCAGAACTGCGGTTGGATAGACAAGATGCCCGGCAAACCGCCCACACCGATGCCGTTAGCCATCACACCTGCACTACCACAGATAGCAGCGGCAATCGCACTACCGATCATCGCGCTCAGCATTGGGAATTTGTATTTCAAGTTGATGCCGTACATCGCTGGCTCAGTCACACCAAGGTAAGCAGAGATAGCCGCAGGCACCGAGATATCACGCTCACCATGTTTTTTACTGATGATAATGATGCCGACTACTGCAGACGCTTGAGCAATATTTGAAAGTGCAATCAAAGGCCAAATTGGCGTGCCACCTAGCTCTTGCATCAGTTGAAGATCAACCGCGTTAGTGGTGTGGTGAATACCGGTAATTACCAATGGCGCATATAGGAAACCGAAGATGGTTGAGCCAATCATTGCGAAGTCACCCGTCATGGCTGCTTTTGCTGCGAAAGCAACGCCGTCACCCAACATACGACCAAATGGACCAATGATAGAGTGCGCAAGAATCACAGACACGATGATAGAGACAAACGGCACGACCACTAGGTAGAGGTAAGAAGGAATGATGCGTTTTAAGTTGGTTTCAATAAACGCCAGAGCCATACCAGCAAGCATCGCTGGAATCACTTGCGCTTGATAGCCCACTTTCTCGATGGCGAATAAGCCAAAGTCCCATACTTCAGGCACTTGCTTACCAATTAAATAGGCGTTCATTAACTGTGGCGAAACCAGAGTCACGCCCAATGTGATACCCAGAATCGGAGTACCGCCAAGCTTTTTCACTGTCGACCAACACACGCCAACCGGTAGGAAGAAGAAGATCGCCTCACCAATTAGCCACAGGAAAGAGTGTACCGTTGCCCAAAACTGGCTGATTTCCGTTAGCGTTTGACCATCAAACATCTTGATGTCGCCGATCACGTTACGGAAACCAAGAATCAAACCACCGGTGATGATCGCTGGTAGCAGTGGTACAAAGATTTCAGCAAGGTGGGAAATACCACGCTCAACGATGTTCATGTTTTGACGAGCAGCGTTCTTAGATTCATCTTTGCTCGATTCACTTTTGCCGCTAAGCTCTATCAGTACTTTGTAAACCTCATCAACTTCAGTGCCGATAACGACCTGAAATTGACCGGCATTGGTAAAGCAGCCCTTCACCATAGGCAGTGCATCTAACTGTTTTGTATCGGCTTTGTCAGTGTCATTCAACACGAAACGCAAGCGAGTTAAGCAATGGCTTACACTGGCAATATTGTCCGATCCCCCGACCAGCTCAATAAGACGCTGTACATCTTGACGCGCAATCTTACTCATAACTTTGTCCACCCTGTATTGGATACATTCAATTCATCGTTTTATTTTTATAATGGGAACATTCCCACCCGATAATTTTAATATTGCCATTTCGCATTCAAAAACAAAATGGGAACAGTCCCATTAATTGAGAATGATCACAGTATAATTTTAGAGCAGATCATCGAAAGGAGGATTAACGACGGATAGGCTGCTGGGTAAAATGCACCACAGACTCATCACCATTTAATTGATTAATCAGCATGTTAGCGGATTTTTCACCAGCATGAGAGTAGCCTGGATCTACGCTGAAGACATTCGGGAAGAGAAAAGAAAGTAATTCGTTACCACCGACACCGGTAACCACCACATCTTCACGTCCCACTTCTTGCAGACGTTTAATCACACCTAGAGCGATGGTATCACTGGCACAAACAATGGCTTGTGTATCGGATTGAAGAACGTGATCCACCAGCTGATACGCACTTTCGTGGCTAAGCTTGCCAGTTTTAAAACATGGTTCGATGCGCTTTTTCTCACACCAAGCTTGGTAAGCATTAAGGCGAGCGAGACCTGTAGTGCGGTCTTCTGGATCAACACCAATGTAGGCAATACGAGAAATAGATTGTTGTTCCAGGTGGGAGAGCGCCATATCGATAACGCCTTGGTTATCGTAGTTGATCGAGGAAACCATTTGCGTGTCCATCGCGATCACGACAATGCGATTGCCCCAATCCGCCAAAGCTTGTTCATCACACCCAGTAAAACCAAACACGATCACGCCATCGACATTGCGACGTTTGAGCACATCCAAATGTTCATTGGTTTTATCGCGATCGAACTGGCTCTCCATGATCACCACGTCATACCCTGCCGAGTACAAAGCGTTGAGCATGGTACCAACGGCGCGGTTCTCTGATGGCGAATCCAGACGAGAGATGATCACACCGATCACCTTTTGGCTGCCGCCACGCATCGACTGAGCCGATTTTGAGGGCACATAACCTGATTCACGAATGATTTGCTCTACCTTCTCACGCGTTTGCGGTTTTACCTTGGGATCATTGGTAAGCACACGACTGACCGTCGACTTGCCCACGCCAGCCAGTTTCGCGATATCAAGAATGGTGAGTTTTTTGCTCATAAGTGTTCAGACTAAAAGAAGGAATCAAACAAAAGGGAAGCAGCGGCTTCCCTTATCTCAGTCAGTAATGAAGATTACTTGTTTAGGTACGCAGGCACGTCTGCAATGCTATCTAATACTACCGTTGCAATCGCTTCGCCTTGTTCTGTTACTGGCTTACCAGTGCGAACCAAAATCTTAGTGCCAACGCCTGCCGCTTCTGCTGCCATCATGTCTTCGGCTTTGTCGCCGATCATCACAGATTTCTCCATGTCGATCTTCAAGAAGTCACGCGCAGAAATAAACATACCTGGTTTTGGCTTACGACAATCACAATCTTGCCTGTACTCGCCAATGCCATGCTCCGGATGATGTGGGCAGTAGTAGATGCCGTCGAACTCAACGCCATTATCAGCGAAGTTCCAGTCCATCCATTGAGTCAGAGACAAGAAACGGTCTTCGCTGAATTTACCACGTGCAATGCCAGATTGATTGGTCACAAGCACCAGCAGGTAGCCTTTATCTTTCAGCGCTTTTGTCGCTTCAAAGACACCGTCAATGTACTCAAAATCATGTTCGTCATGAACGTAGCCGTGGTCAACGTTGATCACGCCGTCACGGTCGATAAAAACAGCAGGTTTTGCCAAAACGTATTTCTCTATTTACTCGGTTTTATCAGATTATTACATACCTTATAAGCACTCACACTATCTAATTGGTGTGAGTGGGCGACAAAACAGTTGATTTGTCGTCCGAGAATCGGTAAATCTTGAGTATCCCTCTTATATATGTCCTTCCGCCAAACATTCTCTGTTTTCCTTTCCCAACAGAACATCCATACATTTAGACGTCTAGACGTAAAAATATCTATTGACTTAATACTACTTAACCCATAGCATCAACTGAGAATTGAGATAGAGTTCAAAATTTACTCCTGTTAAAAGCCGTTTTTGACAGCGAAGTTCCCAGTATCTCTGTGCAGGTTGAAACATGATAGAAATAAAAAACGTCAATAAAGTGTTCTACCAAGGCAGTAAGGAAATTCTTGCCCTTAAGGACATTAATCTAGATATCGCGAAGGGCACCATCTTCGGTGTTATTGGCTCATCGGGCGCGGGTAAAAGTACCCTAATCCGCTGTGTGAACATGCTGGAAGCCCCGACATCGGGTTCCATCATCGTAGATGGCGTTGATCTAACCAAATTAAGCAAAAAGCAATTGGGAGAAACTCGCCGTAATATCGGGATGATCTTCCAACACTTTAACCTGCTGTCGTCTCGCACCGTTTTCGACAATGTCGCACTCCCTCTTGAGCTAGCAGGCAAAGACAAAGCGCAAATCACAACAAAAGTGACTGAGCTACTTAAACTCGTTGGTCTTTCAGACAAGCATGAAAGCTACCCAGCAAACCTAAGTGGTGGTCAAAAGCAACGCGTGGCGATTGCACGTGCACTGGCATCAGACCCTAGCGTTTTGCTGTGTGACGAAGCAACCAGTGCACTGGATCCAGCAACGACTCAGTCCATCTTAGAACTACTAAAAGAAATCAACCGCAAGCTCGAAATCACCATTCTTCTGATCACTCACGAAATGGAAGTAGTTAAGAGCATCTGTCACGAAGTGGCGATCATCGGTGATGGTGAGCTAGTGGAAAAAGGCACCGTTGGTGAAATCTTCGCGCATCCGAAGACTGCACTGGCGCACGAGTTCATTCGCTCTACTTTGGATCTTTCTATCCCAGAAGATTACCAAGCACGCTTACAAACCACGCGCGTAGAAAACAGCTATCCATTGGTTCGCCTAGAATTTACTGGCGCTACCGTGGATGCACCTCTGATGACGCAGATCGCTCGTAAGTACAACATCGACGTGAGCATTCTAAGTTCTGATCTGGATTACGCTGGCGGCGTGAAGTTCGGCATGATGGTCGCTGAACTGTTTGGTAGTGAAGAAGACGATAACGCAGCGATTGAATTCCTGCGTGAGCACAACGTGAAAGTAGAGGTACTTGGCTATGTCCTTTAATACGATTTCTGAATGGCTGAGCCTAAACAGCAACCTACTTTTGGGCGCAACATGGGAAACCCTATACATGGTTGCGGTTGCTGGCATCGTTGGTTTTGCTGTTGGTATTCCACTAGGCGTAATTTTGCACACCACTAAAAAAGGTGGCTTGCTGGAGAACACTAAACTTAATCGCGTGCTTGGCGCCATCGTTAACATTGGTCGCTCGGTTCCTTTCCTAGTGCTGATGGTTGCGATTATTCCAGTAACCAAACTGTTGGTTGGCACCTTTATCGGTACAACAGCAGCGATTGTTCCTTTGACTATCGGTGCAATCCCATTTGTGGCGCGTCTCATTGAAGGTGCACTGCTGGAAGTACCATCAGGTTTGGTTGAGGCTGCACAATCTATGGGCGCAACACCAACACAAATCATCACAAAAGTTCTGCTTCCTGAAGCAATGCCGACTATTGTTAACTCAGTAACGATTACCCTAGTAACACTTGTAAGCTACTCAGCAATGGCGGGTACGGTAGGCGGCGGCGGTCTTGGTGACGTAGCTATCCGTTATGGCTTCCACCGTTACGACGTAGTCATCATGGCAGTAACGGTCGTGATGCTGATTGTTCTAGTACAAATTATTCAGTCTATCGGTGATGCAATCGTACGCCGTGTAGACCACAGATAAGAATTGAAAATACCAATTATAAGGAGATAAAGATGAAATTTAGCCTTAAGAGTCTTTTGACTGTTGCAACTGCCGCTTCTGCACTGGTTCTTGCTGGTTGTGGTGACAAAGAAGTCGACGTGAATAAAGTAAAAGTTGGCGTAATGGCAGGTGCTGAAGCTCAAGTTGCGGAAGTTGCAGCAAAAGTTGCTAAAGAGAAATATAACCTGGATGTTGAGTTGGTTACCTTTACCGATTACGTAACACCAAACGCAGCACTAGATGATGGCTCAATCGACGCAAACGCGTTCCAACACAAGCCATACCTAGATCAGCAAGTAAAAGATCGTGGCTACAAGCTAGTAACTGCAGGCAACTCTTTCGTATACCCTATCGCTGGTTACTCTAAGCAAGTGAAATCAGTGGATGAAATCGAAGATGGTGCTCGCATCGCGGTTCCAAACGATCCAACTAACCTAGGTCGTTCTCTTCTACTTCTTGAGCAACAAGGTCTGATCGAACTGCGCGATGGCGTTGGTCTACTGGCAACAGTACGTGACATCGTAGGTAACCCGAAAAACATCACTATCGTTGAACTAGACGCAGCACAGCTTCCACGTTCTCTTGATGACGTTGCGGTTTCTATCATCAACACAACTTACGCAAGTTCAATTGACCTAACACCTGAGCGTGACGGTATCTTCGTAGAAGACAAAGAGTCTCCATACGTAAACCTTATCGTTGCTCGTGAAGACAACGTTCAAGCAGCTAACGTACAAAACTTCGTGAAAGCATACCAAACAGATGAAGTTTACGAAGCAGCGAAAGACATCTTCAAAGGTGGTGTAGTGAAAGGTTGGTAATCCCCTCTTTCTACAACACTTTAAACTTAAAAAGGGCGCTCATCGGAGCGCCCTTTTTGCATTTGTTTTCATTGCGGTTTTATATCGCTAGAACAGCTGAACTTCGTCTTGCTCAAGCTTCTTTTGCTCCTGTTCTTGCTGTGTATCCACTTGCGGATGTTTAAACACATAAGGCGCTAAAAACGCAGTAAACGGGATAGTAAGCACAATGCCTACACTGCCCGCTAACGCATTCACCACTGCAAGTCCCACCAGCGGCATATTCATAAACTGGCTCGCTGGCATGTTAAGACCCCACACCATCATGATAGTCGTCAATGAGCCACCAGCAAACGCCAAAATCAAGGTGTTAGTCATGGTGCCCATGATGTCTCGACCAATGTTCATCGACGCTCTAACCAACTGCTTTGGTTTGAGTTTCGGGTCGGTTTGTTGCAGCTCCGCATACGCCGATGCAATCGAAATCGCAACGTCCATAACAGCGCCAAGTGCAGCAACGACAATCGTCACGAACATCAACCAACGGATGCCCATCTTTACCGACGTTAGGTAAATCACGTCTTCGCCCTTGTCGAGGTAAATGCCCGACAAGTGCGCCATTTCACCGAACCACTGCGCCATTACACCCGCGGCGATCACACCCAATAATGTGCCGCCCATGGCACATAAACTCTTACGGTTATAGCCAGAGACGAGAATAAAGCTGACTACAATGATCACCACCATCAATAAGATGCTGACCAACATCGGATTCCAACCCGCAAAAATACTCGGCACCAACACGCCAACGATCAATGCCGCAGTAAAATAGAGCGCGACCATGGAATTGATGCCCTCTTTCTTGCCAAAGCTCAGTAACAGCGCACAGAACAGCACAAGCATCAGGTAAATCGCGTCTGAGCGTTTGTGGTTATACGCCCAATAAACGGTGCCATTGGTGGTTTCGCGGATCATCATAATGAAAGTATCGCCTTCACAAACGTACACATTGTGTTGGCGACTAAGAGGATTGGTGACTTCCACCTCTAAACCTTCGCTCTCTCCCTCAAGGATTTTTGCCATGAAGACTTGTTTGCCTGTCATCACATCTGGCACGAGCGGATCTGGCGCAACATGGTTTGAAATCGAACGAGTAACGGTCGCTTCAACAAACTCTTGTTGCTGACGAGATTTAGGACGGAAATCTTCACTCCACGACGACGAAAACTGAAAGATAAGCGTGGAGATAAGGGTAATCAGTAGGGTGAAACCCCATCGGTTATAGATTCTTTTGATCATGAAGCGCTCTTCTACATCACTCAAACAGTCTTTACCTCAAGCGAGTAAAATTAGGCGCGGTAATACTTACCGCGCCCATATGCAGGATTAATGAGTTGGGTTACAACCTGCGACTTTCTCATCAAGCGTCGCCGCGTCTTTGTTAGGGTTAACAAAGTAGCTAGACGAATCATTGATGTTCACAGACTTAACAATTGCAGGGTATTTCGGGTTTTCCAAATCAATCGAGACACAGATTTCCATGTTCTTCAATTGATCCCACAGCGCCTTGCCTTTACCTTCTCTTAGTGTCGTAATTTCACCACTTGGCAGGTATTGCGTGAACGACCAGTTACCAACGTTGCCATTAAAATCTGCCACGTTGATGCCTTTGTTCTTCTCAACATAAGCCGTCAACATATCGCGGATTGCGTATACCGGCTCATTCACTGAGTCGTAGAACACGTCATCTTTGCTCGCCCAACCAAACTTCTGGATTTGCGAACCAAAGCGGTAGCTGTTCATTGCCACTTTGTAAGTTGCATTAGGATCGAACTGTTCACCGCCAATGCTAGTGATGTTGACGCGGCTGCCTTCATTCGTCACTGTATTGTTTTCATCCAACTCAAGAGACGGCTTACTCAGATCCACAGTAAATTCGATATCACCATCAAATTGGTCGTATAGGTAAGCAGGAGCGCCTTTCTTGAACGAAACGGTAATATCACCCGGTTGGTATTGGTTGAAGTAAGAGTAAGACCATTCGATGAAGCGTTTTAGGTTGGCACCTGTCATCTCCACACCAAGCAAAGTGTTGTCGTATTTATACAAGTTAGTCGACTTACCTTTGGTGTACACTTCGTTGTCTATTAAGTTAGATTGATCAGAGAACAGAGATGCTGCAGAGACTATCGCGCCGTTACCTTTACCCATCGCCGCTTCGATTTGCTGCATTTGGATTTGGTTAATCACATCCATCAATGGTGTATCAACCACTTTCGCAAGGTGAATCGTCGAGTACAGACGCTCTGCGGTGTAGTTGTAATCCGTCGCGGTCGCTTCATCTGGGAAGCCTGTTGCGCTTGGTGTGAAGTTGCCCGTTACACGACCAAGCTCGCGCGTCGCGTCTTCAACCGAAATATCATGCACGTATTGGAATTTCGCTTGTAGAGCCTGCTCTTCTTTGACCTTCTTCGTGCCGATGTTGGTTAACGTGGTATCTTCCATTGTCCACTTACCATCGACTTTCTTCAGTTGAATCTCAGCTTTGGCAAGGTAAGCACCCCACTTACCTGGCTCAATGATTTTCACGCTTTGTGCTCGGTTATCTTGAGTGTATTCGCCAGACTTGGCTTTATCTTCAATCAACGTATTTTCGCCGCCGATTTCTGATGTTGATTTGCTGATTGGTGTGACTGTGCCGTCCGCATTCACTTGTTCGATGTAGTTCGCGTGTTCGTGACCCGCTAGAATAACGTCGAATTTATCCGCCATTGCAGACGCAATTTCATAAACGCCCACACCACCGTCTTCTTGGCGACCAAGGTGAAGCGCACCCACGATCACATCTGGATTGTACTTAGACACCAGTTGATCAACCGCTTCTTTGGTTGCGTCCAATTCGTTCTCAAACTTCAAACCTTTGAAGTGATCCGGAGCTGAGGCTTCCCAGTTCGGCACGTTCGATGGCGTTAGACCAACGATCGCCACTTTCACACCTTCCACTTCAAACATTTGGAACGCGCGAATGTAGTTCACATCGTTACTTTCCCACTTGATGTTAGAAGACAGGACCGCACCATTAAAATGATCGAGGTTGCGATCGACAAACGAACGCTCAAAGTTAAATTCATGGTTGCCTGGTACCCAAACATCAAAGCCAAGAGAGTTCATGCTCTCAACCACAGGGTGAGTTGGGTCATCGTTGAATAGCTGCGCGGAGTTGCCCTGAACCGTATCACCGATATCAATCAGGATCATATTTGGATGTGCCGCTTTTTGGCCAGCAAGCAAGGTTGCGATGCGGGTAATACCAGCGTCATCGTCTACGGCATTTAGCGCATAGTCAAAACCAAACAAGCGACCATGTAAATCCGATGTCGCCGCGATAGCAATGGTGACTTCGTCATCTTGCGTTGCTTCACCTTTGACGACGACGTCAGGTGTGTTAGTTAGCGTTTTACCCTCTGCGACCACTGGACTGTAATCTGATGGTACCTCTACGTATTTGGTTTCATCATCGTTACAACCAGCCATCAAGCCGACAACTGCAATACAGATTAGGCTTCGTTTAAATAAAGTCATCTCAATTCCTTCCAGATTATTTTTTTATATATATTTTCGGAAGGGGCCCTCTTCCCAAAACCTCAAAAAGGATATGGATATTATTTGAAATTTTTGAGAAGCAAACGTTTCAATGCTTATAAACCATGCAACTAAGTTACATTTTTCTTTGAACATGAACAAAGATCACAATCAAGGGGATGAGAGGAATGGTCAATGAAAATGCTTTTCGAATCAATGTATTGATAAAATAAATAATAGAAAATTTTACCAATCAACCCTGATTCATTTATAGCGATAGAAAAAAGCTGGCATAGACGCCAGCTTTTTAAAAATAGACTACTTGATGTGGTCCCAAGAGATATTGGAGACAATTCGGCAATCGTCACACTTAAAGTAGAAGATGTCGTGCAGCGGTTCGTCTAGTAACCAGTCACCACCACATTTGGGACACTTGCGCGCTTTTTCCGCTTCCAGTGACTCTCCACCAACTCGGTATTGGTAGTAATAAGTCGGGATCTTGGTGATGTATTCAATACGACCACGCAAATCCCAACCTCGACGGAACAGCACACTGTCAGCGTCGCAAATTTCATGCAGCGCAGCGTGTTCAGCACGACAGCCACCTGCCATTTGGATTTCATCACACGCTTGCCATTCGGTTTGCCATTTCACCACCGCTTTGTGGTCACCATTCAACGTAGCACCATTACGGTAAAGTGGAATTGGTAACAGTGTCTCGCCGCTGCGCAGTGGAGAACAAGTATGAACGTACGTGGTGTACAGCACTTGCCAGCTAGGTGTCTCTTCTTCCGCCGCTTCTTCTGAGTTCAAATCACGACCCAACATGCGCATTTTCGGCGCAAGCAACGAGGCTTCCGACAAACGATTCATGCACACTTTGACGAAATCAGAATGGTAACGAGGGTGCAAACTGTCTTGCTCTGGGCAAACCACGCGAACATAAAACTCGCCATCACCCATCACGATAGGAAACTCACGACCAAGCACCTGACCGTTGTAGCGCAATGCGTCCATCAGACCATTAATCGCTTTATCAACCGCGCTTACGGTAGTGTTATCAAAACACTCAAACTGCAACTCAACAACGTACATGCTTACACTGCAGCCTCTAGTTTGCTTAGAAACTCGGTGAGCGTCTCAGCCAGTACGTCGCGTTTGTCTGAGCCTAAGCGCTCAAGAATCACATTACCGGTTAAGTTACAGATAGAAATAACATCCAACTCTGCATCTGTCGCTGCGATAAATACCGTCGGCTTTAATTTTAGACGGCGCTGAGTGACTAGATGACCAAGAATATTTTCTTGCAGACGAGTAAAGTCATCATCACTCCATACTTGCAGCAACGTCAGTTCGTTACCTTGCCAAGTTGCGTCCATATCAGCGCTGTACTGAGAACCGTAAAAGGTTTTGATGTCTTCATGCAGCGTCAGCTCAATTGCGTTCTCAACGTTAGTGAAATCCGCCATTTCTTCACGTGGGAATGCTTTCCACAATACGGTCCCGTCGCGTTTCTCTTCTACACATGGAGAAACAAGATCAGCAAGCTCTTCACTGCGTGGCAGTTCGTTATGCTCGTCTTGCCAAGCTTGTTGGTAGCGCAGGCTAAAGTCCTGTAGAGCCTGAGTAACGGTTTGGGTCATGAAGGTCTCCTGGTTAGTTTTTATCAGGTCGCGGTGTCTGCCGGATGGCAATTAATCAGCGGATTCAGTAAAATTCTCGCCATTCTAATCGAAAATGACCACAAAGTATGAGCAAATATTCTGACGCTAAAGAGCTTGCTGGCCTAACTCTGGGTAAAAAGACCGAGTACGCAAATCAATACGACGCAAGCTTGCTGCAACCTGTACCTCGCAGCCTAAACCGTGATGACCTTGAACTTGGCGACAGCCTACCGTTTATGGGTCACGATATTTGGACGCTGTACGAGCTATCTTGGCTAAACAGTAAAGGCTTGCCTCAAGTTGCCGTTGGCGAAGTCTACATCCCAGCAACCAGCGCAAACTTAATTGAGTCAAAGTCGTTCAAGTTGTACCTAAACAGCTACAACCAAACGCGTTTTGCTACTTGGGAAGAAGTCACTGAGCGTTTAGCGCAAGATTTATCAGCATGCGCTGGCGAGCAAGTACTTGTGGAAGTGAATCCAGTTAGTCACTACACCAACCAACCTATTGTCACGATGGAAGGTGAATGCATTGACGATCAAGACATCGAAATCACTAGCTACGACTTTGATGCAGCGCTTCTAGACGGCGCTGCAGGTAACGAGCAAGTGGAAGAAGTACTTCACAGCCATTTACTAAAATCAAACTGTTTGATCACCAACCAGCCAGATTGGGGCAGCGTAGAAATTCGCTACCAAGGCGCTAAGCTTAACCGTGAGAAGCTGCTTCGCTACTTGGTTTCATTCCGTGAACACAATGAGTTCCACGAGCAATGTGTTGAACGTATCTTCACTGACTTGATGAAGTACTGCCAACCAACGAAACTAACCGTATTCGCACGTTACACGCGTCGTGGTGGTTTGGATATCAACCCTTACCGCTCAACGGAACAAGACAAGCCAGCGCACAATAATCGCATGGCTCGTCAATAATCTGAGTACTTAATCAAAAGCGAATGAGCTAAATACTCAACACTCATTGCTTAAATACTCAAAAACGCCCAGCTATCTGTTGGATTGCTGGGCGTTTTTCTCTAATATTGTTTATTCAAAAACGACACAGTTCGAGGGAACGAAAAGGATGTTTTGGGACAGTTCGCGTCTATTAAGGCTGATTGGCTTTCTTTGCTTATTGTTAGCACAGCCACTTCACGCGACCATTTTATCTTCCGCTTTGCTCAATGAAGCTCAGCAATTAGCTGAGATCGAACCTTCACAAGCAAAACAAGCGGCCAAAAACTACCTTTTGCAACGCGAGCTGATTGAACGCCAAGAGAATGGCAGCCCTTCCGCGATGTCTCGTGAAGAGACCGACCGCAGTATCCGCACCCCGAGCAGCACGATTGAGGCGCACAAAATCATTGCACAAGCCGATTATGCAATGGGCAACATTCGCTCTGCCATCAACAACCTTGATGAAGCAGAACGTCTAGCCAAAGAATACCAATTGCCGTACATGAATTTGGATGTGCAACTGATGCGCAACCAAATGATTTGGATGTACGACAAAAACTACGCCGCAGCAGAACAAAAACTCGACCAGATCGAAAAGCAGATTGAAGAAGCAAATCCGGTTTTACAGCGTACCGACAGCGTTCGTTACCGCTTAGTGATGCAACGAGCCTTGCTCGCAGCAAACAGCGGTGACTCCGTAAACGCTGAGCGTTTGTATGCTAAAGCTAAAACCATGTTGGAAGACAATCGCTCAGATCTGACTCTGATTGACTACCACACAGCGGTAGGCGAATTTTACCTCAACAACAAGAAATACAACCTTGCGCTTTCAGAACTGCTTTACGGTTACTGGCAATCTATCGAGAGCGACAGTGGAGCCAGACTAGCGAAGGTAAACCGTCTATTAGCTCGACTATTCCAAGAGCGCCGCGTTTACGACAAAGCAATTGAATACCTCTCTCAGGCGGCAGACTTTTACGACAGTTACCCAAGCTCCCCAATTTTGGCTGACGTGCTAGAACAGATGGGCGATATCTACTTCTACCAAGGTAAGTTTAACCTCGCGCTAGTGCATTACTTCAATGTACTTGATCACGACAGCACCAGTAAGAATATCAACCGCATCATTAAAATACGTTTGAGCCTAGCTGCCACTTACCTTCAGCTTTACAACTATGCGTTAGCAGAGCAGTACCTAGACCGTTCCAAAGACTTATTGGAATACGCTGATTTACCTCAGCTAGAAGCCAAAGCTGCACTGCTTAAATCAGGTCTGGCATACCATCAAAATGACAGTAAAGATGTGATCGTCAATGCCAAGAGAGCGCTAGACCTGATAGAGAAAGCACCAGAAGATACGGGCTTCATTAAACAGCAAAGCTATCGCTTACTGGGTTTGGGGTATGAGCAAGCTGGCGAATACCAGTTATCCCTTCAAGCGTACAAAAAATACATCAGCCTAGTGCGCCTAGAGCAAAAGCAGCTTAACCAAATCAGTGAAGATGCCTTCCGCCAACAAAAAGAGTTTGCTGAGCAAAGCATCCACTATGTAGGTCAGGCAGACAAGCTAGCTCAAGTTGAAATGGAGCATCGTAAATTCCAAAAGATCTCGTTCGCACTGTTTATTACCGTTTTGGTGATGTTCTTATTCATCATGCGTCGTGGTGTTATCAACCAACGTCAAACAGCTGAGATTGAAAAGCTGCGTAATGATCTGTTCACTCACTCTCGCTCACGCCTGCGTAACTTACGCATGCTCAACGTCAAGCTATCGCGTTCATTGAAGAAGTCGAGCGACACATTCGAACAATGGCAAATGGGTGAACTTATCCACGAGCCGTTGAATGACCGCTTACGCTTTGTGATGATCGATTTGCCATTCTTGCGCAGCATGTACGTTCAACATGGTTACAAAGCTGGCTTAGAGTTAGAACGTGCATTTGGTGAGTTCCTAGCAGAACGCATTCAGAAGCCAACACGTTTGTACCATTTCTCAGATGCAAACTTGTTGTACATTGAGCCAAATGCCGATCGCGATGCCTCCGCAGAAGCCACCTTTGATAAATTCCAAGGCTGGGTGGACGAGTTCGCAGCACAGCACAACGTCAATCGCATCATTCGTATGGGCATCAGTGATTACCCATTCTTGCCGCGTGCTTACACCGCGATTAACGATGAAGAACTGCTCGATCTACTGTTGCTTGCGACACACATAGCACGTGAAGTTAGTTTGAAAGATAAGCACAGTCATTGGGTATTCTTAAAGGCCATTGATAATGCACCTGCTGCGAGCTTTGCAACCGGTGACATAAGGACAGCTTGCCAACATGCCATCAATCAAGGGCTAATAAAGATTCATTCTTCGTACAAGAATGAGGACGACATCAAAAAAATATTAAAAAACGGATAATTAAACAACGGTTGAGCGTGATCAGTGATGACGCTATAAAGTTTTTTGTTATTATCAAATAATCGTCAGTAGTACATGGACTTAACCGTAGTCACTTCATGGGAATCTTGGAATCCGATATTCAGTCGCAGCTTCATCAGCTGAGTTGTCAACTTGACCAACTCAGGCTGACTCATCGTGATACTTCGCTCAAATTTCAACGTGAGCAGCAAGTTCTTAAGCGAGTTGTGGCATCATTGTCTTCTGCTTGTCAGGGTTCAAACTCTCAAGTATCCAACTACCTGCGCGAAATTCAGCAAGAGCTTGAACATCATAAAGATGTAAGTACGCTGATCCCTCGCTTAGCAGTGCTAGAAAGAATGCTCAAACAGCAATCTAAGACGATGGAAAAACAAAACGGTTATCTCGACGAACAAATCAAACACAGTGGTGAAACGCTTCAACGTATCACCGGCTTGCCTGCGCAGTTAAAACGTGAATTGCGTAACCTGATGAGCTTCTCGGAAGTCCATGCTGGTAAGAAAGTCGATCAAGCCACTAAGCTACTGAGCATCTACGAGCGCGCACTCAAGATAATCACCTCTAATTCACGCCTTAACCTAGGCGAGCTAGAACACGGTCCTGATAAGTCACAACTGGAATGCCTTGCAAGCGATCTACAACACACCATCACGGAACTCGATTTTGAAGGTGAGTCTGGCGATCAACTGTTGGATATTCGCGCTAAGTTACTTTTAGGTGTCAATGCTGAATCTCTGATTGAATTAACGCTACACACATTAAAACTGGTCGTGGAAGCGACCAAGTACGAGCGTAAATCATCAGAACAGTTCCTAGAACAGTTAAACACGTCACTGTCTAGCAATCTCAAAACCGTTCATCAGAATGTTGACCAGCACCAAACTTACTTTGAGCATCGTCAAGAGCTGAACGCTGAGATGACCACTTTGGTTGAACGCAGCCAAGAGTCTCTTGAGCAAGCTCAAGACTTAGACGAGTTAAAAGGCGAAGTTTCGCCACTGCTGGCAAAAATGGCATCACTGACTGAGCGCTTGAGAATGACAGAAGAGCGTGAGCAAGCACTTCAAGAACGCCTAAGCTACAGCAAAAATCAATTGGAAGCAGTGTTCGAAACGACACAAGATTACCGTCGCCGCTTGGAAGACCAAGCTCAGCGTATGCTGCTTGACCCTCTTACAAAGGTCTACAATCGCACGGCTTTTAACGATCGTTTAGAGCTCGAATATCGTCGTTGGATTCGCTCACAGCAAAACTTGCGCGTGGTGCTGTTTGACGTGGATAACTTCAAAGCGGTTAATGATAGCTACGGTTACACAGCTGGTGACAAGGCGCTAAAAATCATTGCCCGCACGATGAACAAGCGGATTGCAGATACGGAAACCGTAGCGCGTTTTGGTGGTGAAGAGTTCATCTTGCTGATCCCGGAACAATCAGAAGAATACACGCTTGAATTGATGAAAAACATTCAACGTGACATCAGCAAATTACCATTCAAGTTCCGTGAACAAAACATCATGATCACCTTAACTGCGGTTTCTACATCATTTAAAGAAGCAGACAACCCAGAATACGTCCTCGACCGTCTTGGTAACATGCTAAAAGACGCCAAACAGCGTGGTAACAACCAAGTCAACTGGAACTAAAAAGCGTTCAAAAAACAATCAAACGAACACTTTTTACGTGCTGTTTTGTCATATTGCCTCAAATTTTCAACGAGTTATCACGTTTCTCCTCTTCCAGTCTGCTAAGCTGTTTAAACGCTATAAACAAAGTCTGCCAACCACTGAGTAGAACGACACGTATAAGCTAAGTAGGTGAGTTGGTTTCTTCCCTCAAAGAAAGCACTAGCAAGGAGGCCTTATGATTACCCATATAAGCCCCGCAGGTAGCATGGATTTGCTATCACAACTGGAAGTTGAACGTCTTAAGAAAACCGCATCAAGTGAGCTTTACCAGCTCTATCGCAATTGTACGCTCGCGGTCCTCAACTCTGGTAGCCATACCGACAACTCAAAAGAGCTGTTAGATAAATACCTATCGTTTGATGTGAACGTAGTTCGACGCGAACGCGGCATCAAGCTTGAGCTTGCCAACCCGCCAGAACATGCGTTCGTTGACGGAGAGATCATCAAGGGTATTCAAGAGCACTTATTCTCTGTTTTGCGTGACATCGTGTACGTAAACATGCATTTGGCGGACAACCAACGTCTTAACCTCACCAATGCCACGCACATCACCAACCTCGTATTTGGCATCTTGCGTAATGCTGGTACGTTGACGCCCGGCATTGAGCCGAACCTTGTGGTTTGTTGGGGTGGTCACTCAATCAACGCGACAGAGTACCAATACACTCGCGAAGTGGGTAACGAGTTGGGTCTACGTGAACTGAACATCTGTACGGGCTGTGGTCCTGGTGCGATGGAAGGTCCAATGAAAGGCGCAGCGATTGGTCACGCCAAACAGCGTTATACCGAGCAGCGTTACCTTGGCTTGACAGAGCCTTCAATCATTGCGGCTGAGCCACCAAACCCAATCGTGAACGAGTTGGTGATCATGCCAGACATCGAGAAACGTCTCGAAGCCTTTGTTCGCATGGCGCACGGCATCGTTATCTTCCCTGGTGGTCCGGGTACCGCCGAAGAGTTGCTGTACATCTTGGGTATCATGATGCACCCCGAAAATGCCGACCAACCAATGCCTATCGTACTTACAGGTCCGAAAGAGAGTGAAGCCTACTTCCGCTCAATCGATGCCTTTATTGCCGATACATTGGGCGAAGAAGGTCAGAAGCACTACCAAATCGTGATTGATGATCCGGCAGAAGTTGCCCGTATTATGAAGCGCTCAATGGACGAGGTTCGTCAGCATCGTAAAGAAAAAGGCGACGCGTACAGCTTTAACTGGTCGCTAAAAATTGAGCCAGAGTTCCAACTTCCGTTTGAACCAACTCATGATGCGATGGCAAGCCTAGATTTGCATTTGAACCAACAACCTCAAGTTCTGGCTGCAAGCCTGCGCCAAGCCTTCTCAGGTATTGTTGCTGGTAACGTTAAAGCGGAAGGGATTCGAGAAATCGAACGCAAAGGTCCGTTTACCATCAATGGCGATCCAGTCTTGATGAAAAAGCTCGACAAACTGTTGAAAGACTTCGTAGAGCAGCACCGCATGAAACTGCCGGGTGGCACTGCGTATGAACCATGCTACCGTATTGCCCATCGAGAAAATGGTGGTCGATAGATAACTCAGCTTTGGTTACACTAGGGGCATTCCGCCCCTTTTTTATTGCTAAGTCATTATGTCTATTCATCTTGTTATCATTGATGCCCTAAACCTGATCCGCCGCGTGCACTCAGCACAACCCGATCCAACTGACATAGCAAGAACCATCACAACGACAGGCAGAACGCTGACTCGCATCCTATCTGAGGCGCAACCTACGCACATCATCGCGGTATTCGATCACCACGAGCAAGACCGAGGTTGGCGCGCGGAAATCCTTCCAGACTACAAACAAAACCGCAAACCTATGCCAGAGCCCCTGATGCAAGGTTTAGACGCAATTCAACAAGCGTGGTGGGAGCAAGGCATCGACTCACTGCTATCTGAAGGTGATGAAGCGGATGACTTAGTTGCAACCCTCGCCACTAAAGTCGCAAGTCACGGAGAGAAAGTCACCATCGTCTCCACCGACAAAGGTTATTGCCAATTGTTGTCCCCAACTTTGCAAATCCGAGACTACTTCCAACATCGTTGGTTGGATGAGCCGTTTATCGAAAAAGAGTTTGGCGTGAAACCCACTCAGCTTGCCGACTACTGGGGTTTAACAGGGATTAGCTCAAGCCAAGTACCGGGTGTACCCGGTGTTGGTCCAAAAGCCGCTAAGGAAATTCTCACTCAGTTTGAGGACATTGAAGCGGCATACGCAAGTGAAGAGCTGGTACCGAAATATCGTAAGAAGCTGGATGAACACATTGAATCTGCACGTCTATGCAAACGCGTAGCGGCGTTGAAATGCGACATCGAACTCGGCTTTAACCTGCAAGACATTCGCTTTACCGGACCAAATAAAGCCGAGTAAGTGCATCTCTTTTACGCTGCTAGTTTTGGGTTAGACAACACGTTTATAAAATCTGTTGTGTAACCCTTTACATTCACAGCAATGATATTTACCTCATCATTAACCTACAAGATACTGATTAGTTTATAAGCTAATTCACAGTCTTAGTGAGTAATTTCATTATTTTCAAATCTCCCAATAACGGAGAAAAATAATGAAAAACATCATCTTAGTATCTTTAGTCACGCTCCTATCCTTCCCTACTCTTGCTGAAACTTGCGGTCAACACCTTGATAAAGGTATGCCTTCAACTAACAGCGATCAGTTCCTCTGCAGAGATGGCTATGCGGTTGGGTACAACTACGACACCAAAAACGCAGACTGGGTTGCTTACCACATTACCGCGGAAAGCGTGAATATCACCAACAAACGCAGTAACTCCTTCAAAGAAGACACTGAAATGCCGGATTACGCGCGCTCTACCCTAGCGGACTACAAAGGCTCTGGTTACGACAGAGGACACCTTGCTCCGTCAGCGACAATGGACTTCACCCGAGAGTCAATGAAGCAGAGTTTTTTGATGAGCAACATGTCGCCTCAACTTCCGGGGTTTAACCGAGTTGGTTGGCGCGTTCTAGAAGAACATGTTCGTGATCTCGCCAATGAATACAACGAACTTTATGTGGTGACTGGACCGATTTACCAAGGCAACGAAGGAACAATCGGTAATGGTGTGGTGATCCCGAGCGCGTTTTACAAAGTCATTCTTGATCCAAGCTTTGATGAAGCCATTGCGTTCATTGTCCCGCATCGTGATGTTTCAAGCTCTGAGTTAGCTAACTTTATTACCACCATTGACGAAGTTGAACGTCAAACTGGATTAGACTTTTTTGCTCAAACGCCAGATAGCATCGAAGACAACATGGAATCAGTAAAATGGGAAGAGATGTGGCCTACCAGCAACTAAGTAATGGTCATGGTTCTTAAACCGCAATAAAAAAGCGCCTGCATTAGGCGCTTTTTTGAAAATGTTCAACCACATAGAAATGATAGCTTAGTGTGGTGAGATATTAGACAGACATTGAATGTGAATCGTGATCTCTTCGCGGTCATGGTATAGGTGCTTCGCTTGCAGCTTGAATTTCACCTTGTTCTCAATCAGGAACATTTTTAGGTTTTCAAGATCTTGCAGCACTTCATCGTAACGACCTTTCATTGGAAGCTTAAGGTTGAAAATCGCTTCTTTCGCCCAACCTTTTAGCAGCCATTGCCCCATAAGGTGCGCAACGCGTGCTGGCTTCTCAACCATGTCACACACAATCCAAGTAACGTTCTTACGGTCTGGTTCAAACTTAAAGCCATCTACCATGTGGTGTTTAATTTGACCCGTTTCCATTAGGCTATCCGCCATCATGCCGTTATCCACACAGTGAACGAACATCGAACGTTTCACCAATTGGTAAGTCCAACCGCCCGGACAAGCACCTAGGTCAACACCCCACATGCCAGGAGCCAAACGCTCGTCCCATTCCTCACGCGGAATGAAGACGTGGAATGCTTCTTCTAATTTCAGCGTAGAGCGGCTTGGCGCATCAGCAGGGAACTTAAGGCGGGGAATACCCATGAAGAACTGCGAGTTGTTGCCTGGGTATGAGTAACCCACGTAACAATGACCCGGAGCCACAAAGCAAATATGCAGTACTGGCTTCTTCGCGTTGTCTTTGTTCCACATCAGACCTTTACCACGCATCGCCTGACGCATTGGTACCGTGAACTTGCGGCAAAACTTCAATAACTCTTTCGCTTCGTTAGTATCGGGAGTTTCAATACGCAGATCGCCACAACGTGGGAATGCTTCGATTTCAGACAATTCAGCAAGAATTGGGCTGATACGGTCATCGCTTGGTAGCGCTTCGAACTCGGCAGCCACAGCAAACATCTGACGTGCAAAAATCAGTGCGCTAAAGTCTAAGCCTTTTGCTAGCTTATCTGCGTCTCCATCTTGGTAACATTCGAAGACAACATAACCTGAGTTTTTCTTCACACGAGGGAAGCCATACACTTCCAATTGTGTTGCTTTGTCCTGAATTTCACCAGCACACTCTTTCTCAAAGCCAGAACGGCAATAGAGCATTAGTTGTTTCACTTGGAGACCTCTTTGATATTAAACGCAGCAAAAAAGAACAGACACCAACCGATCATGAACAAGAATCCTCCCATAGGAGTAATTGGTCCAAACCACTTAATGCCCGTCAGCGCCAGCGCGTAAAGACTGCCGCTAAAACAAAAGATGCCGATGATAAAGCAAATCGCCGCGATGAAAAAATACTTTTGTGCTTTTTGTCCCAAATTGAGCAACAGCAAAATCGCACAAAATGCGATAGCCAAAGTATGGATGAACTGATACAAAACGCCGGTTTCAAAGACGCCCAGTAAATAAGGCGATAACTTTGCTTTCAATCCATGTGCAGCAAATGCACCTAGCGCCACTGATGTTAAGCCAGAAAGACCAGTAAATGAGAGTAACCACTTACTTTTCACAGGACACCTCTTTAATAAATGTCGCTAACTGCTCCACTGTTGAAGCAATGTTACCTGCCTCTGTATAGCCAGAGCTCTTGCGTGGCTTAAAGCTGTGGTCACCGTCTGGCAGAAAGCTCACTGTGACCTGCTCTGATAATGCAAAGCCTTCGAACTCTTCGCGCTTGCCGAATGTATCGCGCTCACCTTGCAGGATTAAAGTTGGCTTTTCGATACTCGCTAAATGCTCGCCTTTGTATTTCTCTGGTTTACCGGGAGGATGAAAAGGGAAACCTAAACAGGCAACACCCGCCACCAGCGCATTATCGGCGAGTAAGCTCGACATACGCCCACCCATCGACTTACCGCCAATCACGATAGGTTGAGAAGTAAAGTGAGCGATCACTTCTTCATAAGCTTCAAGAAGTTTTGGGGCACGATCTGGCGGACGCTTCTTGCCATCTTCCGCTCGCTTAACCATATAGGGGAAGTTAAAACGCACCACGCGTATACCCTGCTCAACTAATCCTTTGGCGACGGCAGTCATGAAATCGTGTTCCATGCCTGCCCCTGCACCGTGAGCAAAAATAAACAGCGGTCCGTTTTCAGGTCCCTCAGCTATCCAATGGCTCATCCAATACTTCCTCTTGTTCTTTTCTTGCAGTTGCTAGCATCCAGTCCCTAAACGTCGCGATACGTCCCATATCCGCTTGCTGTTCGTGACACACCACATAGAAGGCATTCTTCGACACCAATACCTCATCAAATGGCGCGATTAAGCGTCCCGCTTCCATTTCAGGTTTGGCTAGCACGTTGTTACCTAGAGCGACACCTTGCCCGTGCGCAGCAGCTTGAAGCACCATGGTCGAGTGGCTGAAAATAGGACCATGGTTCACATTGATGCCTTCGATATTCTGCTGGCGAGCGAACTGCTTCCAATCTTTACGAGAGGTATCATGTAACAAGGTGTGTAATTTAAGGTCACTTAGAGATTCTAATGGTTTGTTACCTAAAAGTAACGAAGGTGAACAAAGTGGGATCAAAAACTCTTGGTAGAGTTTATCGGCACGCAAACCAGGCCAGTTACCACGACCATAATAGATAGCCACATCAACATCATCAGTCAGTGAACCTTCGTCCATATCAACCGCTTTAATACGCACATCGATGTCCGGTTCTTGGGCATTAAAATCCGCCAAGCGAGGTACCAGCCATTGGATTGCAAAACTTGGTGGCAAACTGATGGTCAACGCACCTTTTTCACTACGTTCCAATACCTTATCGGTCGCTTCTGAAATCGAAGTGAAGATATCTTTGATGTCTAGAAAGTAACTTTGCCCCTCTTCCGTTAGCAACAAAGAGCGGTTGCGACGACGGAAAAGTTTCAAAGATAAGAACTCTTCTAACGCTTTAATTTGGTGGCTCACTGCCGCTTGAGTAACAAACAACTCTTCAGCAGCACGGGTAAAACTGAGATGGCGAGCAGCCGCTTCAAAAACGCGAAGTGAATTCAACGGAGGCAATCTGCGAGACATTATGGGACCTCAAGTAGGATTAGTTTTTTTTATCTGAAACATTATAAAATGTCCGTTGCCGAACAGCCAGATAAATTCTATATTTCATCCCGCAACACGAGCCTGAACGGCTTGATTCCTTTTGTGAATCAATTGGCTTCGTTGTTGCGATGTTGTGTTTGCAAACTCGTATTTCGAGTTAGGTAGATTTCTACCATATGTTTTGTCCACACTCCCTGTGACAAAACAGATACTTCCTGTATTTATTTTGACCTGTCTGTCAAATTTCTTGCACCGCCTTATTAGGCGGTGTTTTTTTATCTAAAAAATCCCACTGTCCCTCTTCTTCAGAAATTGGTATCAACATCACCTTTTCATCCTGATTTCGGATTAATTATCGTTATATCAATACAAATCCCGAAGCGTGCGATTGAGCTCAATCTTATCACTTCATTAGGGAAAATTTTGCGCGTGCTAAAACGAAAAAAGCGCAAACTGATTTCTCAATTTGCGCTTTTGTGATTGTCAGCATTGCAACGCGATTATGGGCGGTAAACCTTCACGTTGTTGAAACCTTGCTCTTGCAAGTAAAGTGCTTGCAGGCGGCTCATCACACCACGGTCACAGTACAGTAGGTATGTCTTAGCTTGGTCTAGATCACCAAACTGAGTACCCAATTTGTAGAATGGAATATGTTTAACATCAACACCATCGATTTCTAGTGGGTTATCGTCTTCCTCTTCAGGGCTACGGATATCCAATACGATTGCGTTTTCTTCTACTGCTTGTACTTGCTCAACTTCTGGTGCTGCTTCCTGTGACTCTTTTGCGATATCACGGATGTCCATCATACGAGCTTCTTGAACCACTTGCTCAAGGATGCTGAAGTCGAATTTCTCTTCTTCTGCTTCTAGCTTGCCTTTCACCGCTTTAACAGTTGGCTTCTTAGAGATAACACCACAGTATTCTGGCATCGTCTTCGCAAAGTCTTCTGTGCCGATTTCACGCGCTAGATTGATGATGTCTTCTTTATCCCAGTTGATCAGCGGACGCAGAATCAGAGTATCTGTTACGTTATCGATATGGCGTAGGTTAGTTAGCGTCTGGCTCGATACCTGACCCAGTGCTTCACCTGTTACCAATGCTTCGATCTTCATCTTCTGAGCAATCATACCTGCTGCACGCATGAACATACGCTTCAGGATCACGCCCATTTGGCCGTCATCAACTTTCTCTAGGATTTCTGCAACTACAGGCTCGAAATCAACTGAGATGAAACGTACTTTTGCTGAAGAACCGTATTTGTTCCATAGGTAGTGAGAAACCTGCTTAACGCCGATTTCATGTGCTGGACCACCTAGGTTAAAGAAACAGTAGTGTACTTTTGAGCCACGTTTGATATGTAGGTAGCTAGAAACACCAGAGTCGAAACCACCCGAGATCAGGCTTAGTACGTCTTCTTGTGTACCTAGAGGGAAACCACCTAGACCTTTGTGACGTGCCAACACTTGGTTTAGCTTGTCGTTAGTCACTTCAACGTTGATCGTTACGTCTGGCTTACTTAGCTTAACTCGAGCGCTTTCTACCGCTTGGTTAAGACCGCCACCTACGTAACGCTCTAACTCAATAGAAGTAAATTCGTGTTTACCACGACGCTTAGCACGCACTACGAAAGTCTTGCCTTCGATCAGTGAACCGCTTAGCTCCAACACTTGCTCGTAGATGTCGTGCAAGTCTTTGAATTCAGTTTGTTTTACTTCAAGAATATGGTGAATACCTGGCGTGTGCGTCAGGATTTCTAAAACTTCAGCGTGGAACTCGTCACTCTCAGAGGTCACTTCAATGTGATCACGACGGTTGAATACCGCGACAGACTCCGTACGGCTCTTAACGATGTTACGAATGTTGCACTCTAAAATCTTTGTGAAGCGCTTACGCACAGATTCACTTTTTACAAAAATTTCTGGATGGGGCTTTACAATAAATTTCATAGTCTAGTTCGCAGGTTAGTTTCGCAATCAACAATGAGTGATACTCCACCTCGATGCTTCATACGCAGCAAAAGTGCGTTTTGGTCATAAAAGGTAGCCTGAGCTCACTTCAAAGGCGCAAGATTATACACCTAAGCGAAATGGAATGACAAAAAAAGCGAGCTAACGCTCGCTTTTAGTATCAGAACAAATATCCGCTTATTGAATTACGGGCACTTCTTCACTGTAAAGTGGTTCACCTTGCATGATGCTGATTTCAACACGGCGGTTAAGTGCGCGGTTTGCATCAGAATCGTTTGGCGCTAATGGCTCAGTATCAGCCATGCCTCGCACTCGTAAGCGTTGGTGCGAGAAGCCTCTTACTTTCTCCATCTCTTGGGCAACCGATACAGCTCGTTGAGAAGACAAGTCCCAGTTAGAACGATACAGCTCAGAATCCAGCGGTTGGTTGTCCGTATGTCCAGACACTCGAACAATACCCGGTACGTCTTTCACCAGTTCGGCAATCTGGCGTACTAGTGGTCTGAATTTCGGCTGTAAGAACGCCGATCCTTCAGGGAACGCGCCTTTCTCTCGCATTCGAATCACAATTTGCTGACCGAGGTTTTCTACTTCAATCGCGCCTTGCTCAATCTCTCGCTCCAACGCTTTCTTGATGCTTTCCATCAAGGTTTCCATCTCTTGCGACGTTTGTTCAGACTGCTGTTGTTGCATGTCTGCTTCTGCCGATTGATTGTTTTGCGTTGAAGTTTCTGGTGATTGTCCCCCCGTCAGCTTACCTTGGTCACGTTTAGTACCACCTGCTCGGTCAGATTCCCCTTCATGGAATTCCAACGTCTGCTGAGTGATGTCCATGGTTTGCTGCATGATGACATCAATTGGCGTCGGCTCAGGGCGACCCGGTCGAAATTCCTGAGCGATGATGCTGGTACCTTTTGGGATGTCCTTCACTTCAAGTTGGTTTTGTACACCAAAAGCGAACTTCATCGAGCCCGCAATTTGTTTGAACTTCAATACGTCCATTTCCGAAAACGAAAGCAGCAGTACGAAGAAACACATCAGCAGTGACATCAAGTCAGCGAATGTCCCCATCCACAGCGGGAGACCGGGTGGCGGACAATCACATTTGTTATCTTCATCCATCAGATGACCTCCGGATTACTCGTCTATCTCGAGAGCGCGTTTACCCTCGTTGAGGTAGTTCTTCAAGTAACTATCGATAACACGAGGGTTTTGACCATCTTGGATCGCCAAAACACCATCCATAATCAAACGACGGTTTAACGTTTCTTGATCGCGACGTAATGAAAGCTTGTCTGCAATTGGGAAAAACACCATGTTAGAAAGCACCGCACCGTATAGTGTGGTCAAAAGCGCTACCGCCATCGCAGGACCGATCGCTTTTGGGTCATCCATGTTTGAAAGCATGGCTACCAGACCAACCAGTGTACCGATCATCCCCATCGCAGGGGCTACGTCTCCAAATGCACGAAACACGCCTGTACCTTGCGTATGGCGCTCATCGGTAAGTGCAATGTCTTTCTGTAGTGCCGCACGTACAACGTCGGCATCATGTCCATCAACCAGTAAATCGATGCCTTTCTGCATAAAGCTGTTGTTGATTTCCATCTCTTCAAGAGCGAGGAAACCACCTTTACGTGCCGCGTCTGCCATTTCAACAATCTTAGCGATCAGATCTTCTGGCTCATCGGCTTTAAACATGAACGCTTTACCTGCGATCTTTGTCGCACCGAAGAACTGCCCCATGGTGAACTTCATCAACACAACAAATGCAGAGCCACCAACTACGATTAGGATTGAGGTAACGTCTACGAACATACCGATGCTGCCGCCTAGCACCATCGCCATGATGACGAATGCAAAACCACCGATCAAACCTATTAGGGTTGCTAAATCCACAAAGCACTCCTCTCGCTATACTTAAATATTGCCTAGTCAGGCGAATTATTACTTGTATCGACAACTAGAACAGTTTTTTTAGAAAAATCTTGGTCAATACGTCACAAAAAGATCGTTTAGCTCCGAAGTCTATGATCAATATCGTCTTATCAGACCTGTCTAACGCTAATTTTGTGACAATTATATAAGGTTAAATTTGACCAACTTAGTAGGCTAAGGTAACTTGCGTGCATTCTATTAGAGGCTCTATTAAGGCAGATAAAAGATGGCGGTCAAGAAACCAGAAAATATGACCTTCGAAGCAACAATTGAAGAGCTAGATAGCTTAGTTGATCAATTAGAGAATGGCGATCTTGCCCTTGATGATGCCCTACGTAAATTTGAACGTGGCATTGCACTGGCTCGTGCTGGTCAAACAAAACTGAGCGACGCCGAACAGCGCGTAAGCATTCTTCTTAGCGAAGATGATGAAGCACCACTGAGTGACTTCACCCCTGAGTCAGAATAATAATCAGTAGTGAGCAATGTGATGCAAGAGACATTGACGTCTTATCAACAACGAAACAACCAACAACTCAATCTGTGGCTTGAGCAATTGCCTCACCAAGAACAGCCGCTGATTCAAGCGATGAAATATGGTCTGCTGCTTGGCGGAAAACGTGTTCGTCCTTTCCTTGTTTACATCACTGGTCAAATGCTAGGTTGTAAGCCAGAAGATCTCGACACGCCAGCGTCTGCTATTGAGTGTATTCACGCCTACTCTCTGATTCACGATGATCTACCTGCAATGGACGACGATGCGCTGCGTCGCGGTCAACCGACTTGCCACATTAAGTTTGATGAAGCCACAGCAATCTTGACTGGTGATGCTCTACAAACATTGGCATTCACGATTCTTGCTGAAGGTGAACTGAATCCGAACGCGGAAAGCCAGCGTATAAAGATGGTACAAGCACTAGCGCAAGCTTCTGGTGCAAGTGGCATGTGTCTTGGTCAAGCGTTAGATTTAGGTGCAGAGAATCGTCGAGTTTCTCTCGCAGATTTAGAAGAAATTCATCGCAATAAAACTGGTGCACTGATTAACTGTGCAGTCAAACTTGGTGCGTTAGCCGCAGGCGAAAAAGGTCTGGAAGTATTGCCACACCTAGAAGGCTACTCAAAAGCGATCGGTCTGGCGTTTCAGGTTCAAGACGATATTCTTGATATCATTAGTGACACAGAAACACTGGGTAAGCCTCAAGGCTCAGACCAAGAGCTGAACAAGAGCACTTATCCATCTCTACTGGGTTTGGAGGGAGCAATGGAGAAAGCTCACACTCTGTTACAGGAAGCACTTCAAGCATTGGAAGCAATCCCATACAATACTCAGTTACTCGAAGAGTTCGCCCGATATGTCATCGAGCGCAAGAACTAAACTATAAGCGCGCATTTATATGACTCTTGATATTTCAAAATACCCGACACTGGCGTTAGCAAATACACCGGAGGAGTTGCGTCTTCTTCCGAAAGAAACATTGCCGACATTGTGCGATGAACTACGCACGTATCTGCTAAATTCAGTGAGTCAGTCTAGCGGACATTTAGCGTCTGGCTTAGGCACAGTAGAGCTAACGGTCGCTCTGCACTATGTATATAACACACCTGTTGACCAGCTAATCTGGGATGTGGGTCATCAGGCTTACCCACATAAGATTCTGACAGGTCGTCGTGATCAAATGCCTACTATCCGTCAAAAAGGCGGGCTTCACCCATTCCCTTGGCGCGAAGAGAGCGAGTACGACACTTTATCTGTTGGCCATTCATCGACTTCTATCAGTGCTGGTCTCGGTATGGCCATTAGCGCAGAAAAAGAAGGTCAAGGTCGTAAAGTGGTCAGCGTAATCGGTGATGGTGCCATTACGGCTGGTATGGCTTTTGAAGCAATGAACCACGCTGGTGACGTTCACCCTGACATGCTAGTGATTCTAAACGACAACGAAATGTCGATTTCAGAGAACGTAGGCGCGTTGAACAATCACCTTGCGAAAGTCCTTTCTGGCAGCTTGTACACTTCTATCCGTGAAGGCGGCAAGAAAGTGCTGTCCGGCGTCCCACCGATCAAAGAGTTGGTGCGTCGTACAGAAGAACACCTAAAAGGCATGGTCGTTCCTGGCACGTTATTCGAAGAGCTTGGCTTCAACTACATCGGTCCTATCGATGGTCACGATGTCAACGAGCTCGTCAAGACATTGAAAAACATGCGTGAGTTGAAAGGTCCACAATTCCTGCACATCATGACCAAGAAAGGTAAAGGTTATGAGCCAGCAGAAAAAGATCCTATCGGCTACCACGGTGTACCAAAGTTCGACCCATCACATAACAGTTTGCCGAAGAGCAGTGGCGGCAAGCCAACCTTCTCTAAGATCTTTGGTGATTTCCTATGTGATATGGCAGCGCAAGATCCTAAGCTGATGGCGATTACACCAGCAATGCGTGAAGGCTCTGGTATGGTTCGCTTCTCAAAAGAGTACCCTGAGCAGTACTTTGACGTAGCGATCGCAGAGCAGCATGCCGTGACACTTGCAACAGGTATGGCAATTGCGGGCGATCACCCGATCGTAGCAATCTACTCTACCTTCCTACAGCGTGGTTATGATCAACTGATCCACGACGTTGCGATCATGGATTTGCCAGTGATGTTCGCTATCGACCGTGCAGGTCTGGTTGGCGCAGATGGTCAAACTCACCAAGGCGCGTTCGATCTCAGCTTTATGCGTTGTATCCCGAACATGGTAATCATGGCACCAAGTGACGAAAACGAATGTCGTCAGATGCTGTACACAGGCCACAAACACACGGGTCCAAGCGCGGTTCGTTACCCACGCGGTAGCGGTATGGGCACAGAAATCGAAAAAGACTTCACTGCACTTGAAATCGGTAAAGGTCGTATCGTGCGTAAAGGCGAGAAAGTGGCAATTCTTAGCTTCGGTACCTTCTTAGGTAACGCATTGGAGGCGGCTGAAAACCTCAACGCAACAGTTGCTGATATGCGCTTTGTTAAGCCTCTTGATGAAGCCTTGATCCGTCAGCTCGCCGCTGAGCATGATGTTCTGGTTACACTAGAAGAGAATGCGATTGCAGGTGGCGCTGGTGCAGGTGTAATTGAGTTTATGATGCAAGATAAGATCATCAAGCCAGTACTAAATCTTGGCTTGCCAGATCGCTTCATACCTCAAGGTACGCAAGACGAGCTGCACGAAGAACTTGGTTTAGACGCGCAAGGCATCGAGAAATCAATCAACGATTACCTAGCCAAGTAAATAGCGTAAAGCAATAAAATCGCGTAAACACAAAAAAGGGATGCTCTGGCATCCCTTTTGTTTATTTGTCGATGGTCAGTGGTAGGTACTACATCCAACCTGCGTATTTCGCCACAAAAAACAGTGCGATACCCGCCATAATGCCCGCCACGATATCATCAATCATGATACCTAAGCCGCCATGAACACGTTTATCTAACCAACCGATAGGCCACGGTTTTACCATGTCAAAGAAGCGGAACAAGATAAAACCAGTAAGTAACCATTTCCATTCTGTTAAGGGAATATTCAGTGCAGGCACTAAGCTCATGGTGATCCAAAAGCCCGCAAATTCATCCCACACGATTGAGCCATGGTCATGAACGCCCATGTCGTCTGATGTCACTTGGCAGATCTTTATGCCAATCACACAAGAGACAAGTACGGCGACCACGTATAGTGGAAAAGGCAATTGGGCTAACAATAGAAATAATGGTACAGATGCCAGTGTGCCCATTGTGCCTGGCACTACAGGTGATAAACCGCTACCAAAACCTGTCGCCAATAAATGCCACGGGTTCTTTAATGAAATCAGAGAGAGAGGGTTGGTCATTTCCTTAAACCTATACTGCAAGTTTGGTTTCAATCTTAGGCTAGAGCCTAGCTCATATCATTTAAAGTGGTCAAAGCCACTCAGATCCCAATCAAGCGGTTGATTGTTATCATGCAGCTCGAAGGTACCTTTTGGTCGAATCTGACCAATACACGTGACTTTACATCCGATATGAGACAAAGCGCTTTGTAATGAGCCACGGTTTTGCTCTGGCACAGTAAAGCACAGTTCGTATTCTTCGCCACTTGATAGAGCATACTGCTGTGCGATGACCTTATCATCTAAAAACTGAACCAGTTCTGAAGAAATTGGCAATTGGGAAACATCTAAGCTCACACCAACATCAGAACGTTTGAGGATGTGTTTGATATCAGAGATTAAACCATCAGAGATATCAATCGCAGCCGAAGCCAACCCAACGAGCGCTTGACCAGCCAAAACACGAGGTGAGCTAAGATAATGCGCTGTCTCAAGTTCCTGCGCAGCAATACGCGAGCGCAGTGAATCATCCAGAATCACATCCAGACCGGCTTTGGCATCTCCAAGGTTGCCCGTGACATAAACCCAGTCCCCGACTTTCGCCCCAGAGCGAGTCAGTGCTTTCCCTTCTGGTACAAACCCTTGCACGGTGAGCGTCAGGCTCAGTGGACCTTTTGTGGTATCACCACCAATAAGTTGAATACCAAAATAATCCGCCAGCTCAAAAAATGCATCACAGAAAGGCGCGAGCCAAGCTTCATCAGGCTTAGGCATCGTCAATGCAAAGCTCACCCACGCCGGCGTTGCACCCATTGCCGCGAGATCACTAATATTTGATGCCAACGCCTTATGTGCGACCCAAGCAGGGTTTGCATCCGCAAGAAAATGGGTTCCAGCCACTAACGTATCAGTACTAATGGCAATTTGTACGTTATCTGGCGCTTTCACTAACGCACAGTCGTCACCCGCCGCTAGGTGTACGTCTTTGCGTTGGCTTTGACGTCCAACAAAGTACTTATCGATCAGATTGAATTCACCAGACATTATTCACTTACTTTTTGATGGAAAAGCTTTTGATACAAAAAAGGTCAGCATCTGCTGACCTTTTTAATGAAGAAATCGTTATTTCTTACGTACGTGTGGCGCCGCTTTATCTAGCACACCATTCACAAATTTGTGGCTGTCTTCTGCCGCGAATACTTTTGCAAGTTCAATCGCTTCGTTGATTACCACTTTGTAAGGAACATCTTCGCGACGAGTCATCTCGTACATAGCAAGACGAAGAAGAGCAAGTTCCATCATGTCTAGGTCCTGCATTGGACGAGACACGTATGGACGGATTTTGCTATCTAGCTCAGAGTGGCTAAGTACAACACCGCTTAGTAGTTCACGGAAGTAAGCTACGTCTGTTTCTGGAGCAGCAAGTGCAGGCTCAGATGCGTGAAGTTCTTCTTCATCGTATTTGTCGCCAGACAAAAACTGTTCTTCGATCGTGGCAACATTATCTTTGGTAATTTGCCATGAATAGATCGCTTGTAGAGCGAATTGACGTGCGTTACGACGTGCGGCTGGTTTCACACTGGCCCCCATTAGGAATCAATTTCAGATAGTACATTAATCATTTCAAGTGCGCTTAGTGCAGCCTCTGCACCTTTATTACCAGCCTTGGTTCCTGCGCGTTCAATCGCTTGATCGATAGTATCAACAGTCAATACACCAAATGCTACTGGAAGACTGTACTCCAGAGAAACTTGTGCAAGACCCTTGTTACACTCACTACAAACATAGTCAAAGTGCGGTGTACCGCCACGAATTACTGTACCTAGAGATACGATTGCATCGTACTTACCAGTTTTAGCAACACGTTGAGCTACTAGAGGTAGTTCTACGGCACCTGGGCAACGAACAACAGTGATGTTGTCTTCGCTTACTTGTCCGTGACGCTTTAGTGTATCGATCGCACCAGATAGTAGGCTTTCGTTAATAAAACTGTTGAAACGAGAAATAACGATAGCAATTTTTGCATTTGGCGCTGGGAAGCCACCCTCGATCACTTTCATAAGCTTTCCTTTAACTCTATTTATAAGTGAAAATTGTTCATCAAGTGAGAATCGCCGGATTCTATCACAATTTTGTGAGCAATATCTAATGGAAATTGGGGACGAATCACGAGTTCCTCGCCTTAGCGACGATAAGTGCATGTAAGACTAGGAACTCGCTGGTCAGTTATTATTCGCAGACGTACTCAACCACATTCAGACCAAAACCGCCGAGTGCGTGGTACTTCTTGTTGGTTGAAGAAAGCAGGCGCATATCGTGAATGCCCAGATCAGCAAGGATTTGAGAGCCGACACCCACTCGGCGTGACGTACCTTGCTTCTTAGCAAGCGTTGGTGCTTCGCCTTTGTCTTGTGCTTCAAACATTTTCACTCGGTGAATAAGCAGATCGGTTGACTCTTCGTTGCCAAGTACAACCAGAACACCACCTTCTTCGCCAATGCGCTTCATTGCTTTCTCAAGTGTCCAGCTACGCTCTGCGTTGCGGTCACTTCGAAGGACATCGGTAAATACATCTTGTAAATGAACGCGGACCAATGGCGCTTCAGAAGCAAGGTCACCCTTACACATTGCGTAGTGCACTTGGTTATCAATCGTGTCTTTGTAAGTCACAAGCGTGAACTCACCGAACTCTGTTGGCAATGCACACTCAGCAACACGTTCAATCGTTGTTTCGGTGTTATTGCGGTATTCAATCAAGTCCGCAATAGTACCTAGCTTTAAGCCGTGCTTTTCAGCAAATACTTCAAGATCAGGACGACGTGCCATCGTGCCGTCGTCGTTTAGGATCTCAACGATAACCGATGCTGGCTCTAGACCTGCAAGGCGAGCCAAATCGCAGCCTGCTTCTGTATGACCAGCGCGAGTTAGAACGCCACCATCTTGTGCTGCTAGAGGGAAGATATGACCAGGTTGAACTAAATCAGCTGCTTTCGCATTTGGCGCAACGGCAGCTTGTACAGTGCGAGCACGGTCTGCGGCAGAGATACCTGTCGTAACACCTTCAGCCGCTTCAATAGAAACGGTAAAGTTCGTGGTGTATTGCGCATTGTTGTCTTGCACCATTGGCGGTAAACCAAGGCTTTCACAACGAGCTTTTGTCATGGTTAGACAGATCAAGCCACGACCATGCGTAGCCATAAAGTTGATTGCTTCCGGCGTAATGTGCTCGGCAGCCATGATCAAATCACCTTCATTCTCGCGGTCTTCATCATCCATCAGGATGACCATTTTGCCCGCGCGAATGTCATCAATAATTTCTTGAGGCGTGCTGATAGGCATATTCTGTTTCCCGTTATTCATAAATTTATTATTGCAGCAGCAATACGTTTAACGTTTCGGTTAGCCATGTCTACTGGCTTTAGCGCAGTTTGCAGCCAACCCTTATTAAGTCAATTAACCTGATAACGTTCTGTGATTATTGTCGGTTTCGCCTACGCAAAACCATTTTGCTGCAAGAAGTCCATGGTAATACGTGACTCTTGCGATTCTTCTTTTTGACCTTGTAGCAAGCGTTCCATGTAGCGAGCCAGTACATCCACTTCTAGGTTCACTTTGCGACCCACCTGGAACTGATCAATCGTGGTCTCTTCACTGGTGTGAGGAACAATCGTCAATTTAAAACCATTTTTACGTAGGTCATTGACGGTCAGACTAATGCCATCCACTGTGATCGAGCCTTTTTCTGCGACGTACTTACTGATTTCAGTAGGCATTTCTACCCAGAATTCAATCGCTCGACCAACTTGGTTGCGCTCAACAATCACGCCCACGCCATCGACGTGACCAGACACAATGTGCCCACCAAAACGTGTCGTTGGTAACATGGCCTTTTCCAGGTTCACTTTATCGCCAACTTGGTAAGCGGCAAAACCTGTTTTATTCAGCGTTTCCAGTGATAAGTCAGCACTGTAATAGTTGCTACCGAAGTCGACGACCGTCAAGCACACACCATTCGTTGCGATACTGTCCCCCAACTTAACGTCAGACATATCCAACTTGCCAACTTCGACCGTAACGGTGATGTCTTCGCCTTTTGGCGTGATTGCAGTTAGTTTGCCAACTGCTTCTACAATTCCTGTAAACATAATGCTTCTTTCTAGCTTTGGTTGCGTTTGACGGTTGCAGTAATGCGAATATCCACCCCTACCATTCGAACGTCGGTAATAGTTAAATCGATAACTTGTGCCATATCGGTTAGCCCAAGAGCACCAATCAAACCTCGCCCATCACTGCCCATTAATTTAGGAGCAAGATAAACAATCAGTTCATCTACAAGGTTAGCTTTGATTAATGAACTCGCGAGTGTAGCGCCAGCTTCAACCCACAAGTGATTAATATGATATTCGCTCGCTACAGCTTTTAATGTCGCCGTTAAGTCAATTTGACCATTTTCCGTCAGCTCAGGCGCAATATCGCCGTCGTGACTAACAATAATACGCTCACCGTCGGTATTAAATAGTTTTAGATCATCGCTAAGTTGAGACTGGCGATCGAAAATCACACGAAGAGGCTGACGAACTTCATCTTGAGTATATTGAGCTCGCACACTGCATGGCAGGTCATCCCAACGCACATTCAGCGATGCATTGTCATCAATGACTGTCTTACTGGTCGAGAGAATAGCGCCACTCAACGCTCGATAACGCTGTACATCTTGGCGAGCCTTTGGGGAGGTGATCCATTGACTCTGACCATTATTGAGTGCACTTTGCCCATCGAGGCTGGCTGCCATTTTCAACTGAACATAAGGCATGCCAGTTTGCATGAACTTGATAAACCCTTTGTTCAGCTCGATCGCATCGCTTTCTAATAAGCCAACTTGAACGTCTACCCCCGCATCGCGCAGCATTTGAAAACCGCGTCCTGCAACTTTCGGGTTTGGATCTTCCATTGCACAAACAACACGTGCGACTTTGGCTTTGATTAGCCCCTCAGCACAAGGTGGCGTACGACCATAATGAGAGCAAGGTTCCAGTGTCACATATGCCGTTGCGCCTTCAGCTTTATTGCCAGCCATACGCATCGCGTGAACTTCAGCATGAGGTTCCCCCGCACGATGGTGATGACCTTCGCCAACAATCTCACCGTCACGGACAATAACGCAGCCTACATTCGGGTTAGGTGCCGTTGTATAAATGCCGCGTTTCGCTAACTTGAGCGCACGCGACATCATTTCGAAATCTTGAGAGGTAAATTCTGAAGAGAGAGATTGTTGAGCCATGATTCAATCAGTCTTCTAGGCGAGCAATTTCTTCGCCGAATTCACGGATGTCTTCAAAGCTACGATAAACTGATGCAAAGCGGATATAAGCGACTTTATCCAGCTCTTTCAATTGATCCATAACCAAATTACCAATCATTTCACTTGGTACTTCACGTTCACCAGTTGCACGCAGTTGGGACTTAATCATGCTGATGGCTAGCTCAATAGAGTCAGCACTAACTGGACGTTTTTCTAAGGCACGTTGAATACCACCAACCATTTTATCTTCATCAAATGGTTCACGGTTACCGTTAGATTTAATCACTTTCGGCATCACCAACTCTGCGGTCTCAAACGTTGTAAAACGTTCACTGCACGCAAGGCATTGACGACGACGACGCACTTGATGCCCATCAGCAACCAAGCGTGAATCAATTACTTTTGTGTCGTTCTCAGAACAAAAAGGACAATGCATATCACCTCCAAATAGCTTGCAATTGGGTTCGTCCCAAAAGCAAGACTAGTGTAGCGGAATTGCTATGTTAGAGAAAACAAAAAGGGGCATCGCTGCCCCTTTTTCAATCAATATCAAACGGTTTCTGTTAACTGCGTGCTAAGTAGTTCGCTTTACCAACCCATTTGTAGCTGGTCAGTTCTTCCAAACCCATAGGACCACGAGCATGCAGTTTCTGAGTTGATACCGCAACTTCGGCACCTAAACCAAACTGAGCACCGTCAGTAAAACGTGTTGCGGCATTTACGTAAACCGCCGCAGAACCGACAGAGTTAATGAACAATTCTGAGTTTTGTAGGCTGTTTGTCATGATCGCATCTGAGTGGCTCGCGTTGTGAACGCGCATGTGATCAATCGCTTCTTTCACATCAGCAACCACTTTTACACCTAGCGTGTAACTTAGCCATTCCGTATCAAAATCACCTTCACCCGCATCGCGAATTTGTTTCGCTTGTGCCATCAGTGCTTTTGCTTTTGGCTCTGCGACAAAAGTTACGTTTTCGTTCATGCGCTCTACGATCATTGGCAGGAACTGCGCAGCGATATTCTCGTGAACCAGCAAAGTATCTAGCGAGTTACATGCGGACGGGCGTTGGACTTTTGAGTTTTCAACAACATTGAGTGATTTCTCTAGCTCTGCTGATTCATCAACAAAAATGTGACTAATACCAAAGCCACCAATGATCACTGGAATGGTACTGTTCTCTTTACACATTTTGTGTAGACCAGCGCCACCACGTGGAATGATCATATCGACGTAGTCGTCTAGCTTAAGTAATTGAGAAACCAACTCACGATCCGGTTTTTCGATGTACTGAACAGAAGCCGCTGGCAAGTTTGCTTTCGCAAGTGCCGATTGGATAACCTTCACCAGTTCCATATTAGAGAAAAATGTCTCTTTACCACCACGTAGGATGCTTGCATTACCTGTTTTTAGACACAAAGCAGCAATATCGATGGTGACATTCGGACGCGCTTCGTAAATCACACCAACTACACCAAGTGGCACGCGACGACGAGACAGAGACATGCCGTTTTCTAGCACTTTGCTGTCAATTTCACTGCCCACAGGATCGTTAAGGCTGATCACATTACGAACATCGTTAGCAATACCCGTTAAGCGCTCTTCATTCAGTAAAAGGCGGTCAAGTAATGCATCCGTTAGACCCGCTTCGCGACCTAACTCAATATCTTTTGCGTTTGCAGCCAAAATGGTTGCTGCATTTGCTTCTAGCTCATCGGCGATAATGGCTAGTGCTTGGTTCTTTTGTGCGGTTGACGCTGTCGCCAATTCGAAAGCTGCATCTTTGGCAGCTTTACCCATATTCGTTAAATCCACTTTGCTTCCCTCAATTTCTATTCTTGAATGACGACAAGATCATCGCGATGAATCACTTCTGAGCCGTAGTCATGACCCAAAATAGAGATGATATATTTACTGTGCTTACCTGCAATTTTCGCTAGGTCTTCACTTGAGTAGGCACTGATACCACGAGCAACCAGTTTACCGTGGGAGTTTGTCACGCGGGCGACTTCGCCACGAGCAAAATCACCACTTACTTTAATAACGCCTTTCGCAAGCAGACTACTGCCCTTACCTACAACCGCGTTAACGGCACCGTCATCAATAATGATGTCACCAGACGCCGCAGGACCGGCTAAGATCCAACGCTTACGGTTTTCTAGTGCTTCAGAACACGGTAGGAAACGTGTGCCTTGTGGCTCTGAACTCAATGAGTCAAAGATAACATTTGGTGCACTACCAGCGGCGATAATAACTTCAATACCAGCGCGGCGAGCTATGTCTGCCGCTTGAAGTTTGGTTGCCATGCCGCCCGTACCTAGCGTTGTGCCACTACCACCTGCAATTTTACGCAAAGTATCATCGATAGTTTTCACTTCTTTGATCAGCTCAGCATTCGGATCTTTACGTGGGTCTGCGGTAAACAAACCTTTTTGATCAGTCAGGAGCAGCAATTTGTCTGCACCACACAAAATCCCCACCAAAGCAGACAAGTTATCGTTATCACCTACTTTGATTTCATTTGTTGCGACAGCATCGTTTTCATTAACGATAGGGATAATGTCATTCGCAACCAACGCATTAATGGTGTCACGTGCGTTAAGGAAACGTTCACGATCGTCCAAATCAGCGCGAGTCAGTAGCATCTGACCAATTTTGATACCGTAAATACCAAACAAAGACTCCCATGTTTGAATCAGACGGCTCTGACCCACGGCTGCAAGCAACTGTTTGCTCGCCATCGCGTTGGGCAGTGCGGGGTATCCAAGATGCTCACGGCCTGCTGCAATCGCACCAGACGAAACCATTACTACTGAATGGCCTTGTTTTTTAAGCTCAGCACATTGACGAGCCAGCTCTACCATATGAGCACGGTCTAACGCCAAAGTGCCGCCTGTCAGCACACTTGTACCCAGTTTCACAACGACGGTCTGTGGTTGTGAAACAACTGCATTCTGTTGATTCGTTGTCATGATGTCTTCTGAAATGAAAAACAAATAAAGAGTGGATGTTTTAGCAATCAAATGGGGATTTAACAAGCAGAAAAGGTGCGAAAACGCACCTTTTTGTCTTATCAGGGAAGAAAACAGCCAAATTAGGCGAAATCAAACGATTCGGTGTGATATTCCACTTCCAGTTTGAAATGCTCAGCCACTGTATCAATAAGCTTTTGATGGAAGGTACTTTGTGTCAAGTACACTTCCTCTACCACCTTATTTGGTAATGGTTCTGAGGTCCATTCCCCTTCTTTGTTGTATTTACCAATATGGTATTTTGCCGTAAAGCCACCTTCGATGGACTCCAAGTCCATCCACCAGCCCCAAAATTCACGTTTCTCAGGTGACTTTTTGTCGTCTACACAGACAGATAGACAGTCAAAATAGTAGTGCCCTTCTTGTGATTGTGGTTCGCGCAGGTACGGACCTATCGCCTTCAACTTTGACATCAAGCGAAAGTGAGTCGGCCCTTGTGTCGTCTCTGACATAAGAATCTCCGTTTCCATAGTAAGGATATTTAGCTATCCAAGAATGATTATTATTTTTAATTATCATGAGCTTATTTTTTGCTCACATATATCACTCTTAACTAAATTAGGAGATTTGTCATCTTAATAATTCGTCCTCCAACCACTTTATGGCTAAATCGAGGGATTGCTCATAACCTTTTGTAATTGTCTTGGAACTGATTTTCTTGGCTTGTCCGTACTGGCTAAACAGTGCTACCAACTGGTTATCACTATGAGGTGAAACTGGGTCCCCTTCGAGACTCAATGCTAAAATTGGCACCTTAGTTTTACGGCTACTTAGGAAACCTTGTACCTTGAGTGACCATGCCATCATCTGTCCGGCCATGCTATTGATGTCAACAGCACTCTTACCAAGGCGAGACGCTAATAGGTCAAGGTACATCTTCGGCATTTGCTGCAACTTTTTAGGCGACGTAAACAGATCATGCACTGGTGCTCCCAAAGCCACACAAGCTTTGATCTTTTCTTGCTCAACAAACGAAAGACGAATCATGGCATTACCGCCAAAGCGGAAGCCAATCAATCCAACTTTGTGGTGATCAACCCAAGGTAGAGAATACAGTTCATTCAAAACCGCTTGATGAAGGCAACTGGAGTTTTCAGTCAGCGGCCAATGTGAACTATGACCGACTGACGGCATATCAATAGTCACCATCGCAATGTCTTTTGGAGCTAAGTGGTTTCTGAACAAGCGCCACATATCCGTTTGCAAGCTGTCCAAACCAGCACTGACCATTACAACTGGTAATTGTTTATCTGTGCGAGGAAGATGTAGGTTCGCGATGATCTTGCGTTTTTGGTAAGGCACTTCGATCTGCTTGATCACGTATTTAGTTTTTTCTGAGCCTTCTGAATACGCTTTGTTCGCCAATACCTGTGCTTGAATGGCTAAGTTATCATTCTTTAAATGTGGATAGCCTGCAATGCTAAAACACAATGAAGCCGTAAACAGCTCATCAGCCGCTTCCTCCCCCTTCATTTCATTCGCGCGGCGTTGATGCTCCATGCCTAACTTAATCCACTCAAACGTCCAGTTACCACCGTGGTAACCCATGACCGTATCAAGCCATTTATCTTCGGTACGAGAATGATTCGATGACGCGATTTTAGAAAGTACCCCTTCCATTTCGATAGGAGATAAGCCCTGCCACGCCCATTGAAGACGTCTCAAATGACGATACCAAGCACGATCTTCATGCTCTTCTCGCTCATCAAGAATCTTTTGGCTGGTCGGCATGTATTGAGTAAGTGCAGAGGTTTCTTTCGCTTGTTTGTGTTTGACAAACAAAGTTTCGGAGAGGTTTTTACTGACGTCTTCTGACATAGGAAGAACTCTAGGCTGGTTGCAATAGCGTAATAATAATAAAAAAAATGCCCCTATAAAGGGGCATTTCTCAATATTCTTAGTGCAAACTTATTTTTGCTTGCGATTTACTGGCTCAGCGTACTGGATAGACATATCCCAAGGTTGCTCGATCCAAGTGTCTTGTGCGATGTCTACTACGTAGTCATCAAGTAGCTCTTTACCAGAAGGCTTAGCACATACAGCAATCAGTTTTGCTTTCGGGTACATTTCACGAAGTTTACGCGCTGTATCACCGCTATCTACTAGGTCTTCAATGATTAGGTAACCTTCACCGTCACCTTCTGGTGCTTTAAGCACTGTCATGTCACGTTGATGATCGTGGTCGTAGCTTGAGATACAAATTGTATCTACGTAGCGAATACCTAGCTCACGAGCCAAGATAGCACCAGGAACCAAGCCACCACGACTTACCGCCCAAATACCTTTCCATTGCTCAGCTGGCATTTGTTTCTCAGCCAGTTCACGGCAGTAAGACTGCATCGCATCCCAAGTGATAATGAATTTTTTACTCATTGTAATAACCTAATAATTTCAAAATATGCATCCCCGTGACCTAGCTGATGGCGCTGAAATGGACTCATCAATCTAGATTTCCCACACCAGAGGAAATGGGGGTTTCAAGCTACGCAAACGATTATTCTACCGAAACCCATGATTAATACCAACGCTGATATCAAAATTCTCCGTCTATTACGCAGAAAAATCGAATTCAGTGAACACGGCAAAATAAAGAAGGGAATGAATTTGAGAAGAAATGCTCCATAAACAAGGAGAAATTCCCCTCCAGTAAAAGCCCACAAACAAAAAGCCAGTGTGAACGTGTGCCCACACTGGCTTTTCTTTTAATCGTCAGAGTTAGCCTAGGATGTACTTCGCAATGAAGATAGCGGACATAACCCATACACTCATTGAGACTTCACGTCCTTTACCACTGAACAGTTTGATCGCAGCGTAAGCAATGAAACCAAGCGTGATACCTTCTGCAATAGAGAAAGTCAAAGGCATAACCAAACACGTTACGACAACAGGAGCCGCTTCTGTTAGGTCACGCCAGTCGATGCCAACAAGACCAGAAAGCATCAAGATAGCCACGTAAAATAGTGCACCAGACGTTGCGTAAGCTGGAATCATTCCCGCTAGTGGAGAGAACAATAGAGCAAGAAGGAACAATACGCCAACAACCACAGCAGTTAGACCTGTACGACCACCAGCGGCTACACCAGAAACGCTCTCAATGTATGACGTCGTGTTTGATGTACCTAGTAGAGCACCGACAGATGTTGCTGTTGAGTCTGCAAGTAGCGCTTTATTTAGGCGTGGAATGTTGCCGTTTTCGTCAGTCAAACCCGCTTTTTGCGAAACACCAACTAGCGTGCCTGCAGTGTCGAACAAGTCAACGAATAGGAAAGCAAATACTACAGAGATCATACCTACTTCGAACAAGCCAGAGAAGTCTAGCTGCATGAAGGTTGGCGCGATGCTTGGTGGTGTTGACATGATGCCGCCCCACTGAACGTCACCAAAGATCAGACCAAGAATTGTTACGCCTAGGATTGCGATCATAACCGCACCTTTCACACCACGGTGAACCAATGCAATCGTCATGAAGAAGCCAATCGCTGCAAGTACAGATGGTAGAGAAGTGATATTACCCATTGAAACTAGCGTTGCTGGGTTATCTACAACAATACCTGCGTTTTTCAGTGCGATGAAAGCAAGGAACAGACCGATACCTGCTGAGATACCAGTACGAAGAGAAAGTGGAATCGAATTGATGATCCATTCGCGAATCTTAAACACACTCAAGACGATAAATAGCAGACCGGAAACAAATACTGCTGCTAGCGCGACTTGCCATGTGTAACCCATGCCCAACACAACGGAATAGGTAAAGAACGCGTTTAGACCCATACCTGGAGCCTGAGCGATTGGGTAGTTTGCTACTAAGCCCATGATGAAACAGCCAATAGCGGCAGCAAGACACGTCGCAACGAACACGGCACCACGATCCATACCTGTATCTGCAAGGATAGCTGGGTTTACAAAGATGATGTAAGCCATAGTTAGGAAGGTAGTAACACCTGCGATGATCTCAGTGCGCACATTGGTGCCATTTTCACTAAGTTTAAAGAGCCTTTCGAGCATGATCGAATCCTGTAAAAGGTAAAAAGTAAACGGTTGCGTAATCGATTGGCTCGAATTATAAAGTTATCAAATAACAAATTCCAGATAGAATTTTCACTCTAAAGGGATTTTTTTCTTGGGATATGAAACCCATTAGCTAGCGTTTTAAACAGCAAATAAATTTAGGTCTTAATAAACAATAACTAACGAACTTGTACTGAAAACAAACGTATGTGTACAAACTGAGCAATGTATTAAACTTTCAAACGCAAAGTCATCGTTTTGGACGCTAAATACCCAAAGAATTGGTCAGAAAATGAAACAAGTGAGATAAGCAATCGGAGAATTGAAGCTTGGTGGCGATAAAATAGGCGAGATTGGGATCAGAAGATAAAAAAACGCCACTCAATTTGAGTGGCGGTGAATCATGTCAGCACTATGCACTGAAAAAAAATTCCAATTTATAGGGGTGAACAAACTTGTTCGAGTCACATGCGTTGGCTTCAATTAGTAACCAAAGCTTGTTGGGTATACAAAGTTACCGGTGTAAACAGATTTGCTGTTCCAGAACATTGCACTTGGTAAACCTTTCATAAATATCACCTTCTAAATCAATTAATACTGTTAATTTGGTTGATTTCTCAGTTCCTTGGAGGCGATAAACGGACTCATCCTTTGAGCATTTCATTCTTCTCTCAGAAGCTGGTTACAAATATACCACCCAGAAATTTAATTACAAGCATTTTAGTGACCAGAATCACAAAAACTTAATAAATTGACCTCCATCAAGAATTAACTGTAATTAAATTACAGTTTAGTAAATTAAAAATTAAACAAACTTTCAGAACATACTAAGCTCGTTGCATTGGTGTATTACGTTGTGTTCATAATCTGTGACAGTTCTAGGGCAAATCCTTTTCACCACAACTACTAGAACCGCTTTTCTGGTGGTATGCTGAGGGCAATTCCAAGCCAATACCGATTAGCATTTACTGCTAAACACTCATTAAATTTACGGTTTAAATTTGGCAAAGCACATCAAAAGGAGTCTTCCGTGTCTGAATTCCATTCTGAAATCAGTACCTTATCACCTGCTCCACTTTGGCAGTTTTTCGATAAGATTTGTTCAATCCCTCACCCTTCAAAACATGAAGAAGCTCTAGCACAGTACATTGTTACTTGGGCAACAGAGCAAGGTTTTGACGTACGCCGCGATCCAACTGGCAACGTGTTCATTAAAAAACCTGCGACACCAGGTATGGAAAACAAAAAAGGTGTAGTGCTTCAAGCACACATCGACATGGTGCCACAAAAGAACGAAGACACTGATCACGACTTCACTCAAGATCCAATTCAGCCATACATCGATGGTGAATGGGTAACAGCAAAGGGCACAACGCTAGGTGCAGATAACGGCATCGGCATGGCTTCTTGTCTTGCTGTACTTGCTTCTAAAGAGATCAAGCACGGTCCTATTGAAGTTTTACTGACTATTGATGAAGAAGCAGGCATGACAGGTGCATTTGGTCTTGAAGCTGGCTGGTTGAAAGGCGATATCCTTCTAAATACAGACTCAGAACAAGAAGGCGAAGTGTACATGGGTTGTGCAGGAGGTATCGATGGCGCAATGACCTTCGATATTACTCGTGACGCAATTCCAGCGGGCTTTATTACTCGTCAACTAACACTGAAAGGTCTAAAAGGCGGTCACTCTGGCTGTGACATCCATACAGGTCGCGGTAACGCAAACAAACTGATTGGTCGCTTCCTCGCTGGTCACGCGCAAGAGTTGGATCTTCGCCTGGTTGAATTCCGTGGCGGTAGTTTACGTAACGCGATTCCTCGTGAAGCTTTTGTAACTGTAGCACTACCGGCAGAAAATCAAGATAAACTAGCGGAACTGTTCAACTACTACACTGAGTTACTAAAAACAGAGCTTGGTAAAATTGAAACAGACATCGTGACTTTCAACGAAGAAGTTGCAACAGATGCACAAGTGTTTGCGATTGCAGACCAACAACGTTTCATCGCAGCATTGAACGCTTGTCCAAACGGTGTAATGCGTATGAGTGATGAAGTTGAAGGCGTGGTTGAAACATCACTTAACGTTGGTGTTATCACAACAGAAGAGAACAAAGTAACCGTTCTATGCCTAATTCGTTCCCTGATCGACTCAGGTCGTAGCCAAGTTGAAGGTATGCTTCAATCTGTCGCTGAACTGGCTGGTGCTCAAATTGAATTCTCTGGCGCTTACCCAGGCTGGAAACCAGATGCTGATTCAGAGATCATGGCAATTTTCCGTGATATGTACGAAGGCATCTACGGTCACAAGCCAAACATCATGGTTATCCACGCAGGTCTTGAATGTGGTCTGTTCAAAGAACCTTACCCGAACATGGATATGGTTTCTTTCGGTCCAACCATCAAGTTCCCTCATTCTCCAGATGAGAAAGTGAAGATCGATACCGTTCAACTGTTCTGGGACCAAATGGTTGCGCTTCTTGAAGCCATTCCTGAAAAAGCGTAATTCAAACCAATACGCGAAAAACACAAAAGGGTGCCTCGGCACCCTTTTTTTATTGTGAGCTTTTTATTACAGACTCTTTATAACAAGAGTATCGCAAACTATGCGCGAGTTTGCGCGTATGCCGCTAGCTCATCCATAGAAGTTTTAGCAACCACTTCACCATCGATGTAGTAAGTAACGAAGTCACCTTCACGAACGCCCATTAGTGTCGCTTTGTCACCGTTGTTGTATGTAATGTCCATCTGAACGGTGTTCTCGTCGATCTGTTGCATTTGACCTTGCTCGATAACACGGTTGTGCGTTAGAGGACCGATCGGTGCAGTCGTTAGAGATTTGTCTAACTGGTGGTTCACGTCGATGTAAGTATCCATCTTGGTATCAAAGATGTGTGGCTTACCGTTTAGTGGGTTTTTACCAGTCCAGAATTCTAGAGAGTTGAATACGATGTAATCCGCTGCAACAGCAACACCATAAACAGGCGCCAAAAGCATGTTTAGACCACCACGAGCGTAACGGTTATCTACTGCTTTTAGGTTAAAGCCCATTACGTAACCTGTCACTGCATTACTGCCCACACAGCCAGAAAGAGAAACTGCGACTGCAGTCAATGCGCCAATTTTAGCGAACGCCTTTTTCATCAAAACCTCTAGTTAAATAGTATTAGGTCAAAAATTCGGCGGGGATATTAGCGGATTAAAACCATAGGTAAAAGTCAGTTTTTCTTCAAAAAAATATGAGTATTAAATTTAACACAGCCTTATTTATTCGATGAATGTGCTACTTTAAAACACAGCGTACAGCCACTCAATAAACACAGAAATTAACCCAATGTGCTTACACAACTCATACATCTGGTGAAACTTTAATCTTTTCAATAAAAATTATTTTTCGTCACCTAAAGAAGAATGATTAGTGTGATTTTGAACCAGTTGTTACATTGTTGCTAACGTATTTGACAGAGATGGTTTATGGCCAGAAGTAAAAAAAGCAAAGTATTTGAGCTACTCGGGCATCAAGTACAACCAGGACAACGACTAGAAACCGAATTTGAAGCAGCACAGCTTTACACGCACTCACCACTTTCTATTCCTGTGGAAATCATCCATGGTAAACAAGAAGGTCCCGTGCTAATGGTGAATGCGGCGATCCATGGTGATGAGCTTAATGGCGTAGAAATCGTTCGTCAGATGATCAACCAACTGGATCCGCAAAAGCTGAAAGGCACCGTGATTGCGGTTCCTATTGTGAACGTATTTGGTTTTATTCATAAGTCACGCTACCTACCGGACCGCCGCGACCTAAACCGTTGCTTCCCAGGAAGCGAAAAAGGTGCATTGGCATCTCGCATGGCGCATGGGTTCTTTAACAATATCGCCAAACGCTGTGATTACATCTTGGATCTTCATACGGGAGCGATTCACCGTACTAACCTACCGCAGATCCGTGCGAACCTGAGTAATCCAGAAACACTGCGAATCGCAAAAGCGTTTGCCACACCAGTGATCGTAGACTCGGCACTGCGTGATGGCTCTTTGCGTAGTGAAGCTGAAAAATGCGATATCCCAGTGCTAACTTATGAAGCTGGTGAAGCTCTGCGCTTTGACCCTCTATCTATCAGCGCAGGTGTACTTGGCGTGCAGCGCGTCATGCAAGCCATCGGCATGCTTCGCGCAAGCCGCAAAAAGCTACCAGAGCCAATTATCGCAAAATCCACCAGTTGGGTACGTGCATCAGGTAACGGTATTCTGCGTACTGTCGTGAACCTAGGTGACAAAGTTGAAGAAGGTGAAACACTCGCATACATCAGCTCGCCGCTTGGTCACGACGAACTTGAACTGGTTGCACCAAAAGGCGGTATCGTGATCGGTCAGCAAACACTGCCTCTAGTTAACGAAGGTGATGCAATCTTCCACATTGCTTACTTCAAACAAGACGATGATGTCGTTGAACAAACCGTAGAAAGCTATATTGAAGAGCTAACAGAGTTCGATGTTGATCAAGTCACGACAGGGCAAATTCCGCTAGAAACTCAGCAATAAGTTTTTGCATAAACTGAAAGCCCAGAAATTCATCTGGGCTTTTTTGTGGCGAAAAGATAGACACATTCACTCCCCTACATATCTTAATCCCTATCAAAATCTGTTTTACCGTCATTTGGTGGATATAAAACTTTACAGGCATTCAAAAAAACACCATTGATAATTAATCTCATTATCATTTATTAATTTGTGCAGCATTCATATAATCCTCGCCTAATCAAATTACTATAAATGACGAATATGAAACGTTTATCCACTCATGGCTTCAAGGTAAGCCTTGTTTCGCTCGCAGTGCTCAACTCCCTTGCTTCCTATGCAGCAGAAGGCTCAGATGAAGAGCTTGAAGTCATTGGTGTGCATTACGCGAAACCAATCACTGTTGCAGAACCTGCTCAAACGACCATTGATTGGTCTCTTATCGAGGAACAGCAGTATTCCAATTTTGCAGATATGATCGACTCCGTGCCAGGAGCAACATTAGATGGTGGCGCTCGCTCTGGGGGGGAACGTATCAATATCCGCGGTTTTGATGACCCAAGTGACATCGCTGTATTTGTTGATGGCGCACCTATCGGCTTCCAACAATACCGTTACGGTACCTTCTTCTTTGACCCGTTCTTAATTGGTGAGGCAGAGATCATCAAAGGCGCGCACGACTATCGCGCATTGAATGGTAAATTTGGTGGCTCCATCCGTATCAAAACGAAAAGTGTCGATGATCTCCTCGATGGCGATCGTAACTTTGGTGCTCGTGTTTCCACTGGCTATAACAATAATGGTGATGAAAACTCATACACCTTGTCCTTATACGGCAAGAACGACGCCGGCTTCTACTTCTTAGCCAATGGCTCGGTAAAAGATTCAGATGACATCCAAGTTGGCGGCGGTGAAACGTTGGATTACTCGGGTTACGAGCAAGAAAACATGCTGGTGAAAGTCGGCTATGAAAATGACGACCACGAGTTCGAAATCAGTCATACGCGCTACAAAGACGAAGGTCGCAAACCTTGGGCGAACCGTCGTGGAAAAATGCCGAATATTTCCGACTACAACATCAAAAAATATGGCTCATTGGAGAAGGCGAAATACGCGTACACGGTCGACAACAAATACACCGACAATACGACAACGCTCTCTTACCATTACATGCCTTCCAATCCTTACATTGATTTCAACATCAAAATGGCACGCTCTGAAAACGATCGCCACTGGGTACGCCCTGATGTTGCATTCGAAAAAATGTTCGTCTCTGTCGGCAGCTACGGTCACGAGTCTTGGCTAAGTTACGAACGCGATTACGTTGATGTCTTCAACCAAGCACAAATTGGAGATCACGCACTAGTCACTGGTCTTCAGTACCAAAAAACTGATCGCGATTCACTGGTCTTCAATAAATCGTATGCCAAAAAAGAAGCAAAGAACTACGGCTGGTACACGCCTTATTACGAACCATCGGGTATACAGACGATTTACGCCGCTTATGTAGCAGACCATTACCAAGCGACCGATCGTCTAACCATCACGCCATCTTTGCGTTATGAATACATCACCAGCGAAGGTAAAGGCAATGCAGCGCCAGACTACAACGACCCGGCGGCTGGACATGACTACAGTGAGACGAGCCACAAAGGCTTTAGTCCGCGTCTCGATATCGATTTTGATGCCACTAATAATACGCGTTTGAATTTCTCTTACGCATACGCATTAAAAGCGCCAACGGTTGATAACATCTACTCTGTACAATATTCCCGCGCTACGGCGACAGCAACAGCAAGAGATCTGGATGTTTCGCGCATTCATGCCTACCAAGCGAGCGTGATCAATTTAACCGAAGGTCTCGTCAGTGACCGTGACAACCTTGCAACGGAGTTTACCGTGTTTTACAACGACGTAAATGACACGGTCGATATCCGAACAGGTGCAAATCTAGATAAAAACAGTACAGAAAACCAAAGCTGGAATACGAACTTAGATGGGTTCAAAAACTACGGTTTTGAGTTGATTTCACAGTACCGTATTTCAGATTTCTATACTGATTTTTCAGCGAGTTACGTACGTGGTAAAAACAAAGGTAGTCTATCTGACTCCACTGGTTCTGATGACGATCACCCAGATGTACCACCATTGAACATCAACCTAGGCTTCGGTTACGAATGGCTCCCAGGTCTACGCTCAGGTTGGGAAGTACGTTGGTACGATGCACAAACCAAAACGAAGGCAGAGGGTAACAACCTGAAAGTAAAATCGCCTAGTGAGCAATATACGCTGCAAAATGCGTATGTCGTTTGGGATGTGCAACAAGTCAAAGGCTTGAGCGTTGGAGCGATCGTGAAAAACCTAACTGACCGTTACTATGAAGCCTACCTATCTAACGGCGTGCCTTCACCGGGTCGTGAAGTTAAACTTAAACTGACTTACCAGTACTAATTAATCACATTATCTGTATTGGTCTTCAACCAGCTCGGGGCTATGAATGGCTCCGAGTTTTCGTTTATATCCAAGTAACCTCAAAATGCTTGATTCAGCCAGAGTGACTTGGGTCTATCACCCTCATTTTACATACGAGACTTATGAGCCTTCGAAGAAAAACGCTGACATGGAAACAAATGTTATTTGTCGCTGCCCTAGCCTCTCCGCATGCTGCGAGTATTTCACAAGACAATATCTCTCAATATTTGGAAGAACACAGTAAGCGCCAGCAATTAGAAGATCATTACGCTGCCACTGTGACAGACAACTTAGATCTTGATGCTCAAACAGATGGTTTAACGTGGAAAGAAGATGGCAAACCCGATCATTGCCAATACACAAAAGGAGAGATAACGGAAGCGAGAGATTATGATTATGGGGAAGCCAAAGATCTTTCTGACGGCTTGCATAACATCGATTTGCCGCCCGTACATACTCCCAAAAACAGCCACAAGCATCGAACCTATTCGAATAATCCTCAATTGCTTGCCGGTAATAAACAATTTGCAGCCCCTGCAGAAGGTTCGGTGAGCTTTTCGATATCTTCGGACTGCTTTTAAACGACACAAACAAAAATGCCCCGAGATGATCTCAGGGCATTTTTTAATTCATAATCGACGGCACAGATAAGCCATCTAGTAAGCTGAGATTACTCTTCGTCAGCTTCTACTTCACGCGCTTTGCGAGCTTCTTCTTTGCGAACTTTCGCCGCTAGTTGCTCAGCTTCACGCTCTTGACGCTGTGCTGCTTTACGCTCGTTACGAACAACTTGGTTTTGAACAAAACCCGCAAGTTCTTGCTCAGCCCAAGCTTGTGCTTTCTCTTCGCTGTCAAAACCAGTTTCACGTTTTGATACTACTGTCTTACGAGATGTCACTTGACGAGTGATCTCTGCGCTCCAGCCGTTACGTTTTTCAGTTACGCGGATAGCAAATTTTGGATTTTTAGACATTTCTTTCATTTCCTAAGGGATTAATCAGGGATTCGGTCAACTTGATAACTCCATCTAAGCTGAGCTGTTTAACACCATCCCTTGGTAAGCGCGGTATTAGAGCATAAAAGTTACCGAAACGCTGCAAGTTTTTTAAGGGAGACGGGAGACGTTCTCGATTCCCTTAAATAAAAAAGCGCCAGTCTTTCAACCAGCGCTTTATTCTTTTCGTTAACCTTGGACTACGCCGTAATTAGCCGATGTTCTTACGTGCGTTTTGGAACATACGCATCCAAGCACCATTCTCGCCCCAACCTTCTGGAGCCCATGAGTTCGCTACTGTGCGGAACACACGCTCAGGGTGCGGCATCATGATTGTGACACGACCATCTTGAGTCGTTAGACCCGTAATAGCGTTTGGCGAGCCGTTCGGGTTATTCGGGTATTGCTGCGTTGGATTACCGTGGTTGTCCACGTAACGAACTGCAACGGTACCTGATGCTTCAATCGCTGCTAGATGGTCAGCATCACGTACTTCTACACGACCTTCACCGTGAGAAACTGCGATAGGCATACGAGAACCCGCCATGCCGTCAAAGAATACAGAATCAGACTTCTGAACTTCAACTAAGCTAAAGCGCGCTTCAAAACGCTCAGATTCATTACGAACAAAGCGTGGCCATAGGTCTGCACCTGGGATTAGCTCTTTCAGGTTCGATAACATCTGACAGCCGTTACACACACCTAGAGAAAATGTGTTGTCACGATTAAAGAAGCTTTGGAACTGTTCACGAGCTTGTGCATTGAACAAAATAGACTTAGCCCAACCTTCACCCGCACCAAGTACGTCACCGTAAGAGAAGCCACCACAAGCCACTAGACCGTGGTACTCATCCAGAGCCGCTTGACCTGTTAGGATGTCGCTCATGTGAATATCAGTCGCTTCGAAACCTGCACGATCAAACGCTGCTGCCATTTCTACGTGAGAGTTAACGCCCTGCTCACGCAGAATAGCCATCTTAGGCTTCGCACCGGTATTTACCATAGAACCCGCGATGTAAGGCGCTGCAATGTCTTCGTTTACGTCGAAGCTTAGCTTAACGTTTAGACCTGGGTCAGAGTTGTCTTTCTTCGCTTCATGCTCTTGGTCAGCACATGCTGGGTTATCGCGTAAACCTTGCATCTTATGCGTCGTCTCAGCCCAGATAGTACGTAGTTCAGTACGGTTACGCTCAAGAACCACTGTGTCACCAGAAGTAATCACTAGCTCATCAGATGCTTCGACTGAGCCGATTACGTGAGAACATGCTTCAAGACCGTTCGCTGCTAGCGTTGAAAGTACAGCGTCTAGGTCATCGTTTTTAACCTGAAGCACTGCACCCAACTCTTCGTTGAATAGTGCTGCTAGTACATCTTCACCTAGGTCGGCGATGTCTGCTTTAACACCACAGTGACCAGCGAACGCCATCTCTGCAAGCGTTACAAATAGACCGCCATCGCCTTTATCGTGGTAAGCCACTACTTGATCGTTTGCTACTAGAGTTTGAACTCCTTCGTAGAAACCTTTCAGTTGTGCTGCGTTGTCTACATCTGCTGGCTTATCACCAAGCTGCTTGTAAACCTGCGCAAGTGCTGTTGCGCCTAGACGGTTTTGCCCGTTACCTAGGTCGATAAGAACCAGTGACGTGTCACCTTTATCTGTGCGCAATTGCGGAGTGATGGTCTTACGAACATCTTCAACACGAGCAAACGCAGTGATGATGAGAGATAGCGGAGAGGTTACTTCTTTCTGTTCGCCGTTCTCTTCCCACTTGGTCTTCATCGACATTGAGTCTTTACCCACAGGGATAGTCAGACCAAGTGCTGGACATAGCTCTTCACCCACAGCTTTCACCGCTTCGTAAAGACCTGCATCTTCACCCGGGTGACCGGCTGGAGACATCCAGTTTGCAGACAGTTTAATATGTTTGATATCACCGATGTTTGTCGCTGCAATGTTTGTGATTGCTTCACCAACCGCTAGACGAGCCGATGCACCAAAGTCTAATAGAGCAACTGGTGTACGCTCACCCATCGACATTGCTTCACCGTGGTAAGTGTCGTAACTTGCTGCAGTTACCGCGCAGTTTGCTACTGGAACCTGCCACGGACCAACCATTTGGTCACGCGCGACAAGACCTGTTACCGTGCGGTCACCGATAGTGATTAGGAATGTTTTTTCTGCAACCGTTGGAAGGCGTAGAACGCGATCCACGGCTTCGTTCAGCTCGATGCCGTCACGGTTAACCGCCGGGTTGTTTGCTTTTAGCGTTTTCGCATCACGGTGCATCTTAGGCGTCTTACCAAGAAGCACATCCATTGGCATGTCAATTGGCGTGTTCTCGAAGTGTGAATCTTCAAGTTTAAGCTCACGCTCTTCAGTTGCGATGCCTACTACTGCGTATGGTGCGCGCTCACGCTTACAGATTGCATCGAATACTTCCATGTTCTCTGGCGCAACCGCCATTACGTAGCGTTCTTGAGATTCGTTACACCAGATCTCAAGTGGGCTCATGCCTGGTTCGTCATTTGGTACGTCACGCAGTTGGAAAATACCACCACGTTCGCCATCGTCGACAAGCTCTGGAAGTGCGTTAGAGATACCGCCCGCACCCACATCGTGGATGAATGCGATTGGGTTAGCATCACCAAGTTGCCAACAACGGTCGATCACTTCCTGACAGCGACGCTCCATCTCTGGGTTTTCACGCTGTACTGAAGCGAAATCTAAGTCTTCTGCTGATTGACCAGATGCCATTGAAGAAGCAGCACCACCGCCAAGACCGATGTTCATTGCAGGACCACCAAGTACGATTAGGCTTGCACCTACGGGGATCTCTTTCTTCTGAACGTGCTCGTCACGGATGTTACCCATACCACCAGCAATCATGATTGGCTTGTGGTAACCACGAACCTCTTCACCTGCGTGAGAGTTAACTTTCTCTTCGTAAGTACGGAAGTAGCCAAGTAGGTTTGGACGACCAAATTCGTTGTTGAACGCCGCGCCACCAAGTGGACCTTCTAGCATGATATCTAAAGCATTAACGATACGACCCGGCTTACCGAAATCTGTTTCCCATGGCTGCTCAAAACCAGGAATACGTAGGTTAGAAGTAGTGAAGCCAACAAGACCTGCTTTTGGCTTACCACCGATACCAGTCGCGCCTTCATCACGGATCTCACCGCCTGAACCAGTAGAAGCGCCTGGCCATGGAGAGATCGCTGTCGGGTGGTTGTGCGTTTCCACCTTCATTAGGATGTGCGCTTTCTCTTGGCTGTAACCGTACTGGCGAGTTTCTGGGTTCGGGAAGAAACGACCTACATCTGAACCCACCATAACTGCTGCGTTATCTTTGTACGCAGACAGTACGTTTTCTGGTGTGGTTTCAAACGTGTTTTTGATCATCTTGAACAGAGACTTCTCTTGCTTAACACCGTCGATAGTCCAATCTGCATTGAAGATCTTGTGACGACAGTGCTCTGAGTTCGCTTGTGCAAACATCATTAGCTCAATATCAGTCGGGTTACGTTCAAGCTTATTTACGAACGCATCGTAAAGGTATTCTATTTCATCATCTGCAAGTGCAAGACCTAGGGTAACGTTTGCGTTTTCAAGCGCAGCACGACCGCCGTTTAATAGGTCAACGTCTGCCACTGGTGCAGGTTCTGCAGCTTGGAATAATGCGCTTGCGTCGTCGAAGTCAGTAAAAGTAACTTCCATCATGCGATCATGGATGAGCGCTTTTACATCTGCAATTTGAGCATCGTTAAGAGGCGTCGCTGTTTCTACGTAGTATGCTGTGCCGCGCTCAAGACGTTTTACTTTGTCTAGACCACAGTTGATGGCGATGTCTGTAGATTTAGAAGACCAAGGCGAAATAGTGCCCGGGCGAGGAGTCACAAGAAGTAAAAGACCTTCTGGCTCATGCTCTTCGATCGTTGGACCGTAAGTCAGCAATTTTTCCAGTTTTTCCAACTCTTGGTCATCAAGGTCAGACTTTAGATCCGCAAAGTGCATAAACTCTGCGTAAATGCCAGTGACAGGCAGATCTTGTTCACGACATAGTTCCAGTAGTTTATTAACACGAAACTCAGAAAGAGCTGGGGAGCCACGCAAAATTCTCATGTGCTTAGGTCTCTTATTGCAAGTGATTAAGGTGATATTGGAATAAATTCAGTGGGTTATACTGTTTTCTTCGAAGCTATTCCCGAAGGTTTTTCAAACCTATGCCGATGCCACCTCTTCGTTGCGAGCGCATTATATAGCAATTGTTTTTGTGATGTAACACCAAAAGCAACCGTTTGCGTCATTTTTTTTGCCAAATTTGAATTACGACTAAAATGTCGATAAATCACACAATGTCGCACTCTATCTGTCTGATTCACTTTGCCCCACCAGCGCGCTTTGATATAAAGGCAACTAGAAATTTATCGAGACGTACCGAATTAATGCAAATAAGTCAGTTCAACCGACTCAAGCGCAGCGCCCTACTTTTCGCTTCTGTGCTTTTACTTTCTGCCTGTCAGATTGAGTCGGAACCTAAAAGTGAATTCGAGCAAATCCAAGAGCGTGGTGTCCTACGTGTTGGCACGCTAAATAACCAACTCTCCTACTACATTGGTCCAGACGGTCCTGCTGGCTTGGATTATGAACTGGCACGTAAATTTGCAGAACAACTAGGCGTGAAGTTGGAAATCAAACCTGCTTTCCGTCAAGCCGAGTTATTCCCTGCCCTCAAAAAAGGCGATATCGACATCATTGCGACAGGTTTGAATCAAACTTCGCAAGCGGTGCAACGTTTCCGTCCGGGACCTGCCTACTACTACGTAAGCCAACAGGTGGTATATAAGAAAGGACAACTTCGTCCTCGCGACATTGATCAGCTCATCAAGTATCAAGAATCAAAAGATGAAAAGGCTGTCGATGAAAATGCCAATGCAGGTGCAGAAACGCTACAGATCGTTGAACAATCACAGTTTGTTCCGACACTAACGTCACTACAAAAAGAATATCCAGAGCTTCAATTCGAGATTGTTGGCGATGCAGACACTCGCGATTTGCTAAAACACGTATCGACGGGTGAACTGCGTTTTACTGTAACTGACTCGGTCGAATTGTCTTTAGCTCAACGTTTATACCCAGATCTTGCACTTGCTTTTGAGCTAACAGAAGACCAACCCGTCTCTTGGTTTACTCGCCGCTCTGAAGATGAAAGCTTATACGCGATGCTGATTGAATTCTTTGGCAATATCCAGCAGTCAGGCGAGTTGGCGACACTAGAAGAAAAGTACATCGGTCATATTGAAGCATTTGATTATGTCGATACTCGCGCCTTTATCCGAGCGCTAGACAACAGCCTGCCTAAGTGGGCACCACTATTCCAAAAATACAGCGAAGAGTTTGATTGGCGCTTGATCGCCGCATTGGCTTACCAAGAGTCCCACTGGAAACCAAAAGCAAAATCACCGACGGGTGTACGTGGAATGATGATGCTTACATTGCCTACTGCGAAGAGCGTTGGAGTAACGGACCGACTTGCCCCAGAACAGTCTGTTCGAGGTGGTGTGGAATACCTGCGTCGTATTGTCGCTCGTGTACCAGATTCCATTAATGAACACGAAAAGATTTGGTTTGCGTTGGCATCTTACAACGTTGGCTATGGTCATATGATGGACGCACGACGCCTAACTAAAGCGCAAGGCGGCGATCCAAACGCATGGGCAGATGTAAAAGAGCGTCTACCATTGTTGCGTCAGAAACGTTATTACAGCCAAACCCGTTACGGTTATGCCCGTGGTGATGAAGCACGTAACTACGTAGAAAACATCCGCCGTTACTATCAATCGATCATTGGTCATGTCAGTCAGAAACCAGCCATTGACGAAGATACGGAAGATCTTCAGGTCATTCCGCCACTCGATCCAAACCTATTGGTTTCTGGGGCGGTTGAAACCTTGGCTGAGCAAGTTTCAGGGGCTAAAAGCACAACACCAAATGAAGTGCAAAAACCAGAGACGAAAACCGAACCTATTCCTGTTTCAGAGGCGGAATAAACCTTTCGAAAATAGCGAGCTCACAGCTCGCTATTTTTTTGTTGAGTCAACAAAAAAAGTTATCTAGAATCCAGTCTTTCGAGCTTATCTAGTTTGCGTTGCTATTTGGTGCCATACCAATACGAAGCGCGCAGAAAAGTAAGTTCTTTTGGTCACCTCTCCTCACTCGATGTCACCTTCATCGGAAGTGTGCATCACCAGAATGTCATCAATTGATAATGAATCGGACGCTTTGCTATGCGAGTGTCGGAGAGTGTGTTCGTTGTCTGCAAGAGGTTCTGATTATGAGAAAACGCAGAGTGCAGTCAAAACGTTTGAATAAGACAGTGGCTGCTAACCGCCGTAAGCGCAAGCTTACGTGTATGAAAAAGAAAGTCAGTGCACGTAACCGTGTTTTCGTTCACCTAGTGAATCACTGAGAACTTGAAGCAAACATCTACTTCCGAGTAGGTGTTTGCTAAAGAGATGAATTATTGCCGCGAACCTTAATTTACTCGCCTGAATTTATTCGCCCTTTGTATCCTGCTCATTATCTAACGCTTTCTGCGCTTGTTTTTTGGCTTTAATTTCTTTACGACGACGCTTAAAGAACGCTTGCAACTGAGCACGGCACTCCTCTTCTAGCAATCCATTTTCTACTGTTGCGTAATGGTATGCCGCTTGGCTTTCGAACAAATTCAATACCGTCCCTGCTGCCCCTGCTTTTAAATCAGGCGCACCGTAAACCACTCGCTTTACTCGGCTATGTAGCAACGCACCAGCACACATAGGACAAGGCTCTAACGTGACATACAAAGTCGTATCAAGCAGTCGATAGTTACCTAGTGCTTCTCCTGCTTTTCGTAATGTCTGGATCTCGGCGTGTGCGGTTGCATCGTGAGCACAAATAGAACGGTTCCAACCTTCCGCAATAACCTCTCCATCTTTTACCAACACAGCGCCAACTGGCACTTCCCCTTCAGCTTCGGCTTGCTCGGCAAGCTCCATCGCACGGCGCATAAATAGTTCGTCTTGAGGAGAAAACTGAGAATCTGACAAAAGGAAGCTCCGGAATTTGGGATAGATCGTGATTGAAAGTGGATTTTAACCTTCAAAGAGGGGAAGTGGAAGCGGGATGATTTTGCCTGTTAGGGTGCAAATACCGTGATTCAAAGCAGTTTGATCGTCATCCTCAAGAGCGAGGTACGAGCGAGTTGGGGATCTCTTTATTTTGTATCCCGAAGGGCAAAGTCCGTTCCGACTCCCAAAACAAAAAAGCGCCAGTCTCTCGACCAGCGCTTTCGAATTACCAATACCTAAATAGTTGGTGTTGTAGCTAGGCAACAAGCAAGTTCAGCCCTATGAGCATAGAGGCTCTATGTGATTAGGGTGAACTTGCGCAGTTAACAACGCTACAGCGCCAAATATGACGGTATTTACATTGTGTAAGTGTATGGCGCTTGGATACCTAGAGGAATGCCTAGCATCCAGTAAACCACTAGGAATACTGACCAGCCGATTAGCATTGCAATCGAGAATGGCATCATTAGCGATGCTAGCGTACCGATACCTGTCGACTTCACGTAACGTTGACAGTAAACCACGACTAGAGGGAAGAATACCATCAGAGGTGAAATGATGTTCGATACAGAGTCACCTACGCGGTAAGCCGCCTGAGATAGCTCAGGAGAGATACCCACAGCCATTAGCATAGGAACTAGGATTGGACCGATAAGAGCCCATTTCGCCGATGCAGAACCGATTAGAAGGTTTACAGAAGCTGTTAGAAGAATCATACCGATGATAGTAGCTTCACCAGGTAGGTTCATTGCTTTCAGACCTTCTGCACCGTAAAGCGCTAGCATCGTACCGATGTTTGATTGCGCGAATGCAGATAGGAACTGCGCACAGAAGAACGACATTACAATGTATGCGCCCATAGTGGACATGGTATCCGCCATCGCTTTGATGATGTCGTTACTTGTCTTAAACGTGCCAGAAACGCGACCGTAAACGTAACCCGGAATGATAAACAGGATGAAGATCAACGGAACAATAGACTTCATGATTGGCGCAGAGAACGCTGTGATTTCACCTTCAGGTGAACGCAGTGCAGAGTTTTCTGGAATAAGTGCTACAACAAGAAGTGCGATACCCGCCATCATTGCCCAACCAGCGTAACGGAACGCTTTAGACTCAAGCTCAGTGAAAGAACCTAGATCTGGTGCTTTCTCTGCGTCTTCGTCGATTGGTGTGTTCTTTAGGCGTGGTTCGATGATTTTCTCAGTTACGTACCAACCGATAGCCACAATAATTACTGAAGATAGACCAGTAAAGAAGATGTTCGCTAGAGGGTTAACCACGTACTCAGGATCTAGAACCTGCGCAGCTGTTTGCGTGAAACCAGCCAATAGAGGATCGATACCAGAAGGGATGAAGTTTGCAGAGAAACCACCCGATACACCTGCAAACGCTGCCGCGATACCCGCTAGAGGGTGACGCCCAGCCGCGTGGAAGATGATACCACCAAGAGGAATAACTAGAACGTAGCCCGCATCCGCCGCAGTGTGCGATACGATTGCTACAAGAATGAGCATTGGAGTAAGAAGTTTAGCTGGCGTGAAGTTCAGCATCTTCTTAAGACCAGTGGTGATGAAGCCAGAAGAATCGGCAACACCTACACCCAACATCGCTACAAGAACGATACCAAGTGGTGCAAAGCCAGTGAACGTTGTCACCATGTTAGCAAGGAAACTTGCTAGTGCTTCGCCTGTTAGAAGGTTAGTGATTGTGAGAGCTTCGCCAGTTCGAGGATTTAGAAGGTCGAAAGAAACATTCGACAAAAGTGCAGACGCAGCCCAAGTAATGATTAGTGCCCAGAAGAACAGAATCGCAGGATCAGGAATTTTGTTACCTGCTCGTTCGATAAAGTTCAGGAAGCGATCCATCCCGCTCGGCTTCGGTGACGGTGCCTTATTTACTGCTTGGTTACTCATCGTAACTCCATATGAATGATGTTGGTGCCATGGCCTATTTGAATAATTATAACGGCCTATTTTCAACAGAGCATTCTAGTAAATAGCGCCTCAGAAAGCACAAGGTTCTATGTTTTTTTCCATATTTGGAGACATATTTTGCAAAAACGCCATATCAATTAAACATAAAAAAAACAGTAGCACACCATTCGCATTAACAGTTGTAAAACCACCCATTAACCACGCAATTTGGCAATAAAAAGCGTCAATATTAACGATAAAAGTAATTATAAGAGGAATACCTAATCCATCACTTTTCGAATTCACTATGACGCGAAATCATAGTTTTCAATTCAACTGATTGCGTTTCCCCCATTCGGTCAACCCAACTCGATTTGATAGTAATGGTCTTAAGCGATCCTGAAACCGTAGCTGCTGGAACTTCCCACTCAACAACATAAGATCCACTAGCAGAAGATCCGGTTGCAATCGAAGCAAAATTGGCAGGCGTAATGGTAGACATCGCCTCAGAAGCACCACGAGAGCGGAACCATTCAAGTTGATTTTCAGCCAGTCTCAACGCCTCGATACTATGAATCGCATAATCCGATTCACGTTCCATGTAAATTTGTAGTTTAGTGAGTCCGAGCGCCCCAATGCCCAATAAAAGAAAAGAAATCAGCACCTCAATTAAACTAAAGCCTTGTTGTCTAGAGATCATTCCAAGACCCCTTTTGCCAATATACTTTCTTTAGCTTCTTCCAAGGTTCGTCAATAACATCACGATTGTATTGGAAGGATAAAGCCGCATTGAAGAGTGCAAATGTTCCAGGCGCGTCCATGACAAAACCTCCTAATGGGTTAAACGCTCCGTGCTGAAAATAGCCAATCTTTGTCTTTTCCATAGGCACTGTTGCATCTAAAGCCGCGATAACGCCATCCAATGCTGGGTCATTCGCGGAAGCTGCCCAGTCGGTAAAATCTAATGTAGCCCCGGTTGTCGGGTCGACATACAGTGGAGAAATAAAATGGTAAAGCATACCTTTAAAATTCTGTGTCCCTATCGTAGAAAAAATACCGTCTTGAACAACTAGGATTATTCCGTTGCCCCCTAGGCTGTTATCTATTGCGTTCTTTATACTCGTGAAATCTGCCGTGTTTATTTCACAACCACCGTAAACCCAAATGAGATCTTTTCCATTTTCGATATTGCTAACTATCCCCTCCGCGCAAGTATCATTGAATACCGGAGAAGGAAGATCCGCTTCAGAGTCCAATGTCATACCATTCAACGACAAAGGTACATATCCAAACAAAGAGCTATCAGACATCACATCGAACCATTCACTACGCGGGACATCAAAGACATCTTTAAATGGGTCCATGTCCGAAGACTGGCGATAATCGCTCTTAGATGCCGCAACACTTGTGCCCCAACTGTAGTGTGTAGATGCACATTTTTGTTCCTGTCCAGCAGGACTATCAGGGAAACTTGAATAAGGTTTGTCGGATAGCTGATAAGGGTGAAAAGTACTTACACTGGTAGCATAGAAAAAGTTGTAATAAAGAACTGAGGTGCACTCCCACAAATTACTACCGAGACTTTTACTCGGATCTGGAGAGCTCGTATATGAACCATTAATAACCAGATCAGATTTAGATTTGATCGCCCCCGCCCCGCTACTTGAAGGCAACTTGATGGTCTTTTTCGTTTCCCGATGACCAATCGTTGAAGTTACGAGACTTGAAGGACCTGAGGAAAATGTAAGTGCATCAAGACCCATCGCTGTGATGCAGTCATTGACGTTAGTTGGCAATTCTTTATTTAGTTTGGTTTTGCTGTAAACACACTCTAACCCGCCTTCTGCACGCCAATGCTCTTGTCTGGATTCAATTTGATTGTTGGCACGTTTGATTTGATAGAAAAGGGACTTGTAGCTTCCCAGTGACATCATTAATGCCGCAACCAGCAACACGCTCACAACTAATAATGCTGCGGCTCCCTGTTGATTTCTCATTACTGCCAGTTCCTCTGCTTCACGGTAAACGACTGCTCTGTTTGAACACTTGTTGCGCCAACTAATTCCGTTCCTAAGGTAATGGTGACTACCGCGCTTTCAGCATCTGTGTTTTTCAGCGTGCGAGCGGCAAGATCAAAGCGGTTAATATGAATCGCTCTCTTATCAAAAAGCGTATTGCATGTACCGGTACCAGAAAGCGCAATAACTTGACTGACGTTCCATATCGTCGTTTGTTTTTTCTCACAGACAAACAAAGACTCGGGCGTATTAATCCGCTGCTCATATACAACATTTTTATAAAGTGGTGCTGCACCTGAAGTCCCAACTTGATAGGCGTATGCAATCAACCCCATCCCCGGAGTATCAAGAGTGTAAATCGTATCGGTCGCACCTGAAATTTTGACTGAATCACTGCCACTTTCATTAAAGCCAGCTCGTTGGATATCGTTTCTTAACATCGCTAATACGCTGCCCGTGTTTTGCAGTAACATCAGCTCTTTGGAACGCTCCATCGCCACTTTTTGTCCACTGATGTAAAGCGATCCAACAATAGCTAGAGCAATCAGCCCTAAAGAGGATGCAATCATAAACTCGACGAGGCTCGCGCCTTTCTGCTTATACATATTCATTCCTCAAGAACAGGTTGAATAGCCGAAGAACTCGGTATTGTTGTTGTCGCTGCATACCCGGACACGCGCAGACAAAGTGTGAGAGATAAGTTTTAAGGCTTTAGAAGACTCTCCGACCGGGTAAAAGCGAATGTTGCCTGAAGAAGGGCGACCATGGACTTCATCAAAACTGATTTGGTCTGAAGCGTAGCTCGGAGTAACCACAATGCCCTTGTAAGGCGCGCCTGAAAACGAGAATAAAACCGTACCGGCTCCCTCGGAGCTATTATCTGTGAGCTCAATGCGCCAATTACCATCACTGGATGAACCTCCAGACATGATCAGGTGTGCCCAAAGCCTCTCTCGGCGCAATACCGCTTCTGACTTACCTTGAATAACAAAACCATGCAGTTCATTCGCTAAGCGCTGCATTTTGTTGGTTTCAAAAACATTTTGGAAAGAAGGAGCAGCAGCCGTGAGCAAAACACTCAGCACGGCGATAGTGATCAGAAGCTCCAATAATGTAAACCCGCGAGGCATTTCCCAAATTCCTATGCAAACGGCAAGAGGACCGTAATTCATCTTGCGCAGATGCTATCACCTGAGAAAAATAGGCGGAAAAGTGAAAAGGAAACTACTCGTCATGATTCGAATTTCTGGTTGTAACGGATACAACAAACGATTTAGAGGGATGACATTGATCGAAATACTGATAGCAGTTGTGATTATTGGAATCATCGCGGCTATCGCTTATCCGTCATATACCAACCACACCATTACGGCACACCGCACCGTTGCTCTAAGCGATATCAGTCGCATACAGCTGGAGCTAGAAACCTCTTACAACGGTGGGTACGATTGGAGTAGTATCATCTCTGGCGGGACTTGTACGATCTGCGACTCCGATTCAAATCGCTTTTCATTTAATATCGCAAGCACATCCAGCGCAGCTTATGTTATCGAAGCAACGGCAAAAGCCGATTTAGGGCAAAACGGTGATAACTGTTTCCCTAGTGGGGTAAATAAAATAACCCTAACGTCCACCAACATAGAGTCACCGAGTGCATGTTGGGATTAGCCCTTTCGAGAATAGATAAAGACAACTTAGACGACAAGTTCGATGCCATAAAGTCACTTTAAATAAAAAGAAAGCAGATACAAAAAAGCCTGCATCACAGCAGGCTTTTTATTGGATTCAACTAACCAGCAATTAGCTTGTTAGGTCATCAAAGAACTTCTTCACGCCGTTGAAGAAGCCTTCAGATTTTGGTTTGTGCTTAGTTGCGGCATCGCCACCACAAGATTCATCAAACTCTTTAAGCAATTCTTTCTGACGAGCGCTCAAGTTAACTGGAGTCTCTACTACAAGCTTAACGATTAGGTCACCAACACCGCCACCACGAACGCCTTTCACCCCTTTACCGCGCATACGGAACATACGTCCTGTTTGCGTTTCTGTTGGTACTTTAAGGTTCACACGACCATCTAGTGTCGGAACTTCAACTTCACCACCTAGAGCAGCCATAGCAAAGCTAACTGGCACTTCACAATACAAGTTGTTGCCTTCACGTTCGAAGATATGGTGCTCTTTCACGTGAACTTGTACGTATAGGTCACCTGCTGGTGCACCCATTTCTCCAGCTTCGCCTTCGCCAGATAGACGAATGCGATCGCCAGTATCAACACCTGCTGGGATCTTAACGTTAAGTGTCTTAGTTTTCTGTTTGCGACCTTGACCATGACATTCGTTACATGGGTCTTTGATGATCTTACCTTTACCATGACAGGTAGGACAGGTTTGCTGCACAGCAAAGAAACCTTGGCGCATTTGAACTTGACCGTGACCATGACAGGTTCCACAAGTCTCAGCTGAAGAACCTTTCTTCGCACCGCTACCGTCACAGGTATCACAATGAACAAGCGTTGGTACTTCGATTTCTTTCGATACGCCACGAACAGCTTCTTCTAGCGACAGTTCCATGTTGTAACGTAGGTCTGCGCCACGTTGTGCACGTTGCTGACCACCGCCACGACGACCACCGCCAAAGATATCGCCAAAAACGTCACCAAAGATGTCGCCGAAATCAGCACCACCGCCACCAAAACCGCCGCCGCCGAAGCCGCCACCGCCTTGTTCAAAAGCAGCATGACCATACTGATCGTACGCCGCTTTCTTTTGAGGGTCAGTGAGAATTTCGTACGCTTCTTTTACTTCTTTAAACTTATCCGCAGCAGATTCATCACCCTGGTTACGGTCTGGGTGGTATTTCATTGCTAGACGCTTGTACGCCTTTTTGATATCGCGCTCAGAGGCATCACGGCTTACGCCTAATACTTCGTAAAAATCACGTTTTGACATGTTCTTCGTCACCAATTAATTACTGCAAACGGCATGATTTACCGCTTGGTGTTTGTATCGTTCTAGGTAAGTGCACTTATTGCAAAATACTTAACTAGAAAGACAGCTTGGACAAACAGACGGGCGTAAGAGTTACCCCAAACGCCCGCACACAAAAGTCTTATCGACTCTAGGCGACCATAAGCCGCCTAGTTAAGAAATATTATTTCTTGTCGTCTTTAACTTCTTCGAACTCAGCATCAACAACATCGTCTTCTTGAGACTGTTGTGCACCAGCGTCAGCACCTTGTGCTTGTTGCGCTTGAGCTTGTTGTTGAGCGATTTCCATTAGCTTTTGAGCTGCAGTCATTAGCGCTTGAACTTTAGCGTCGATCGCTTCTTTGTCATCACCTTTACGTGCAGTTTCTAGCTCAGAGATAGCTGCTTCAATCTTCTCTTTCTCTTCTGCAGGTAGGGCTTCACCAGCTTCTTCTACTTGCTTACGAGTACCGTGAATCATTTGGTCAGCTTGGTTACGTGCAGTTGCTAGCTCTTCGAACTTTTTGTCCGCTTCTTTGTTAGCTTCTGCTTCTTGAACCATTTTCTCGATGTCGTCATCGCTTAGACCGCCAGAAGCTTGGATAGTGATCTTCTGCTCTTTACCAGTCTGCTTGTCTTTCGCTGAAACGTGTAGGATACCATCCGCATCTAGGTCGAAAGTAACTTCGATTTGTGGCATACCACGTGGTGCAGCTTGGATACCTTCTAGGTTGAATTGACCTAGAGATTTGTTGAAAGACGCTTGCTTACGCTCACCTTGAAGAACGTGGATAGTTACCGCGCTCTGGTTGTCTTCTGCTGTAGAGAAAACTTGGTTCGCTTTAGTTGGGATAGTCGTGTTTTTCTCAACTAGCTTAGTCATTACGCCGCCCATTGTCTCGATACCTAGAGACAGTGGAGTAACGTCTAGTAGAAGTACGTCTTTAACTTCACCCGCAAGTACACCACCTTGAACTGCAGCACCCATTGCTACTGCTTCATCAGGGTTTACATCGCGGCGAGCTTCTTTACCGAAGAACTCAGCAACCTTCGCTTGAACCATAGGCATACGAGTCTGACCACCAACTAGGATTACGTCAGTGATGTCGTTTACTGATAGGTCAGCATCAGCTAGAGCAACTTTTAGTGGCTCAAGAGAACGTTGTACTAGGTCTTCAACTAGAGATTCTAGTTTCGCACGAGTCACTTTGATGTTCATGTGCTTAGGACCAGTTGCATCAGCAGTAACGTAAGGTAGGTTTACGTCAGTTTGAGAAGTAGAAGAAAGCTCGATTTTCGCTTTTTCTGCTGCTTCTTTAACACGCTGCATTGCTAGTGGATCGTTCTTAAGGTTGATGCCTTGCTCTTTGTTGAACTCGTCTACTAGGTAGTTGATTAGACGGTTATCAAAGTCTTCACCACCAAGGTGAGTGTCACCGTTAGTTGCTAGAACTTCGAATGTTTTCTCGCCTTCAACTTCATCGATTTCGATGATAGAGATATCGAATGTACCACCACCAAGGTCGTATACCGCGATAGTGCGGTCGCCACCTGACTTGTCTAGACCGTATGCTAGAGCAGCCGCTGTTGGTTCGTTGATGATACGTTTAACTTCTAGACCTGCAATACGACCAGCGTCTTTAGTAGCTTGACGTTGAGCATCGTTAAAGTAAGCAGGAACTGTGATAACTGCACCAGTTACTTCCTCACCTAGGAAGTCTTCAGCAGTTTTCTTCATTTTCTTAAGTACTTCAGCAGATACTTGAGGAGCCGCCATTTTCTGGCCTTTTGCTTCTACCCATGCATCACCGTTGTCAGCCTTAACGATTTTGTAAGGCATGATTTCGATGTCACGCTGAACTTCTTCGTCTTCAAAACGACGACCAATTAGACGCTTGATTGCAAATAGCGTGTTAGTTGGGTTAGTTACTGCTTGACGTTTCGCTGGTTGACCTACTAGCGTCTCACCGTCAGTGTAAGCAATAACCGATGCAGTAGTACGTTCACCCTCTGCGTTTTCAATTACACGTGGTTTGTCGCCGTCTAGTACAGCAACACATGAGTTAGTAGTACCTAAGTCAATACCAATGATTTTACCCATCAGGCTATCTCCGAATAAATTCTATTTTGTTTTGCTATATCCCCTATGTGGGGACTTAGAATCGGGTTTCAACCCTTGCTCACAAACTAAAGTAATGTTGTTTGCTTCTCTTATGCCCAATAGATAAGGGCTGCAAATGGCTTTTCAAGGGAGAGAGTGAAAAAAAACAAAAAAAAGTTGCGCAAAAGGCGAGAGACGAGCGCAACTCAGCCCCGTTCGACTCTTCAATCTCGATTTTCGTTTCTATAAAAGAAAAAGCGAGGCATATAGCCTCGCTTTTCAACTAAGAGTGTATTGCAAATTATGCGCTTGCTTGTGCAGGCTCTGCGTCTACGACTTCTTCTTTACCAATCTCGCCTTCAGACTTCGCAACAATAGTGTTTACTGCTGTATCACCAACTACGTTAGATGAAGTACAGAACATATCATTGATACGGTCTACAGCTGCAATGATTGCTAAACCTTCTGGTGGAAGACCTAGTTGGTGTAATAGAACACCTACCATCACTACGCCGCCGCCCGGAACACCACCAGCACCGATAGAAAGTAGCAAGATAGTTAGACCAAGAGTAAATATATCAGCAGTATTGATTGGCTGACCAAACGCGTTTGCGACAAACATAGTTGCTAGTGCGATGTAGATAGAAACACCAGACATGTTCATTGTTGCGCCCAGTGGTACACCGAAACCAGCAACCGACTTAGAAACCTTAAGCTTCTCAGTTAGCGTGCGCATTGTTACCGGGATAGTTGCGTTTGAACTTGCAGTTGATAGTGAGAATAGGATCTGCTCTCGAGTTGCACGTAGGAACGCTTTTGGTGAAGTGCCCGTCGCAATACCTACCGCCATTGGGTAGAAGAAGAAAATCCAGAACACTAGCATTGCAACAACAAGTGCTACGTAGCCAGCAACAGACATCAGCGTGTTTGCATCCAGTGTTGCACCTAGTTGAATCATCAGAGCAAATACACCGTAAGGTGCAAGGCTCATTACTAGACCAACCAGCTTCATCATGATTTCGTTCGCCATTTTAAACGTACGAATTGCCGGGCCGCCTCGAGAATCCAAAGCTTGAATAGCAAGACCTGTCAAAATTGCCATAAAGATGATTTGTAACATGTCGCCATTTGCAAACGCTTGTACAGGGTTGCTTGGAACGATGTTTACAACCAACGAGAAAATGTCAGGTGTTTCAGTTGTTGTTAAGTTAACAGTTTCTGAAATCGTGCCTGCCAGATTTGCATCAGCACCCGGTTGGAAAATAAGGCCAACAGTCAGTGCCGCAGTAATCGCGATGATGGTGTTGATAATGTATAGAGCAAAGGTTTTACCACCAAGACGACCAAAAGCCGTGATGTCTTTTAGGTCCACGATACCGCATACGATAGATACGTAAACAAGAGGTACTACTAACAGCTTAATCAATGATACGAACATACCACCAGCGCCTTCCGCTGCGCCAAGTAAATATGTATCAAAGAGAGCAACGCCACTAAAAAGATACTGAATTGCAGTACCGATCAGAAGACCCGCAAACAAGCCGATAAAAATCTTGCTAGAAAGCGATTTATCCATCATAAATCTCCAAAATGTTGTGTTTGCTATTTATGCTTTTATAGTTACATCTGCTGGTTTTTACGGCAGACCTCGCGAATAATACACACCACAGTTACAAAATAAAGACTTTCTTTACAGGATTGTTAATAAATAACATTAAAAGTAAACCACTAGATCTACATTCATATTCAGAATTAAATTTTGATTGCGAGTGATAACAGGTACTTATAGACACACCCATTCCATAAGTAAGCAAGATAAAGAAAGGATATCCCTTATTGGAAAATTTTTTACCAATAAGAAAAAATTTGAAGGGGATCAAATTTCATTTTGCGCACATATTCAGAGAGATGAATATGTTGATAGAGATGTTTGAAACAAAAACGCCCGCTATTGAATAGCAGGCGTTTTAATATATTTATATCAATGAGTTATTTGATTACTTAGCAACCATAACCATTGCAGGACGAACAACTCGACCGTTTAGCTCATAGCCTTTTTGCATCACAAACATAACTGTGTTTGATTCGTGATCTGGGCTTTCTTGAATAGACATAGCTTGGTGGAATTCAGGGTTGAATGCTTCACCTTCTGGGTTGATCTCTTTCAAACCAAATTTCGATACTGCGTCTACAAACGTCTTGTGTGTTAGCTCAACACCTTCAAGAATTGGCTTAACCACTTCGTGCTCTGCATCTGCAGCTTGGATTGCACGCTCAAGGTTATCGATAACTGGAAGTAGTTCTTCAGCGAATTTGTTCAGAGCGTACTTACGAGCTTTATCGATTTCTTGCTCAGTACGACGACGCATGTTTTCTACTTCAGCTTTAGAGCGAAGAACCGCATCTTGCTGGTCTTTCACTTTTGTTTCGCTAGACAGTAGTGCTGCTTCTAGTTGAGCAATCTTAGCGTCTTTCTCATCACCAATTTCTTCAAGTTCTGCTTCAGCTTCTTGCGCTGCGGCTTCTACTTTCTCAGCTTCTTCGATGATTTGATCAAGCTCTTCTTCTGTAACTTTGTTTTCTTCGTTGCTCATGATATCTCCAGAATTCAACTTAATGTCCTTAAAGCCACTCACTTTTTGTGGGCTTTAACCACATAAAAATTCGCATATTTAGGTAACTTGCCATTATTATGGGGATGAAGATTCCTGATTCAAGCCTCTTTAATGCGGAAATGCTATGAAAAACCCATGTAACGTGATCGCGATTATCGGAAAACCACGAGATCAGCAGGCAATTCAAACTCATAGAGAGTTATACGAATGGCTGACATCCGAAGGTTACCAAGTATTTATCGATGATCGCCTTGCTGCAATTTTAGACGAAATCCCGCAAAGCCAGTTTGCTAGCCTCGTAGAGCTAGGTAAAAACGCCGATCTCGCTATCGTAGTTGGCGGTGATGGCAACATGCTGGGTGCTGCTCGTATTCTATCTCGTTTCGATGTTGCTGTGATTGGTGTCAACCGAGGTAACTTGGGGTTCCTGACGGATCTAAACCCCGACGATTTCAAAGAAGCATTAAAAGCCGTATTAAAAGGCGAATATATAGAAGAAGAGCGTTTCTTATTGGAAGCAGAGATCCATCGTCACGGTCAAATCAAGAGCCATAACGCGGCATTAAACGAAGCCGTGCTCCACCCAGGACAAGTGGCGCACATGATTGAGTTTGAAGTTTATATTGATGACAGCTTTGCGTTTTCGCTGCGTGCCGATGGTTTGATTGTCTCTACTCCAACAGGCTCTACGGCTTACTCCCTGTCAGGTGGTGGACCTATTTTGTCACCAAGCTTAAACGCGATTTCTTTAGTGCCAATGTTCCCGCACACATTGTCTAGCCGCCCATTAGTTGTCGATGGCAAACGTCGTATCAAACTGGTCGTGTCACCAGAAAACCGCGGTACTCAGGAAGTAAGTTGTGACGGACAAGTTTCGCTCCCCGTCTCTCCAGGTGATGAAATACACATCTACCAGAGCCCGAACGTTCTCAAACTTATCCACCCGAAAGACTATAGCTACTATCACGTACTAAGAAATAAGCTTGGATGGTCGAGCAAACTGTTTTAGCAATAAAGGTTGGTGTGAAAGCATCAACCTTTTTTCTTTGCTCATATTTCAGCTTTCTACTCTATCCCGATTAAGGCGACACAAAATAAAAACCTACTAAATCTAGATTTATAAAATTTGATCTTGTGGGCAGATTTTATACAAATCTTGGAGAGCAAATTGAATGATAGGTGTCTGGTGATATTCTTGCCATGAATAGAATATTAACTCTATTTCATACAAACTATCTCAAAGGACACACTATGAAAAAAACAATTATATTGTCCGCTCTCAGTACTTTAGCGCTTATGGGCTGCCAGTCTGAGGAGGCAAAGGTTAACAATATATCAAACGCAAAAGCCGAGGATATAACCAACACAAAACGCGCGCTCGCTCAGCAGCTTAGTGAGAGCTATACCAGCATGGAACCAATGCTACGTAGGGACATTACCGCGGAGCACACTAGCGTCCCAGTATCTTCCTTTGTTGAACAAACGCCTCAAGCTGCTTTCAGTAAACAGCTTGTAAAAGCCGACAACCAAATCCGCACATGGAAAGGCATCGAACAATACTCAGATCAGTTGCTAGAAGTCCGTCTAGCGAATGAAGAGATGCTAAATGTATGGCAAGAAGGGAAAGTCGATCCCCTATTCGCTTTCGAGCCAAGCGGTGATGACTCGCAATGGCAGTATATCGAAGCGTACGATGTATATGGTCAAATCCACCAGCTCGATGTCTATCAGCTTCCTGACGTACCAGTATTGGTTGTCGACAATAACAGCTCTGCAGAACTAAAAGCAGGTCTGCAAGCGATGCAAGCTGAGATGAAGAGCTTAGGGCAAGCCACGATGGTTCAGCCATACCTAGCGGACAAACAGCAAGTTAATTCCCCACTTCTCGCTAGCGCCGAAAGTTCGGTTCAACCGATTCAGACTACACAACTGAAGAAGATCCGTCTTTCTGATGACCAAGAACCATGGATCTCGGGTAAAGCAGAAATCTACGCCATCGTCACAGGGGTGAACCCAAGTCGCGACGAGCCGACGTTAGATTTAGTCGAGCTTCCATATTTGGATTATGACAACAAAGACTATTACCCGAATCAAATCATCATTCATTGGTCTCGTTACCGTTGGGGCGCGGCTGACATTGTATTGATGGAACAAGATGACGGTACGGATTACAAACAGTTGGCAAAACTGCTCGTTCAAGTTGCTGAAGAAGTATTAAAGGCGATTCCAGATCCAGAGGTGCAGGCGTATGCCATTATTCCTCAGATCACCAACAAGATCATTGATGCAATTCCTGATGGGGTTCTGACCAATGATGACGATTTCGTTGATGTTTACTACACCCTGATGCAAGACACATCTTACGTCGACCATCCTGGCGCGGGAGTCAATGCAGTCGTCACATTAGAACCGCTCACCATTAACCCAACTCGTCCATAACTTGTTCAATTTAAATAGGTCGTTGCATTTTGCACGACCTATTTTTCTTCTCTTCATCACAAAAAGCCGCTTCTTTAAGAAAAAATACCGCACCTGACTTTACTGTATAAAGAAACAGTATATACTGTTTTCTTATACAGTATTGTTCAGTTATACAGGTAAATAAAAATGCTGGCTCATCTAAGTGTTAATAATTTTGCGATTGTTAAGTCTTTACAGCTCGAGCTTTCAAAGGGCATGACCACCATTACTGGTGAAACAGGTGCAGGTAAGTCTATTGCAATTGATGCGTTAGGTCTTTGTTTAGGCGGACGTGCCGATGCAGGTATGGTGCGCCAAGGCGAAGAGAAAACAGAAGTCAGCGCTGCCTTTTTACTGGATAACAATCTACACGCAACGCGTTGGCTAGAAGATAACGACCTGCTTGATGGCAGCGAGTGTATCTTGCGTCGCATCATCACCAAAGAAGGTCGCTCTAGAGCCTTCATCAACGGCAGCCCAGTCCCACTTTCACAACTCAAATCTCTTGGGCAGTTGTTGATCAACATCCATGGACAGCACGCACATCATCAATTGATGAAGAGCGAGCACCAAATGGCAATGCTTGACCAATATGCAGGACATTTAAACCTATTAAAAGGCACACGCAGTGCTTACCAGCATTGGCGTCAGGCAGACAATAACCTCAAGCAACTAAAAGATAACAGCCAGCAAAATCAGGCACAAAAGCAGTTGCTCGAATACCAAATCAAAGAACTGAATGAGTTATCGCTAGGTGAAGAAGAATTCGCAGAGCTCGAACAAGAGCACAAACGACTGTCCAATAGCGGTGAGCTTGCCGCTACCTGTCAGCAAGCCATCGAACTTATTTACGAAGGTGAAGAAGTCAATGCGCTTGGTATTTTGCAATCGGCCAATCACTCCCTAATTCAATTAGCTGAATTGGATGAGAAATTAGCAGAGCTACCAAATATGCTGGCAGAAGCGATGATCCAGCTAGAAGAAACTAAAAACGAACTTCGCAGCTACCTTGATGGCATTGATGTCGATCCGGGTCGCATGGCTTATGTCGAAGAACGCTTTTCTAAAGTGATGTCAATGGCTCGTAAACACCACGTTATGCCTGATGAGCTATATCAACACCATCAAGATCTATTGGCTCAAATCGAAGCGCTCGATTGCTCTGATGAACGTTTGGATGAACTCGCTCAAGAAGTTGAACAAAAATATCAAAGCTTCTTGACCCAAGCGGAAAAACTGCACAAATCACGCAGTCGCTACGCAAAAGAGTTGAACAAACTGATCACACAAAGCATGCACGAATTGAGCATGGAGAAAGCGGTATTCAGCATTGAAGTGAACAACGAAAATACCCACCCATCACCGCTGGGAATGGACAGCGTCTGCTTCTTGGTTTCAACCAACCCAGGTCAGCCATTGCAACCCATCGCTAAAGTGGCATCGGGTGGTGAGCTATCACGTATCTCATTAGCCATCCAAGTGATCACCGCGCAGAAAGTAGATACTCCAAGCTTGATCTTCGATGAAGTAGACGTAGGTATCAGTGGTCCAACCGCCGCTGTTGTCGGTAAGATGCTGCGCAAACTAGGAGAGTCGACCCAAGTAATGTGTGTCACCCACTTACCTCAAGTCGCAGGTTGTGGTCATCAGCAAATGTTTGTCGCAAAACACACCAAAGGTGGTCAAACTGAAACACAAATGCGCTCACTAGATAAAGAGCAACGTGTGGCAGAATTAGCTCGTCTACTTGGTGGTAGTCAAATTACAGATTCCACATTGGCAAATGCTAAAGAACTGCTTATCGCCGCTTAAGATTATTACTGAGCCACCGCATATCAATCAGTTCAGTGGCTCTCTCCCATTTCAACAGCCCCAGTACTTTTGCTTTTCGCTAAACGAATGCGCAATGTTCCGCCAATTATTGTTCAATCTCAGCGAATAAATGCAACTCAACTCAAAATTCGTTGTCAGATTCCCTACCATACGACGCATAGCTTTTTACATCTGCGTCGAGCTTGTTTATTATCAGCGCAGTATTTTAAAGGTTACTAAGAAATTATTATGCAATTAAAGAAGTGGTTAGTTGCCGTACCATTAGCAATGACATTGCTGACAGGATGTTCGGTATTGGAAAAACTGGTTTATCGCATTGATATCAACCAAGGCAACTACGTAGAACAAAGTGCGGTTGATAAATTAAAGTTTGGGATGACTAAAGCACAGGTTCGCTACGTTCTTGGTTCACCTATGTTGGTTGAAAATGGCTACCCGAATACGTGGTACTACATTTACCACCACACTCCTGGTCACGGTGACTCAGTGCAAAAAGATCTTATCGTTCAGTTTAACGACCAAGGCACGCTGGCAGACATCACTGGTGACTACCCGAAAAGCGATGCATTTTACGAGAAGATTCAGTAAGCAACCTTTATTTTCACTGTATTCTTAAAGCCTCCTGACGGAGGCTTTTTTATTTCTGCTCAACAGAGCAAGGAAAGTTCGCCCCACAAAAAACAACACCTCCCAATTGGGAGGCGTTGTTCGTAATCAAAAGCATTATTCCTCAGCTTTTCTCAAAGCATTGGGCTTACCGCCTGTCACAGGGTCTGCACTACCAGCGGCCTTTGCTTGCTCCGCTCGTTTACGACGGATCTCTTTTGGATCTGCCAATAGTGGGCGGTAAATTTCGATACGGTCTTTGTCGCGTACCGTTGCATCTAATCGCACGTTACGGCTGTAAACACCGACTTTATTCTTCTTCAAATCAATCTCCGGGTATAGCTCAAGCACACCCGACTGGCGGATAATATCTTCAACCGTTGCTTGATTGTTTACCACCAAATTGAATACACGCTGCTCTTGAGGAAGCGCATAAACCACTTCCACGTGAATCATGTCCGACTCAATACTCATAGCACTCGTACACCTGTTTCGCGCGTTTGGTAAAAGCATTCACCATGTTATTGGTTAGCTCATTAAAAATCTTGCCGAAAGCCATTTCGATCATCTTGCTTGAGAATTCAAACTCAAGCTTCAGTTCCACTTTACACGCCTGCTCATCCAAAGCAGTGAAGATCCAACCACCACGCAGTGTCTTAAATGGACCATCGACCAAATTCATCATGATCGCTTGACCCGGAATAATCTCGTTAGAGGTTGTAAATGTCTTACTGATACCTGCTTTTGCTACATCGACAGAAGCCACCATACCATCGTCCGAAGACTCAATGATTCGTGAACCTGAACAACCAGGTAGAAACTCAGGATACTTAGAAACATCATTGACCAGATCGAACATCTGCTCTGCACTAAAAGACACCAAGGCAGAACGGCTGATTTGCTTCATACACACTCCTATCGATACGCGTACATGTTTAAGGCTTGTGCCAATTCTACTTTTATTCCACGATAGCGCAAATAAAAGGATTTCCTAACCCATATCCAACCCGTATAATGAGTCCATTATGGTAAAGAAAAAATCAAAGCAAAAAGCGGGTAGCAACACTATCGCGCTGAATAAAAAAGCTCGCCACGAATACTTCATTGACGATGAAATTGAAGCAGGCTTGGAGCTACAAGGCTGGGAAGTGAAAGCACTTCGCCAAGGTAAAGCCAATATCGCTGAAAGCTACGTTTTCATGCGTGACGGAGAAGCCTTTGTCAGCGGAATGACCATCACGCCTCTTAACCAAGCTTCTACTCACGTTGTCGCAAACCCTACACGTGTGCGAAAACTATTGATGAGTCGTCGTGAACTCGACAACCTTCTTGGTCGCATCAACCGTGAAGGTATGACGCTAGCCGCATTGTCACTGTACTGGTCTCGCTCTTGGGTGAAGATCAAAATCGGTGTTGCGAAAGGTAAAAAACTTCACGACAAACGTACCGATCTGAAAGAAAAAGACTGGGCTCGTGAAAAAGCACGCGTGATGAAGAGTTCACTGCGTTAAACTTGACCACTTAGACGCATAGTACTGGACAGCTTAGGCTTTTCTGTTACTATGCCGATATTACCTCTGGGGCTGATTTAGGATTCGACGGGAATTCAGAAGTCTGAGGTGCATGCCGAGGTGCGGTAGGCCTCGTTAACAAACCGCAAAAAAATAGTCGCAAACGACGAAAACTACGCACTAGCAGCTTAATAACCTGCTCAGAGCTCTCTCGCCCTAGCTTCCGCACGTAAGACGGGGACCAACGAGGGATCAAACCCAAACGCGCTAGCCCGGATTCTCCCGCCTGAGAGATGAACGGCGAATTTTAATTCAGGATAGTCATTCATTAGCGTGTCGGTTCGCAGGTGGGTGGTGAATTTAAAGATCGACTAAGCATGTAGTACCAATGATGAAAGGTTTTCGGACGCGGGTTCAACTCCCGCCAGCTCCACCAATTATCATATTAAAGACGTCCTAGGGCGTCTTTTTTCTTATCTAAAAGCTCTCAGAATCGATATTACGTTCAGGTTATAGACTGCATTTCCCAAATAGACGAAGTCGACACGGTAATCTATCCCATGCTATTTATGAGATTTACTGAAGTGTGATTTCTACGTATGTGTACTTTGTCAATTGTGGTGATAACCTTTATGGCAACAAATAAGAACAAGGTGTTGTGTTAACTCAAGTATGGTGTAGCGAATTAGCTGTTCAACACTTAACTTTCAAATCCATCACACCTTAACTTTACTAAGTAAAAATATCCCCTTTCTAAGCAAATGAGTAGCAATATGCCTCAACGACAATATGCTTGCCTCCTTTATCTTCACCGACGAAAAAACAAGCGAAAAACACATAACGGGGAAAACGTCAACCATATCTAGACTGTACATCACCACGCACACAAAGATTATCAAATATTAGTGTTGCATATTCATAGTTTATGCTCTCTGATGGTTTTATACTTTTGATATTGGTTTACTCAAACATCCTTATTAGTAACGTTTCACTTTGATGATATTTATCTGAAAAAAGGGTAATCACTTTTCTACAGTATGTGCCTTTTTTGTAGCAAAAGGCGATAGGATAAATTTTTGGCACTTAAAAAACGATGACACTAAATAGCTGGGCAGAAAAATAGATGAGGTAACGCCTAAGCTTGCGAATGGATAGAATAATCAAGTATGCATATCTTCAAGCGAGGTAACTTAATCCATGTTGGATTAATTAAAATCTATTATTTAATAGTACCGAGCCAAAATGATACTGCTAGACATTGGTTTTGCGTAGTAAAAACCTTGAACTAATACGTCATTGTTAAGTGACCATTTAAGAGTAAAGTGTTGCCTTGCCAATTCAACCCCTTCAATTACTACATATGGTGTAAGTGAAAAACAATTATCGAGAAGGTCTGTCAGTGAGTCAAGAGAACTGTCTGAGCTTCCAATTTCACAAACTTGACTACGGTCAATTTTAACAATTGACCAAATTGGTAACTTTAAAGCATCTTGATCAGCAAAACCTGAACCAAGATCATCCAGAGCAAATCTAACTCCAAGATTTTTCAGGGTTGTTATAGATTTCATAAAGGCATCTGTCATTATAATTTTCTTAGTCTCAGTCACCTCCAAAAATAGACGATGTGCTATATAAGGAGCTTCGCATAACATGCTCTTTAACTCATCTACATAATTGCTGTCATTTAAATCGTCAAAGGAAACATTCATAGTAAAATAGGTTACTTGCGTTTCTTTACGTATAAACAATCGAATATTATCAATAACTAACCTGGTAACTAATCTAGTTAATTTTCGTCTTAACATTGGTTCTTTTTCTGTAATAGGGATAAAAACCGATGGTCCAATATTAAAAGGATTAGACCATCTAACTAAAGCTTCAAAACCCCAAGGTTTATTAATTGAGCCCAACCAACTAATGGGCTGAAATAGAATGTAAAATTCGTGCTGTGCTAGCTTCAAATCTAATTCAATGCGTTTTTTTATCTCAATTTCAGAAATCTCTTTAGTATTTCCAATAATCATTAACTACCCCAAAACAAAAAACATACAGAATAAAAATTCATATAATCATCAAAAGAAATGGCAATAAGTGTGAACAGTTTAAAGCCGCATCGTAATCTAGGGGAAGTTAGTATAAACCACGGCTCTGAGCTAATGAATTTATGTGAACATCAATAAATAAGAAGCTAAAAATTGACTTAGAAAGAAAATTACTCTGAAAAATGGAAAATGAACTTTCCTAAATCAAAGGCAAACACTGATTATTAAACCGTTTATTGACTTTTAAGTTGACTGGACAGACCAAGTTTTTCTTTTTTTCTAGTATATTAAAGCATAAGCGTAAAGACTGATGTTCTAATCTAGCTCTGAAAACCTGAGTTATAAATACTTGAATTTGTGGTTATTCTTGGGCATTTCAACATAGGCATTGCACATTGGAATGATTATCATTATCATGTGATGGTAAAGTTAATTTGATTACTTCGTTACGTATCAAGTTTACATTCAAACACTATACTTATCAGTAAAGGACTTAAGCCAAAAGGCAGGTATCATGGAAAGCAATTACATACTTAGTTTTTAACTAAAGTATTATATTAAACAATGAATAAATATGAATACTGACACGATTTGGAATTTATACCCTCTTGCCCGTGAGCAACTAGTTAATACAAAGACATTAAGTGCAACGAAATTGAAGTCAACAGAGTGTCGTGCACTAGAAATATTAATAGAAAGTCAAGGCAAAGTGGTAACTAAAGACGAATTATTCAAAAAAATTTGGGGAAGCAGAATAGTATCTAGCAACAGTCTAACTCAATGTATCGCACAACTTAGGTTAGCTTTAAATGATAATGGGAAAGAACAAAAATTTATTAAAACAATACCATCAAAAGGATATATGTTATTCGAAAACGTAGTAGAAATAGCAAAAAACGAAGCCAGAGTTGTTGAGTTTTCAGCTAAAACGAACCATTCATACTCACAGAAAGAACCTAAGAGCAATTACAACTACACATTACAAGCTAAAGTTTGGTGTATTATCTTTTTTACAACCTTATTTATCTATCAGACTTTAGATGCTGTGTATAAACTAAACTTTTCTCAAGGTGTCACATTTAGTCAATGGTTAAAAAGAGAGCAAGATGATATAACATTTCACTTTGTTAATAGTCCTGCAACTAAGAAATTATCAAAGTATTTAAGTTTAGATAGCAAGCACCTTTCAAATACTGCTATTAGAAGTTTATTCATATCTAAGGGTGTAAATAACTATTACCTATCATGTATCTATACTTGTGATTCCACCGAAGAAATAAGAACTAAAAATATCACTTTTCCATTGAACGAAAATTTTTACTTTGTAGGAGTGACATTAAATGAAATATGTAGATAGACTAATGTATATATCCATATTTATCTCTATGGTTTCAGTGATTATCAACGTAGCGATTACGATAACTAACACTCCTGACTTTATAAAAACCTCGAATAACCAGACTTTTCATAGTAATACAATAAACTTCACAACCAAAGGCGATGTATTTTTTATTGAAGACTTGCATACGTTAAACTATAGCCCAATTCTTCATAAAAGGTCATATACAACTAGAACAATAGAAGGTGAAAAGTCAAAGCTATTCATGAACTATCAAATTAACTTTTACGATAAAGACTTGATGACATTTTCAAATATAAACTTGCCAAATGGGAAAAATTTCAAAGATAGTATTGATATTGAAACTCATAATCTTCAACATCTAGATAAAGAAATCATAAAAATAATTTACCAAGAAGGTGGCGTGTTATGTTATAACACACTTCTAGATGGTAATATAAAGTGTTTAACTAGGAAAATTTAAGAGGTCATTTGGACTAGCTGTTGAAAGTGATGAATTTCAAACTAAATGGTAAGTTAATTAACATTACCTAAATGTAGAATTTCTGACTTCAAAGAAATAAACTTCACCTAGTCCGATAACTTCACTTTAAAATATAATCTTGACGATAAATAAAACTCCTCAAAGGTGGGTTTTATTCAACTAACATACATGCTTAACTTTATGAATGTTTCGTTAAAAGATATCATTAATACTTGATAATATGTCACGATTTTATTTTCGTAAAAACAAATAGCCCATTATATTTCTACATAAAATCAGCATCTAAAATTAGTGTTACTGAACCACTAAAGTCAAGCAAATTTTCGTTAGGCAAGAGAAGTAAACTATTAGAATCAACTTCAAACAGCAAACCCAAAGGAAAATCTTGATCATCTCGGAAGCTTGGTATCTTTGTTAAGTCAATCCTTTCACCAGGGCTTAAATACACTTCTGGATGAGGACCACCTAAATGATCAAATCTTAACCCTGGTTTAATGATTATTTTATACCCATCCTTATTTCTAAGCTCGCAAGCATTATTGTTTTTATATTGGCAATCAAAACTTAGATCTATACTACTGCCATTTGATTTTACGTAACCATTAAAGACAAAAGATTTATTTTCTACAGAGTTTCTAAATAATGTCATATTTTGCTGACTTGATGAAATAAGCCTATAGCTAATATACCCTTTAAGCTTCAATGAAAATACATATTTAGTAACATCAGACAAACTATGTTTTTTTTCCATCCCCCCATTCTCTTTTATATATTCAACTTCAAATCTATCTCTAACATCGGCACTTACGGTATAGCTTCCTGATGGGATTTTTGAATATATTTTAGTATCATAGCCCAATCTAACTCCAGAACTCTTAATACCAAATCTACTGTTATTAGGGAAGAGCGTATTGCTCGTTATAGTAATTGTACAAACATTGTTTTTTGTTACTCTATTATGTAATAATACTGATGAAGAAAATTCACTACTTTCACCTACTAAATTCGTTTTTCTAGCCACACTACAATCACTTGCAATTTTATATTCATCAGCAACAATAGGTAGTAGCAACTTATAATACCTTGATGAAGTATGATGAAGCGCACCAATATGAATTATAGTCTTTTTATTTAACCTCCCTTTATTAGATTTTAATACACCCTCAAGGTATCCAGAGCCAGAAGAAAGATATAATTTAATCGTCTTGACCCCATCAGGAATAGCATCATGTTTTATGGGAGATCTATTGATACAAAGGTGGTTTATAGGCAGTTGGCAGTCGCCCCCCCAATCAGGGTAAACAGGATCTTTATCAAAATCTTCTATTGTAGGAATATGAAGACTCTTCGTCTTTCTTGCCCTATCAACTATAAATCCATAACTTGGATTTTCATACGCTCCAATTTCTCCAAAAGAATAAAATGGTATAAAAAAAAGTAAAGTTAATATTCTTTGCATATTATTCTGCCTATATATATATCTGTCTGTGTTAGATCGTATTTGTGCTCTTTTAAATCTATTGAATTACAAATCGCATTATCTAATGAAAGATCTATTTTTGGTTCCTCCCTACTCACTTTTAATTTAAAGTAACCAAACTTTCCAGTATAAGATTCCCCACTATGATTTTTAACATATACTCCTTCTATCGGTTCATCGTTTAGAAATACTCTCCCAGAAACCATTAGACTTTCTAAATCAAAATTTATTTTTATAGGATATATGCGATACTTTCCGGTTTTGAAACGCGATGAGTCACTATCCAATACGATTGAACGAGATTCAGTATCGAGTTCAATAACCCTATCAGACCAACGTCCTCCTAAAGATATTATTTTATTATCTTCCACCGGAAATTTAACATTTTCAATATTTAAATTGTATTTTAATTTATTATTGCTGGCTAACAATTCATCATTAACTTTAATTGCATTTTCAAAATTGTTTGCATTATTGACAACTCCGTATTTCGATATTCCAACGTAATTGGATAACCTGTAAGAAAAATAATTAGATTCTCTAGAATAAAAAAACACCCCATTACTAATAAAGTTATCATTACTAGATGAAAAGTTAAGATCTAAAGCGTTTACATTATCATTAATGAAGCTTAATCCAGCTTTAATCCGACTTTCATCATATTCTGCCGAGTTAGATACTCTGGTACTCAACCCAAAAGAGCTATATCCAATATTTACCGAAGGACTAAACCAGTTGTTGCCATCAAACCTTAACTCTAAATTAACACCAACCGTATGTCTTTGCTTAAAATCTGTTGATACATCTATAGAATAAATAGCTTCATAATTTTCATACTTTCTATTTGTAAAATAGTTAGCTACCATATTATTAGACAAAAAAGGAGTATCCAGATTATCAATCATATAAGTAAGTGAAAAGCTATCATTATTATTTAAATTCTTAGAAAAACTAATACTTGCCTTATCTAATCTCGAAGAACCAATATATTGATAGTTCCCCGTAAATACAGTATCAATTTGTTCAATATGAAAGGCTCTAGATAATGAAAAATTAAATCCCTCATTTTTCCCATAATCAAATTTAGAGTCAAAATTTAATAAGCTTGTAGTAAAAGTTAAGTCCCAGGACTTCGCTTTAGGAGCCCAACCTGCATTAATAGAGTAATTTTCACCACCAAGGTCCAGTTCGGAGTATACAATTTTCTCCCAGTCTTCATCCTTATCACCTTGATAATCAAATGATCCAAATTTAACATTATAATAAAAATCTAAAGACTTTTTTTTCCCATAAAAGATATACTCTTCTGATGTATTAACAACTTCATCATTAACTATTGTCTCTACAAAAACCTTCCCACCATTAAAATCACTATCGATAATTACTCTATTTAAACCTAAATTAGCTCTGGATATAGACAATATATTTTTAAATTCATCATAAACTTTAAAAACACCAATGTAATTAGAGTTAACCATTAATACATTATTGGTTTCATCATTTTTTATTATTTGCTCTTCTTTCTTATAAATATCTATACCTAAAAAACTTTTCTTTTTTAATCTACGAAAGTTTCTTGAGTTAGAATCCCCAAAGAACATCCCCCAACCAAAATCAGACGATGTATTATCATACCTTATCCCTTCCAAGTTATGATAATTCTCATCTTGATTAAATACTAACTTTGAATCCAATTTAATATTACTTTCCTCACTGAGACCATATGTCATCTCAAGATTGTAAAGACCACTAAATGAATTTTTTGAGGTACTTCCATTATATATAACGTTGAGGTCATTATGTAATAAGAGAAGAGGAGAGGAATTAGCTAAATATAAGTTTTCTTCAGTAGTTCGATTTTTATAGAACAACCGGATTGTACCTAATGGTAATGAAAATTCAAATTCTAGATATTCAAACGAGTTGCAAATTTTTTTGTCCATAACAGAACGGCATGAAAACTTAATGTAATCTATATTCTTCTCGTTGCTAATAATATATCTAATAATTTCAAAGTGTTTTTTTTCAAGATCTACCAAATGAAATTTAACATTTCCATCTTTTAAGAAACTTATATTATTATCTTCTTTATGAACAATACCATTAATATCAACTATTACCGGCATTACATATATGGAATTTGTAACATCTATAGTAGGACTATCAACTACCAAAATATTACTTTTCACTCCAAATGAAGTAAACGACACAAATAATAAAAGAATAAACATTCTCATATTAAAATATGGAGAGTATTAGACTCTCCATCTCCAAATAACTAACTCAAATCACTTTCAAAAATAAGAGCAATCGATGCACTATAACTACCTGGGACAGGCTCTCCTACAGCATTCTTCATTGAATTAAGCATACCTGTTTTAAGTGCCTTAAAAGTTACTCCGAAAATAACTTCAGTTCCGGGCTCCAAACCAGTTCCGTCTGATTCAGACGACGCTTTTACGGGATAGACAACTTGTTTAATTAAGCCAACATTTTGAACTCCAGCTTGCGACGACACTATCATATTATTACCATCAGGCTTCATGTTAATTTCTATAGGAATAGTTGCCCCTTGAATGGATTTCAATTGAGGAGGTAGATTTGTATAAACGAAAACGTCTTTTTTTGATTTTATTTTCAAATAAATTGGTGCTTGATTTGGGTTTATAAAATCGCTAATATTTTCATCCCATTTAAATACTATTGCAGAACTTGAGCCAGTCCCCACTTCCTTTACGTAAAAGTCATCTGTGTTTTGTTTTATATTTGCAGATAAATTGAAATTATGTTTAATCACAGTAGGGTTTGAATAACTAAACCCACTAAAAACAAGAAAAAAGATTGCCAATATGCGGCACTTAAAGTTAATCATACAATTATGTATCCTTAGTTTATTTTATGACATTTAATTAAAAATATTTTTATGCACTCATTACAAGTTACATATAAGACTATTAATTGAGCGTTTGTTTATAAATAGCCTTAGATGTTCCAATATAAGCAAACTCATTTAAAGACTAAAATTTCATCTACCACATGCATTCTTTGATAAATCCTCTCCCATAAATACATTAAATTAACTCATTCAAATTTGTTACTTAAAAAAATACTTTTTGCTCCTTTTTATTTTGAGAATTAAAAATTATCTGATTTAACTCATCTTCTTCTATTTTCAGTTCTAGTTTGCCAAGATTTATTTCTCTGTAGTCACCTGGTTTTATTATCATGTCCGGCAAATATTCTGTTCGCCCATTTTTATCTGTGAGTAATATATCCCTCATATTAAAAGTAAGCGCACCTATATTTCTAATCACTAAAAGTCTATCTTTCCTTAAATGCTCTACACGAAGTTTAGATGTATCTAATTTTTTAAAATCTTGCAGAACAATTATTGACCCCATCCCCAAGTTAAGAGAAACTTTTCCGCTAGCAACTCTTTTATCAAGGTTGTTAAGTTGTTTTAAAGAGAACAAATGAGAAAGTTTCGGATTATTTTTAATAGCTTCTGAAGCACTTTCAGGAATAACTCTTAACCTATAGTAAGATTCAGTAAACATATCCCTGCTTCCATTATATGGGTACAATTCAATATTTTTTATAACTTCAGGAGGCAGTACGAATTGCTTAGGCACAACATCGATTTTTTTTGATTCATTTCCAGAATCAAATTGAATTTTGCCTTTGTCATCTTTTATTCCCTCATATATAAGGAGAGTTCCTAAAGCTAACTCTTTTCCCGAATTAATAACTACAATACTATGTTTACTTTTATTGGCGTCAAAAAAATAGACTTGCTCATCTAGATCTAGTTTCACTGCCATAGAACTAAAACTAATCAAACACAATAGAAAGATGAAATTATTCTTTAGCTTCATCGACTCCCCCCCCAAATTACTCAAACTTTTTTAAAAAGATTAAAAAGTTCAAAGTTCAAAGTTCAATTACATTAAAAAACCTCACACAACATATCAATAATGCCTCCAAGTGAGATGGCGAGGGGGAATAGTAATCAAACAACAAACGCCATAAAAGTAAACTTATATCAATCATTTTCACTGACACAGCTTAAACGTAAGTTATTGTTAAAAAACAGAAAAATACCGAAAGAAAAAACCACTTAACGTAAGTTCACAGAGATTAATCCTACCCAAATTCAATGCTAACTATCATTCAACGACAAATCACAAACATTCACTAGCCACTATTTAAACATGTCAGAGTTAATCACAAGGCACTGGAGTGCATTTTGAATAATCAAATTTCAAAAATAATAAATTGGGAGCCTTATACAAATCACACCTTAAATAAGACCTGAGCTATCGACAATTAGGTTACATTGCGCATTTATACGACCTAACATTAGGTTAATTAATGAAGGGGCTTATAAAATCAACATCTACAATTATTTTTTACTTGATGAATTAAAATTAAATCACTTTATATAAAACATTTAAATTTATTTGATAACAAACAGGCACATCAATAATGCTTATTAAGAAGCTTTCTAAGCCAAAGAAGATATAGCTCGTTCTCTTTTTTATTGCAATAATCAACTTTACTTTGCTTATATTTCCAAAAAAATAATAAAACCAGAACAACTTAACGTTGCAGAAAAGACTCTCCTATCTAAGAGAAAAATAGAGAATAGGATAAGCTTAAGAATAAAGTAGCGAAAGAATATTAAAGTACACATTGCATTAAATGACTAAAGTATTGGAAGAAATGGTCTTGATATGTCGAAAAACAGACAGAAAGTCATAAAAATCGTGAACAAAAACGAATTGACGTTGTTTTATTTGGAACACAAAAAAGGTATAGCAATCACTGGACCTGAAATGAAAATCATGCAGAGCTAATTTTCCCTGAGTTGTACTCGTTCCGGGGCGGTACAAGTTCTAAAATCTATACGAAATAAATCCAGTTCCATTCACTCAAGAAATATATTATGGAATTGGGAGTTGAATTAGTAATTATTAAAAGGTCATATGAAGTATAAAAAGTAAGTTCAGTGTTAAATGATGAGCCATAAACAGAGTAATTTTAACTCCAAATTCCTCTGCTCATTCCGACCAAGGGTCAACTCGAAAGGGTTGGCCCTTTTTGTATCTGCGATTCGTAGTTCCCCTCAACTCATCGCTTTGATTCCTAGCCAAAATCTCTTAGTCTGTGTTTAAGCATTCATCAATGGACATGAGTTTATGCTAAAAGGCAGTGAGTACCCTTCTATTCGTGCGCTGCGAACCTTTGTTGCAGTTGCTAACCATCTGAGTTTTTCTAAAGCGGCAGAGAGTTTGTGCGTAACTCAAGGTGCCGCGAGCAAACAAATTGCGACGTTAGAGCAACTGGTTGGGTTACCTTTGATTCAGCGTGGTATCAATGGTATTGAACTCAGCGAAGAAGGAAAACGTTACTTGCCCAAGGTGACCGAAGCGTTGGAGATCATCCAACATGCGACGGCGAGCTTAATTCAAACCGATACAGAGCAAGAGTTACTGGTGGTCGATGTTACGCCTTCTTTCGCCAGTTTGTGGTTGGTGCCAAACATTGATGAATTCCATCAAATCCATCCTGACATCCGCGTTAAAGTTCGCACCAGTGATGGTCCAATAAATCAGTTAGATGTAGACAGCGACATCACCATCCGTTGCCTTCCTCTCTCTAGTCACTACGAACATGGTCGATTGCTGCGTCAAGAAACGCTGCTGCTAACGGGCTCATCAAGTTCTTCAACGTGTAATGACAAACAATCCATTACGGATTTCGCTTTTATTCCTCAAACAACGCGCCCGCAGTTGTGGGAGCAGTTCAAACTAGAGCAATCTCTGCAAAGCGCGATTCATTATCACCCCGTCGGTCATGAGCATTTCTATCTCTCTTATGAAGCGGTAAAGCTTGGTAAAGGTCTTGCCCTCCTGCCTGATTTTATGGTGCAGCAGGCGATGTCGAGAGATGAGGTCTACCACATCCAACAATTGCGTATGCATAGCCATTATGGCTATTACGTATTTGTGCCGAACTACCGTCTAGCGGCGCGAAAAGTCTCACTGTTCAATGATTGGCTATTTAGTCAACTTGGAGAAGGCGTCGGTTAGATAACGACTCTGCTTCAATTTTTCAAACTGTGGTTGAAGCCAGCACATCTAAAGATATTCGCGTTACACTGAAGGTGTTGCCAACTGTAATGAGGGTTTATGACGTTATCTCCTGCCTTTCTGCGTAAAATCTGGTACTCCCCTTCTGTCAACCTTGGTTTGCGTGCCACCAGCGCGATTGTCCTATTCATGGGATTGGGTGTGTTATTCAACCAAATCAATCTCGCCATGACAGCTTTAATGACCATGCCTGCAGCATTGATCAGCGGTTTAGACACTGCCGGTCCTAGACGCTGGACACGCTTTGCGATTACCGCTTTTACGTGGAGCATTACGCTCGTCATCAGTTATGCTCTGCTGAATATGGGCTTACCGCTGTGGCTGACTTACGGCGCGATGGGAGCAATATTGGCGAGTACAGCAGTGAATGGTCCGTTTTGGGGACGTCTTGGCATGTCGAGCTTACTGATCGCGGTCGTGAGCTTGTCACTACATAATTCCAGCGCGGTACTTGGTCTCTATCCTATGTTGGTGTTGGGACCACTCACTTTTGCGCTGTTCAGTTGGCTTTGGTTTGCCTTATGGAAACATTACGCGCTGCGTGTTTGTCTTTCTGCGATTTACGAGACGCTAGCGGACTACATTCAATATCGCCAAGCTTTCTTACTTGGAAGCGAAACCGATGCTCCGAAACGACGCATCAAATATCAGTTGATTGAACTGTTCCAACAAGCGCTGCAATCAGAATCTTTTCGCTCGAAACATGAAGACGCCAACTCTCTACGTCAGGCTTTGTTTTTGGCGCTCGATACATTTGAAGTCGTCTTGAGCAGCCATACCAGCAACCCTGATCTGCTTAAGCAATTTCAATCCAGTAAACCGAAACGAGATCTGCTCTTGGTTTGGAGCCAACACTGCCAGCAAAGATTAAGACACAAAGCCAAGCAGCTTTTGCATAACACGCATGAAGAGATGGAACACTTGAGCTCACTAGAGCAGGAAGCCCATGATTTGATTGAGGCGGTGAAGCTAGAAGACCAGCCTCGCTTTCGCTACTGGGCATACGCGGTAAAGCATATTTCTCGTCGTATTGAGCTCAATGAGCCCGCTTATGAACGCTCCTTTGAGGTGCAACCATTCGAGCTGTCTTTTCGTTTGCCAAGTCGAGGCAACCCAATTTGGCGCCATGTGACTCGCGTTGGTTTGATGTTCGCTCTTGGAGCTGGGATTGCTGAATACTTTGAATTGATTCGCCCGGATTGGGTGTTGATTTCCATGTTGATGGTCATTCAACCGAGTTTCTTGGCAACCCGAAGTAAAACTTGGCAACGCTGTTTGGGTACGGCACTTGGGGTACTCTTCGCCACCTCCTTGATTCATCTTGGCGTACCAACGACCATCCTGTTGGTATTAATCGCGGTCCTATTACCCATCGCAATGCTCAATATTATGCGCCATTACTCGCTGGCGATTGGCTGTATTACCGCGCTGTTGATTTTGGTTTATCAAACCATGGCACATCAGGGGCTCGACTTTGCCGCTCCGCGCTTGATCGACAATGTCGTCGGTGGCGCAATTGTCCTACTCGGTTATGGCTTATTGTGGCCGCAGTGGCGAGGTAAGGAGATTCATACCCAAGCATTAAAAGCGCTCGATAGTTCAAAAAGCTTATTTGTGTATTGCTATGAGCAGTTACAAGTCGACACAGAGCAACGTGATCACATGGCGCTCACTAAGCAACGTGCCGCCATGCTCACTGCAGAAAGCGATCTTGAACTGATTTACAACGAGATGCAGCAAGAGCCAAGGCACACTCGCGCCGATCCGCATTATTACGAAGATATGTTGAGCCATTATCGCTTGTTGAGTCACTACCTCTGCTTGCTGATCCCTCTAGTGAGAGCGGGCACCCATTACCAAGGTTCATTGCAAGTAGAACGCCTGATTCATGATGCGATGGATGCGTTGATCAGTACGATTCGTGACAATCGTGTTCATGAGCTGCCAGCACTGAGCAATAAAACCGATGCCAATCATCCCTCCTCGACCGCAGGACAGCGCTCTGTCGAAGAGATCATCTGGTTAGCATTGATGACGATTAAGCAAATGCACGACTTAGTAAGGCGTAACCTAAAAGACTAAATACGCACCACTATTATCAACGGAATGTCAGATTTGACTATTTGAGAACAACGTCGATTGACCAAGCTAACTAACAGGAGTATCACTCCAGCTTCGTTCCACTTTGGTTAGAGGAAAGCATTTGGAACACATTAATGATTTACTGATGGCGATGAAGCCGCTGCTTGAGCAATATGGCTATCTCGCCCTTATCGTCAGCATCTTTCTTGAAGGTATTGGCATTCCGATGCCGGGGCAATCGCTGATGATTGCGGCGTCTATCATCTCATCTGAGCATGTCATGAACCTTAGCCTAGTGATGATAGTCTCTTGGTTGAGTTGCTTTTTTGGCAACACGTGCGGCTACCTGATTGGCTATCACTTTGAAGGTTGGTTAGACAAGAAAGGCTATATTTCTGGCCCTAAAATGCAGAAGCTACAAAATACAATTCAGAAGTATGGTCCTGCTTGCTTGGTTGTCAGCCGCTTTATTGAAGGAATGAAACAGTTTATGCCGCTTGCTTGTGGCATTGCTAAGATGTCGCGTAAAGAGTTCTTATTGGGCAACGCCCTTGCAACCACCATTTGGGTTGCCGTGTTCAGTTTGCTCACTAACTTTGCGTTTGAGCATCTAAGCGTTCTCAGCCAGTTCTATACCGATCATCGCTACGTGGTTTGGTCGAGCGCAGCGTTGTTGTTCTCACTGATGATCTTCGCGCTCCTCAAACGAAAAAAAGCATAAATACTCTACACAAGTAAAATTCTACAAAGGCTCACAGTATCAATAAGATATGTTATGTGAGCTTTTTTTCTTGGTCTTTTCGATTAAAAATAACCAGCCATTTAGACGTCTAGACGTTGACAAGTCTTTGGTGTCAGATTAGTCTGCTCGCCTTATTTGTTGATTATGTTGTCGTTCACATGTCTGGTTCTAAAAATTCTAATAAAGCAATCGCACCATCAGCGGTCGCACTTTTACCTTTAGTGCTATTCCTTGCGCTGTTTATTGGCGTGGGCACTTACTTATCCTTGCAAGGCGTTGATTTCGCCTTCTACCAACTGCCAGCGCCTATCGCGGTATTGCCTGCTGTGATCCTTGCGCTCATCCTAAGCAAAGACAAACTCAATCGCTCTATCGAACACTTTATGCGTGGCGTTGGTCATCAAGACATCATCGCGATGTGTATGATCTACCTGCTTGCCGGTGCCTTTGCTGCAGTTGCAAAAGCGTCTGGCGGCGTAGATGCGACAGTTAACCTTGGTCTTTCTGCGATTCCAACCAGCATGATCTTGCCGGGTATCTTCCTGATTTCTGCATTTATTGCGACAGCGATGGGCACCTCAATGGGTACCATCGCAGCAGTTGCGCCTGTTGCTCTGGGCATTGCTCAATCAGCAGGTATGAGTCTTCCATTGACTGCTGGTGTAGTACTTAGCGGCGCAATGTTTGGTGATAACCTTTCTATCATCTCAGACACCACAATTGCGGCAACCCGTTCTCAAGGCTGTGAGATGAAGGACAAATTCAAAGAGAACATCCGTATCGCACTACCAGCAGCACTGGTTGCGCTTGTGATCTTCGCCTTCAACAGCACAGCGACTCAAGTACCAGAAACCGGTCCTATTGAATGGTTGAAAGTGCTGCCATATGTGACGATTCTTATCCTTGCTGTATCAGGCATGAATGTGTTTGTCGTGCTTACTATTGGTATCGTTTTGGCAGGCGGCGTGAGCTTGTCTTCTATCGATGATTACGGTCTAACCAACTTCGCGCAAGACATCTACTCAGGCTTTGGCAACATGCAAGAGATCTTCCTGCTATCCATGCTGATTGGTGGTCTGAGTGAGCTTATGCGTCGCCAAGGCGGTCTCGCGTTTCTAACTAACCTAGTGAGCGGCATCATCCGTACGTTTGGCTCTAGCCACTCGAAAGAAGCAAATGGTCGTGCAAGTGAGCTCGGTATTGCTGGTCTGGTTTCGATGGTGAATACCTGTACCGCCAACAACACCGTTGCCATCATCGTATCAGGTAGCGTGGCTCGTCAGCTGGCAGAAGAGAACAACGTTTCACCGCGTCGCTCTGCAAGTTTGTTGGACATTTTCTCGTGTGTTATCCAAGGTGTATTGCCATACGGTGCGCAAGTTCTGCTATTGGGCTCGGTATTTAACCTTTCTCCACTAGAAGTTGTCGCGAATTCTTATTACTGTTTCGCGCTTGCAATTGCAGCTATCGTGGCGGTGTTTATCAAGCATCCGGCACGTCAGCCTGTCCCTCAGACTGAAAGCTAAAATTAACTTTGAAGAAGGGCTCCGATTGGAGCCTTTTTTGTGTCTTAAGAAAAGAAGCGATTCCCTACTCGCTCCTTCGCCGCTCTAGATAATGACGCTATGTAAAACCAAGCATCAACCAAGGCTAATTCCGTCATTCTCGAGAAGGAGGAACGACTGAGTCGGGAATCTCTCAAATCAACTACCACTCAGGCTAAGGCGAAAACTCTCCGCATCATGCAGGGGCACATCGAGCAATTCACAAATCTCTTTCAATCGCCGAACTTGCTCTGCATTGCTTTTCGCGAGCTGACCATCCGAACTCAAATGGTTGTTCTCAAAGCCTACCCGAACATCCAATCCCAGTAACATTGCATGGGTTAAACTGTCTTGCTCTCTCACGCCAAACGCGCACACGGCACACCTAACATTCTCTTCGATAAATCGCTCCAAATGCAGTGCCCGTAAATTCCATGGTGAAGATTGTTGAGCCTCATGATATCGACCAAGTACCACTAACGCGTGTTGGTTTTGCTTTGGTAAAACACCTCGCTCTCTTAGGGAGAAATAGCGCTCGATGTCTGCCTGATCATACAAAATGATTTGGCTGAGAATGCCCTGAGAAGCGACCCAATCAAAAAAGACAAGACCTTGCTCCTCACTCTGCTCATCAGGAATCAGTTCACGCAAAGCAAAAGAAGCGGCTTCTGGTTTTACCACTTTGATCAGCGCCATTTGCTGTTGTGGTGAATACATACCAACAGCCTCAGTTGTGAGCTGAACAATCATCGAATTCCCAACCGCAGCTTTCACCGCGTGGTAGATTTCTAAGTTGTCATCAACCTCTAGAGAATGCCTGCCTTGCACATCTCTCGCGTGCAAATGGATCATGGTAGACCCTGCCGTTTGACATGCTTTCGCCTCGGCAACTATTTCTTCAGTATTCATCGGCAATTGAGCATGGTCTTGTTTGTTTTTTCTCGCTCCATTAGGCGCAACAATAATCGCAATTCGAGCTCTTTCTGTAGGGGAATTTATTACCATGTTTGCGACACCTCTCTGAGTGTACGAGTGAGCTTTTCCACCAGCTCGTCAATGTGGCTTCGCTCGATGATAAAAGGCGGTGCCAGAAGGATATGATGCCCATTGATACCATCAATCGTGCCCCCCATTGGATAGCACATCAGTCCATTTTCCATCGCTTGATGTTTGATCTTTTTGTCTGCCAAAATTGAATTAGGCAGAGGTATTTTACTTACTTTGTCTGCCACAAGTTCAATGCCAAGAAACAGTCCTTTACCACGAATATCCCCAATATACGGGAAGTCTGAAAGCGCTGACTCGAGTTCTCTTTTTAACATTGCTCCTTGTTGGTTGACGGCTTGCAGGAGCTTTTGGGCACCGATGGTCTGAATGGTTGCAACGGCAGCAGCGCATGCGACGGGATGCGCCATAAAAGTATGCCCATGTTGAAAGAAGCCACTACCAGACGCGATTGCTTGATAGACTCTGTCATTGGCAACAACGGCTCCGATAGGTTGATAACCCGCACCTAATCCTTTCGCCATGCAAACTAAATCTGGGACGGCTTGCTCTTGTTCAAAAGCAAAAAAGCTACCGCTACGTCCAACGCCACACATCACCTCATCCATGATCAGCAACACATCATAGCGATCGCAAATCTCTCGTATTCGTTTGAAGTAACCTAGAGTGGCAGGTACTGCGCCAGCTGTTGCGCCAACAATCGGCTCTGCAACAAACGCCATGACGTTATCCGAGCCCAGTTCTAAAATTTTAGCTTCAAGTTCATTGGCAGCTCTCAGTGAGTAATCGAGCTCTGATTCACCTTCTCTTTGATGACGATAGGCATAGCACGGCGCAATGTGATGGCTTGGGTGCAAAATGGGTTTAAAAGGCTCACGCCGCCATTCGTTACCACCAACAGCCAACGCACCAAGCGTATTACCGTGATAACTTTGCTGGCGAGCAATAAACTGCTTTTTCTCTGGCTTACCACATTCCACAAAGTATTGTCTTGCCATCTTTAGTGCAGATTCAACCGCTTCAGAGCCCCCACTGACTAAGTAGACGTGATTGAATTGCGATGGCATTTGCTGGCAAATCAACTCAGCCAACTGCTCACTTACTTCACTAGTAAAAAAGCCAGTATGAGCAAAAGGTACTTTTTCGATTTGATCGAGCATGGCTTGTTTAATTGCTTGGTGGCTGTGCCCAAGGTTTGATACGGCAGCGCCACCGCAAGCATCGAGATATTGATTACCTTGGCTATCGAACAGATAAACCCTTTCCCCTCTGGCGATAGTAGGCAACTTGGCGTGACAATGGCGGTGAAACACATAAGACATGAGCGTCCCTTCCTCGTGACTATTTGCTAAGCATAGTCAGGAAGATGCGATTTATACGCAAGGTAAGAAAAGTGCACCGCGATGAGCATTTGGAATAGACACTGGAGTAACGATAAAAACGCATAAGAAGCCTTGATTTATAAATGATAATAATTATCATTAAGATTAAGTAATAGATGGAAGGTGTTTTATGGATTGCGTGATGACATGGCTAACTGCAGAGATTGACGACTATAAGGATAGATTACAAACGGCCACTTCAGAGTTCTTTCTTGCAGAGATGAATCTTAATCGTCATGGTCCGTCTGAAAAACGGTTATCAGAATATTATCATGCGAGTCTCGACGTCGCCCTGACTGCTCGTGATAGCGGTGATGATATGAGTTATCTACTTTGCCTAAAAAAGCTCTACACCAGAATGATGGCTGAATTGAATGACACCAATAACGAGCTTTGCTGCCGCTCCCAATGCAAAGCCTACGCGCTTGATTCACTCAATCTCACTTGTCAACTCTACAAAGGCTATGACGTGATGGACAAAGCCAAGATCCTTCGCACTGACTTTGCCAAACGCTCGTCCATTACCTAACACAGAAGCTCTGCGGAAATCACGCCATCTCTAGCGCTTGAACTTGCTTAAAAATACTCTTAACCATAGCTTCAATGCCTTGGTTTCTGGCCGGAGTTAATTGTTGCTGTAAACCTAACTCAGCAAAAATGCTTTTAATGTTAGTCTCCAACAACTGCTTCGGTGTTTTATCTTGCAATAACAAGCACACCACAGCGACAAGCCCTTTCACTAAAGCCGCGTCGCTGCTACCCAACAATTGCACTTTTCCTTGTTCTACTTGTACCTGAATCCATACTTGGCTTTGACAGCCGTAAATGGCGGTCTGTTCAGTCTGTAACGCTTCTGGTAAACGAGCAAACTTCTCGCCAAGCGAAATGATGTATAAGTACTTATCTTCCCAATCAATACATCGATTGAAGTTTTTAATTAATTGTTTTTGGTCCACTGCTTTCTCTTTCCTATCCGACTAACAAGGTATGGATACGTTTTAGACTAGAAACCAAAACATCAATATCTTGTTGATTATTATATAAAGCAACCGATGCACGACACATCGCAGGTACTTGGTAGTATTTCATCAGAGGTTGAGCGCAATGATGTCCCGTTCGAATCGCAACACCGTACTTATCTAAAAAGCTACCCACATCAAAGGCATGCACTTGTGCAAGGTTGAATGACACTACGCCGCAGCGCTCTTGAGGACCATAAATGACAATATCCGGCACCGTCTTTAATTGATCGTAGAGGTAGTCAACCAATGCTTGTTCATAGCAACCAATCGCTTCAAATCCAAGATCGAGCACATAATCAATCGCACACCCCAAACCGATAATGCCTGCAACATTAGGAGTGCCAGCTTCAAAACGCCATGGCGCGTCGTTATAAGTGGTTCCTTGGTAAAGATCGACCTCTTTTATCATCGCGCCGCCACCTTCCCACGGAGGCATAATATCAAGCAGCTCTTTCTTCGCGTATAACACCCCTACCCCTGTCGGACCATAGAGCTTATGCCCTGAAAAGACATAGAAGTCGCAGTCAATTTCTTGTACATCGACCGCTTGGTGCATCACTGCTTGTGCCCCATCTACCAGCACTCGGGTGCCATTCTGATGAGCCAACTCGATGATATTTTTGACCGGATTAATGGTACCAAGCACATTAGAGACGTGGGTGACCGCTAATAAGCGAGTACGCCCAGTCATCAGCGTTTTCAGCGTATCCAAACTCAAGCTTCCATCGAGCTCTAGCGGCCACACCACCACTTTGATCCCGATGTCTTGTTCTAGCATTTGCCAAGGCACGATATTGGCGTGATGCTCCATTTCAGACACGATGATCTCATCACCTTCCGTCAACTGCGCTTTCGCATAAGCATTCGCAACAAGGTTAATGCCATGCGTGGTTCCATGAACAAAAACCACCTCTTCACGCAGCTTGGCACTAATGAATTGCTGAACCTTATCACGCGCTTGTTCCATCAAGTCTGTCGCATGAGCACTCAAATGATGGATTCCACGATGAACCGCTGCGTTTTCATGTCGATAAAAGGTGTCGACTCGTTCAATCACGACCGATGGTTTATGTGCACTTGCTGCGCTGTCTAAGTAAACCAAAGACTTGTTGTTCACTTCCTGATGTAAGGTTGGAAAGTGTGCTCGTTGCGCTGTTATGGAAGAGCTCATGCATTTACCTCTGCTAGCTTGGACTCTATATGCTGTAAAACCAGCGTACGAATAACGTCAATATCAATCGCCTCTGCGACTTCCGCGGCAAAGGCAAGGGTGATCAATTGTTCAGCTTGGTGCTTTGGTAATCCGCGAGCCTGCAAATAAAACACCTGCTCTTTGCTCAATGCTCCTGTGGTAGTACCGTGACTGCACTTCACGTCGTCCGCATAGATCTCCAGTTGAGGCTTACTGTTGACCTCACACGCTTTACTTAGCAACAAGTTGTGATTGTCCATTTGTCCGTCAGTTTTGAGCGCATTTGGGGCGACTTTGATCATGCCGTTAAATACTGCTTTGCCTTGCTGACTGGCAATAATTTTGTGCAGTTGCTGACTCGTGCAATGCCCTTTGTTGTGTTCAAGGTAAGTACGCGTGTCGTACGTTTGCTGATGGCTAGGTAGCGCTAGGCTGTTGATTTCAATCTCTGTATTTTCGCCATTTAACTGGCAGCTGGTGTGGTGGCGCGTCAATTGACCAGCGAGCAAAAAGGTCTGGCTTGATACATTTGCATCTCGTCCAACGAAAAGATCATTGTGAGCAAAATGGTAATGTTCCACAGAACCCAAGCAGAGCTTGTAATGGGTAAGTTCAGCATTGTCCGAAACCTCCATCGTAAGTCGCGAACCGGAATAACTTGCTGCCACACGGTTGCCATGACAAGCAGAAAGAAGGTGCTCAACAATTTTAACTTCGCTACTTTGTCCGACTTTTAGGTGTACGCGATGATGTGCCATACCACCTTGAGGTCGAGACTCAATTTGCATCAAGTAAATAGGCTTGGCTACGGTATGTTTGGCATCGACCTCAATCAACAAAGTCGTATCGGAAAATGCTTCCGTGAGATGCAAAAAGATTTCTGGTGCAATCGCGGCAGGCAACGCTTGTTTTGCATCACCATTAAGTAAAGAAAGTCGAAATGCCTCGCCATCAATATCACTCAAATTAGGTTGGAACTGACCATTCACAAATACTAACCTTTCTGCATCCATATCAAGCTTGTGAGCCTGAACGAAAGCCATCGATACATCAGTCTCACGCTGGCTGGAAAAATCAATGGCATCGAAGCCTTCAAGCGAGGTGTATTTCCAATCTTCATGCTGACGAGTCGGTAATCCTTGTGCTAATGCGGCTTGCCAATGGTATTTGGCAACCTCATCTAACGCAGTCAGACGAGGCTTTAAATAGTCACTGAATGGCAATAGACAATTACTCCTCTCCGGTGAGCCAACCATAGCCCTTCTCCTCTAACTCAGCCACCATAGAGAAATCACCCGATTTGATGATTTTTCCTTGATACAGCACGTGCACAAAGTCAGGTTTGATGTAATCAAGAATGCGTTGGTAATGGGTCACAATGATGAAAGAACGCTTGCCGTCTTTTAGGCTATTTACGCCATTAGCAACTTCTTTAAGTGCATCAATATCTAATCCAGAATCGGTCTCGTCCAAAATGCAAAGTTGTGGGTCAAGTACCGCCATTTGCAAGATGTCATTACGCTTCTTTTCTCCGCCAGAAAAGCCGACGTTTACCGAGCGAGAAAGTAAGTCTTTCGGCATATTGAGAAGCTCAATTTTCTCCTCAATTAAATCCGCAAGTTCAAAGCGTTCCAATTCCGGAAGTTCACGGTATTTTCGCACCGCATTCACTGATGCTTGTAAGAAGAGATGGTTACTCACTCCCGGAATTTCGACAGGGTATTGGAATGCCAAGAACACGCCTTCGCCTGCACGTTCATCAGGATCTAATTCCAATAAATCCTTGCCGTTGAAATCGACAGATCCATCGGTAATTTCGTAGTCTTCACGTCCCGCGAGCGTGCTTGCCAGCGTGCTTTTACCGGAACCGTTTGGTCCCATGATGGCGTGAATTTCTCCAGGGTTAATCTGAAGATTGACTCCTTTTAGAATTTCTTGTTCTTCAATTTGGGCTTTTAAGTTGTTAATTGTTAACATTTTTCATTATCCAACGCTGTGTTCTAAGCTGATTGCCAATAATTTTTGTGCTTCTACGGCAAACTCCAGCGGTAATTCGGAAAACACATCCTTACAAAAACCGTTCACAATCATTGAGATCGCATCTTCTTCAGCAATGCCTCGTTGTGAACAGTAAAACAGTTGGTCTTCACCAATTTTGGTTGTGGTTGCTTCATGCTCGACCTGAGCGGAGTTGTTTTTTACTTCAACGTAAGGGAAGGTATGCGCCCCACAATCCGGACCGATGAGCATCGAGTCACATTGAGTGAAATTTCGCGCATTTTCAGCGCTCGGTAAGATCTTCACTAATCCGCGGTAGCTGTTTTCACTGTACCCAGCGGAGACGCCTTTTGAGATGATGGTGGACTTGGTATTTTTACCGATATGGATCATCTTAGTGCCAGTGTCAGCCAACTGCTTACCCGACGTTAACGCGATGGAATAAAACTCACCGATCGAGTTATCCCCTTGGAGAATGACGCTTGGGTACTTCCATGTAATGGCAGATCCCGTTTCGGATTGAGTCCAAGACATCTTTGAACCATCGCCTTTGCACAGCGCTCGCTTGGTCACAAAGTTGAGGATACCGCCGTTGGTATCTTTGCCTGAGAACCAGTTTTGTACGGTCGAATACTTCACGTAAGCATCTTTGAGGACGATCACTTCTACCACCGCAGCATGCAGCTGGTAATTATCATGCGATGGTGCCGAACATCCTTCGATATAGCTGACATAGCTGCCCTCATCAGCAATCAAAATCGTACGTTCAAATTGACCTGTTTTTGCAGCATTGATCCGGAAATAGGTCGAGAGCTCCATAGGACACTCAACACCTTTGGGGATGTAAACGAAGGTGCCATCCGACGCAACGGCAGCATTTAGCGCAGCAAAGAAGTTATCTTCTGGCGGGACGACTGTCCCTAGGTACTCTTGTACTAGCTCAGGGTACTTGTGAATCGCTTCGCTGAATGAGCAAAAAATGATGCCTTTCTCTGCCAATTTTTCACTGTACGTGGTTTTGACCGATACGGAGTCAAAGATTGCATCAACAGCGACTTCGCTTCCCTCACGAACTGGCACACCCAGCAGGTCAAAAGCTTGTTCGACTTCTTTAGTCAAAAACTCCGGGTCTTGCGATGCTTCATCGCCAGCACAAGTATCATCGCACTGACCACAAGATGGCGCGGAATAATAGCTATAATCTTGATAGTTAAGCGGATCGTAGTGCGCTTTTAACCAATGCGGTTCCTCCATGGTTTGCCAAATTCGAAACGCCCGAAGTCGGAACTCCAGCATCCATTCAGGTTCGTTTCTTTTGGCAGAAATCGCACGTACAACATCTTCATTGATGCCTTTTGCGAACTGGTCTGTCGCAATATTGCTGTAGAACCCTTGTTTGTAACTATCATCATCAACCCAAGCTTGAACATCTTCTTGGATCTCAATACCACTTTGTGTCATTGTCGGTACCATTTAAAACCAGCCACTGCCCTAGAGCAGTGCTCGCTTTTACACATTAAAACTTTCACCACAACCACAAGCACTTTGTACTTTAGGATTGTTGTACTGGAACATCTGGTTCAACCCTTGTGAAATGAAGTCCACTTCTGTTCCATCGAGATAAGGCATGGCATCAAGAGGCACAAATAACTTGGCGCCGAGATGCTCATATACAAGATCGTCAGCGATGACTTCATCCACGGTGGACAGTACATACGCGTAGCCCGCACAACCTGAAGGCTTAATTGTGAGTCGCAAGCCACATAGAGATTCGTCTTTTTCGAGCAGCTTGTTAATTTGATTGGCAGCTTTATCGGTCAGAGTTAGCCCTTGCCAACTGCTGCTTGGATCGAAGCTGTCTACTGAGTTGAGTCCCGACATGACTATTCACCTATTTAAAAACAAACACTGAGAATGATAGTTATTATCATTTATCCATTCAACCATAATGAATTTATGGGATTAAGGCATGCTGCTCGGTCACAATTTGGAATAGAAAACGAAATGGGGTTTGAAAAAGAAATAGGGTCTGAAATGAAAGTTGAATATCGACGGTGTCTTCAAAAAGCAGCCCTATCAGAGAGCTGCTTTTCACTTTTAATTCAATAATTAAGCATTAAAGGCTTGTTCAAGGTCTACCAAGATGTCATCAATGTGTTCAATACCGACGGACAAGCGAATCATCTCTGGGGAGACGCCCGCTTGCTTTTGCTCCGCTTCACTCAATTGACGGTGCGTAGTCGACGCCGGATGGCATGCAAGCGATTTTGCGTCACCAATGTTCACTAAACGCTTAAAGATCTTCAATGCATCGTAAAAGCGCACACCAGCTTCATAACCATCTTTCAAGCCAAACGATAATATCGCTGATGGTTTACCTTGCATGTATTTTTCTGCCAATGGATAGAATTCCGACGTAGGTAAACCCGCGTAGCTTACCCAACTCACTTTCTCGTGCTGGCTTAAGTATTCCGCGACTTTCAGCGCATTTTCGGTATGACGCTCCATACGCAGCGACAGCGTTTCCAGCCCCTGCATCAGCATAAAGGCATTCATTGGTGACAAAGCAGAACCAGTATTACGCAAAGGAACGGTACGAGCACGACCAATAAAAGCCGCCTCACCAAATGCTTCGGTGTAAACCACGCCGTGGTAAGAAGGCTCAGGCTGATTAAATACTGGGAAGCGATCTTTATGCTGTGCCCACGGGAACTTCCCTGAATCAATGATGATGCCACCCAGCGTCGTACCATGCCCACCAACATACTTAGTGAGCGAATGAACCACGATGTCGGCACCAAATTCGATTGGCTTGCATAGCACTGGAGTTGCGACCGTATTGTCTACAATCACAGGCACGCCCTGCGCATGAGCCAGTTCGGCAACACGTTCTAGGTCTATGATGTTCCCTGCCGGATTACCGATGCTTTCACAGTAAACCGCTTTGGTATTCTCATCGATAAGCTCAGCAAGACTTTCAGGCTTATCGTCCTTGGCAAAACGCACTTCAATACCTTGGCTTGGCAACATATGCGCAAACAAGGTGTAAGTACCACCATATAATTGAGGAGTAGAAACGATGTTATCGCCAGCTTGCGCGAGCGTGAGAATAGCGTAGTTAATTGCCGCACTACCTGCACTCACAACCAAACCAGCAATCCCCCCTTCCAACGCTGCCATGCGTTTTTCCAACACGTCATTGGTTGGGTTCATAATACGAGTGTAAATATTGCCCGGAACTTCAAGGTTGAATAAATCCGCACCATGTTGCGCATTATCAAACTCATACGCTACCGTCTGGTAAATCGGTGTCGCTACTGATTTGGTTGTTGGGTCGGTTTCGTAGCCAAAATGGATCGAGAGTGTTTCGTCTTTCATGCATCTTCCCTGAACTATTGAGTGAATGGTTATTCTTTTATATTGCCGATTTTTTCAACAAAGAAAAGCAGTTCAAGTCACAGGGAGAGGAACTAGGTTTTAGAAAGACTTTATTGTAAAACAAAAATCGCCTCGCTTGAGGCGGTTTATAGATGATTAAAAAGTACTTTTTAGTGCAGCTTTAACCGCCTGATTCAATTTGTTTAAAACCAATTCGAATACCCAGCGGATAAATGAATAGGTAAACTTAATCGCGATCTGAGCTCCCTTGCCCGCAAATACCAGCATATGACCAAGTAAGCCTTTTACACGTTCTGCAAATTCACTTGATAATTCTGAGATCTTAACCATTGAACGAGCAATAGCATCATAGATAGTTGAAATCGCCGAGCCTATATTTTGCGCAGCAAAGACTATAGAAGCACACCCCCCATCAATTAACAATGTCAGGATTGCAGCTGAGATTTTGTCTGCCCAAAACTCATTCGGTCTGGTTTCAAGCCGATTGTTATAATTTAAGACTACCCTTTCAAAGGGATAGGCAACCTTCTGGGAATAGATTTTTTCCCAACTCTGAAATTCCGTCAATTGAGCATAACGCTTCATATCATGAGCTTTATGATCTAGACCCTGTTGTCTGCTCGATAAATACTCCGAACCATTGTAAGGAGTGTGATAGAAAGGCCACACAGGAACTTTAGGTACAGGGTCAGCACCATTAACACATCTAAAAATACTATCTAGACGTTGAGTTGCATTCATAGAGAAACTTTTTCCACCTACTCTGGGAGCACCAAATGTATAAAGGTGAACTTTTGCATTAACTTCAGGAAAAGATTTAAGCCAGTTCGCGGCTAAAGTGGCTAAAGCACCACCAAGGCTATGACCCACACAGTGAATATTTAGTAATTTATCTGACTTACTGGTTTTCACGAAAGCTCTAATTTCAGGAACCATAGAATTAAAGGTTCCTTGAAACCCATTGTGTACTAGCTCTCCAGAATGTGTACCTCTATGGTTTGCCGTCATATTAGTCAATGCATCAGCAAGTGTTTTAGTGCCTCGAAAAGAAAGTACGATATCTCTCTTATAAATTTCACTAACCCCTTTACCTACAACGATGAAACCTGAAGTAGGGCGATAAAAAAAGCCTCCAGAAGTTCCTGATATCACGTTGCTAATATCAAACTTAAAGTGGGCCTTTGTGTTTTTTTGTAGAGAAATACTTTTTCTTTTTAATCTTGCTTGATAAGCAAGAGTTGCAATATCTGATGCAATTGTAGGTGATAATACACTCATATTAATCCTCTGACGGTAAGTCATTTGTTTCTTTAATCAGCTGTTCATTTGTATAACCTTTTAATCCTTCCCAACGACAAACCGAGACTAGAGGTAGATATATTCGCTCTCCACTTTGAGGTTCTCTGAACTCATAATTGAGTTCCTCTTGATTTAGTTCACAGTTAAGAGCCAACAATAATTCAGATACAAAAGGAATTGGCTTTGCATGCTTAGTAGCGTTCCACAGATAAACTTCCTTGCCTTCTTTTAAGATATATATTTCTTGAGCTACAACGAAGTTTTGCCCGAAAACATCTTCTGGCGCTCTCGAACGAACCTGAAAATTAGGAAAATAAAACTCCCCTTTTAAGCCAGTTATTGCCTCATCGGAGATTTTCTCTCCATCTTTGTAACCTTCGTAGAATAAGTCCCGATGAACCGTTAACCCCGCTTGCGGTACGCCATCAAGTGTGATGACACCACGAACTTCTGGAGACATTTCCACATCGTATTTTTTAAACGGCCAAAACATTGCGCTTGCTCCTACCGAAAATAGAGCTAAGGCTAATATAAGAGAGTTTTTTTTAGCCATAGTCTTTCTCATCCATTGATTAATTCTTGGATGATATGGAAAAAGAGGACGGAGTGAGAGGAGTTAATAAACGGAAGACAATTTGTGGGAAGCAATTCGAAGTATCATGTAATTAAGAAATTTATTTTTATTATTTCTTAAACACTCGTGCCAATTGGCTCTCTCTACATTGATAATTGAACTTGTTGTAAAAGCCACTTTTTAAATCGTTCGGTTGGTTCGCTTTTCGTGTTAATGATCAAGTAGTACCCTGCGTTGGCATCAACGGGTTCAAATGGTGAGACCAAACGACCATTTTTAAGTTCATCCTCCACCAGCGCCATACGTGCCATCGCAATACCAACGCCGGCTTCAGCCGCGGACATCGCCATATCCGTTCGATTAAAAAAATGCCCAGAATCCGTTTTAAAGTCTAGCCCCATACTTGATGCCCAATAGAGCCACTCATAGTCACGCGGCGCTTTATCCCATGGCATAGCATCGTGCAATAACGTCGCATCTCGCCATTGCTCTGGTGTCGTTTTAGGTGTTTTTAGCCACCCATGATCCTCAAGGTATTTGACACTCATCACTGGAAGAAGTTGCTCATCAAGAATCCGCTTCGCGTTTTTGTCTCGATACGGGTGCGGACCATAGTCAATTGCAACGTCGTAATCCTTCAGCTCACTATTCACAAGCGCTCCCTCTGCAAAAATCTGTACTTGCAGGTCGGGGTTATTTAGGTGGAAGCTTTCAAGCCTAGGAACCAGCCATTTAAATGCAAAAGAAGGTGTCAGTTTGAGGCGAATTTCATTGTGGAGCTTTTCAATCTGTAGCTCTTCAAGTGCTTTCCTAAGTTCAGAGAAGTGAAATTGCGAAGTCTGAGATAACTGCAAACCTTTAGGTGTCAGCCTAATTCCTCGCGAATGGCGTTCAAACAAAGTAAAGCCTAGTTGCTCTTCCAACTGGATAATTTGCTGGCTAATTGCGCCTGTCGTCAAGTGCAATGCCTTTGCTGCACTGGTAAAACTGTTGTGTTCCGCTACTTGGTTAAATAACCACAATCCACTTACGACACTACTTTTCATCCTGAGCCTATAGTTTTTCTAAACGCTGGATGTAATTTATATCGATTGTTAACAAAAGGTAAAGAAGACAAACTGCGCACATCGAAAATGTGTGGAGCACATCAATGGAAGTCATCGTATTAGGTAGTGGTGTTATCGGTTTGACCTCAGCTTGGTATCTAGCTCAAGCAGGTTATCAGGTCACCGTGATCGATCGCCAACCAAGCAGTGCGATGGAAACCAGCTTCGCCAATGCAGGACAAATCTCTTACGGCTACTCCTCACCATGGGCAGCCCCAGGCATTCCACTCAAAGCCGTGAGATGGCTAACCGAAGAGCATGCCCCACTCAAAATAAAACCGTCTCTCAGCCCAGAGCTTATCCGCTGGGCTACGAAAATGGTGTCTAATTGCACCTTATCTCGCTATCAGATCAACAAAGCACGAATGCTATCCATCGCCAATCACAGCCGCACTTGTTTAGAGCAGCTAAGACGTGATCATGCGATTGAATACCAAGGTCGCCAACTCGGAACGTTACAAGTATTTCGATCTCAACAGCAGTTAGACGCCATAGAAAAAGACCTTAAGTTGTTAGAACAAAGCGGTACACGTTTTCAGCTAATGAACGTCGAGCACTGCATCAAACAAGAGCCTGGGTTAGCGTTAGTAAAAGAAAAACTGGTCGGTGGGTTGTACCTACCCGATGATGAAACCGGAGATTGTTTCCAGTTTTGTCAGCAGTTAACTAAGCTGGCGAAAGCTTATGGTGTCAGGTTTGAATTCAATACAGAGGTAAGCAATTGGGTTACCATAGGCAAAAAGGTCATGGGTGTCCAAACGGATCGTGGTTTATTTAAAGCAGACCAGTTTGTACTTGCTTCGGGCAGTTACTCAACGGCGTTACTCAAGCAGCTTGAGATTGATATTCCGATCTATCCCGTCAAAGGGTATTCACTGACGGTTCCGATTGAATGTGAACAATTTGCACCGCGATCTACCGTCATGGATGAGACCTATAAAGTGGCAATGACACGCTTTGACGATCGCATCCGGGTCGCAGGGACCGCTGAACTTGCGGGCTTTGATCCTTCATTACCGCAAAAGCGCAAGAATACGATTGAAATGGTGATTCGAGATTTATTTCCGCAAAGTGCCGATTTCACTCAAGCCGAATTTTGGACAGGATTTCGCCCCATGACGCCCGATGGTACACCCATCATTGGTGCGACCCCTTACGACAATTTATTCACGAATACCGGACATGGAACGCTAGGTTGGACCATGGCTTGTGGGTCAGGACAACTCCTTGCCGACATTATGATCGGTGCAGAAAGCAAAGTAACAAATCACTCAGAATTGAGCCTAAGCCGTTACGCCTAAACACCTGCAAACCATTTCAAATAGAACATTATTCCACATGTTGAATAGCATTCAGAAGATATAACTTCCATATCTCGCAGCATATTTTCATGACAATGTGCTGCATATTCAATCAATTCATTGTCATTTCCAATAAAAACCACACACAAACATAACAAGAACCAATTTTTAACAATATTTAACCATTCTGTGTTCATCATCACGCTACAAAGGATTTTTAGTCAAAAAGGTTAACAATTACATTACAAAAAAGGGTAATGTGTTGTACGAAAAACAACCACAACCGTAACAAACAGGGAAAATACTCATGCAGTCATTAGTTGATTTTCTGAATGGAATTATCTGGAGTCCGGTACTGATTTATTTGTGCCTTGGCGCTGGTTTGTTCTACTCGATCATGACGCGCTTTGTGCAGATTCGTCACTTCTTTGAAATGTGGCGCTTGCTACTTTCTGGTAAGAGTTCAACCAAGGGGATTTCATCATTTCAGGCTTTGGCCGTTTCACTATCTGGCCGTGTAGGTACAGGTAACATTGCAGGTGTTGCAGCCGCTATCGGTTTCGGTGGTCCAGGTGCTGTTTTCTGGATGTGGGTTGTCGCCTTCTTTGGCGCAGCAACCGCATACGCAGAATCAACACTCGCACAGATTTATAAAGAAGAAGACGAAGGCGAATTCCGCGGTGGTCCAGCTTATTACATCGAAAAAGCAATGGGTCAAAAGTGGTACGCTTGGATCTTCGCTATCGCAACCATCTTTGCATGTGGTGTTCTACTTCCTGGCGTTCAATCGAACAGTATTGGTAACGCAGTAGAAGCAGCATTTGGCTCAGGTGACATGATTGAAACCGCTATTGGTACCTTCAGTTTCGCTAAAATTTTCACTGGTACGGTTGTCTGTGTCATTCTCGCTTTCATTATCTTTGGTGGTGTGAAACGAATCGCGAACTTCACTCAAATCGTAGTTCCGTTCATGGCTCTGGCGTACATCATCACAGCATTCGTTATCATCCTACTTAACATCGGTGAAATTCCACGTATTGTTGGCATGATCATTGGTGATGCATTCACACCGATGGCGGGTATTGGTGCTGCGATTGGTTGGGGTGTAAAACGTGGTGTTTACTCTAACGAAGCAGGTCAAGGTACTGGTCCTCACGCTGCAGCAGCAGCAAGTGTTGATCACCCAGCACAGCAAGGTCTGGTTCAATCATTCTCTATCTACATCGATACACTGCTAGTGTGTTCAGCAACCGCATTTATGATTCTTATCACGGGTGCGTACAACGTACACGGTGCAGTCGAAGGTGCGTTCTTAGTACAGAACCTTCCAGCAGATATCGGTGCAAATGGTCCTGTATTTACGCAAATGGCGATTGAAAGTGCCCTTCCGGGTGTGGGTAAACCATTCATCGCAATTGCTCTGTTTTTCTTCGCCTTTACAACGATTTTGGCGTACTACTACATCGCAGAAACCAACATCGCTTACATCCGTCGCACAGTAAAAGTAAACGGTCTGATGTTTATCTTGAAGGTCATTCTGATCTCAGCGGTATTCTACGGTACGGTTAAAACAGCTAACCTTGCGTGGGCAATGGGTGACGTAGGCGTAGGTCTAATGGCATGGCTAAATATTGTCGGCATTCTGATCATCTTCTTCATGTCTAAGCCAGCACTAAAAGCTCTAGCTGATTATGAAGAGCAGCAAAAACGTGGGGTTACAGAGTACACATTCAACCCTGTTGCGCTTGGTATCAAAGGTGCTGACTACTGGGAAGAAAAGTACAAACGTAAAACAGGCAAGGCGCCTACAGCGGATAGCGACACGGCAGAAACAGTAGAACAGCCATCTACCTAATGCCTCATTAACCTCCTCCCCCAGCAGGTTGGCGGGTATATAAGAAAAAGCAGTGGTCCGAAAAGGACATTAAAAAAGGGTTAGCCAGTGGCTAACCCTTTTCTTTTGCATTCAATTCGAAGCGATTATGCTGCGATTTCTTGCGTTGCAACTTGAGGCTTTTGCTTTTCGCCGATTGGAAGAACCGTGCGACCGTACTCGTTGTTTAGTACTTGAGCCATTGCGAAGTAGATTGCGCTTGCACCACAGAAGATACCTTCAAAGCCTGCGATAGTGCCGATCAGCTCACTACCAGTAAAGTCACGTGCAGCTAGTAGGAAGAACAGGATAGTAAGAGAACCAAATACGACTTGCTTCGCTACTGGGTAGCATAGAGAACCAATAAACATGAAGCCAGTGAAGATGCCCCATAGTAGTAGGTACCAACCCATAAAGTGTGCTGGGCTTGCAGGAAGACCCATGTAAGGCATTACGATTAGACCAACCAGTGTTAGCCAGAACAGACCGTAAGACGTAAATGCAGTCGTACCGAAAGTATCACCACGTTTGAAGCACATCATGCCAACAAGAACTTGGCTAAGACCACCGTAGAAGATACCCATTGCTAGGATCATTGAGTCAATTGGGAAGAATCCTGCGTTGTGGATGTTAAGCAGAATCGTGGTCATACCGAAACCCATTAGGCCTAGCGGCGCTGGGTTAGCCAGTTTAGTAGACATGTAAGCGTACCTGTTTTCAAAAATGTTGATAAAAATTGCGCGCGAATTTTAATGGACTAAAAAACAAAAGAGAAAAGACGTTATTGGAAACTTAGATTGCACAAATAGGCAATCAAATGAATAAAAAAAGACCCTACTAAAAAGCAGAGTCTTTATAGATACTTAGACTATTTATTGTTCAATCACTGGCAAGAGATCTCATCCCAGAACCAGTTACTCTGGGTTGGCGTTTCCCATACACCCGGACCGTTTTTCGCAATAAAACACTTACCTTGATAAGTCACTTTGTCACCATTGGCTACTTGAGTGACACCTGGTTCCCATGCGATAAAGTCCCCTGAAACAGGAGGCTCTGTCACCGGTGGTTCGGTTACTGGAGGCTCAGTTACTGGTGGCTCTGTCACAGGAGGTTCAGTCGTTGGTGGCTCGGTTGGCGTGCCCGAAACGAGCTTCCAAGGGTCACCTTTGGTCGGCTCATTGCCTTGTGACCACCACTTAGCTTCATATACCGCCCCCTTGTAAGAGACTTGGTCGCCTGTGTTATAAACCTTGCCAGCATCCCATGCAGCAACACCACCTACAGGTGGGTCAACCGGATCGACTGGGTCTAGTTTGTCGACAATGCGTACTTCAGGCCAACCCGCGTGAGATTGGTAGAAGTTGGTAACACATTTCTCGTAATCTCCTGCTACCAGAGCCGAATATGCGGTTTGGAAGCCAACCAATTCACACTCAAATGAATGACCCCCAGGGCGATCTGAGTAGTACTTCCAGTTACCATCCCAGTTGGTGTAAAGCACATCAGTCGCACCGTTAAGGTTTAAGCTACCGTACGGCGTTTGTTGCCAACAAGTATTGGTTTCATCAGCTTCGATAGGAATTTGATAATGCGCTGCTAAACCTTCCCAGTAACGAATACGGTTAACAGGCTGACCTTTGTCTTTGTTTTGCTCGCCACATTCAATACCGCCATTGATGACGTTGATAGTGGTACCAAAACCGTAACCAATGCCCGCATCGATCTCACGTTGCGATGGCACCCATGTACGATCAATTACGTGTAACATCGCTGGTTTTGGCGCTTGAGGGGTTAAGAAGAACCAAATTGCAGAAGCCAAGTTCAACCAAGAGTCAGCGACTAAACCCGGATTCTTCAGCAGCACCGATGCATCGCCATCAAACATTACTTCAGAGAATGCGCCATAGTTAAAGTGGTAAGAAAGCTGTTTGGCACCACGCCCAAAATACCCTTGACCAGGTTCGCATGGCCAGCGCTTATTTTGCCAATCGTTCTGACCACAGCCTGTGGTGTAACCCTCTTGACCTTCAGACCATCCCATTTCGCGTACATGCACGAGTGCCTGCTGCCACTCTTCTAATGCAAGTGGGTTGTCTGATACGTTATCAACCGCAATGTGACCACCAGTTTCTTGAGCAAAATGCGCAAATGCTGTCACGATGGATTTCTTACAGATTGCGTCAGAGTCTCGACCATCGGTGTACTCACCACAGAATGCAGGGAACTTACCTATCGCACGTAAGAAACGAGTATAAGTGTATTCAGGCGCAGCCATTTGCGTTAGGAAGTCCCACTCACTTTCGGGGAATACACGTTCAACACGTTTAACGTTTTCTGGGTTACCTGCTGCGCCCGGTACGATAGCTTCTACAACGCTGTTCGGACGAGTCTCTAACGCCTGTGCCCAGATGGCATACATTGGGTCAGATGTTTTGCTTTGCTCAACCGCTTGAATGTCACCACGAGCGATCACGTAGCCATTCGGGTTTTGAGGATCAGGTTGGATATTCATACTGGCATGAGCTTGTGCCGCGAGCACACAGCTTAATGCAAGAGGCAGATGTTTGAGTGCAAACATGTCTAATCTCCGTATTTATCAATACAATATACAAGGAATAACTAGACACATAGTGGATCATGTAGAAAAAACGCCGAGTAAAGCCCATTCATTCTGCGACGCAAAGTTTATAAATAAATACTGTTACACAGCGGGTATCACAAAAACTGTTACCTTGACTCAAAACAAAACGGGAGAACCTTCCCCCGTTTTTATTCTTGGTTATTGGTTGGCTGTTATCGACTCTAAAGCCTGCGAAGATTTCTGTTTAGAAAGCAATAAATAGACAGCAAACTGAACCACAACCGCCACCAGTACAATCACAGGCGAAGCCATTACCCCAGCGACAAGAAAACTTGCTAGGGCAATGGCACCATTAAGCACCGCATAAGGTAATTGAGTTCTAAAGTGTTCGTACTGCTCGCAACCAGCACCAGTCGAAGACAAGATGGTGGTTTCAGAAATTGGCGAACAGTGATCACCAAATAGACCGCCAGACAGAACCGCACCAATACACACCAACAATGGTGCATCAATCGCAACTGCAGTTGGGATAACCAACGGCATCATAATAGCGAATGTCCCCCACGACGATCCTGTTGCGAACGAAATAATACCAGCTAACAAAAATGCCACCGCTGGCAATAACCAATAAGGGAAACCAGCCTGCGCTTGTTCTGCAATGTACGCCGCTGCGCCAAGCTCCTTGCCAACCGAACTCAATGACCAAGCAAGAACCAAAATCACCGCAACGGACATCATGTTCGACATCCCTTTTAGGTAAACCTGAATGCCATCAGAGAACTTTCTCACGCCATAAAACGCCATCAAGCTAATTAGGGTAATTGCAGCAAAGAAATACGCCGACGACAATGCAGCACGGAAGGTCGAGCCTGCGACTTTCTGAAATGGAAAACCGTGAGGCACTAGAATCGAGCAAAGCACAACTAGCATGACGAGCAGCGGTGCCCAAACAAAACTTGTTTTTGAATTTTTATGCTCAAACACATTTAATGAATCTTGCACTTTTCCAAAATCAGAACCCTGCTCTGCAAGCTGTTCGGCTTTCGCCATTGGTCCAAAATCCAGCTTGAAGAAAGAGACAATCGGAACAATCGCGATCGCTAAAAAGGCATAAAACTGGTAAGGGATCGCGCCAATAAAAGCATCCCAATCACTGATACCTACATCCAGTGCAGCAAACTCTTTTTGAATCAGGCTCATGATATAAACGCCCCAACCGATGAAAGGGATGAGGATCGCCACTGGGGATGAAGTTGAATCGATGATAAAGGCTAGCTTCTGGCGAGAGACTTTCAGTTTATCAAAAAGAGGACGAAAGACAGGACCAACAATTAACGGTGTACCAAGGTCTGAAAAGAAAATAACAACGCCGCCAAACCAAGCAGAAAGCTGTGCTTGGCATTTGCTTGCAACCCACTGAGTGACCTTTTTAGCGAACGCCACGCCACCGCCAGATTTCTCCATCAAGGCAACAAAACCACCAATGAAAACCAAAAGAAGGATGACGCCCGCATTGTAACTGTCAGTCAGTTGCGGCAACAGGTAACTTTTCATCAGTGCGCTAAACGAATCGAGCGGACCTTTGTCAACGAATGTGCCTTCTAACATAGCCACACCGCTAACAACACCGGCAAAAAGACCTACAACAACGTTTCTTGTAGTTAGCGCAAGGACTAACGTAATAATGATGGGGATGAGGGAGGTAACATCTGCCTGTTCCATAGCAATACCAACTTTAATATTTAAACACTAAAAATGAATATACATTCAACAATGTCGCATGTATATATTTTCTAATAAAAAAGTTGAGACCTGCGTTCACACTTTTCAGGCATAAAAAAACCAGCCCGAAGGCTGGTTTTACTATTTTAATCTTTACGTCAAGTACTCCAACTAATTCCCAAAATAGTTGGAGTTGCAACTAGGCGACAAGCCATTTCAGCCCTATGAGCATAGGTTTACTATGTGATTAGGGTGAAATGGACAAATCAACAACGTTGCTACTTCAAATATGAAGGGAATATTATTCCCATTCGATTGTCGCTGGTGGCTTACCAGAAATGTCGTAAACCACGCGAGAAATACCGTCAACTTCGTTGATGATACGGTTAGAAACCTTACCTAGGAAGTCGTATGGTAGGTGTGCCCAATGCGCAGTCATAAAGTCGATAGTTTCTACCGCACGTAGAGATACAACCCAATCGTACTTACGACCATCACCCATTACACCTACAGAGCGAACTGGTAAGAATACCGTGAACGCTTGAGATACTTTGTTGTATAGGTCTGCAGCGTGTAGCTCTTCAATGAAGATAGCGTCTGCACGACGTAGCAAGTCACAGTACTCTTTCTTGATTTCACCAAGAACACGAACACCTAGACCAGGACCCGGGAATGGGTGGCGGTAAAGCATGTTGTACGGAAGACCAAGCTCTAGACCGATCTTACGAACTTCATCTTTAAACAGCTCACGTAGTGGCTCAACAAGACCCATTTCCATGTCATCTGGAAGACCGCCCACGTTGTGATGTGATTTGATCACGTGCGCTTTACCAGTCTTAGATGCAGCAGATTCGATAACGTCTGGGTAAATCGTACCTTGAGCTAGCCATTTCGCGTTTTTCAGCTTCTTAGACTCTTCATCAAATACGTCTACGAATACGTGACCGATTGTCTTACGCTTCTCTTCTGGATCCGATTTGCCTTCAAGTGCTTTTAGGAAACGTTCTTCAGCGTCAACTTTGATGATGTTCAAACCAAATTGGTCGCCGAACATATCCATTACTTGTTGACCTTCGTTTAGACGAAGAAGACCGTTATCTACGAATACACACGTTAGCTTGTCGCCGATTGCACGGTGAACTAGCATCGCTACTACCGATGAATCAACACCACCAGATAGACCTAGGATAACTTCGTCGTCACCCACTTGCTCTTTAATACGAGCAACCGCGTCTTCGATGATAGATTCAGAAGTCCAAAGACGCTCACAGCCACATACGCCAAGAACAAAGTTCTCTAGCATTTGTAGACCGCCTTTCGTGTGCGTTACTTCTGGGTGGAACTGAACGCCGTAGTACTTCTTCTCTTCGTTCGCCATCGCAGCGTACGGACATGTGTCTGTCTCACCAACTTTCACGAAGTCAGCAGGAATTTCTACTACTTTGTCACCGTGGCTCATCCACACGTCTTGAGTTAGCTCAAGATCTTTAAATAGTGCAGATTCACCAGAAACTTTAACTTGTGCGTAGCCAAATTCACGTTCTGTAGAACCCGCTACTTTACCACCTAGCTGCTCAGCCATAGTTTGCATGCCGTAACATACACCTAATACTGGCACACCAGAGTCAAATACATATTGAGGAGCGCGTGGAGAGTTATCTTCCGTTACGCTTTCTGGACCACCAGAGAGGATAATACCGTCTGGATTGAATTCACGAATATCCGCTTCTTCAACGTCCCAGCTCCACAGTTCACAGTAAACACCGATTTCACGTACACGGCGCGCTACTAGCTGAGTGTACTGAGAACCGAAGTCCAAGATCAGAATACGTTGGTCATGAATATTTTTAGTCATTTTGAGCAGTCTTATAAGCTAGGTTATTAAAACGGAGGCGAGTGTACTCGCCTCTTATTAATGCTTCAAGGAAAAAAGCAAACGTTTACGTCGAGTGTATAGGTTTTATTTTTACAACAGTAAAAATTAACCGCGACGGTAGTTTGGAGCTTCCTTAGTGATTTGAACGTCGTGTACGTGTGATTCAGCCATGCCCGCACCTGAGATACGAACAAATTCAGCTTTAGTACGCATATCTTCAATCGTTGCAGAGCCAGTAAGACCCATGCTTGAACGTAGACCGCCCATTTGTTGGTGTACGATTTCTTTTAGACGACCTTTGTATGCGATACGACCTTCGATACCTTCTGGTACTAGCTTGTCTGCTGCATTGTCAGACTGGAAGTAACGGTCAGATGAACCTTGAGACATCGCACCAAGAGAGCCCATACCACGGTAAGACTTGTAAGAACGACCGTTGTAAAGAATCACTTCACCCGGTGCTTCTTCTGTACCTGCGAACATTGAACCAACCATCACACATGATGCGCCAGCTACGATTGCTTTACAGATGTCACCAGAGAAACGGATACCGCCGTCAGCGATAACTGGGATACCGAATGAGTTAGCCACTTCTGCTGCGTCTGCGATTGCTGTTACTTGAGGAACACCAACGCCCGTTACGATACGAGTAGTACAGATTGAACCAGGACCGATACCCACTTTCACAGCGCTAACGCCCGCTTCGATAAGTGCTTTAGCACCAGCACCTGTCGCAACGTTACCGCCGATGATGTCTAGATCTGGGTAAGCTGCGCGAGTTTCGCGGATACGGTTTAGTACACCTTCAGAGTGACCGTGTGAAGAGTCGATAAGTAGAACGTCAACGCCCGCTTCAACTAGAGCAGCAACACGCTCTTCGTTACCAGCGCCAGCACCAACGGCTGCGCCAACACGTAGACGACCGCGCTCATCTTTACATGCGTTTGGTTTACGTTCTGCTTTGTGGAAGTCTTTCGCAGTGATCATACCGGTTAGTTGGAACTCATCGTTCACAACCAATACTTTCTCAACGCGTGCTTCGTGCATCTTCTCTTGCACTTCTTCACGTGTTGCACCTTCTTTTACTGCTGCAAGGTTTTCTTTTGCTGTCATTACTGAAGACACTTTCTTAGAAAGGTCAGTAACAAAGCGCACATCACGACCAGTGATAATGCCTACAAGCTCGTTGTTCTCTGTGATTACAGGGAAACCAGCGAAGCCGTGTTTTTCAGTCAGTGCAACCACGTCAGCGATAGTCGCTTCAGGGCTAACAGTTACTGGATCAGAAACGACACCAGCTTCAAACTTCTTAACTTTACGAACTTCAGCAGCTTGCTGCTCAATAGACATGTTTTTGTGGATAAAGCCAATGCCACCCTCTTGCGCTAGCGCGATAGCTAGACGAGCTTCTGTAACAGTGTCCATAGACGCTGAAATCATTGGGATGTTTAGGGTGATGTTCTTAGTCAACTGAGTGCGAAGATCAGCTGTGTTTGGGAGAACGGTGGAGTGAGCTGGCACGAGTAGTACGTCATCGAATGTCAGCGCTTCTTTGGCAATTCTTAGCATTTGCAATATCTCACAATTAGAGGAGTAAAAAGACAATCCAATCTCATCGTTTCGCGTAATGAGGGTAACCAGTTTTAGGTTGTTGGCTACATTTGGATTAGATATTGCGGAGGGATTATACGGTTAACGCAATCGCTTGACCACAAATTTTTTAATTTTTTTCTTGCAATTACCCCCTTGATATGTATTATATTGCCGCTAATTTCCATACTCACGTCTACGGAATTAGCTGTGCTCTCCCAGACCAATCAAAACATCTTCACTGTTTCTCGTCTCAATGCCGAAGTGCGTCTGCTGCTCGAAAACGAAATGGGGATCGTCTGGCTTGTCGGAGAGATATCCAACTTTTCAGCTCCCGTCTCTGGTCACTGGTACCTCACTCTTAAAGATTCTCGCGCTCAAGTTAAATGTGCCATGTTCCGTGGTAACAATCGTCGCGTCACTTTCAAACCTGCTAACGGCAATCAAGTATTAGTTAAAGCACGTCTGTCTCTGTACGAGCCTCGTGGTGACTATCAATTGATCATTGAGAGCATGCAGCCTGAAGGTGATGGTCGTCTGCAACAAGAGTTCGAAGCACTTAAGATGAAATTGGCAGCAGAAGGTTTGTTTGCTCAAACCAATAAGCAGCCTTTACCTGAGCACCCAAAACGCGTTGGTGTGATCACCTCAAAAACCGGTGCAGCACTGTACGACATCTTAGACGTATTGAAACGTCGTGATCCTTCCCTACCCGTGGTGGTTTACCCAACCATGGTGCAAGGTGAAGAAGCCGCGATTCAAATTGCGCAGGCAATCGGCCGTGCAAACAGTCGTGACGAATGTGATGTATTAATTGTTGGTCGTGGTGGCGGTTCGTTAGAAGACCTTTGGTGCTTTAACAACGAAATCCTTGCTCGCACTATTGCAGCAAGCCAAATTCCGATCATCAGTGCAGTTGGTCATGAGGTTGACGTGACAATTGCTGACTTTGTTGCGGACATGCGAGCGCCGACTCCATCAGCGGCGGCTGAATTGGTAAGCCGCGATAACAGCCACAAAGATCAAGCTTTGGTGACTCGCCAACATAAGCTAGCCAGTGCAATGCGTTACTACCTAGCGCAACAAAAACAGCAATCGGCTCAACTGATGCACCGTTTAGATCGCCAGCATCCAAGCTATCAATTGCAGCGTCAGACGCAACAACTTGATGAGTTGGAAATGCGCCTACAACGCGCAATGCAACGATTTATCACGACACGCCAACAAGCAGTTGAGCGTAAACATCATCGTCTACAACTGAACTCACCAGTAAAACATTTGGCTGAGCAGAAGTCGAAGCTTGACCGCGTTGAGCAAAAGCTAATGGATGCAATGGATCGCAAGTTACTGACTATGCGTCACCAACTGGCAATCGCGGCAGAGAAGCTAGATACGGTAAGCCCACTGGCAACACTAAAACGTGGCTACTCAATTACTCAAACTGAGCAAGGTCAGGTTGTTACCCAAGCAAAGGATGTAAAAACGGGCGACGTTTTAGTCACCCGCTTATCTGATGGTGAGCTTCGCTCAACGGTTAATTAACTGACTTTTTGAAACTCAAATCGAACACGTGATTTCGATTTGAGTTCATTACAACTATTGCAGAAATAGTTTGCCGCACCACAAGCCTGTAGTTTTTCTAACTCCGCATCGCAATCTGGGCAAAACCCTACCTTCTTATAATCTGAGTCGCACTGATTACAGTGATATTGCCCAGTCCATTCCAGTTCTACGTCGCAAGTTGGGCAAATATTTGGTTGCATAACTTCCTCTAAATAACTTCAATTCACTGACTTACAGTCTAATCATAAGCCAGCTTAACGCTTTGATCTTTATCACGCTCGCTTAGCACGCTTGTTCTGATACATAGCAACATCAGCTTGTTGAATAAGCTGCTGCAACACTGCACGCTCACTAGCTGTACTACAAGAAGCGCCAATACTGGCTTTGACTTGATATTCTTCTAATTGGTAAATCTGATTAAGCTCATCCGCTAAACGAGAAACAAAGTGAAAGTAGGTCTGCTCATCTGGGAAACAACAAAAACCGACAAATTCATCACCACCGTAACGTCCGATCACCGAGCAAGAGCGAAAAGCTTGTTTTAAATGTTCAGCTACTAGTACTAAAACTTGATCACCAGTCTCATGACCAAATCGGTCATTAATATACTTAAACTCATCAATATCAACGAAGAAACAGGCGACTAAGGCATTACGACCACATTTACCGTTTATTTTCCGGTCAACTTCTGACAACAAAGCACGACGGTTAAAGCAGTGCGTGAGAGGATCTCGACTGGCATGAAAATGAAGCTGTTCTTCTAAACGGTATTTCTCTAGCGCAACGGCATACAAGGCAGCTAGCATTTCGAGCACTTCAAGTTCATAAGGGTGAGGTTTGGAAGGGACGTTACTGTAAATAGCAAATGTACCCAGAACATGACCATCCGATGCAATAATCGGCACTGACCAGCACGCATGAAGTTGGGCTTGTTGAGTGAGTTTAAGAAAAGGTGCCCAGTTAACATGATGATCGATATCGCTAACAACCACAGTTTGTTTTAAGAATGCAGCAGCACCACAAGACCCGACCTTTGGTCCAATGGGGACTCCTTCAATAGCTTGGTTGTAGAAATCAGGTAAATGCGGAGCAAATTCCAAGTGCAATGTATTGGTATCGGGGTGCAATCGAAGTATGGAAGCTTGCCTCTTACCGAATAGGTGTTCACTTAACTTAATAACCTCATTGTTGAGGCTATCGCGTTCCATTCCCAGAGCAAGCTTACCTAAAAGACGATTGACTGCTCGGTGAGCATCTAACAGTCTATCTTTATCCATAATGGCGTAATCATATCGTTATTATGTTTATTAACCTGAAATATAATAAATCTATTAATATGACACAGGTAACTAACTCACATTATGCGAACGCGGCACTATAAAAGATCGCATGCTGATCATCGGATATTACCCTTTTGATCAGCGATCACCCCTTAAAAGAATATTTATATAACCACATACCGAAAGCATAAGTTACATATTCTGTCTTTCAATTTAAAACAGAACTTAAAACCACACTTCCGAGAAAACAAACAAATAAACAGAATATAATAAAAAGATCAAAAAGCTAAATTAGCGAATTACATCGGTGTGCATTTCGATGGTTTGTGAGTCTATCTCCACCAGTGTTACTTGGATGGAACCAAAGTCATTCAAATGGCTCGCATGCGTTCCCCCACAAGGGATGAAAGCGATTTCACCTTCGCCTAAATCACACTGCCAGTAACGTGAATCGGTAAGGTGTTCACCATGGCAATCGATGGTGATCGCAACGTCCCTTTTTAGCCAATCTCTCAACAGAACATTCACCTGTTGTTCGATGCTTTTTAGGTCAGACAGCATATCTGCACTGTTTAACCCCCTTTTACGGAGTGTTTTACCTAAACGATAGGTATCCAAACATTTATCTGAGGTAACAAAGCTGGTCTCTTGGGCATAGCTGTTGAAGTCATAATTACCATGTGGGTCTTTACGATCTGCATCTTTTCGCCAATAGTTTTGTGCAAGTACCTTGTTGAGCGCAAGGTATGCGATGTGCCCAGCACTATGACCACGACTCAGTGACAGTTGGTATTCCTTATCTACTTCTAGTAATGCAGCATCACCAACGGCAACAGCTTCTGTACGTGGCAACACATGTACCACAACAAACACCCACCCTTCCGTATCACGTTTTACCGGAATTTCAGTACCGACGAACAACTTTCCACTCGCAAGTTCTACCGCACCAACTTGGCAATCGACCACTTCAAAGCTCATGCCCTTAATAGTTAGTGTGCCTTTGTCAGCGGGATGATCTGGCCAAATGTGGCTGACAGGATGAAAAGGGGTCTCCTCAGTAACAACGTAAGTGACTTCTTCAGTTGAGTGAGAAAGTTGTACTGGTGCTTCCAGTTGCCAAGTTTGATGACAGAAGCGAGTTTTGGTAGCTGTGATCGTCATGTTAGTCATACTTCTAATGCATTGGTTCGAGCAAAAATCTGCTTATAAAAAAATACCCAAGTCGAAACTTGGGTATTCAGAAAATCTTAGCGATTACTTGTTGCGGTTTTTCACCGCAGACATCATACGCTTGCGCTTACGTTCTTGAGACAGCGTTAGCTTGTTTGTACGGTTTTCGTACGGGTTATCGCTGTTCTGGAAGTTAATACGGATTGGTGTACCCATGATTTCCAGAGACTTGCGGAAGTAGTTCATCAAGTAACGCTTGTACGAATCTGGTAGATCGCGAACCATATTACCGTGAATAACTACGATTGGTGGGTTGTAACCACCCGCGTGCGCATATTTCAGTTTGATACGGCGACCACGAACCATTGGCGGTTGGTGATCGTCTGTTGCCATCTTCATGATACGAGTTAGAACAGAAGTACCAACACGTGTCGTTGCTGACTTGTACGCTTCTTGAATCGATTCGAACAAGTGACCAACGCCTGTACCGTGAAGCGCAGAGATAAAGTGAATACGTGCAAAATCAACGAAACCTAAACGGCGGTCGAGTTCTTTCTTCACGTTCTCTTTCACTTCGTTATCTAGACCATCCCACTTGTTCACGGCTAGTACGATTGAACGACCTGCGTTCAATGCAAAGCCAAGTAGACTCAAGTCTTGATCAGAAATGTTTTCGCGCGCGTCGATAACCAATAGAACCACGTTTGCGTCTTCTACGGCTTTCAGTGTTTTAACAACAGAGAACTTCTCTACTGTTTCGTTGATACGACCACGACGACGTACGCCTGCAGTATCGATCAACACGTATTCACGACCATCACGTTCCATTGGGATATAGATAGAGTCACGAGTGGTGCCTGGCATGTCGTATACCACGACGCGCTCTTCACCAAGAATACGGTTTGTTAGTGTTGATTTACCAACGTTTGGACGACCAATGATTGCCAATTTGATTGGCTGGTCTTGCAAACGTTTGAACTCCGCTTCAGCATCTTCTTCGGTGTAATCTTCAATCGCTAGCTCTTCATCTTCGAATTCAGTCAGATCTTCAATCTCACCTTCTTCAGATTCGCTTGCTAGAAGATCATCGAAAAATGGCGCTAACGCTCGTTCCAACAATGCTGTCACACCACGACCGTGTGCCGCAGCGATTTGGTACATGTCATCAACACCAAGTTGCCAGAAATCGGCACAAGCAGCATCAGCATCAATACCATCGATCTTGTTTACTACCAGCATTGCTGGTTTTTCGATTTTACGCAGATGCGCGGCAATCGCTTCATCCGATGGTGTTAATCCAGCACGACCGTCAACAAGGAATAGCACTACGTCAGCTTCATCAATCGCTGCTAACGATTGTTCCGCCATCTTTGTTTCTACACCTTCTTCCGTGCCATCAATACCGCCGGTATCAATAACGATGAATTCATGTTCTTCGCCAAGGCGAGCTTGGCCATATTTACGGTCTCGCGTTAGGCCAGGGAAGTCCGCAACCAACGCATCACGCGTACGTGTCAATCGGTTAAATAGTGTAGATTTACCTACGTTCGGACGCCCCACAAGAGCAACAACAGGTACCATAACAACCTCTACAATAATCTTTCTTCTGTAGTTATAGGTAACGACTTGCTTGATGCCAAATCAAACCAGCTTTTTACCTATAACCACGTCAGGAATAACGGTTAATAAATAAAAATTTCAAACAACAAAACGGCTCCTAACTGTTACCAGCCAGGAGCCGAATGTGAATTATATCACGATATTATTCGTTGATGGTTAGTTTCTTTACATCGCCATTGCGAGTTGTAATCACGTAACCATCAGACAATAGTGTCGGACCAACAGCAAAACCACTGTCATCGACATATTGTTGTGCAACGAATTCGCCAGTCGAACGATCCATCCAGTGTAGGTAACCTAATGTGTCACCTACCACTAGATAGTTATCAACAATCACTGGGGCAGTAAGCTGGCGGTATTCCAACTTGCTGTTTTCCCAAAGCTCTGTACCGCTGCGTGCATCTACTGCAACTACGTGATCTTTTTCTGTGATCACGAAGATACGGCTACCGTCTGTAGCAATATCAGTTGCTGACGAGTAGTTACGCTTCCAAATTGGATTTGCAGAACGTAAGTCGATTGCAATAAGTTGACCGTTGTAACCAACAGTGAAAAGAGTGCCGCCCAGTACAATCGGTGAAGAATCAACGTCTACAAGACGATCGATTTCCGTAGCACCTTTTGGAGTGCCTACTGGTTGTTGCCAGATCAATTGACCACGTTCAACAATTGCCGCAGCTAGTCGACCGTTTGCTGTCCCCCAGAATACACCACCACCAATAGCCGTTGGCGTGCTATCGCCACGCAGCGTTAGGTTTGGAACTTCTGTGCTCAGCGCCCAGCGTTGCTCACCAGTACTTTCATCCAAAGCAATCAAAGTGCCTCGGCTAGTATTTACAATGATCAAACCAGAGTCAGCGACGGGTTTCGCTAACACCTCACCACCTACTTCGATACGCCAGATGATGTCACCGGTTTCTTGGTCAAGTGCAATCACTTCACCATTTTCAGAACCAATGTAAAGGTGTTCATACGCAGCTGTGATACCACCAGAAAGGCGTGCAATCACATCTTCTTCTAGATCAGTTTGCCATTTGAGCTTACCGTTTTCTGGATCTAATGCTTTGACTAGACCATCACGACTTGCAACAAACAATGTGTCGTTAGCAACAACAGGAGACAGCTTCGAGAAATAATGACCTACGCCATCACCAATCGACGTTGACCATTCCGCACTTGGCGTAAACTGACTGTCTACCTGAGGCAATGGAGCCATGACAATGGTATCTTCCTCGCCAGCACAACCAGCCAGAATTCCCACTGTTAATGCCCCTAACAAGGCTTTCTTAAAGACTCTTTTCATCCAATGCGGTCCTTATTTCGCCAGGTCGTCCAATTTCATTTGTAGTGCAGGGCTAGCATCTGCAGCTTGTTGAGCTTCAGTGTATGCCGTGTATGCTGCCTCTTTGTCACCTTGACGAAGAGCGATATCACCACGAAGTTCTGCAATACGACCCGTCCATGCAGCGTCAGTTACTTTGCCTAGTTCTGCATTTGCAGCGTCAAAGTTGCCCATTTCTGCTTCAATACGCGCAATACGGTAGCTGATAAGTGGAGTTAGCGCGGCATCTTTAGTGTTGCTTTGAGCCCACTTAAGTTGCTCAAGTGCAGCTGAAAGATCTTTGGCATCTACTTGTACTTTTGCTAACTGAAGCGCAGCAAGTACTGAGTATTCTTTAACTTTGTTTGAGTCGATGAACGCTTGAATATCTGCTTGTGCGTCTGCACCTTTGGTTTGCAGGGCGTTCATTACTGTTGTGTAGCTTTGAGAAGCTGCTTCACTCGCCTGAATCACAGAATCCTGGTAGTAACGCCAGCCAAATAGACCACCTAAACCAACAACCGCACCGATGATGACGGCTTTGCCGTTTTCCTTCCACCAGTCTTTAATGGCTTCAACTTGTTGTTCTTCAGTATCGTAAAGTTCCACTTCCTGTCCTCTTAAAACATGTAAATGACAGCGAGGCTGCCATTGTTCCTATTTCGTCGAAAGGCTCCTATCTTGGGAGCCTTACTATTACGAATTAGGATTTTAATCTTTAGCTTATTAAAAGACTTAAATCAGTGCTGCGATCTTCTCAGCAACTTCTGTTTGGTTGTAAGTCTCTTGCTCACCACCCACCAAGTCTTTTAGTACTACGGTGTTTTCTGCAACTTCGTTTTCGCCCAGAACCAATGCTACTACAGCACCGACTTTATCTGCGCGCTTAAACTGTTTCTTGAAGTTACCACCACCGAAGTGACTCATCACACGAACGCCTGGAATAGCTTCACGAAGCTGTTCTGCTAGCTTCATACCAACCATCATTGTGCCTTCGCCTGCTGTCACAACGTAAACATCTACACTGCGACGAACGTCTGTTAGCTCTAGCGTTTCTAGCATCAGTACAAGGCGCTCTAGACCCATAGCAAAGCCAACGGCTGGTGTTGCACTGCCACCCAATTGTTCTACAAGACCATCGTAACGACCACCGCCACATACTGTACCTTGAGCACCTAGGCTCTCAGTGATCCATTCAAATACCGTGCGGTTGTAGTAATCCAGACCACGAACTAGACGCTCGTTAACTGTGTATTCGATACCTGCAGCGTCTAAAAGTTCACATAGACCTGCGAAGTGTGCTTTAGATTCTTCACCTAAGTACTCAGAAAGGCGAGGTGCATCACCTAAAATAGCCTGAACATCAGGGTTCTTAGTATCCAGAACTCGCAGTGGGTTCGTGTGCATGCGACGCTTACAATCTTCGTCTAGCACATCGATATGTTGCTCAAGGAATGCAACCAGTGCCGTGCGGTAGTCTGCGCGATCTTCTTGAGAACCGATAGAGTTAAGCTCAAGACGAACATGCTCATTGATACCCAGCTCACGCCATAGACGTGCAGTCATCATGATAAGCTCAGCATCAACGTCTGGACCATTTAGACCGAACACCTCAACACCACACTGGTGGAATTGACGGTAACGACCTTTCTGCGGACGCTCATGGCGGAACATAGGTCCCATGTACCACAGACGCTGTTCGTCACGGTTGATCAGACTGTTTTGAATACATGCACGCACACAACCCGCCGTACCTTCAGGGCGAAGTGTTAGGCTGTCTCCGTTACGATCATCAAAAGTGTACATTTCTTTTGAAACGACATCAGTCTCTTCACCAACCGCACGGCTGAATAGGTTTGTTTCTTCAACGATTGGCATGCGCACTTCGTTATAGCCGTATGCGCTCACAGTACTTTTTACTGCGTTTTCAAGTTTTTGCCACAGCGGAGACTGAGTTGGAAGGCAATCGTTCATGCCTCGGATTGCTTGGATTTTCTTTGCCACAATTATTACCGTCGCTTAGTAACCCGAGCACACTTAGTGTGCTCAAGCTATGAGATTAATCTTCTTGTTTGATATCGATGCGGTTAGCTTGATCTAATACAGATGCTTTCGCACGGATTTTCGCTTCTAGCTGATTCACTAGATCATCGTTGTCAAAACGCTCTTTCTGACGTTTTCCGTCTTCGTAGAATGCGCTCTTCTTGTTGCTGCCTGCCAGACCTAGGTGTGAAACCTCAGCTTCACCTGGGCCGTTTACGACACAGCCGATGATAGACACATCCATAGGTGTGATGATGTCTTCTAGGCGCTCTTCCAATGCGTTTACTGTGTTAATCACGTCGAATTCCTGACGTGAGCAGCTTGGACAGGCAATAAAGTTGATACCACGTGAGCGAATACGCAGAGACTTAAGAATATCAAAGCCAACTTTGATCTCTTCTACCGGATCTGCCGCCAACGAGATACGTAGCGTATCACCGATGCCTTCAGCTAAAAGCATACCAAGACCAACCGATGACTTCACAGCACCAGCTCTTGCACCACCAGCTTCGGTGATACCGAGGTGTAGTGGCTGGTCAATCTGCTTTGCCAATAGGCGGTATGAATCCACCGCTAGGAATACATCCGACGCTTTCACACTAACTTTGAACTGGTCAAAGTTAAGGCGGTCTAGATGATCCACATGACGCATCGCCGATTCCACCAATGCTTCTGGCGTTGGCTCACCGTATTTCATCTGCAGATCTTTTTCTAAAGAGCCACCGTTGACGCCAATACGGATTGGGATGTTTTTGTCACGGGCACAATCAACAACCGAACGAATACGCTCTTCGTTGCCAATGTTACCTGGGTTAATGCGCAAACAGTCAACACCGTACTCTGCCACTTTCAGTGCAATACGGTAGTCGAAGTGGATGTCCGCAACGAGCGGCACTGACACTTGCTGTTTGATAAGCTTAAAGGCTTCCGCCGCATCCATGGTAGGAACAGAAACACGTACAATGTCTGCACCCACTTTTTCTAATGCTCGGATTTGTGCGACTGTGGCTTCCACATCAGTCGTGCGAGTGTTTGTCATTGACTGTACAGCAATTGGTGCACCATCACCAATTGGCACATCACCCACATAAATACGCGTCGACTTACGACGAATAATTGGAGATTCGTGTTGCATAATATTTATAACGGTAAAGTGAATCTAGCTACTTTGCCTGAAGTATACCCAGAAAGGTCGACAGGTTCACTTGCAAATGTCATTGTTACGCCTTCAGGTGCGCCTAATATCACTTTAAACGGTGCTTTTCCGGCAAGTTCTACATCTTGACCCGGTTTGCGAGTACCACTTACCAGTGTTTTGCCGTTTGCGTCTTTAACTTGAATCCAGCAATCAGCTTCAAATTTCATAGTCAGTAACGTCATGCCTTCTGGAATAACTGGAGTTACTGGCTCTTCTGCCGCTTGAGCATCTTCGATAACCGCAACAGGCTCTTGAGCGGTTTCCTCAACAGCTTCAGCTGTCAGAGTTACTGTTGACTCAGCCATCCCCTCATCAGTCGCGCTCATTGTCGTATCAGCTTCAGAAACAACCGCTGGCGCAGCAGATACAGGAGCAATTTCAGCTGGAGTGCTTGCGATTAGCTCATCTGCGCTCATCTGATCGATATCAGCATCATTGGCAACATGTTCTGTTTCTGCCGTTTCAGAACTCAACTGTGCAAGGCTATTCTCTTGTTGGTTTTGCCACCACCATGCCGCGGAGATACCGGTAATCACGATCGCGATTGCCCAAGTCAGCAACATAATTCGGCTGTTGTGTTTCTCGTGCTTGGTTTTACGAGAGAAGCTTTGCATCTCTGTTTCTTGCGGCTTCACATGAACTTCAGATGTTTGCTCTAAAGCTGCCAAAACAATCTTTTCATCAAGACCAACAAGCTTTGCATACGAACGCAAATAGCCACGCGTGAATGTCGTGACCTGTTGTTCTTCAAATCGATTGTTTTCAATGTCTTCAATAACAGAAACGCGAAGTCTAAGGCGATCAGCAACGTGCTTCTGAGTCATGCCTAGAGATTCGCGTTTGTTTTTTAGTATTGTGCCTGCTTCCATAGAAAACGGCATTTCATTAGTCTTTTCGTGTTCTGTCATAATGGCGGTATTTAATCTGTTTGGTGGCTAACGCAGTTATTTATTTTCGTTTTTGTTCTAATTAAGCCTCACTTAAAGATAGCTAGCCTAAACGCGTTAACCAAAAATAATCTTTTAGAAATTCCCAGTAGTCAGAGTAAGAATGCTCGTCTTGCAATGGTTCAGCAAAGCGTATTGGAAAAATACTGAGAATAGTCAATGTCGTAGTTATATTTCACTCACCATGATAAGCGAATGTTTAACGAAGACAAAAACTCTTTGCTCTCAAATTAACAGATAGCTCAAGCTTTTGTCCAAAAATTGACACAGCAAAGTAAAATTAGCACCGTTCAGTCTGTCAGCATCAAATGACAATCCACTTGTAATAAACAAAATAGCCAGAGCATAAGGCTCTGGCTATTTCTTTATTCTTGGCGTCTTAAACCGCTTTTACATCGATAGTTTCAGCACCACGTGCTGCTTTTAAAGCTGCGGTACGTTTCGTACGGTCAATAACATCACCGACTAACTGACCACACGCAGCATCAATATCATCACCACGTGTTTTACGAACCGTTACGGTGTGGTCATATTGCATCAATGTTTTTTGGAAACGGTCAATACGTGAGTTACTTGGTTTCTTATAAGGTGAACCTGGGTACGGGTTAAATGGAATCAGGTTGATCTTGCATGGCGTATCTTTCATTAGCTCAGCCAACTCACGTGCGTGGTCCATGTCATCATTAACATGATCAAGCAGCACGTACTCTACCGTAACTTTACCGCGGTTAGCATTTGAAGACGCGATGTAACGGCGAACAGACGCGAGAAAATCTTGGATATCCCAACGGTCGTTGATCGGCATGATTTCACTACGTAGCTTGTCGTTTGGTGCATGAAGAGAAATCGCCAATGCTACATCAATTTTACCGGTCATCTGATCAAGACCAGAAACAACACCTGACGTTGATACGGTAACTCGACGCTTAGAAAGACCGAAACCAAGATCATCAAGCATGATTTCAAGCGCAGGGATAAGGTTCTTCATGTTAAGAAGTGGCTCACCCATCCCCATCATCACTACGTTAGTGATTGGACGGCGACCCGTTTCTTTCTGTAAGCCGATTTCACGTGCAGCACGCCATACCTGACCAATGATTTCAGATACTTTTAGGTTACGGTTGAAACCTTGTTGAGCGGTTGAACAGAACTTACACTCCAGCGCACAACCAACCTGAGAAGACACACATAATGTTGCGCGGTCATCTTCTGGGATGTAGACCGTTTCTACGTCTTGGTCACCCACCTTCATCGCCCACTTAATTGTGCCGTCTGAAGAATGTTGAGCCTCTGCTACCGTTGGTGCTTTGATTTCACACTTGTGCTGCAGTTTTTCACGTAGTTTCTTGTTGATGTTCGTCATGTTATCGAAGTCATCAACACCGAAATGGTAGATCCACTTCATAACCTGATCAGCACGGAACGCTTTTTCGCCTAGCTCTTCCGCGAAAAATTGACGCATGCCCTTGCGATCAAAGTCGAGTAGATTGATTTTTTCAGTGGTCATGTTGCCTCTCAATGACTGAAACAAGAATAAGGGCGCGAATTGTACAGCCTTTATGCAGCTACAACAAGGGCTGTAAGACCCCGACTTCGCTAAGGCATTAAAATCTTAATGATTAAATTTTAGCCAATTATTATCATTCATTCTTTCTAAGTAACAGATAAGAAAAAGCCCCGGAAAGATCCGAGGCTTAGGAAGCAAATTAGTACAAGATTAGCGAGGGCAAATCTCTGACTCAGGGAAGAAGTACTCGATTTCACGAGCTGCTGACTCAGGGCTATCCGAACCATGAACAGAGTTATGGCGCATGCTTAGTGCGTAATCGGCACGGATAGTGCCACATGCTGCTTCTTCTGGGTTTGTTTTGCCCATTAGCTCACGATAGCGTGCGATTGCATCTTCACCTTCAAGAACCTGAACCATGATAGGACCAGATGTCATGAACTCTTTCAGTGCAGGGAAAAAAGGTTTGCCTTCATGTTCTGCGTAAAAACCGCTCGCCTGTTCTTCTGTCAGATGAACCATTTTTGCAGCAACGATACGTAGACCCGCCTTTTCGATACGGTGGTAGATTTCACCAATCAGGTTGCGTTCTACAGCGTCGGGCTTAACAATTGAAAACGTTCTTTCTAGAGCCATAAAGTTTCCTTTTTGTACTTGTAATAATAGTTTTATATGAGTGACTTGCGTCTCTCTTAGTTATACCAGTACAGACGGGGTGTCTGCACTGGTAAAAGTCTTATTTTGCCGCTTGTTCGTTCAAGAAACGAGCAAGTGTGCGAACACCCATGCCTGTTGCGCCTGCAGCCCACTTATCAGACGCTGACTTACGGTACGTGCCTGCACAGTCAAAGTGCAACCAACCTTTCTTGTAATCCTCAACGAAGTAAGACAAGAATGCTGCCGCTGTACTTGCGCCAGGTGAGTAATCGCCAGAACTGATGTTAGATAGGTCAGCAAAGTTTGACGGCAGCATGCCACGGTGAAAATCAGCAAGAGGCAGTGGCCACAGACCTTCTTTCTCTTGGTTTGCCGCCGTTAGCGCTTGATGAGAAAGCTCATCATCAAAGCTCATTAATGCATGGTAATCGTTCCCTAGTGCATTCTTCGCTGCGCCCGTTAGGGTCGCACAGTCAATGATCAGTTCAGGGTTTTGCTCACTTGCGTAAATAAGACCATCAGCAAGAACCAAACGACCTTCTGCGTCGGTATTCATGATCTCAACGGTCTTACCATTTTTGTAAGTGATGATGTCGCCCAGTTTAAGTGCGCGACCAGAGACCATGTTCTCCGCACAACAAAGGATAAGCTTTACACGCTTATTAAGACCACGAAGAATAGCAAGACCAAGACCGCCAGTAATCGTACCTGAACCGCCCATATCCGCTTTCATTGCTGTCATGAAGTTTGATGGCTTCAAGCTGTAACCACCTGAATCAAAGGTGATGCCTTTACCTACTAGACATGCAAAGACTGGTGCGTTTTCATCGCCTGTTGGGTTGTAATCAAGTTGCAGCATTGCCGATGTGCGCTCAGAGCCACGACCTACGGCATAAATACCTTCCCAACCTTCAGAAAGCAGATCTTTATCTTTAACGATACGAGCCGTTACTGTACCTTGTGGCGCGATAGATTTGATGAATTCAGCTGCCATGGTTGCCAATTGACGTGGCGCCACTTCTTCTGCAGTTTTGTTGATGATATCGCGAGTAAAGTCCGTAGAAGTGATGCGAGCGTGAAGCTCTGCTTGGTCTTGCTCAGAAAGCTCAACCCATTCTAGTGTGCCGTGTTTTTTCGGGTTGCGGTAACCTTGGTGGAATGCCCAAACGCTCTCCAAATCCCAGTTATCACCAGCAAGTAAAACTGAACGAATTCCTTGGCCATCGAGTTGACGCGCTGCACGTTGAATCGCACCAAGATCGTGACCTTCACCTAGGTGAATGGTTGCGCCATTCTCAGCGAAAGAAAGCAGTGCTTTGTCGCCCCAATGTGGTGCCGCTGGTTCTTGGCTAAGAAATACAGACATCTGTGTAGACATGGTTTCTCCTTGTCTTATAACGGCGTTGCCTACGCCTCTTCTTTTTTAATAACTAACGGATGTTAGCATTATGTAGGGTAAAAATGTCAACTTGATAAAAAAACGGACCTAAAGGTCCGCTTTTTTTAGTGAGAATTGTTAACTCTGCTGCGTTTTACCGCCGAATTGAGCATTAATCTGCTTCGTCCATCCAGCACAAGATAACCGCTTCTAGAATCTTTTCATTACAATGGTTTGGCTCATCGTCAAACTCATCCAACTCCATGATCCATTGGTGAAGATCGGTAAAACGTACGGTTTTAGGATCTAAGTCGGGAAACTTGTCACAAAGCTCAATCGCGATATCGCGAGAATCTGTCCATTTCATTGCTCATCTTCCTTTTGCTTCGCCCCTATGTTGGGGAGATAGTATTAGTGATCTTCCGACGCGTGGTTTAGCGTGTATTTTGGAATTTCAACAACCAAATCTTCATCCGCTACTTTTGCTTGGCAACCAAGACGAGATTCAGGCTCTAGACCCCATGCTTTATCTAGCATGTCATCTTCTAGCTCTTCACTCTCTTCTAGCGAATCAAAACCTTCACGAATGATCACGTGGCAGGTAGTACATGCACATGACTTTTCACATGCGTGTTCGATACCAATGCCATTTTTTAGCGCTACGTCTAGAACGGTGTCACCAGTGTTTGCTTCCAACACTGCACCCTCTGGGCACAAATCTTCGTGTGGTAATACAATAATCTTAGGCATAACTACTTATCTCTTATATATCATTAACTGACTGACCTGACAGTGCAGCTCGAATCGATTTATCCATACGGCGCGACGCAAAATCTTGGCTTGCTTTGTCGGTGTCTTTGATGCCTTGCTCGATAGCGTCCGCATCTTCGCCGTTGCGCAGTTCAATCAGCGCTTCAATCACTTTTAATAGGTCTTGTTTCTCTTGGTCTGATAGTAGTTCATCACCATCAGCTTGCATCGCAGCAATCAAACCTTCAATCACACGATCCGCTTCTACGCGCTGCTCAGCCAGTGCGCGAGCTTGCATGTCTTCTTTCGCGTAAGTCATCGAGTCACGCAGCATGTTTGCGACTTCGTCATCGCTTAAACCGTAAGAAGGTTTCACTTGGATTTCAGCCTGAACACCCGTGCTCTTTTCCATCGCAGTAACAGACAACAGACCATCAGCGTCCACTTGGTACGTCACGCGAATGTGTGCAGCACCAGCCGCCATCGGTGGAATGCCTTTTAATGAGAAACGAGCCAGTGAACGACAGTCATCCACCATTTCTCGTTCACCTTGTACGGTGTGCACGCTCATTGCCGTTTGACCATCTTTGAACGTCGTAAACTCTTGCGCACGAGCCACAGGAATAGTGGTGTTACGTGGAATGATTTTCTCAACCAAGCCGCCCATGGTTTCAATACCAAGAGATAAAGGAATAACGTCCAGAAGCAGCATCTCAGAGTCAGGTTTGTTACCCGCTAGGATATCTGCTTGAATACCCGCGCCGATTGCAACAACTTCATCTGGGTTAATGCTTGTCAGTGGTGTACGACCGAAGAATTCGCCTACCATTTCACGAACAAGCAATGTGCGAGTTGAACCGCCAACCATAACCGCTTCAAGTACGTCTTCCGCATCCACATCCGCATCTTTCAATGCACGACGGCAAGACATCAGGGTTTTCTTCACTAGCGGACGAATCAGATCTTCGAACTGCTCGCGAGTCACAGAACCTTTCCAACCAAATACATCAACATCAACACTGTCTTGCTCAGAGAAAGCAATCTTAGTTGCTGTTGCAATGTTCAGTAGTGCACGGTTTTTCTCAGCAGAAAGCGGCGCTTCTAGACCAGCTTGCTCCATTAGGTAATCCGCTAATAGGTGGTCAAAATCATCACCACCTAGCGCAGAATCACCACCTGTTGCTAATACTTCAAATACGCCTTTTGACAAACGTAGGATGGAGATATCGAACGTACCGCCACCTAGATCGTAAACCGCAATCACGCCCTCTTGACCAGAGTCTAGGCCGTAAGCGATCGCTGCAGCTGTCGGCTCGTTAAGCAGACGTAGCACATGAAGCCCCGCCAATTTCGCCGCATCTTTTGTACCAGCACGTTGAGCATCATCAAAGTAAGCAGGAACAGTAATAACCACGCCAGCTAACTCGCCGCCGAGTGTCTCTTCTGCACGTTTTCCTAGTGCTTTAAGAATATCGGCAGACACTTCAATCGGGTTCTTGTCACCTTGTGCAGTTTGCAAAATAGGCAGACCGTTGTCGCTTTCTTTAAATTGGTAAGGCAAAGATGGGTAGCGAGCTTGAATGTCTTTTAGTGAACGACCAATTAGACGTTTTACCGAAATAATGGTGTTTTCTGGTTCTTGCTCTGCTTTTGCTTTTGCCTCGTAACCAACTAAAGCCGAGTCCTGTGCGTAGTTCACCACAGAAGGCAAAATGCTACGACCTTGATCGTCTGTCAGTGTGTTTGCGTCACCGCTGCGAACAGACGCAACCAAAGAGTTGGTAGTACCTAAGTCGATACCCGCTGCTAACTTGTGCTCATGAGGTGCCGAGCTTTGGCCCGGTTCTGCGATTTGAAGTAATGCCATGATGGGTCCTTGTCGCGCTAACTAGCCGAGGAGCTTGTCTTCAACCAGTTCAATTTCGTTCTTTAGCTTGGCAATGAATTTGAGTTTACGAACTCGGTCTGCAGCTTCCGCCCAAAGACCTTGGTCAAGTTCTTGTTCTACACTCGCCAAATGCTGTTTGTACATTTTGCTGACCTTAGAATCGAAGTCAAAAAGCGCTGATTCAGGATCAGAGCTGTCAGCAATGTCTTCCAGTTCTTCACGCAGTTCCATTTGTTCCATTAGGAACATCGGGTCTTGCATGGTTTGTTGCTCACCACGAATTTCTGTGCCGTTTTCTGCCAATATGTATTCAGCGCGAGAGATTGGATGCTTAAGTATTTGATACGCATCGTTGATTTGCGCTGCTTTTTGAACAGCCATCAAGCGATCACGCTCTGAGGCAGTCGCAAAGTTGTCTGGGTGGAAGCGTTTTTGTAGTTCTCGGAACTGAGAAGAAAGAAGGCTACCATCCAGCTGAAACTGACTTGGTAGCCCAAATAATTCAAAGTGATTCATTAAGATCGGGTCCTAGTAAAGCCTTCTGGACTCGCTTGCCCAGAAGGACAGTCAATTAGACGTTGAAGCTTTCACCACAACCACATTCACTTTTCGCGTTAGGGTTGTTGAATTCAAAACCTTCATTCAACCCTTCCTTAACGTAATCCAGCTCAGTACCGTCTAGGTATACTAGGCTTTTCTTATCAATGATGATCTTTACATCCGACAGTTCAAAAACTTCATCTTCTTCGTTTAGATCATCAACAAACTCAAGAACGTAAGCCATGCCGGAACAGCCTGTCGTCTTCACTCCAAGACGCAAACCGATACCTTTACCTCGGTTATCTAGGAATGCTTTTACGCGACTTGCCGCTGATTCTGTCATTGTGATGGCCATACTGCACCTTAGTCTGTCTAAATTACGTTTTGGAATGGGAGCATTTCAAGGGCTCCCATTATATACGGAATAATTATTCCTGGTGTTTTTTCTTGTAGTCAGCAACCGCTGCTTTGATTGCGTCTTCCGCAAGGATTGAGCAGTGAACTTTCACTGGTGGAAGCTCTAGCTCTTCTGCAATCTCAGAGTTTTTGATAGATGCCGCTTCGTCGATAGACTTGCCTTTTACCCACTCAGTTACTAGTGAGCTTGAAGCGATTGCACTACCACAACCGTATGTTTTGAATTTCGCGTCTTCAATGATGCCTTCTGGCGTCACTTTGATTTGAAGCTTCATTACGTCACCACAAGCTGGTGCGCCAACCATGCCGCTGCCTACTGATGGGTCTTCTTTATCGAACGAACCAACGTTACGTGGGTTCTCGTAGTGATCAATTACTTTTTCGCTGTATGCCATGATAAATTACCTCGAATCCTCTATTCAGTCCGTGAGATTAATGGTGAGCCCATTCAACAGTGCTCAGATCAACCCCTTCCTTGTACATATCCCATAGAGGAGACATGTCGCGTAGCTTAGTCACTGCAACGCGGATTTGTTCAATTGCGTAATCAATTTCTGCTTCAGTCGTGAAACGACCAAATGAGAAACGTACTGAGCTGTGCGCCAATTCGTCGTCTAGACCAAGTGCACGAAGAACGTAAGATGGCTCTAGGCTCGCTGATGTACAAGCGCTACCAGAAGATACTGCTAGGTCTTTCAGTGACATCAGTAGAGATTCACCTTCTACGAATGCAAAGCTCACGTTTAGGTTGTGTGGAACACGCTGTTCAAGATCACCGTTCACCGTTACTGCTTCTAGATCTTTAACGCCATCTAAAAGACGGTTACGAAGTGCTAGCGCGTGATCGTAATCTTTTTGCATGTCTTCCTTCGCTACACGGAACGCTTCACCCATACCCACGATTTGGTGAGTTGGAAGTGTACCCGAACGGAAACCACGCTCATGACCACCACCGTGCATTTGCGCTTCCAGACGGATACGAGGCTTACGACGTACGTAAAGTGCGCCAATGCCTTTAGGACCGTATACTTTGTGCGCAGACAGTGAAATTAGGTCAACTTTCAATTCTTGAACATCGATTGGCAGTTTGCCCGCAGACTGTGCCGCATCCACGTGGAACACAATCTTACGTTCACGACATAGTTCGCCGATTGCAGCGATGTCTTGGATTACACCAATTTCGTTGTTAACGTGCATGATTGATACCAAAACAGTGTCTTCTCGCATCGCTGCTTGAAGTTTGTTTAGATCGATCAGACCGTTTGATTCTGGCTCTAGGTAAGTCACTTCAAAGCCTTCGCGTTCTAGTTGACGACATGGGTCAAGAACCGCTTTATGCTCTGTTTTACAAGTGATTACGTGTTTACCCTTCTTAGAGTAAAAATGTGCTGCACCTTTGATAGCAAGGTTGTCAGACTCTGTCGCACCAGATGTGAATACGATTTCGCGAGGATCTGCATTTAGAAGGTCAGCAATTTGCTCACGAGCAGTATCTACAGCTTCTTCTGCCTGCCAGCCGTAACGGTGCGAACGCGAAGCTGGGTTGCCAAATGTGCCATCCATTGTCATGTACTGAACCATTTTTTCAGCAACACGAGGATCTACTGGACATGTAGCGGAATAATCAAGATAAATCGGCAGTTTCATTCTCTACTCCAATGTAAAATGCTGACCGCTAAGAGCGGACGTTTACACCGATGGGCGCGGCGGTTGTATTTTTGTTTGAAAGCCCATGAGTTACCGCCAGATCAATGTCCTGACGATCAGAAATTTCTAAAACTTCATTGTCTGTCATTAGCTCACCGAGCGTAATGTTATTCAAGAAGTCACTAATACGAGAGCTCAGGTCACGCCATAGGGTGTGAGTTAAGCAACGAGTGCCACCCTGGCAATCGCCTTTGCCTTGGCATTTGGTTGCGTCTACTGACTCATCAACCGCGGCAATCACAGTGCCAATGGCAATGCTGTGCGCGTCTGCTCCAAGTCGGTAACCACCACCAGGACCACGAACGCTGGCTACAAGACCTGCTTTACGCAATTTTGAAAAAAGCTGCTCTAAGTATGAGAGCGAGATCCCTTGACGCTCTGAGATATCTGCAAGAGGTACTGGGTTTTGTTGCGAATGCAGTGCCACATCCAGCATGGCTGTCACCGCATATCTTCCTTTAGATGTAAGTTTCATACCACACCGTATCCACATGGTTTGTAATGATTAGGATTTTTCCATACCCGACTAAAACGGTCAAGTATTTATTTGACTATTTTAGTCAGGTATTCATCCTTACACCTAAAGTGGTTATTATTTGTTCAGAGTTTCTTTTCGATCGCCGTCAAAACACCGCGCAGAATATTCAACTCTTGCGCCTCTGGTCGTGCACGTGAGTACAAACGACGCAGCTTGTTCATCACCTGACCCGGCTGTTCTTTGTTGATAAATTGGGTATCAACCATCACCTTTTCAAGGTGCTCAAAGAACATTTCTAGCTCTTTATGACGTGGATACTCTTCAGGCTCACTTGGGGCGTATTGGCTTTGCTCTAGGTTGAGGTGTGCAACGCGAACTTCATAGCTCAACGTTTGGACGGCCATCGCTAAGTTAAGCGAACTGTATTCAGGGTTAGCAGGAATGCAAACATGATAGTGACACTTTTGCAGTTCATCATTCGTTAGACCGGTTCTTTCTCGACCAAAGACCAATGCGACTGGGTGCTTTTGCCCTTCAACTGCAAACTTTTCTCCACACTCACGTGGCTCAAGCATTGGCCATTCAAGTGTACGTGAGCGAGCACTTGAACCCACAACAAGACCACAATCTTCAATGGCTTCTTCAAGCGTACTTACTACAGTGGCATTTTGAGCAATATCACCAGCACCAGCAGCAAGCGCAAGGGTTTGATCATCGACTTCACATTGCGGATCAACCAATACTAGTTGGCTTAAACCCATGACTTTCATTGCTCGAGCTGCCGAGCCAATGTTGCCTGAATGAGAAGTTCCGACGAGTACGATTTTTACTTGATCCAACATCTGTGTTTGCTACCTGAATTAAAACCGAGGGATATTATCATAATTTTCTAATACACCCTAGAGTGAAGCGGGCTTCTATTCGCATTCTCATCAATTGTTTTCTTCTCTATCAACATAGCTATCACAACTCGTTTTGCTTGCGCACAAAAAATAACCACTTCCCTTTTCGTTTGACTCTGGTATACTCGCCGCCGCTTTAAATTGTTCTTTAACATCCGTTGGGAAATTCGTATGCATCCAATGCTAAACATTGCTATTCGCGCTGCGCGAAAGGCAGGCAATCACATTGCTAAATCATTAGAAAACACAGATAAAATTGAATCTACGCTAAAAGGCACTAATGACTTTGTTACTAATGTAGACAAAGAAGCAGAAGCTATCATCATCGATACTATCAAGCACTCTTACCCAGAGCACTGCATCGTTGCTGAAGAAGCTGGTCTTATCGAAGGTAAAGATAAAGACGTACAATGGATCATCGACCCAATGGATGGCACTAATAACTTTGTAAAAGGTTACCCAACTTTCGCAGTATCTATCGCGGTTCGCTTCAAAGGTAAAACTGAAGTGGCTTGTGTATACGATCCAATGCAAAACGAGCTATTCACTGCACAACGCGGTGCTGGCGCTCAGCTAAACAACGCTCGTATCCGTGTTACTCAACTTAAAGACCTACACGGTACTGTTCTTGCGACTGGTTTCCCATTCAAACAGAAGCAACACTCTGAGTCTTACATCAAGATCGTAGGTTCTCTATTCACTGAGTGTGCTGACTTCCGTCGTAGCGGTTGTTCTGCTCTTGACCTATGTTATGTGGCAGCTGGTCGTGTAGATGGTTACTTTGAGCTAGGTCTAAAACCTTGGCAGATGGCTGCAGGTGAGCTTATCGCTCGTGAAGCTGGCGCAATCCTAACTGACTTCGCTGGCGGTACTGACTACATGAAGTCTGGTAACATTGTTGCTTCTAGCGCTCGTGGCGTGAAATCTATCCTTAAGCACGTTCGCGAAAACGGCAACAGCGCGATCCTTAAGTAAGATTCTGAAGTCATACTAAGCCCGTCACGCTGATGACTTTTGAATAGCCCCGCTCATTGAGCGGGGCTTTTTTATATCGAACAATCTGCCTGTTTATAGAAACGGTCGTAGTCAGGTAAGTGGTCTATTTTTACGTGCTTAACCTTCCATACTTGTTCCTTCATTAGAAACTGCAACGAAACCGTGACTGGCTGGTATACATCTCCAAATCCGTTAACGGAAAGACACCCAACGCCTCCATCCTCACTGTATGCTTCAAAGTAAGACAGCTCCGTAACCAAACTTGATGGGATGGATGATAAAAATGGAAATTGATGACCAAATTTTATTGGGTGAGATTTAATACTATTTAGCTCTTCAATCGATAGGTTTGGTCCTGCCATAGCTTCTACCACCTCGATATACTGCATCTTGTATAAATTATTGCGTATATCAAGGTAAGTATCGTGGAGTGGGCTTGCTATGCAGGGTCCTGAAACACTGAGTAAAACCGGAATAGGTAGAATTCTATTTAGCATAATCAACTAAACCCAAGCTTCACGGAGCGCTTGATCAATTTTACTCGGCTTAAATCTGTACTTACAAAGCCCCCACTCGCACTGCTCTAAAAGCTCTCGGACATTTACCTGCCCAGTAACTAGCTTGGTGGTAACGCCTTTATAGTGTTTGTAAGAAATCTCTACAAACTTCAGTAACTGTACTTTTATTTCAGCTTGCCTTGACATTATTTCCCCCCGAAATTGTTGAACATACTTCCGATATTCAACTCAATCAAAAAACTACAATTCAAGCTGGAAATACTTCAAAGAAAAGTGAAACAATCAAATCTATCAAGCATAAAAAAACCGCTGACTGCTCAGCGGTTTTTGTTTTCGGTTCTCAATCTGCCTTATGGCATCTCGTCGAACTCTGCACCTTCTTTTTCTACTTGAGGTGGCATCAAGTGCTCTTTCTGGATGCCCAGTTTTAGCGCTAGCGCTGATGCTACGTAGATAGAAGAGTAAGTACCAACAGTGATACCTAGTAATAGTGCTGTTGCAAAGCCGTGAATCATCGCACCACCTTGCATGAACAGTGCAATTACCACGAACAACGTCGTACCAGACGTAATCAAAGTACGGCTCAATGTTTGAGTAATTGAAGCGTCCATGATGTCCGAAGGTTCACCCTTACGCATCTTACGGAAGTTTTCACGAATCCGGTCGAATACAACAATGGTATCATTGAGCGAGTAACCGACTACCGTTAGTAGCGCCGCTACGATGGTAAGGTCAACTTCGATTTGTAGGAATGAGAATACACCCAGCGTGATGATGATATCGTGTGCCAGTGCCATTACCGCACCAGCCGCTAGACGCCATTCAAATCGCATCGATACGTAGATCAGGATACAGATTAGCGATACAAGGATCGCCAGACCGCCCGCTTCTGTTAGCTCATCACCAACGTTTGGACCTACGAATTCAATACGACGCATTTCTACGCTTTCGCCAGTACCTTCTTTGATCGCACCAATGATTTGGTTGCCTAGCGTTTCACCTGAAACGTCGTCACGTGGACGAAGACGAACCATCACTTCACGAGCACTACCGAAGTTTTGAACTGTCGCATCGCCGAAGCCTTTTGAATCTAGTGCTGCGCGAATTTCTTCAAGGTTTGCAGGTTGTTCAAAACCTACCTCGATTAGCGTACCACCAGTAAAGTCTAGACCCCAGTTCAACCATTTGGTTGATAGCGTGAAGATAGAAGCAGCGATCATAAAGATGGAGAATACGAACGCGACTTTCGACCAACGCATAAAGCCGATCGTGTTTTCTGCTTTTAGAATTTGAAACATATTAATTCCCAGCCTTAGATCGACAATTTATCAACGCGTTTGCCACCGTAAATCAGGTTCACGATACAACGTGTACCCACAATAGCGGTGAACATTGAAGTTAAGATACCAATAGATAGTGTTACCGCGAAGCCCTTCACTGCGCCTGTACCCACTGCAAATAGAATGATTGCAGTGATAAGCGTTGTGATGTTCGCATCGGCAATGGTACTGAATGCGTTTGCGTAACCTTGGTGAATCGCTTGCTGAGGACTGCGTCCATCTCGAAGCTCTTCACGGATACGCTCGAATATCAGCACGTTCGCATCGACCGCCATACCGACGGTTAATACGATACCGGCAATACCTGGCAACGTCATGGTAGCGCCTGGAATCATCGACATTACACCAATGATAAGAACCAAGTTTGCCATCAACGCAATGTTAGCAATCAGACCGAAGCCACGGTAGTAAAGCAGCGTAAACAGCATTACCGCAACCATACCCCAGATACATGCTTGGATACCCATATCGATGTTTTGCTGACCCATTGATGGACCAATGGTACGTTCTTCAACGATAGAGATCGGTGCGATTAGTGCACCAGCACGAAGTAGAAGTGCTAGGTTGTGCGCTTCTGCTGCAGAGTCGATACCCGTGATACGGAAGTTACGACCAAGAGCCGATTGAATCGTTGCTTGGTTGATAACTTCTTCATGCTTATCAAGGATAACTTTGCCTTCAGGCGTACGACGACCACTGTCTTTGTATTCTGCAAACACGGTAGCCATTAGCTTACCGATGTTCTTCTTAGAGAACGCAGACATTTTGTTGCCACCTTCGCTGTCTAGCGAGATGTTAACTTGTGGGCGACCGTATTCATCAACACTTGAACTTGCATCCGTGATGCTTTGACCACCAAGAATAACGCGCTTCTTAAGCACAACTGGGCGACCATCACGGTCCATCTTGATTTCGCTACCTGCTGGCGCGCGACCATTTGCCGCCGCTGATAGGTCAGCTTTATCGTCAACTTCGCGGAACTCTAGTGTTGCTGTAGCACCTAGAATTTCCTTCGCACGAGCTGTGTCTTGAACACCTGGTAGCTCAACTACGATGCGGCTAGCACCTTGACGTTGAACCAATGGTTCAGCAACACCCAGTTCGTTAACACGGTTACGAAGAATCGTGATGTTTTGTTCAACTGCGTAGTTACGTATCTCTTGTAAACGTTGCTCGGTAAAGGTGGCAATCAACGCGTAACGACCATTAGAATCAGAGTCGACAAAGTTCATGTCTGGGTGATTCTTTTCTAGCGTTGCTTTCGCTTCCGCTAGCTGCTCCTCATTACGTAGCAGAACTTCCACACCTTCTGTACCAGAAGGACGGATTGCACGGTAACGGATCTTAGCTTCACGAAGTTCGCTACGGAAAGCTTCTTCTTGTTGACCAACCAACTTCTCCATCGCCGCGTCCATGTCAACTTCCATTAGGAAGTGAACACCACCGCGCAGGTCAAGACCTAGCTTAAGTGGCGACGCACCGATTGCTTCTAGCCAATCTGGCGTAGATGGAGCAAGGTTTAGTGCAACAATTTTATCTTTGCCAAGCGCTTCGCTGATGATATCGCGGGCACTGATTTGAGTGTCAGTGTCATTGAAACGAACAAGGATTGATCCATTCTCGAGAGCAATGGATTTATGAGAGAGATGCTCTTTATCAAGAGCTTTGGTGACAGCATCCAGCGTTGACATATCTACAGAGGCACCACGCGCCCCTGTAACTTGAATAGCCGGATCTTCACCGTAGATATTTGGAAGTGCGTACAACGCAGCGGTGATGATGGCAAAAAATACCATCAAGTACTTCCATAATGGATAACGGTTTAGCACAGCGAGGATCCTTTAGCTGTTTTATAGAGACTTCAGCGTACCTTTTGGTAGCACTGCAGTTACGAAGTCTTTCTTGATTACAACTTCATTGTTTGCATTTAGCTCAATTGAAATGAAATCGTTGTCTTCAGCAATCTTAGTGATTTTACCCACTAGACCGCCGCTTGTTAGAACTTCATCACCTTTGCCCATAGAAGACATTAGGTTCTTGTGTTCTTTAACACGCTTAGATTGCGGACGGTAGATCATGAAGTAGAAGATCACCGCGAACATGCCTAGCATGATTAGCATTTCAAAACCGCCGCCTGCTGGTGCGCCTTCTGCTGCTGCGTGAGCTTGAGAAATAAACATTAAAACATCCTCATTATATTTTATTGATAATCCAACAAGTTGGGCTTTCGTAATTTAGATTCAAGTTTGAGATTAAGTAATAGAGATCACCTTCTCAAAAATAACGTACGTTAGCCTACTTTATTAGCAAAAGCCTCTGGCAACATGCCAAAGGCTTTAATTCTTTTAATCTGTCAATTACTGCTCTTTTGCAAGCGGTGGCACTTCACGACCACGACGCTCATAGAATTCAGTAACAAACTCATCGAAACGATCTTCATCAATCGCCTTACGAATGCTTTCCATCAGACGCTGGTAGTAGCGTAGGTTGTGGATAGTGTTCAGACGAGCACCTAAGATTTCGTTACAACGCTCTAGGTGGTGAAGGTACGATTTGCTGTAGTGCTGACAAGTGTAACAGTCACAATGCGGATCTAGCGGAGTTGTATCCGTTTTATGTTTCGCATTACGGATCTTGATCACACCACCAGTCACAAATAGGTGACCATTACGCGCGTTACGCGTTGGCATTACACAGTCAAACATGTCGATACCACGACGAACACCTTCAACCAAATCTTCCGGTTTACCTACACCCATTAGGTAACGAGGCTTATCTTCTGGAAGTTGTGGACATGTGTGCTCAAGAATACGGTGCATGTCTTCTTTCGGTTCGCCTACTGCAAGACCACCAACTGCGTAACCATCAAAGCCGATTTCTGTCAGACCTTTGATAGACACATCACGTAGATCTTCGTAAACACCACCTTGAACGATACCAAATAGGTTGTTCGGGTTTTCTAGTTTGTTGAAGTGATCACGTGAGCGTTGTGCCCAGCGTAGTGACATTTCCATCGATTTTTTCGCTTCGTTGTGTGTCGCCGGGTATGGCGTACACTCGTCGAAGATCATTACGATGTCAGAACCTAGGTCTTTTTGGATTTCCATCGACTTTTCCGCGTCCATGAAAATCTTGTCACCGTTTACAGGGCTACGGAAGTGAACACCTTTCTCAGTGATCTTACGCATTTTTCCTAGACTGAATACTTGGAAACCGCCTGAATCGGTAAGAATAGGACCGTGCCAGTTCATGAAATCGTGCAGGTCACCATGCATTTTCATCACTTCTTGACCAGGACGTAGCCATAGGTGGAAAGTGTTACCTAGCAGGATTTCTGCACCAGTACCTTTCACTTCTTCTGGTGTCATGCCTTTAACGGTACCGTAAGTACCTACTGGCATGAACGCAGGAGTTTGAACAGTGCCACGTTCGAAGGTCAATTGACCACGACGTGCATTGCCGTTTTTCTTCTTAAGATCGAATTTTAATTTCACGATGCCTCCGAGTGTCAGAGAAACAGTCTGACTATGTATACAGGGTGATAAACCCTACTTTAAGGAGCGGTCGCTTTTCCGTGCGAGAGACAAAGCAGAGATTCCACTTTATTTCCTAGCTTACTGCTAGCACTCGTAAATCGTTAACTTTCTCCCCCTCCTAGCCTCACCCTTTTTTGAGAGGAGGGCTAGAGAGGGGTCAAAACATTATGCGGTCTTCTTTTTAATAAACATTGAATCACCGTACGAGAAGAAACGGTATTTGTTTTCCACCGCGTGCTTGTAAGCATTCATGGTGTTCTCGTAACCTGCAAACGCACTTACCAACATGATCAGGGTTGATTCAGGTAAGTGGAAGTTGGTGATCAAGCAATCCACCAGCTGGTACTCGTAACCAGGGTAGATAAAGATTTCAGTATCGCCAAAGAATGGAACCAGTTCTGTGCCTTTCTTAAGCGCGTCTTGCGCTGCACTTTCTAGTGAGCGAACAGACGTTGTACCTACAGCGATGATGCGACCACCGCGCGCCTTAGTTGCGTTAATCGCATCCACTACGTCTTGTGGTACTTCAACGTATTCTGCGTGCATGTGGTGATCATTAATGTCATCCACTTTAACTGGCTGGAACGTACCCGCTCCCACATGCAAAGTAACGTATGCTAGCTCAGCGCCTTTCGCTTTGATTTTTTCAAGCAGAACATCATCAAAGTGAAGACCCGCCGTTGGCGCAGCAACCGCACCAGGCTTTTGGTTATAAACCGTTTGGTAACGCTCTTTATCCGCGTCTTCATCTGGACGGTCGATGTATGGAGGAAGTGGCATGTGACCAATTTCTTCCAGAATCTCTAGTACCGTGTTATCAGAATTAAATTTCAGTTCAAACAGTGCATCATGACGAGCGACCATTTGTGCTGAGTATTCATCGTTTTCACCAACAAAGATCGTTGTACCTGGTTTTGGCGATTTCGAACAGCGAACGTGCGCCAGAATGCTTTTCTCGTCGAGCATGCGCTCCACTAACACTTCTAGCTTACCGCCTGATTCTTTACGACCAAACAAACGCGCAGGAATAACGCGAGTATTGTTGAAAACCACTAGGTCACCGGCTTGAACCTGCTCCAGCACATCGGTAAACGTGCCATCAATAAGTTCACCAGTATTGCCGTCCATTTGCAGCAGTCGGCTAGCGGTACGCTCTGGTTGAGGGTAGCGAGCGATGAGTTCATCTGGAAGGTCGAAATGGAAATCTGATACTTGCATGTTACTTGTCTTATCTATTGGTCAAATCACGTCAAAGACGACGATAAAATTGCGACGAGTTTTTCGCAGCAGACTAGTATATGTTTACATGCTGCAATAGCAAGCAAATCCCCCTAGATTGACTGTAAAAGCTTTCACCAAGAGTGTAATAAAACGTGAAAGACGCAAAACAGACGCGCATAAAAAAAGCAGCGAAGTTCGCTGCTTTTTAAAATGTTTATCAGTCGTTTAACTTTTGCGTCGGCGCGCCCACACCAGTGGAACCAATAAGCCGAATAGCCAAGCGCCTAGGCTACCACCGTCGTCCTCAGAACCTCTGAAATCACAATTGTTGGTCGCAATGCCATCGTGGCACTCCTCTTCCCCACCACCACTTCCACTATTCGCTTCTTTGATGAAATTCGGCTCAATGATGTAACTGCTCGGTGGGTCACCGGCGGTGATGTAAGACTGTACCCAATCGTAATATTGGCTCACTTTGGTGTAGAAGCTTGGGATCGTCAAAGAGCCACACGTAGGCAGAATAAGAGGCGCACCACTAACAATTCCAATCTGTTTGCCCGTCGCCACATCCACCAGCGGACCACCACTATCACCTTTACACGCGGAGTTGCCATACTGAGTGTGGCTATCCGGTTCTAACACTCGGTTTTTCGTTGGTAGTGTACAGATTTTGGTTTGGTTCTCTCTGGAATCAATGATCCCCGGAAAACTGCTGCCAATTTCTAAACGCTCATAACATTTATCGATAGGTAAAAATGTACTGATGGTAGTTTTGAGCGTATTGGAAGGTTCAGATGCATCCGGCTGAGTGGTTCCCCACCCAAATACTTGCACGTTTTCGACACGTTGATTGGTCAGGTCGTTATCGTTCCAATCCGCTGCCAGACGCGCTTCGATATTCTCCATATCAGTTTTATTCGCTAAGTCAGCAAAGCGTGCATTTGCTACTGGGCGTGTGAGATACAATAACGCGATGTCTGAATCTAAACCCGTTTGGATAGGTTTCACATTGCCATTGCTGTCAATCTCAGCCTTTGAAATCCGCGTGTAGTCGGGGTGAACCACAACGTGAGACACAGGATAGAAGTTATCCAGCCCAGCAGAGTTAAGTTCATAAACGTTGGCATTCACCGACAGTTCTCCCGGCGGAGTCACATAGTAGCTCGCTTCGTTGGTTCCCTGCCCCATCACCACACAGTGTGCCGCAGTCAACACCCATCGTTCAGTCAGCATAGTGCCGCCACACAACGGGAACTCTGCCATGTTACTTGCTCGTAAAGTCACGCGATCTACCGGGTCGGTTTGCTCATCTCCTAGCACAATTGCCTGAGCAGATTGCATGCTGAATGCCGCTACTGTCAGCGCAATGAGTTTGTTACACGTTGTTCGTTTCATTTAGGTTGTTATCTTCAATCTGGTAAGCCTGAGCGTATCTTCTTCCACAGGCTTATCTTGGAAAATCAAGCAAGTAAAAATGTGCGATTCAATTCATTGGATTAACTGCGGTCTACACACCTTATCAGTCAAAAGTGCAAACTGACTCGCATTGAGTTTCCCCCTGCAACTACCAATTAAAAACAAACTTATCAATAGAGATAAGGGCGACTATATTGAAAGTGAGCGATACGCTCTTTGATGATAAATTGAGGTAAGTATGAAGATCTTTCTAGCCACTTTAAGTGCTTCAATATTGTTGTTTTCTGCCAGCAGTTTTGGCGATGAGAGAACAGATTTGTTTCGAGCTCAGCAACAAGCTTGTGCCTTAAAACAAGTCCCTCGCCACTGCGCTGTGAACGTACCTGGTAAACACTACATTGGTCGCTGTGTCGATGCGAAAGCGTATGGCCTTATCTGTGTGCATTTCAAGCAACGTTAAGAGTAACCAAAGCTAAGGTTTCAACGCCTTAGCTTTGGTTATTTATGATAGCGCTTACATCCTAACATCGCCCTAAATGAGTAGCTGGATTTATGGAAAACACCAGTCCATTTTCACCTCTGATTGATCTCCATCTAATCGTATTATTTTATTAGTGAAAAACGAGTTAGCTCCCAGATATACAGCAAAATATTCTCTATATTTAAGAGAAGGACAATGCCGCTGGAGGTCTCTATGATCAAGGTTGAAGACATGATGACTCGCAACCCTCATACCTTGCTGCGTGAGCACACATTACGTGACGCAAAAAGTATGATGGACGCGCTTGATATTCGACATATTCCGGTTGTTGATGCCAATAAACACTTAAAAGGCTTGGTGACTCAACGCGATATTCTTGCCGCACAAGAATCCTGCTTGCACCCAGATGAGGCAGAACAATCTTTTACCCTCGATACTCCGCTTTACCAAATGATGCACACCAACATCATGACTGCCGAACCAAGGGCAGGTTTAAAAGAAAGCGCAATCTATATGCAAAAGCATAAAGTCGGCTGTTTGCCAGTGGTCAATAAAGGTCACTTGGTCGGCATCATCACTGATACAGACTTTGTGACTATTGCAATTAACTTGTTAGAGCTGCAAGAAGAAACCGAGCCGGAAGAAATCGAAGCGGATTAATACGCCACTACGTTTTTCTCGAATCGTAGACAAAAAAAGAGCGGCTCAATCGCCGCTCAAAGATGTCATTACTAACGTAGTAATAGTCGACTCTATGATGATTAAAATTGGTCTTCTTCAGTAGAACCTGTCAGTGCTGTCACTGATGAGTTACCACCTTGGATTGTGTTGGTCATTCTATCGAAGTAACCCGTACCAACCTCTTGTTGGTGCGCTACGAACGTGTAGCCTTTCTCTGCCGCTTCAAACTCAGGACGCTGAACTTTCTCAACGTAATGACGCATGCCTTCACCTTGAGCGTAAGCGTGTGCCAATTCGAACATGTTGAACCACATGTTGTGGATACCTGCTAGCGTGATGAACTGGTACTTGTAGCCCATGTTAGCCAGCTCTTGTTGGAACTTAGCAATGGTTTCAGCGTCTAGGTTCTTCTCCCAGTTGAATGAAGGCGAACAGTTGTATGCCAACAGTTGGTCTGGGTACTCTGCATGAATCGCTTCTGCAAACTTGCGTGCTTCTTCTAGACATGGCGTTGCTGTCTCACACCAGATTAGATCCGCATATGGCGCGTAAGCTAGACCACGAGAGATAGCTTGGTCGATACCTGCACGTACACGGTAGAAACCTTCTTGAGTACGCTCACCTTCGATGAAGTCTTTATCATATGGGTCACAATCAGATGTTAGTAGGTCTGCTGCGTTTGCATCGGTACGTGCGATTACTAGTGTTGTCGTGCCAGCAACGTCCGCAGCAAGACGAGCTGCTACCAGTTTTTGCACTGCTTCTTGAGTTGGAACCAGTACTTTACCGCCCATGTGACCACACTTCTTCACGGATGCCAGTTGGTCCTCAAAGTGAACACCTGCCGCACCAGCGTCGATCATCGATTTCATTAGCTCGTAAGCGTTCAATACACCACCAAAGCCTGCTTCTGCATCCGCTACGATTGGTAGGAAGTAATCAATACCGCCTTCGTCTTCTGGTGACTTACCTGCAGACCATTGGATTTGGTCTGCGCGACGGAATGAGTTGTTGATGCGTTTTACTACCGATGGCACAGAATCTACTGGGTACAGAGATTGGTCTGGGTACATCGTCGAAGCGGTGTTGTTGTCCGCCGCTACCTGCCAACCTGATAGGTAAATCGCTTCAATACCCGCTTTTGCTTGCTGTACGGCTTGACCACCCGTTAGTGCACCAAGACAGTTTACGTAGCCTTTCTTTGAACTACCGTTGACCAGTGACCAAAGTTTGTCAGCACCACGTTGTGCGATTGTGTTCGCAGGCACCATAGAGCCACGCAGTTCTACCACTTCTTCTGCTGTGTAAGTACGCTTTACGTTCTTCCAGCGTGGGTTGGTTGCCCAATCTTTTTCCAGAGCTTCAATTTGTTGGCGGCGAGTTAAGTTAGTCATTGGTCTATCCCTCTTATAATGTGCACTTGTGCATGTGCGTTGAGTTTTCCGTTCTTAGGCAGTACATCCTTATCTGCCTCGAATCTTTCACGTAGTCGTTAAACAAACACGTATTAGTTAAATGAACATGTATTAGTTAAATAAGTTGAGTGTTCTAAGTCTTTGGGTTAATCCAAGTAGTCATAACCTGGAATGGTTAAAAAGTTGGTCAGTTCATCGCTCGTGGTGAGCCTTGCCATCAAGTCTGCCGCTTCTTCAAATCGACCAGCTTGGTAACGCTGCTCACCAATTTCTTGCTTCACGACTTCAATCTCTTCTTTCAGATAGAGTTCGAACAGCTCTTTAGTGACCTTCAATCCGTTGTCGAGCGACTTACCGTGTTGAATCCATTGCCAAATAGAAGCACGGGAGATTTCTGCCGTTGCAGCGTCTTCCATCAGCCCGTAAATCGGCACACAACCATTGCCAGAGATCCAAGCTTCGATGTATTGCAGCGCAACGCGGATGTTATGGCGCATGCCCTCTTCTGAGCGTTCACCTTCGCACGGTTCAAGCAGCTCTGCGGCGGTTATTGGTGCGTCTTCTGAACGGCTCACATCCAATTGGTTGGTGCGCTGCCCCAGTGTGGCACTGAACACTTCCATTGCGGTGTCTGCCAAACCTGGGTGTGCAACCCAAGTGCCGTCATGACCGTTGTTAGCTTCTAGCGATTTATCGTTGTGGATCTTATCCAGCACTTTTTGGTTTTCTTGTGGGTCTTTAGCCGGAATAAAGGCTGCCATGCCGCCCATCGCAAATGCGCCACGTTTATGACAGGTACGCACCAACAATCTTGAGTAAGCGTTGAGGAATGGCTTGTCCATCGTCACTACTTGGCGATCCGGAAGTACGCGATCTGGGTGGTTTTTCAGTGTTTTGATGTAGCTAAAGATGTAATCCCAGCGACCGCAGTTCAACCCAACGATGTGCTCTTTCAGAGAGAACAGAATCTCATCCATTTCGAATACGGCTGGTAAGGTTTCAATCAGCACTGTTGCTTTGATGGTACCTGTATCCAAACCGAAATACTCTTCGGTGAAATGGAACACTTCGCTCCACCACTTCGCTTCATGATGCGATTGCAGTTTCGGGATGTAGAAGTAAGGACCGCTTCCCTTTTTCAGTAGCGCTTTATAGTTGTTGTAGAAGTACAGAGCGAAATCGAATAGCGCACCTGGAATAATCTGACCGTGCCACGTTACGTGTTTTTCTTTTAAATGCAGTCCCCGAACACGGCAGATCAACACCGCTGGGTCTTCTGCCAGCTGATAGTGTTTGCCATTGCCAGGGTTGGTGTAGCTGATAGTGCCATTAACAGCGTCGCGCAGGTTGATTTGACCATCCAGAACTTTACTCCACGCAGGGGACATCGAATCTTCGAAGTCTGCCATGAACACTTTTACATTCGCATTCAGTGCGTTAATCACCATCTTGCGATCAGTCGGTCCTGTAATCTCCACTCGGCGATCTTGCAGATCTTGCGGGATTCCAAGGATCTTCCAACTTCCTTCACGAATGTCTTGTGTCTCTGGTAGAAAGTCTGGCAGTTCACCAGCATCGATGCGTGCTTGCTTCTCTTCTCGTGCTTCCAGCAACTGTTCAACACGTCCGGCAAATTTTTCACACAGTAGAGATAAAAAGGTTTGGGCTTCAACAGGGAAAATTGCTTGATGTTCAGGAGCAACGACTCCATTCACCTCAAGCATGCCTTGGGTTTGCTTTAGTTGTTGTGTTTTTTGTTCTGTCTGAGCAAGCATAATCATTCATCCTTAACGTGCTTTATCCATCTTGGGCAGTCAGCCTAAAGCTACATTTGTAAGTTATGAACAACAAATTACATCCTTCGATTTGGTGTTCACTTCGCTTCGTTGTGTCTATACATTGCGCAACCTGAATTGCTTTTTCAATCTAGACATAAGTCTTACAAGCCTTTAATTAAGCTAACCCAACAAAGATTTAAGCGAAACCCCTCAAGTAAACAAAACGTTAAATTCAAAGTTTTATTCGGTATCAAACAAGTGTTTGATTTTTGAGTTTAATTTGTAAGTTATTACGTAATTAAATTACATCAAATTTACAGGTTATTTTTGAATTCAAACAAGCGTATGAATAGTGAGGCAGGAGAAAAATCCTTGTATTCACAAGGGCTAGGAAGAGGAAATTAAACGCGACTTAAACGCGTTACACAGGCAGTTGTGTAAAATTAACATTGTGAAATTTCACTATTTTATGAAAGCTTCATGAAAGTTCATCTGTAAAATTTTACAAGTCAAAGTTCACGCACAGAATAAAATGCTAAAAAGCGCACTATTTCTAGTGCGCTTTTTGATATTAGATCGGGAGTAGCAGGCTAATACTAATAGCTAAAGCAGTTCAGAGACGACTTCTGCCAATTGATTGAAAGTGTTTGATCGTGACGAACTCGGACGCCAAACCAAACCAATATCGCGATACGCTTGCTGACCAGGAGGGTCGATCACCACTAAGTTCTGGTTGTGTAGCAAACCATGATCAATCGCCATTTGCGGGATAAACGTGGTGCCCAGACCATTCGCCACCATTTGCACCAATGTATGAAGACTGGTCGCGGTGAATGGGTTGATCTTCTCTTTGTCCGTCAACTTACATGCTGAAACCGCGTGCTCAGTAAGGCAGTGCTCTTTCTCTAATAAGAAGACGGATTCATCTGGCAAGTCTGCATAACGGATCGGCACAGGAACGGAATCCGCTTGATTGGCACTGATCACCATGCGGAACGGGTCTTGTCCCACTACTCGGCTTTCCATTCCTTCTATCTCTACAGGCAGAGCCAGAATCAACACGTCCAACTCACCGTGGCGAAGTGCTTGCAGCAAGTTAGTCGTCGTGTCTTCTCTTAATAGAAGATTTAATTGAGGGAAGCGGTAGTTCACCTCCTGAACAAGGTCGCACAATAAGAACGGAGCAATGGTCGGAATACAGCCTACTTTTAGCTGCCCTTCCATATCATCGCCTTGGCATAGACGCCCCAGTTCAACAAGATCTTGCCCTTTAGCGAGCAGTTCTCGACCATGTTGCACCACCATCTCACCAGCTTGGGTGAAAACTAATGGGCTTTTTTTATCTTTCTTTTCATAAAGCGGGCAACCAATCAACTCTTCAAGGTTTTGGATGCCTTTACTTAAGGTAGATTGACTGACAAAACAACGCTCAGCAGCATCACTAAAATGTCGAGTTTCATGCAGAGTGACCAAATAGTGTAACTGCTTCAAGCTAGGCCATTTATTCATAATTCTATTTGTATCTATTGCTGTTCCAGTGATCGAGATAATAGTTTCGTTATTATCGCTTTTTTCGATGAACTCAATCTATTTATTTCGCTTTTTTCAATACTACAATCTGTACTATAGTTTGTCTCGCACAAACAAGGACCAAACCTAAATAACTGAATGTAGGTTTGGATCAAACCAAATTTTTTAGGAGCAAAAAAATGGTACTAGTAGGTCGTCAAGCCCCTGACTTTACTGCAGCAGCTGTTCTAGGTAACGGCGAAATCGTTGAAAACTTCAACTTTGCAGAATTCACTAAAGGTAAGAAAGCAGTAGTATTCTTCTACCCACTAGATTTCACTTTCGTTTGCCCATCTGAGCTAATCGCATTCGACAACCGTCTAGCTGATTTCCAAGCTAAAGGTGTTGAAGTAATCGGTGTTTCTATCGATTCTCAGTTCTCTCACAACGCATGGCGTAACACTGCTATCGAAGATGGCGGTATCGGTCAAGTTAAATACCCTCTAGTTGCTGACGTTAAACACGAAATCTGTAAAGCGTACGATGTAGAGCACCCAGAAGCAGGCGTTGCTTTCCGTGGTTCTTTCCTAATCGACGAAGAAGGTCTTGTACGTCACCAAGTAGTTAACGATCTACCACTAGGTCGTAACATCGACGAAATGCTACGCATGGTTGATGCACTAAACTTCCACCAGAAGCACGGCGAAGTATGTCCTGCACAATGGGAAGAAGGTAAAGCAGGTATGGACGCATCTCCAAAAGGTGTTGCAGCGTTCCTATCTGAGCACGCAGACGACCTAAGCAAGTAATAGACTACATAGCCCAAGCTCAACGGGCGTGTTGGTTGGATGTATATATAAAGCAAAAAGCTATAGCGGAAAAACCGCAAACGCCAATCAGTCTAAGTAAAGTCATAAAAAAGCCCAGAGTTCACTCTGGGCTTTCTTTTTATCTGCATTTTTGAAAAGCAAAAGAGGCAAGCATCACGCAAAAAGTTTACCTCTATTTCCCTCCGTCTCAGTACAGATTCTCCCCTTTTGTCCTGCTAGTATTTGCTGTAATTACAATAATTCAGGACAACCTAGTGAACACTCAACTTGAAGTCTGTATTGATAACATTGAATCTCTCCACAACGCGATTGCCGGTGGTGCAACCCGCATCGAACTCTGCTCTTCACTTGCTTTGGGTGGCTTAACCCCAAGCTATGGCTTTATGCAGCAAGCCGCTAAACGCTCTACTATTCCGGTTTACGCGATGATTCGCCCTCGCCAAGGCGACTTCTTCTACAGTGAGGAAGAAATCGAAATGATGCGTTGGGATATTGAAGCTGCTAAACAAGCAGGCTTGAATGGTGTCGTACTCGGCGTGCTCACTCAAGACGGCAACATTCATATGCCGTACGCAACTGCGCTGTGTGAATTTGCTCAAGCGCTTGGCTTAGGCGTGACCTTCCATCGTGCCTTTGACCAGTGTCGCGACGCTGAAAAAGCGTTAGAAGAAGTGATCAGCTTAGGTTGTGAACGTATTTTAACCTCCGGTCTTGCGCCTTCGGCGCCGCAAGGTATCGATGTGCTTAAAACCTTAGTTGAACAAGCACAAGGACGCATTGCGATCATGGCGGGCGCCGGTGTGAATGCGGACAATGTTGGTCAGATCGTTGAACAAGCCAAAATCACTGAAGTGCATTTATCTGGCAAGACAACTCGCCCAAGTCACATGACCTTTATTGCCGAGCAAAGCAAAATGGGCGCTGCCGATATAGATGATTTTTCGATTCCAGTCACCAATACCGATGCTATCGCGAACATGGTAACAGCTCTCAATTAAGAGCTTTCAAATCCCGTCTTTAGTTATTGAGTGCTAACATATTGATAACTAAGGACGGGAGGAAACATGGCGAAACTGAAGAAAAAGGAATACGAAGAAGCACTAGAACAACTGCAAATTGAGTTGGTTAAGCTCCAAGAGTGGGTCAAACACAAAGGGCTTAAAGTCGTGGTACTTTTTGAAGGACGTGACGCCGCTGGCAAAGGTGGCACCATCAAACGCATCACTGAAAAACTCAACCCTCGTGTCTGCCGTATCGCAGCCCTTCCCGCCCCAACAGAGAAAGAAAAAACACAATGGTACTTCCAGCGTTATGTGGCACACCTGCCTGCTGCTGGAGAAATCGTACTGTTTGACCGCAGTTGGTACAACCGTGCCGGCGTAGAGAAAGTCATGGGCTTTTGTACCCCAGATCAATATGAAGAGTTTCTCCGTTCTTGCCCGGAGTTTGAACGCATGCTTCAGCGCTCTGGCATCATCTTAATTAAGTACTGGTTTTCGGTCTCCGATGAAGAGCAAGAAAAGCGCTTTCTAGAACGCATCAACACCCCGATTAAACGCTGGAAGTTCAGCCCAATGGATTTGGAATCACGCAATCGCTGGGCAGAATATTCAGAGGCAAAAGATAAGATGTTTGCCTACACAGATACGAAAAACTGTCCTTGGTGGGTAGTCCCTTCTGATGATAAAAAGAAAGCTCGATTGAACTGTATCAGCCATCTGCTTAGTCAAGTCGAATACGAAGAACTTGAGCATCCAGTTATCGAATTGCCAGAGTTGAATAAAGAAGGTTATGTCCGTGCGCCTATCGACGATCAAACCTTCGTTCCTGATAAATATTAGAGATGTATCATGGCGAAAGACCTGTTTCACACCCTTGACCTGAATCTGCTCAAGACCTTTATGGTTTTGATGCAAGAGCGAAACATGCGTAAAGCATCACAGCGCTTGTTTGTCTCTCAGCCAGCGATCAGTCAGGCATTACAAAAGCTACGTAATCACTTCGATGATGAGCTGTTTGTGAAGGTCAAAACTGGTCTTGAACCGACACCGTTCGCCGAATCTCTTGCCAATGATATTACCCCCCATCTCGATGGTTTAGCTGCCGCAGTTAATCGCTCTCATCAGTTTGATCCTGCCGAAGTGGACAACAAAATTCGAATTGCACTGGCACCAATCACAATGACTTGCTTGCCCGGTTTCCTCTTCGAACAAATGAGAGCGTTAGCACCTAATGCTCAACTTGAATTAGTTGGTTGGTCGAACAGCACGGTTGATGAGATCTTGAAAGGTGAAACACTGATGGGAGTAAATTACGAGTTACTTCTGACCAATAAAGAGATCTACACGCCGAAGCTACTGGATTTGAAAGGGCGTATTTTTGTCCGTGAAGATCACCCAATCACCAAGACTCATGTTGAGCCACATGATCTTGGCAGATACCCAATTGCTTCTTTGATTTCCCCAGGTTGGAACGACAAGTTCAGTTACGCATCTGAGCTTCTTACCGAAATGGGCATTGAACACAGCATTGGCTTTCGCTCAGAAATGGTCTCTGCAATACTTGATGTCGTCAAACACACCGACATGTATTTACCTCACTCCAATTTACTTCCGGTAGAGCAATTTCCGGGATTAAGAGCCGTTGATGTCACGATTGATGGTCAACCACAAATGAAGTCTATTCACGCTCATATGCATGTGAGAAACCGGAATAACCCACTAGTAAAATGGTTAACAGAGCTTATTCAACAAGGTCTAAAATCACAGAGTGATAAGATTTGATTATCACTAAGATAACGATAGCCATTTAGTCATAAATCATACTTCTCAATAAGATAGCCCTGCTTTTAAGGGAAATGACAAAAAGCGATTGCTTACAGTAAGGATGCTGTCCCTCGTTTACTTATTGAGAGTTCAGACATGACTAAAAAAATTGTAAAGCTTACCGCTGCTTGCACCCTTCTTGCTTCTTTCAGCTCAATTGCAGCTGTTATCCCGGATCGTCCACACCCAGGCATTCCAACCAACCCAATTCAAGGTGTGCCAGAGCAACCTGTTCTACCAGAAGTTGATAACGGTGTTCCTGGAGTGCCAGATCGTCCACATCCAGATCAATCACCAACACCACCAATCGAAGCAGCACCAGAGCACCCAACGCTTCCTGAACCAGACAACGGTATTCCTGAAGTCCCTGAGCGTCCAACACCGCAACTGCCATCAAACCCTATTGAAAATAACCCGACGGATGACCGTCTGAACCACTTAGAAGGCTTAGCCGCAGAATACGACTACCGCTTAAACCAACAAGCAGAACAAATGGATGGTATTCGCGCAAGTCTACACGCAGTGACCAACGCTCGCCCTTACGCAACCAATGGTGAACTGGCAATCGGTGCCGGTGTGGGTTTTTCTGGTAGTAAAGAAGCAGTAGCGATTGGTGGTGCGTACGGTCTAAGTGATCAAGTAAGCCTGTCAGGCACATTCCACTATGAATCATCAGGCAAATATTCTTCATCTGACGTTGCTGGCGGCGTTGGTGTTCAAATTAGCTTTAAGTAAAAACTGCACTCAATAAGTTCATAGCCAAGGAAGGCTTTTATTTAGGTAACTCTATGAAACGCAAATTCTTTCTCGCTGCCCTTATTCTCGCTCCTATTAGTGTCCAAGCTTCAGGTATTTATGTCTCTCCAGAAGTTAAGATTGGCTCATTTCGAGGGGCAGGTATCCAATTGGGGGCGACCGATATTGCGGGCTTTGATGCGCTGTATTTTGATTACTCTCAGATTACTTATAAGAGCGGTAATTATGATGAAACCATTGACGCCTACCGTATTGGCTTTCAACACTTATTTGGTCATCAACCACAGATGGGATTTCAAGCGAGCTTAGGATTAGCGCAGTACGATGGAACGTATCGCAATGAACGAAGAGATGCGAACGGATTGAGTATTGGTGGCGCTTACGTATATCAAGTTAACCTAATATTATCAGTTCGAGCAGGTGCGGATTTAGACGTTTTCATGAACGATAAAACACACACCTACACAGACACTGCCATTAACTTTTCTCTAGGCTTTGGTTTGCGCCTTTAAGACTTACTTCAGTACGTCATCGATGCTTTGATCACCTAGATGGCGTACATCTTTCCCTTTCACGAAGTAGATAATGTATTCACAGATATTTTGGCAACGGTCACCCACGCGTTCAATGGCACGCGCCGACCACATCACTTGCAGAATATGTGGAATGTTTTTCGGATCTTCCATCATGTAAGTCATCAGCTGACGAATCACCGCTTCGTATTCCGCATCCAACTTATCATCAAGCTTGTGCACTTCTGCTGCGGCTTCTACGTCCATACGCGCAAAGGCATCGAGCACTTGGTGAAGCATTTGGATTGCTTGCCGACATAAAGGCTCTAACGATACTTGGAATTGGCGCTCTTTTGATGATGGGCTTTCAATCGCCACGTAGGCAATACGCGTTGCAACATCACCAATGCGCTCAAGATCTGTGATGGTCTTAATGATAGCCATGATCAAGCGTAAGTCTTTTGCTGTAGGCTGACGCTTAGCGATGATGCGAGTACAAGCGTCATCAATCGACACTTCCATCGCGTTGACTTTGTGATCATCACGCACAACTTTACGCGCCAGTTCGATGTCTTCCTTGTGCAAGGCTTGAATAGCATACGACAACTGTTGTTCTACCAAGCCTCCCATGGTAAGTACATGGGTACGAATCGATTCTAGCTCTACGTTAAATTGTCCTGAGATGTGACGTCCAAAGTGCATGGCTTTCCTTTTAATCCTTGAAAGGTCGCGGCTTAACCGTAACGACCGGTAATGTAATCTTCGGTTTGTTTCTTCATTGGAGAGGTGAAGATCGAATCCGCATCCGAATATTCAATCAACTTACCCATATGAATGAACGCAGTGTGGTCACTGACGCGCGCCGCTTGCTGCATGTTATGGGTAACGATAACCACAGTATATTGAGTCTTGAGCTCGTTGATAAGCTCTTCAATAGTTAAAGTTGAGATTGGATCCAAAGCCGATGTTGGTTCATCCAATAATAGTACTTCTGGCTCAATCGCGACGGCGCGAGCAATCACTAAACGTTGTTGCTGACCGCCAGAAAGTCCAAATGCGTTTTCATGTAGACGATCTTTTACTTCGTCCCATAATGCCGCAGAACGCAGTGAACGCTCGACCGCATCGTCCAACATGCGACTGTTCTTCACACCTTGTAAACGAAGGCCGTAAACCACGTTTTCGTAAATCGACTTAGGGAATGGGTTTGGGCGCTGGAATACCATGCCTACTCGACGGCGCAGCGTTGCCACATCCACGCTTGGGTTGTACACATTCTTACCGTGCAAACGTACTTTACCTGTCACCTTACAACCTTCGACTAAATCGTTCATGCGGTTGATACAGCGCAGCAATGTGGATTTACCACAACCTGACGGTCCGATGAATGCGGTTACGCGTCCTTTCGGGATACGCATAGAGATATCATGCAACGCCTGAGTCTGACCATAGAAAAGATTAAGGTTCTCAATCGAGATAGCCGTTTGTTCATCCGTCAGGTTGTGCACATCCAATGGCGGCTCATAACCTAATGTATTATCAAAGTTAAACATGCTTAATCTTGTCCTAAAGTTCGGTATTTCTCTCGCAGATTATTACGAATACTGATTGCTGTTAAGTTTAGTCCGACAATAACCGTCACGAGTAAGAAGGAAGTCGCGTAAACCAACGGACGCGCAGCTTCGATATTAGAGGTCTGGAATCCGACATCGTAAATGTGGAAGCCCAGGTGCATGAACTTTCTGTCCAAATGCACGTAAGGGAATTGCCCATCCACTGGCAAGCTAGAAGCTAACTTCACGACCCCCACCAGCATCAATGGTGCTACCTCACCCGCAGCACGAGCAATCGCGAGAATCAAACCAGTGATTATCGCAGGGGTTGCCATAGGCAAAACCACACGCCAAAGCGTTTCGAACTGCGTTGCACCCAAGGCTAACGAGCCATGGCGAACTGAACTCGGAATACGGGTTAAACCTTCTTCTGTGGTAACAATCACCACAGGTAGCGTTAAGACTGCTAGCGTCAATGCAGACCACAACAAGCCCGGCGTACCAAAGGTTGGAGCAGGTAATCGCTCGGCGTAAAACAGGTTATCGATTGAGGCACCAATGGTATAAACAAAAAAGCCCAAACCAAATACGCCGTAAACGATAGAAGGAACACCTGCAAGGTTAATCACCGCAATACGGATCACCCGAGTTAGGGCATTATTCTTGGCATATTCATGCAAATAAATCGCCGCAATCACACCCAATGGCATTACGATGATCGACATGATGATAACCAAGAAAACCGTCCCGAAAATCGCTGGGAAAACACCACCCTCTGAGTTCGATTCACGAGGGTCTTCGGATAAGAACTTCCAAACCTGTTTTCCCCAATGGGCAACCTTTTCAGGCAGTGACATTTGGTTTGGATACCAGTAGTCCAAAATGTCTTCTAATGGAATCGAAACTTGAGTCCCAGTCATGTCTTCGACAATCAGCGCATAATCAGAGAAGCCCAAGCGCAGCCCGTCAAGTTGCATGTCTAGCTTGGCTAACTCAGCTTCAATTTCTGCCTTACGCTTGCTGTTGTTTGCTAAAAAGTCTTCAGTTATGGTGTCGTTAAGCTCATGCTTACGTTTGTCTAAACGAAGCTGCTCCAATTGCCATCCCAAGTCTTTTACTTGGTCATCCACCAGCATGTCGATTTCATGATGCAAGGTTTCGGCATCATCGAGCTTTTGATCCAAAAGCGTTTGAATGTTGTTTTCGTAACGCGTGTTACCATCTTGGAAGGCAACAAACTTACCGAAGAAGTAGCCACCGCTGCTGCGTTCAATCACTGCCCATTCGCCCGGCGTAGTTGGATCATCCAACTGCATTCTCAACACAGAAATAAAGTCCGCTGGGTACAATTCACGGTTGGCAATTTTGATGTTTAGGCGCGTCGCAAACTCTTCGTCATCCGCGAGTTTATTCGCCGCTTCTTCTGGTAGGTAACTTCTTGGCACAAAGCTGCGCTCGTAAACTTGACCAACCAGAATCGAATTTTCATGCAGCACTTCGCCCTGCACCGGTGTCAGTGCAGCAACATTCCATTGATAAAGTGGCGCCGGCCAGAAGTAAGTTAATCCCTTCCAGCCAATCAATAGCAATAAGCCGAGGACAGAAAGCAGACTGATGCTTACCGCTCCCCCGGTTAACCAAATCCAAGGTGCGCCAGAACGAATCCAATTTAACACGCTATTACTCGCTCTTTCGTTAACTGATTACAACGCACGATATTTATCTCTTAGTCTTTGACGAACCCATTCCGCCAAGGCGTTCACCGCAAAGGTGAAGACAAACAAAATTAATGCCGATAGGAACAATAATCGGTAGTGCGAACTGCCTACTTCCGACTCTGGCAATTCAACCGCAATGGTTGCCGACAAGCTACGCAAGCCTTCTAGCACGTTCCAATCCATTAATGGCGTATTACCCGTCGCCATTAATACAATCATGGTTTCGCCCACAGCACGCCCCAGTCCCATCATGATTGCGGAGAAGATCCCCGGACTGGCTGTTAGCAGGACCACATAAATCAGGGTTTGCCATGGCGTCGCGCCAAGTGCTAATGAACCATCCGATAAGTGTTTCGGCACAGAGAAAATCGCATCTTCGGCAATGGTGAAAATCGTTGGAATAACCGCAAAGCCCATCGCCAAGCCAACCACCAGCGCGTTGCGTTGGTCAAAGCCAATGCCATGGTCAGTCAGGAACAAACGCATGTCCCCGCCAAAGAAGGCTTGTTCAAGCATTGGTGATACCCACACACCCAAACCGATCAACAGCAGAAGCAAAGGCATTAACACCAAAGCATGCCACCCGTTTGGCAGGCGGTTACGTATCGGTTGTGGGATCAGCGCCCATAGACCGCCCATCACCATGGTGCTCAGAGGCAGAACAAACAACATCACCACAACGGTAATCAAATGGTCTTCCACAATCGGGGCGAACCAAAGTCCGGCAAGGAAACCGATGATAACGGTAGGCAAAGCTTCCATTAACTCGATTGATGGCTTCACCACGCGACGCATACGTGGTGACATAAAGTAAGCGGTATAAATTGCGCCCAGTACAGCCAGTGGTACCGAGAACAACATTGCGAACATCGCCGCCTTGATGGTACCAAACGCAATTGGCACTAAGCTGAATTTCGCCTCGAAGTCATCACTGGCAGAGGTGGATTGCCACACAAATTCGGGCTCTGGGTAACCTTCATACCAAACCTTTTGCCATAAGGAGGACAGAGAGACTTCTGGGTACGGGTTATCAACAAACGCGACATTCAATTCGTCGTTTTGCCATGTGATCAGGTAGCGCTCGTTATTCGACATTCCTGCCATCACTGGCGCTTGTTTGTAGGCACGTTTAAACAACACCAACTTCTCACTGGTGGTGTAGTGGCTTTGCAACGTACCGTTGGTGTAAAAGCTGTAGAAACCTTTGCGGTGTGAATCGGGAAGTAAATACTTCAGCTCAGATGCCAACTTAAAGTCACGAATGTGAGTCAAAGTTCGCTGGTCGCCCTGCAACGTATCAAACCATTGCGATACACGACCATCGTTATGCGTAACAAGCAGGGAATACGCCCCAGCCAACAAATCCATCGTTCTCACTGAGTGCTTTTTATCACCCTGAGTCAGATCGATCACTTCACGCACTGAGAACTTGTTGTCACCTTTCACCAAGACAATCAGCTCTGATTCATTTCGCAAGTAAAGGTTATTGCCATCTGGCGTCAGCAACATTTGGTCTGGCGCATCAAAACCTGAAGAGAAGGTGTAATCATGGGTAACAGGTGATGCATCTAACAGTTGAGGAACCTGCCAACGCGCTTTTATTACGCCGCTTTGTGTTTGCCAAACAAGGGTTGGAGCTTGCGTGGAAGTACTAAAAACAAACTTCTTAACAGGATCGGATGCATCTGTCAGTTGCATGTCCATTGAAGTTCGAAACGGCACGACTTCTGGTGGGCGAGTGTTTTCGCGCAGCGTTGCGTTAAATTCTGGCTTGAAGATGTGCGCTTTGCCTTGGTCATCAACCAAACCATACCACCCTAACCCTGGCGCAGACTGAGAAAATGCCACTGGGTTGTTGGCTATCTGCTGAGTGTACAGCGCAGGCTTGCTGGAATCATCGAGAGGAAGAAAACGCACTTCACCGGATTGGGTTAACACCAGACCGATTTGAGAGTAATCATCAACGGAAATTGCGAGTGGCTTCCCGCTTTGGGTAGCACGAGCGGCATAATTGGTTTCGATCTCTGCATCAGAAAACAGAGGAATGATCACCATCGCAAGGTAAACGAAGATCAACACAAGAGCAGCAAGAACGCCTACACCACCGGATGTCACTGCAAATCGAACCAAACGATCTTTGATCAATCGTTTTTTATCTTTTTCCTGCAATGAAAACTCGGCTTGTGCCATTGATCTCTCTACCCTTTTTGACTTAGTACTAGAATATGTCGTTAAGATGACAATTATATTACAGATCACATTAAACAACTGAAAAGAATACAACTCTTATGCAGACCGTGTTATGAAATAAATCTGTAACGTAAACCTCATAATGTTCAGGCTCATCTTTTTTTATCCCACAGATGAGTGCGGATTTACTTCATTTTAGGCTAGGTAAGGTTATGAGCGCAGAAAAACTCTATATAGAAAAAGAACTTAGTTGGTTGTCTTTTAACGAGAGAGTATTACAAGAAGCCGCTGATAAAACCGTCCCCCTAATCGAACGTATTCGTTTTCTAGGGATCTTTTCCAATAACTTAGATGAGTTCTACAAGGTTCGCTTTGCAGACGTAAAACGTCGGATCTTGATCAGCCAAGAACGAGGTGGAAGCGATAACTCTAAGCACTTGTTAACTAAGATGCAAACCAAAGCATTGAGGCTGAACGAACAATTTGATGAACTGTACGGTGATTTGATCCGAGAAATGGCGCGACGCCGCATTTTCTTGGTTAACGAAAACCAGTTAGATGACACCCAAAAACGCTGGATCACCAAGTACTTTCGCAAAGAAGTCATGCCACACATCACTCCGCTTTTGATTAAAGATGACATCGATGTGTTGCAGTTTCTTAAAGACGAATACGCCTACATTACCGTCGATCTGCGCAAAGACGATCATTCCCAATACGCTTTACTCGAAATCCCAACTGACCACCTACCCCGCTTCGTTATGGTTCCGGAGCAAAAAGGCAAACGTCGCAAGACCATCATTCTGCTCGACAACATCATCCGTTACTGTCTGGATGAGCTGTTTAAAGGCTTCTTCGATTATGACGAGCTAAATGGCTACGCGATGAAGATGACCCGCGATGCCGAATACGATTTACGCCTAGAGATCGAATACAGCTTGCTTGAACAGATGTCTGAAGGGGTGAACCAACGCTTGACTGCCATGCCAGTGCGCTTTGTTTACGAGCGTGAAATGCCGCAAGAGATGCTCGATTTCTTGTGCAGCAAACTGCAAATCTCCAACTACGACAGTTTGATTCCCGGTGGTCGTTACCACAACTTTAAAGACTTCATTGGCTTCCCAAATGTTGGTCGTGAGTACCTAGAAAACAAACCCATGCCACCGATGAAATGTGCCGACTTCGAAGGCTATGCCAACAGTTTCGATGCGATCAAAGCCAAAGACATTTTGCTTTACTACCCTTATCACACTTTTGATCACATCTCTGAACTGGTTCGCCAAGCTTCCTTCGATCCTAAAGTATTGGCGATCAAGATTAATATCTACCGCGTTGCTAAAGATTCGCGCTTGATGAACTCACTGATCGATGCCGTCCACAATGGCAAAAGCGTAACTGTGGTGGTGGAACTGCAAGCCCGATTCGATGAAGAAGCCAATATCGAGTGGTCAAAGGTTCTCACCGATGCAGGCGTACACGTTATCTTTGGTGCGCCGGGTCTAAAAATTCACTCAAAACTGCTCTTGATTAGCCGCCGCGAAGAAGGTGAAATCGTACGTTACGCGCATATAGGAACAGGTAACTTCCACGAGAAAACCGCACGTATCTACACCGACTTCGCGCTGCTAACTGCAGATCAAGAAATTACCAATGAAGTCCGTAACGTCTTTGGTTATATAGAGAACCCATACCGTCCTGTAAGGTTTAATCACCTCATTGTTTCACCACGCAATTCGCGTAAACAACTCTACCGTCTGATTGACGGTGAAATTGCCAACGCAAAAGCCGGCAAGAAAGCAGCACTGACGATCAAAGTGAATAACTTAGTCGACAAAGGCATCGTCAATAAACTTTATGGAGCAAGCAATGCTGGGGTGAAAATTAATATGATCATCCGCGGTATGTGTTCACTCGTCCCTGGTATTGAAGGCGTGAGCGAGAACATTCGCATCATCAGTATTGTTGACCGTTTCCTCGAACACCCTCGTGTCGTGATCACCCACAATGATGGCGACCCGCAGGTTTATATCTCATCAGCGGACTGGATGACGCGAAATATCGATCATCGTATTGAAGTTGCCGCTCCGGTTCGTGATCCACGTTTGAAACAGCGAATTATTGATATAACTAACATTCACTTTACCGATACAGTAAAGGCTCGTTTGATAGATAAAGAGATGAGCAACAACTACGTACCACGAGGTAATCGTAAAAAAGTTCGCTCACAAGTTGCCATCTACGACTATCTTAAAAATATAGAGAAGCAAACAAGAAAACAAAAAGCAGATGCCTCAAATACTTGAACAAGATGTACGCCATATTGCAGCCATTGACCTTGGGTCGAACAGCTTCCATATGGTGGTGGCGAAAGTTGTTGGAAGTGACCTGCAATTAGTCAGCCGCCATAAACAGCGAGTGCGCTTAGCTGCCGGACTCGATTCAGAGCTCAATCTTAGCCATGCTGCAATGGAGCGAGGTCTTGAGTGCCTCGCGATGTTCGCCGAACGCTTGCAAGGCTTTGAAGCTTCAAACGTAAGAATTGCAGCCACCCACACTTTAAGGCGTGCTAACAACGCCCACCTCTTTATAAAACGAGCCAAAGAGGTGCTGCCTTTCCCAATTGAAATCATTCCGGGCGAAGAAGAAGCTCGCCTCATCTATCTCGGCGTCGCGCACACCCAAGCGGAGTCTAACTCCAAGTTAGTTGTCGATATCGGTGGCGGCAGTACCGAGATGATCATTGGTCAAGAGTTTGAGCCAGAGCTTCTCAACAGTAAGCAAATGGGTTGTGTGAGTTTTACCGAGCAGTTCTTCAATAATGGCAAACTGTCACGGAAGAACTTCAGCAAAGCGATTCTCGCCGCAGAGCAACGCATGGAGTCCATTGCTGCAAAATACCGCAAGAAAGGCTGGGATATTGCCCTCGGCTCTTCAGGTACTATTAAAGCGATTCGCGAAGTCTTGATTGGATTGGGTCATGAAGATGGGCTGATCACCAATAAGCGTTTGGGTAAGCTCATCGACACATTGTGCGAATTTGAGTCCATTGATGATATTGAACTAGTTGGTCTGACCGACGAACGTAAGCCAGTCTTTGCCGCTGGTGTAGCCATTTTATCTGCCATCTTCCAATCACTAAAAATCAACCAGATGTTCTTCTCGGATGGCGCATTGCGAGAAGGGCTGCTCTACGAGATGGAAGAACGTTTCGCTCGTTCTGATATTCGTATGCGCACCACAGAAAACCTCGCAAAACAACATCGCGTTGATATCGAACACGCAGCACGCGTAAAAGGTCATGCAAGAGAGATGCTGTGCAATGTTCGTTCTGAACTAGGTATCAAGAAGAAAAGTGAGTTGTTTGATTTATTGGAATGGGCGGCTTTGCTACATGAAGTCGGCTTGAGCATCAGTCTGCGCGGTTTCCATCGTCACTCATTCTACATTCTGCTGCACTCAAACTTGCCCGGCTTTAACCGCGAGCAGCAATTGGTATTGGCGACTTTAGCTCGCTTCCAACGTAAATCCCTCAAGTTGAATGAGTTCCCAGAGTTTAACCTCTACAGAGAGAGTGACATCATCAACTTAATTAAGATTCTGCGTCTAGCCATTGTGGTCAACGGTCAACGCAATGATGACCCGCTACCAGAGCTGACATTATCGATAGAAGAAGATAAGTGGGTACTTACCTGCGTAGAGGAAGATTGGTTGGAGAATAACAAACTGCTCGATGCCGATTTGCAGGAAGAACAGCAACGCTGGGAAAGCGCAGGATGGACATTGAACTTCTAACTACGAACTCAATGAGATAAAGAAAAAGGTCGGCTTATAAACCGACCTTTTTTAATTCCTCGACAGCGAAATCAGCAGTAATCGGAACATAACCGTCTTTCGCGACCAGCGCTTGCCCTTGAGCTGAGAACATAAAGCGAATGAACTCAGCTTCAATTGGGCTTAACGGATAGTCCGGATGTTTATTCACGTATACATAGAGGTAGCGCGATAGTGGGTACTTACCTGAAATGATATTTTCACGCACAGGGCTAACGTAATCTGTGCCTGTTTTCGCAATTGGGACTAAACGAACACCCGCCACGCGATAGCCTACGCCTGAATAACCTACACCACTGATCGTTGATGCCACAGACTGCACCACTGACGCCGATCCCGGTTGCTCGTTCACACGAGTTTTAAAATCACCGCCACACAAGGCATTACTTTTAAAATAACCGTACGTACCCGATACCGAGTTACGACCAAACAGCTGCAAATTACGTTTCGCCCACTCAGCTTTGATGCCTAACTCACGCCAGTTGGTGATGAACTCACTTTCGCCACAGCGTAAAGTCGCGGAAAACATCGCATCCAACTGATGGAAATTAAGCCCTTTGATTGGATTATCTTGGTGCACAAAAATACCAATCGCATCAATCGCAACACGAAGCGCCGTTGGTTTGTAACCATGCACCCGCTCAAATGCTTCGATCTCACGCATACGCATTGAGCGACTCATTGGGCCGAATTGTGCAGTTTGTTCCGTTAACGCCGGTGGCGCAGTCGATGAACCAGACGCCTGAACCTGAGCATTAATATTCGGGTAGATAGATTTAAACTCTTCCACCCAAAGCGTGGTCATGCCCGCTAGCGTATCCGAACCGACTGACAATAAGTTGCCCGCTATACCAGTCGTCTTTTGATAATTCGGCAGCGGTTTATCTTGTGCAACAGCCACGCTGGAAAGCATCAACGTGGCTAGAGTGATTTTCTTAATTGCTTTGGATACGACACTCATTACTTCACCACCAAACGACTTGGTAGGATGAAGGAGAACTTACTGCCGACACCAACTTCACTGTAAATTTCGAGATGAGAGTCATGGTGGCTCAACGCGTGCTTCACGATGGCTAAGCCAAGACCACTGCCGCCGGTATCTCGTGAGCGGGCTTTATCGACGCGATAGAAACGCTCGGTCAATCGGTGTAAGTGTTGTGGTTCAATACCATCACCGCTGTCTTCTACCTCTAGACAAGCGCCTTGTGCGGTTTGATACCAACGAACGTTGATGTGTGCACCAGGTGGGGTGTATTTCACCGCGTTGTACACCAAGTTAGAGATAGCACTACGCAGTTGGTCATCATCGCCGAGCACGCGCAGACTAGAATCCACGTCGAACTTCAACTGATGTTGATCATCACCACTTAGGCTTACCGCTTCCTTTTCTAGCACTTCTAACATGCTAGGGACATTGACCACATCTTCCAACTCATGCATTGGTGCCGCTTCAATCTTAGACAGCGTCAGAAGCTGATTAACCAAGCTGTTCATGCGGTTGAGCTGCTCTGTCATCACCCCATGCGCTTTCGTCCACATTGGACCAACAATCATGTCTGGATCTTCCGTCATCTCAAGGTAGCCTTGCAGTACCGTCATCGGTGTACGAAGCTCATGAGATACGTTAGCGAAGAAGTTACGACGCATACCTTCAAGCTGTTTAAGTTGGCTCACATCACGCACCACCATCAGGTGTTCCCCTTCGGTGTAAGGTACGATACGCAGTTCCAACATTCGCTCGACATTCAATGGTGAGCGCATTTCTAGCGGCTCTGAGAAGTCTTGTTTATTGATGTACTTAATAAAGTCTGGAGTACGGATGAGGTTAGAAATAGGTTGCCCAGAATCTTCCGGCCAGTGGAAACCCAAAAGGTGTTGCGCGAGCTTGTTACACCACACAATGTTACCTTCAGCACGAAACACCACCACCGCATCCGGCAGCGATTCAGCACCATTACGGAAACGGCGAATCAAATTGGTAAGCTCTTTACGCTTACGACGCTGACGTTGTTGCAATCGGTATAAACCGTTGAATAACGATTCCCAGTTGCCACTACCTGACGGTGGCGTAAGACGCTTTTCATCCCACAGCCAAGCCGACAAGCGCACCTGATTATGCAAATGCCATACAAGCTGCAAAGCCGTGGCCGCCAAAAGCAACCACGGCATATAACCGAATATCCAACCTATTATCACCCAAGGGGTGTAAAAAAAAGCCAGCTCCCAGGCCAGCTTTTTCCAAGTCAATCTTTCAACCACTCATTACTCCAGAAATGGTATTGATAAGCTGCTAGCGATGTTATGCCTTCGTCGAGAAACGGTATCCTGCGCCACGAACAGTTTGGATGAGTTTGTCGTGACCTGCGGCCTCAAGCGCTTTACGCAAACGACGAATATGTACATCAACGGTACGGTCTTCTACATACACGTTGGTGCCCCAAACATTGTTTAGTAGTTGTTCACGACTGTAAACACGCTCTTGGTGCGTCATGAAGAAGTGCAACATTTTGAACTCTGTTGGTCCCATATCAACCGCTTCATCATTTGCGGTCACACGGTGAGAAACAGGATCCAACTTCAGACCTTGTACATCAATCACATCTTCGAGCGCAGTCGGTGTTACGCGGCGAATAACGGCTTTAAGGCGAGCAACCAACTCTTTTGGTGAGAAAGGTTTGGTGATGTAGTCATCCGCGCCAACTTCTAAGCCGCGCACTTTGTCTTCTTCTTCACCACGAGCTGTCAGCATCACAACGGGAATGTTGCGAGTTAACTCTTCGCGCTTCATGTGTTTGATGAAGTTAATACCACTGCCACCTGGTAGCATCCAGTCTAGTAGCACTAAATCCGGGAAGGGTTCAGCCAGTTTGGTTACCGCAGAGTCGTAATCTTCTGCTTCTACTGCTTGATAACCTTTCTGTTCAAGCACGAAGCATAGCATTTCACGAATCGGAGCTTCGTCTTCAACAACCAGAATCCTTCTAGACATAATTGAATAACCTTATGTTAGTTGAGCTAATGAATTTAAAGGACAAAGCGCCCCTCTATGCATAAGCATTATTACTACCAATTATGACACTTTTGTGACCTTTGAAAACAAATTTTCATATAACTTTCTTTTGAGATTCATCATGATCTTTTTCAATTCAATTAGGACAACGCCGGGAAAATTCCCTATGATTAGTCCCTTGTCATCAAGCCTAGAGAAGATTTATGTGGTTTAAAAACTGTCTGGTATACCGCGTTAACCGCGAGGTTAACTTCAACGCCGATCAACTGGAAACTCAACTAGCCGAGTTCCGATTCACCCCTTGTGGAAGCCAAGATAAGCAAAAGTTTGGCTGGGTTAGCGCGATGGGTAGAAATGGCGACATGATGACGCACGTTTCTGAAAACCGCATTCTGATTTGCGCTAAGAAAGAAGAAAAAATGCTGCCTGCTTCAGTGATCAAAGACTCACTAAATGCAAAAGTAGAAGCAATGGAAGCACAGGAAGGTCGTCCTCTTAAAAAGAAAGAGAAAGACAACCTGAAAGATGACATCGTAATGGACCTCCTGCCACGTGCGTTCAGCCGTAGCAGCCACACTTACGTGCTGATTATGCCAAAAGAAGGCTTCATCCTTGTTGATGCAAGCAGCTACAAAAAAGCAGAAGACGTATTGGCACTACTACGTAAGACAATGGGTAGCCTGCCTGTTGTACCAGCAATCCCAGAAGTTGCGATCGAAACAACTCTAACTGAATGGGTAAAAACTGGTGATACACCACAAGGCATCACAATGATGGACGAAGCAGAGCTTAAGTCTGTGCTAGAAGAAGGCGGCGTGATTCGTTGTAAGAAGCAAGAGCTTACAACCGATGAAATCCGCAACCACATCGCTGCAGACAAAGTTGTGACTAAGCTAGCACTGAACTGGCAAGATCGTATCGAATTCATCATGGCAGAAGATTCTGGCATCAAACGTCTGAAGTTCTCTGATGAACTAAAAGACCAAAACGATGATATCCCACGCGAAGATCAGGCTGCTCGCTTCGACGCAGACTTCTCTCTAATGTGTGGCGAGTTCAGCGCTTTCCTACCAAATCTATACGAAGCATTGGGCGGTCTGCCAAACCCTAACGCTTAATTTCGTACAAAGATTAACCATAACGCCCTCACTTTTTTTGAGGGCGTTTGTTTATCCAAACCATAATTCTCCTAGTCACAGGTCACATTTTGACGTAAAATTTGCGCCCCATTTCCATGAGGTGGAATTGGCCTGACTTGTGATCAGATATTAAGAGAATTGAGCAATGACAACAGAGAAAGCATTCGTACCAGAGCTACTATCTCCAGCAGGTAGCCTTAAAAACATGCGTTACGCATTCGCCTACGGCGCAGATGCAGTATACGCTGGTCAACCTCGCTACAGCCTTCGCGTACGTAACAACGAGTTCAACCACGAAAACCTACAAATCGGTATCAACGAAGCGCATGCCCTAGGCAAAAAGCTTTACGTGGTATGCAACATCCAACCGCACAACTCTAAGCTTAAAACTTTCATCCGTGACCTTAAACCAGTGGTAGAAATGGGTCCAGACGCACTTATCATGTCTGATCCAGGTCTCATCATGATGGTTCGCGAAGCGTTCCCAGAAATGCCAATTCACCTGTCTGTGCAGGCGAACGCAGTAAACTGGGCAACTGTTAAATTCTGGGCTGCTAACGGTGTTGAGCGCGTGATCGTTTCTCGTGAGCTTTCTCTAGAAGAAATCGAAGAAATTCGCGAGCATTGTCCTGAAACTGAATTAGAAGTTTTCGTTCACGGTGCTCTATGCATGGCTTACTCTGGTCGCTGCCTACTGTCCGGTTACATCAACAAGCGTGACCCTAACCAAGGTACTTGCACTAACGCATGCCGTTGGGAATATAAAGTCGAAGAAGGTAAAGAAAACGACGCCGGTCAAATTGTTGAAGCGTTCGATCCAAACGAAGCTCAAGCAATCGAAGTCGCAGACGAACGCCCAGAAACCACTATCGGTCGCGGCAAACCAACTGACGAAGTGGTATTGCTTTCTGAAAGTCACCGTCCAGAAGAAAAAATGGCGGCGTTCGAAGACGAGCACGGTACTTACATCATGAACTCGAAAGACCTGCGTGCAATCCAACACGTAGAACGTCTAACTAAGATGGGTGTTCACTCATTGAAGATCGAGGGCCGTACCAAGTCATTCTACTACTGTGCACGTACTGCTCAGGTTTACCGCAAAGCGATTGATGACGCAGTTGCTGGTCGTCCATTCGATGAGAGCCTAATGGGTACGCTAGAAAGCCTAGCTCACCGTGGCTACACAGAAGGTTTCCTACGTCGTCACACTCACGACAGCTACCAGAACTACGATTACGGTTACTCTGTATCTGACGCACAACAATTTGTTGGTGAATTCACTGGCAAACGTCGCGGTGACATGGCAGAAGTTGAAGTGAAGAACAAGTTCATCGTTGGTGACAGCCTTGAGCTAATGACGCCAAAAGGCAACGTAATCTTCACGCTAGAAGCGATGGAAAACCGTAAGTCAGAATCAATTGAAGACGCAAAAGGTAACGGTCACTTTGTATTTATCCCGGTTCCAGAAGACATGGATCTGGAATACGGTCTGTTGATGCGTAACTTAAATGCAGGTCAGGATACCCGTAACCCAACTGGTAAGTAATCATGGCACTACTTATTACCGATAAGTGCATCAACTGCGACATGTGTGACCCTGAGTGCCCTAATGGTGCAATTACTATGGGTGACAGCATTTTCGAAATTGACCCTGCTCTATGTACAGAGTGTAAAGGTCACTACGAAAAACCAACATGTCAGTCGGTGTGTCCAATTACGAAGTGCATTATTACCGACCCAAATCATGTCGAGACTGAAGAGCAATTGCTAGAAAAGTTCGTGATTATTCAAGGGCTAGCGTAATTGAAAGAGGTTCAACTTTGCGCTCAAAGTTGAACCTTTTTTTAACCTGATTTCTCGATAGGAATAATGTTGCAGAAGAGCTCTTTCTCGAAATGATACTCTAGCCTTTCACGCCAATTTTCAGCTTGTGAGACAGGTATCAAATAGAAATTCTCTCGACTCGTATCCGTAACGAAAGCCATCCCATATTGCATTAGTTCGTAATGCACATCATTAACAAATCCCGGGTCAAGACGCTGACGTCCTGTCAGGTGATTAACATCCTCTCGAGTCAGATAGACTCCCTTATTCTCACTGCTAAATCTGTGTCTTAACCACTCTGCAAATTCTTTTGCACAAATCATAGTCATGGTTTTGTCCTTGATTAACTCTTAGATGGGGAAAGTCTCCATACCCACCTCAATACACTTGTCTGCGTTGCCATTTGTCTTTCACCAACCAACAGACATATTGCTAAGAAACCAGAGAATCGCGACGAAAAGATCTTTGTAAAACCAGAGTTATAACTACAAGAAAAACCACATAACCCTTTGTTTAATTTAGATTTCTGTAATATGCCACCAAAACTAATTAGGTTAGTTTTTATACTGGTATTATTCACTGTAGACAAAAGAATGATCTTTCTCCAGTTTCATAATGGAGATACCTAGTAGGTTTAATCGCAGCTTGATAGGAAGGAATTACCCTTTACTTCTTAGTAATCAATGGCAGACATTGTGCAGGCATTATCTTTTTCTTCTTAGGCTTGGGCGTAGTTTTGACTGTCTTTTTAGCCACGGGAGGTGGCGTAGCTTTAGGTTGCCAACTCGCAAGTTCAGCTCCACAACCATCACCCACTGGAGGAGGAGCCTGGTTGATGCAGTTAGCACTCGACTCCGGACAGTTTAATCTAACGTGGAAGTGATAATGATGCCCCCACCAAGGGCGAACTTTGCGTAACCACCCCCTGTCTTTTCCCCCTTCCTGCTTACAAAGTTGCTCTTTTATCACCGGGTGAACAAAAATACGAGCTACACCCTCACTTTGCGCTGCGCTACGAATCAGTTCAAAGTGTCGAGTTTCCCAACGGTTTTCCAAAATCTTATATTTTTTAAGATCAACTACGCTCATTGGTTTAGGCAGCTGGAGCTCATTGTACGACAAAGGTTCATCGGCTAGACGCAACCAGATATCGATATCTAAACCTGTTTGATGACTAGAATGTCCAGAAGAGAAACGCCCGCCACGAGCCAATGACAAGTCACCAACCAACAACGTTGTGCTTAAATCTTGATTCATTTTTTTTGCTAGTTCTTGAATGAAACTGATCGTATGTGGGTGCCCATAGTAACGCTTCGTTTTGCTACGTAGCACTTGGTAACCAATACCATCCAAAGGAAGTGGAGATGCGCCGTCTAGACAGCCATTGGCATAACTGCCGATAGAGGAAGAAGTGTTATTTGTGGGACCAGAGACCTGCTCCCACGGAGTTGCATAAAGAGAAGCTGAGAATAGAAAACTTAAACAAAAAGAAAGACTCAGCTTCATCACGCTCATTCCTTAATAGTGGTCACCATTATCATAGTAGCCTTTAGGAGAGAGTGCAGAGAAAATTACCGCAACATCGATATCTTCACCCACAATACCACGTACTTGTTGAGTTATTGCTTTTGCAACCTTGTTCTGCGTTTCTTGACCGCGATCGAACCATAAAACTTCAACAAAAGGATAAGCAGCACTTACTTCACCTTCGTTGAAAAATGTACTGTAGATATATTCGAACGTAAAATCTTCGCGAGGGCAGTCCATAAGAGGCTGTAGTTCGTCAGTAAGTGGTTTTGATAGCGCTTGAACCGCTTGTGGCTCGACCGCTCTAAATCGAAGATGTGGCATAGACTTGCTTCCTAATTATTAGAATTCAGCGCCGATAATAACAGGAAGTCGACCTCTTATCACGTTAGCTTCTGGCAACACTCACTTTAAATAACGAAGAGGCGGAGAAGCTTCAGGACTTCTGTTGAAGACTTAGAAGATCCCAGAAGAACTAGGTCGGTAACTAACAGATTCGAGTAAATTATCGAGCAAGCACTCTGAGTTAGTCTGAAAAGACAAAAACGAAAAAAGCCCCAGCATTTCTGCTGAGGCTTTACAAGATGGCAGGGGTAGATTGGACCGGCACTCCGGAAATTCGATATGACTTGCTACCAAGCAGGCTGGCTGGCGGCTCAGTTCCCAACACGCACTATTTGGGCATTAGGGGAATCTGCTACTCTTCCAGCTAGACTGGTACTCTT
>NZ_BCUF01000002.1 GCF_001591145.1 Vibrio harveyi NBRC 15634 = ATCC 14126 = KCTC 12724 | reverse complement strand
GGGCGAGATCAGGAATCTAATTGCCACACGCTCTCACTCAATATTTCACGTCAAGCTAAGGCTCTCGGTGAGCAGATTATGAATCACGCTCGTCCCTCGCTGTTCAGAATGACGTAAAAATTAAACCAAACTATCCAATTGAATCCAAAAATAAAGGACGCCGAAGCGCCCTTTTCTTGTACTTATTAGCAATAGTATAACTTAGTCTTTAGCGCTAAGTCCTACTCTTGGCTTGCCGTTGGTTGTGAAGTAGATTCCACTTGCTCTTTTTGAGCCTCTTTTCTTGCGCGGCGGTCGAACAAACGCTCAACCACAACGAAGAACACAGGCACGAAGAAGATACCAAGCAAGGTCGCACTTACCATACCGCCAAGTACACCTGTACCTACCGCGTTTTGACCCGCAGAGCCTACGCCCGCACTGATCGCTAGTGGCACTACACCCAGACCAAACGCAAGCGAGGTCATGATGATAGGACGGAGACGAACACGCACCGCGTGCAGCGTTGCTTCAATCAAGCCCGCGCCTTTCTCGTAGTATTCCTTCGCAAACTCCACGATAAGGATCGCGTTCTTCGTTGCCAGACCAACAGTGGTCAACAAGCTAACTTGGAAGAAGACATCGTTATCCATACCGCGAGTCATTACTGCAAGTACCGCACCTAGCACACCTAGAGGTACAACAAGCACAACCGCGAATGGTACTGACCAGCTCTCGTACAGTGCTGCTAGTACAAGGAAGACAACCAGAATCGACAGCGCGTAAAGCATTGGCGCTTGGTTACCAGACAGACGTTCCTCGTAAGAGATGCCGTTCCAGTTCACCGTAAAGCCAGGAGGCAGTTTTTCTACCATGGCTTCAATTTCTGCCATCGCTTCACCAGTACTTACGCCCGGAGCCGCGCCACCTTGGATGTTCATCGCAGGTAGACCGTTAAAGCGTTGCAATAGCGGAGAACCGTAAGTCCACTCACCCGTTGCGAATGCCGAGAATGGCACCATTTCGCCCTGTGAGTTCCGCACGTACCACGAGTCGAAATCTTTCGGCTGCATGCGGTGTTCTGCGTCACTCTGTACCATTACCTTCTTCACGCGTCCGCGGTCGATGTAATCGTTGATGTACGCACCACCCCATGCCGAAGCTAGGATTTGGTTTACATCGTTGATGCTCACATCAAGCGCACGCAATTTTACGTGGTCGATATGAACTTGGTACATCGGCGCATCTGCCTGACCGTTTGGACGCACACCCACCAGTTTCGGGTTTTGTGCTGCCATACCTAGGATTTGGTATTGAGCCGCTACAAGCGCTTCATGACCGTTACCGGTTGAGTCTTGTAGGTAGAAGTCGAAACCGGTCGCGTTACCCAACTCTTGAATCGCAGGTGGCGCAAATGCAAACACCATTGCTTCTTTAATGGTTGAGAAGTACCCCATCGCACGACCTGTTAGCGAAGCCGCATCCGAACCTGGTGCTTCACGCTCTGACCAATCTTTCAGACCGATAAACGCCATACCCATGTTCTGACCTTGACCCGCGAAGCTGAAGCCCGCTACCGAGAACACTGACGCGACGTTGTCTTTCTCTTCTTCAAGGAAGTAGTTACGGACTTTTTCTAGCGTCTTTTCAGTCTGCTCTTGAGTCGAGTTCGGTGGCAAGATTGCCATTGAGAACACGGTACCTTGGTCTTCATCCGGTAGGAACGATGTTGGTAGGTTCATGAACAACCAACCTGCGCCGGCACTCATTGCCGCGAACACCAGCAGCATACGACCGGTGCGTTTTAGCATTTTCGCTACGCCCGCTTCGTAACCCGCTGTTGCTGCATCAAACTTACGGTTGAACCAGCCAAAGAAGCCTTTCTTATCCGAAAATTCTGCATCGCCTTTCTTCAGTAAACTCGCACAAAGTGCCGGAGTAAGAATGATCGCCACCAATACCGATAGCGTCATCGCTGCTACGATGGTAATAGAGAACTGACGGTAGATAACACCGGTAGAGCCAGACATGAACGCCATCGGTACGAATACCGCAGACAGCGTCAGACCAACACCCACTAGTGCGCCAGTGATCTGCCCCATTGACTTCTTCGTTGCTTCTTTTGGATCGAGACCGTCTTCGTGCATTACACGTTCCACGTTCTCTACCACAACGATCGCATCGTCCACCAGCAAGCCGATTGCCAGAACCATCGCAAACATGGTTAAGGTGTTAACACTAAAGCCTGTCGCGTAAAGGATCGCAAACGTACCCAGCAATACCACCGGAACCGCAATCGTTGGGATGATCGTCGCACGGAAGTTCTGCAAGAACAGGTACATGATCAAGAATACCAACACGATCGCTTCAAGCAGTGTCTTGATTACCTCTTTGATCGACGCATCAACGAATGGCGTTGTCTCAAACGGGTAAGCGATCTTCAAGCCATCAGGGAAAGTCGCACTCAGCTGACCAAGACGTTCTTTTACTGCTTCTGCCGTTTCTAGCGCGTTCGCACCGGTACCTAACGAGATACCAAGACCTGCCGCTGGGAAACCGTTGTACTGACCTTTGATATCGTAGCTTTCTGCGCCGCGCTCAACACGTGCCACGTCTTTCAGGTAAACGTTCGAACCGTTCGCTTCTGATTTCAGAATGATGTTTCTGAATTCAGCCACACTGGTTAGACGGCTTGCTGAAGAAATCGTTGCGTTAAGCAACTGACCTTTTTGCGCAGGCGCTGCACCCAACTGACCAGAAGAAACCTGTGCGTTCTGTTCACGAATAGCGTTCGCGACGTCGATTGCAGTAAGGTTGAACTGAGTCAGTTTGAATGGGTCTAGCCAAACACGCATTGCGTATTGAGAACCAAACGCTTGCACTTGACCTACGCCCGTTACACGGCTGATCGGATCTTGAATATTGGTAACAACAAAGTCACCGATGTCGTTTTCTGTAAAGTCCGGGTCTTCAGAGTAAACCGCCACAACCATCAAGAATGAGGTGTTAGATTTATTTACAACGATACCTTGGCTTTGTACTTCCATCGGAAGCGACGTCATCGCCAATTGCAGTTTATTCTGCACCTGAACTTGCGCGATATCTGGATCGGCTTCACTATCAAACGTCAGCGTGATGGTGGCATTACCAAACGCATCACTGCTTGAGTTTAGGTAACGCAGGTAGTCCAGACCCGTCATGTTTTGCTCGATAACCTGAGTTACTGAGTCTTCTACGGTTTTCGCAGAAGCACCAGGGTAACGAGCACTGATTGAGATCGTGGTCGGTGAAATCGTTGGATATTGAGAAACTGGCAAGTTGAACAAAGACATTACGCCCGCCAACATAGTCAGAATCGCAAGTACCCAAGCAAATACCGGACGATCGATAAAGAATCGTGCCATGATTAAGCCTGCTCACCTGATTGAATAGTTACTGGACTACCCGGTTGGATCATCTGTAGACCGGTTGTGATGACTTTATCACCCACTTTCAGACCGTCAGTGATACGCCACTGGTTACCAATAGACTCCGCCGTTGTTACCGGAGTTATTGTTACCTTGTTGTCCGCACCCACTGTCATTACTGAGGCTTTGCCCGTTGCGTCACGCGTAACTGTGTTCTGCGGGATAAGAATCGCCACTGGGTCCACACCTACTGTTACCGTTGCGCGCACAAACATACCCGGTAGCAATAAGCCATCTGGGTTCGCGAATTCTGCACGTAGCGTTACGCTGCCAGTACTTTCATCTACATTCACTTCGGTAAACTTCATAATACCTTTATGCGCATACGTCGAACCGTCTTCAAGCGTTAGTGTTACTTGAGCGGATTCGTCTTTTTGCAAGTGACCTTGTGACATCGCTGCTTTCAAACGGAGTAGCTGAGCAGAAGATTGCACGATATCAACATTGATTGGGTCTAGCTGTTGGATAGTCGTTAGCGTCGCCGCTTGGTTTGCCGTTACTAGCGCACCCGCCGTTACGTTAGACTTGCTGATCACACCGCTGATTGGCGCTTTCACTTGTGCGTAAGAAAGATTGATCTTCGCTGTATTGATCTTCGCTTTCGCTACCAACACTTGCGCTTTCGCTTCTTTGTACGCTGCTTCTGCTTCATCGAGATCTTGTTGGCTGATCGATTTCTTCGTAATCAACGCGCGGTAACGACGAACTGTTGAGTACGTCGATTCTTCCGAAGCTTGAGCACGGATCAATTCCGCTTCTGCACTTAATAGGTCTGCTTGGAACGTAGAATCGTCGATCTGGTAAAGCGATTGACCTTTCTCAACCACACCACCCTCTTCAAAATTGCGCTCAGAAATAATACCCGTGACCTGTGGGCGAACTTCTGCCTCTTTAAACGCTCGGCTACGACCAGGCAATTCTACCGTTAACGCTTGGCGAACCGGTTCAACCGTCATTACCGTCACTTCTGGTGTCGGCGCTGGACCACCTTGTGCTTGTCCTTCTTGGCTCTGTTCACACCCGACCAATAATAGGCTCGACGCAATCAAGAGCGATAGCGTGGTTCTACGTGTCATGAAAATTCTCTCTTCCTAACTAAAAAACGTGACTCAATAAAAAGTCAGCAAATATTAGTCGGGATGATAATTACTCAATGTTGTACATACAACAAAATTTACCGCTCTTTACGATAGACAAAAATGTTTGTTCTAAAGCTGTTATTGATCTCTCAATTTGAGCGCTTTTCTATTGGAAAAATAAATTTTCTGTGAGCAATTGAAATTGGATTTTTCTTAAGAAAAACAGGAGAAAAGAGTAGACAAAACCAGAGAATTCGTGACAAAGAAAGTCAACAAAAAATCATATTGGAGAGAAATTAATATAAGCAGAGCATAAACTGAAATGATAACAAAATGGCATTGAATTTCATTTACAACTGATTAACATTGAATCATAAATTGAACATTTAACCTTCGCTTTGCGTAATTAATTTTCAAATATAGACGTTGATTTCCTTCTTCACTTCCCTATAATTCGCTCCCCTAAAACAGCCTGAAATACGAAATAAGTTGGTTATGAAAAACAACAATAGAATAGTATTAGGGAAATTCACATGGGACAGGACGACTCACTATTTACTGCCCTCCCTTTTGAGTGGCAAAACAGAAGAGCAAGACACAATTAAGCTCACCAATAAACAAAAAGCATTATTGAACTGCCTCGTTGATGCGCATCCAAACACGATCAGCAATAAAGAGATTATTCAACAGGTTTGGGGTTATGAGCATATCTCACAAGAGAGCTTGCCGCAGCTGATCAATCGCACTCGACGCACACTAGAAGATGACGACAAAGCGATTCTCATAAACACTCCTGGTGTTGGCTATGCATTAAACTTCGATGTTGCTGAGCAAGAAAAGCTCGTTTCTGAGCCAATAATTGAGCCAAAGCCAAAAACGCCTCCAATGAGTGTTATCAAAACGGGTCAAAGCCAAGGTTTATGGAGCCTTCTACTCACAGCATTGCTCATGCTAACAGTCTTCAACCTTTATGAAACGGCGAAAGCGCTGTATTACAAGCACGACTTTGAACAAGTACTAAGAGCCAAAGCTTACCCAGAAATAAAGCGTTCCGATGACGGAAAAACGATAGTGACAATTAACAACCATGAATGCATTTATCACAAAGATCAGCTTCTACTTCAATGCCCATAAATACAAAGTATTGATAGCATTGGTTGTGTTCAACGGCATTCTCTTGTTCACGGCACACCGGTCAAAAGTTCAACTGTTTGGCAAGGTAGAAGCGATGCAATATAGGTGGACGACCTATACTGAACTCTACAAAGATCACATTGAGACTCGGAATCATTACTCACCGATCGGTGGTGCTGTGACAGACTTCCAAGCGCTTGACTATCAATATGAATATTCAAAGTCTAAGGGAAACGAATACATTGTATTGAGTTACGAAAAGCCAGTGACCATGCGCCACAATCGTATCTACTATCTAGATGAACAATGCAGTTTGCTCTTTTTTGGCAGAGCGGAGCGAACCCTAAAAAACATGGGATTTAGATGCTTTTATTAAGACGATTGTAGTCGCAGTTAGAGCATAAAAACCGAGCTGAATAATTTCAGCTCGGTTTTCTTTTATTTCGAAACAACAGGAAAGTGTTTGTTAAGAAACGCCATCACGTGAGGAACATACTTCTGGGAATCAAATATCGGCGCACTATGCCCCACACCTTCTTCAATCCACAACTTCTACTCATTAATAAACGGAAGTCTCGTTTAGCCACGACCTTACGATAAATATTTTGTTCCGATGTCGGCGGCTCGTAGGAAGAAAGCGAGAAATGCACATCGCCAGACACCAGTTTCAATAATGAATAGAGAGTTCCCGCCCCCCGCATAATGGTGTGGATTCAAACACCTAAAGACAAAAAAGCCCCAAACTAAAGGGGCTTTGAGTTACCTAATCTTCCACTTGATTAAACGCGGAACTGACTGACTTGCTTGTCTAACTGTTGCGTCTGTTCTGACAGCATAGACAGTGACTGTTGCGCTTGGCTCACCACATCAACAATCGACGTGCTGCTGTCTGCGATACCTTGAACGTTGCTGTTCACTTCATCACTTACTGAGCTTTGTTGACCTGCTGCTGTCGCAATGTGCGTGTTCATCTCGTTCATACGTGCGATCGCGTTAAGGATTTCAGCCAAAGATTCTGTCGCCAAACCTGCCGATTGAATGGTGTCTTCGCTGCTGGTTTTACTGCCCTGCATCACTTCCACCGCCTGAGCAGCGCCTGCTTGCAGCTTCTCAATCATCGATTGAATCTCGCCCGTGCTCTTTTGCGTGCGGCTCGCTAGGGAACGAACTTCATCTGCCACGACAGCAAAACCACGACCTTGCTCACCAGCACGCGCCGCTTCAATCGCCGCGTTCAATGCCAACAAGTTGGTCTGTTCTGCAATGCCACGGATAACGTCCAATACCGAAGCAATGTTGCTTACGTCATTATCTAGTGTATTGATAACTTGGCTTGCACTTTCAATCTCACCCGCAAGATCACGAATCGCTGCGACTGTTTGCTCCAAAATCACATTGGTATTCGACAGCTCTTCGTTCGCTGTTTGGCTTGCCAAAGCGGCTTCTGTTGCGCTGTCGCTTACGTTGCGACTGGTCACTTGCATTTCATGAACTGCTGCGGCAACAGCTTCGCTATCACGTTGTTGGTGAACTGTTGAATCTGCAATGGTTGAGGTCAACGAATTCAGGTTGTTCATTTCCTGACGCAATGTGTTTGCGCTTTCGACGACTTGTGACACTGTCGCTTGAATTTTAGTCACGAACTGGTTGAAGCCACCGGCAAGTTGACCAATTTCATCTTGCGAGTTGATGCTAATACGTTGGCTCAAATCCCCTTCTCCAGACGCAATTTGCACCATTGCTTCTTTGATGTCGTTGATTGGCTTCACAACAGTTTTTAGCAGTAATACCACCATACCAAGCGCTGCGATAATTACGATTGCGATGCCTGCTTCAAGAATAAGTTCTGCACGGAGCGCCGCTGCTGCGATATCCGTTTTTAGCGTCTTTTGTTTCGCTTCAATCGCATCTTTCACCACATTTAGTTGCTCACGTACCGCACCAAATTGGTGTTCAAATTCCGCTTTGTTTGACTCGTAATAACTTACCCACTGCGATTGTGGCTTGCTGATCATGGTTTCATAGCTTTGCAGCCATTTCTCACCTGTTGATACTAGCTTCTGCACCTCGCTACCATGACTGCGAGGCATTACCCCCGCATCGGACAGTGACATGACTTTTTTCATACGTGGCAGAGCTTTGTATGCGTTGTCTTTGTATTCAAATAGATGGTGGTCAATTTCCGCTTGAGACTGCGCCAGAGCTAAACCTTGAATCGCTGACGTCGCTTGATAAAGGTCGCGATACGCATCTTCAATGGTAAAAAGGCTTGGGGTAACCTGCTCGTTAAGCGTGTCGCTAAGCTCGGTTTGTTTCCACATCGTGAGAACATTCAATACTGAGCTTAAAGTCAGTAATACAATCATCAAAGATAGAGGGAGAACTATCTTTTGCTTGATAGAGAGGTTGCTGAACATGAATAGATACCTTTTGTTATATTGTTCAAATCGCGCCCAATTATAACAAAGAGAAAGCACAAGTAATTTCATATACAGTGCAACGTATTATAATAATTTTTATCTTTACGACTAATATTTTAGATTCAACAAATAATTGAATTTATTGGCTTATCTATAAGAGACCAAGGTCACAAAGACACATCAAGAACTTCTGTCAATACAAGTTGTTTCCCCTTGTTTTGGTTGGAAGATCTCCATCATGGGTTCAATTTGAACATTGCCCCACACGACAAAGCCAAAGCACAATAAGGGGAACAAGAGATGAATAAGGGATTTGAACGTACCGAGCTTGCCGCGTTGAATCACAGTGGGTCTGAATACCTTCACACCTTTAGGTGGAAACTGACCTTCGATCAAACCACGTACGCCAAGTGGCAACATCAATACCGCAGCAAGTAAAAACACGGACAGTGGCATCCAAAAGAACAGTATGTGAACCAGAAGTTCTAAGCCCTGCATACCAAACACTTCGTAGCATTCGGGCGCTTCGGCGACGGCTTGCAACAAAGGCTCCCCCTCAAGCTTAAACAGCACGCCAACTAGAACGCAAAATACGCCAGCGATAGCGACTCTGATGATCTTTTCTTTTTTGCTGTACTGCGGCGCGTATTCCTTCATACCCTTTCCTATCAAGATAAAAACCGAGAAAGTCAGCTTAAGAATGGCACACCAGAGCGCAAATGCGTGCCTGGCTTTTGGGACGCACAATGGCGAATAATGAAACAGAAAGAAAACAGCCTCAATATCGCTATTGAGGCTGCCAAATACTGTTGCCCTAGTAAACTAACAATTTGGTTTTAATGATGGCGTACCTTATTTGAACATTACTTAGGCTCGCGCAACAGGTACAGCATCAGCTTCAATGGCGTTTTCGCGATAATGCTGTGAGGCAAATGCGCGTCCATTAGCAACCAAGCGCCAGCTTTTAGTTCCTTCGCCTCTTCTTCTAACGTGAACGTACATTCTCCTTCGAGTATTTGTGCAATCGCTGGTACTGCTGCAGTATGTTCACTCATTTCTTCACCTTCGGCGAACCCGAAGATAACACCTCGCAAACGCTCACTTTTGTACACAGGGCAACTCGTGATACCGGCTTTGGGGATATCCACTTCGCTGGCGAGATCTTCATATAAAGTGTATTCAAACATGATTTAGCTTTCCTTCTTTCTTGCGACAAGCGTTATCGCAGATAGGTTCTTTTCGTGTTTGCGGAAAATCTTACGCATGCCTAACACACGCTTTCTCGCTTGCGGTTTAGTCAGTACGTTTTTCACGATTTTTAAGAACCCACTCAAGCCTTCATCGGCGATAACGCGTTTTGGTTCGAGTAAATGCATTGGAGCAACGGCTTCAAATTCAACGACAAAACCATTCTCTTCCATCAGAGCTTTCCACTTTGCGGGTGTGATGGGTTTGGCGGGGTGTTGAATGGTCTCGGAAACTTCTCTTTGAATCGCGCGCTTTTTATCTTCATCGATAGTATCTGGCGTAATGCACAATTCATGGATACCGTAACGCCCATGAGTCGCGAGGATTCGAGCAGCCTCAGCAATAATTTCATTTTTACGCGCATCGGATTGCATCGTCAGCATTGCTTCGCCATAAACCACAGAAGCGCATTCTGGCTCTAACCCTGTCTCTTGTGCATTCCCGACATGACAACGTTGGTTTGCACCCTGTAAGTAAGAGCGAACAATCTCGGCTGCCTGCTCATTTTGTTCGATAGCGGTGTAGCTTGCAGGGGATTTTTCCAAGCACAAACGTGCCGTATAACCCATACCAGGCGCGAATTCGACAACACGGTCATCACGGGTAATTGCCAACCCTTGCAGCATTTTTTGTGTTAGCTCTTTGCCACCAGGACGCAGCACTTTCTTACCCAGTTGAGCGAGTACCCAGTGTCCCGGTGTTTTTGTCACTTCTCGCCCTTCATTGGGCATCGCTAATCGTTTAGACATAATGACTCCTAAGCAAAGATGGCGACGGGAACAAAAAGAACGACCAGACCGCACAGGGCAACCCATCGAAATACGTGGCTAATACCGTCCATAACTGTTCTCCTTTCTCAGGTTGGATAAGTTGGCACATAAATCAATAATGATTATTATTTGTATCTTATCCCCCAAGTCCGAATTTGCTGCTTGATAATTATCAAGCTAAGGAAAACAGCGTGCCCGGCTCTATTGTTTCGCTCCTGAACGAAGAAGAAAAAACGCAACTCTTCTCAAAACGCTCGCCTTTGCATTGCGATGCAGGGCATCAACTGTTTGAACGTGGGGAGCCTGCGGAAAATATGTATTTGGTAGAGAAAGGAAAAGTCTCGCTGTTTCGTTTGATGCCAAACGGCGACGAAAAGCTGTTTAGAGTGTTTATGGCGGGAGAAATGATTGCGGAAATGGCGATGTTTATGTCCCCAAGAACCTATCCGATGAGTGCCCGTGTCGATCAGGACACGGAGTTATCAGTGTTCTACTACCAAGATGTGTTAACGGTGTTTACTCAGTCTCCGCAGACTTCATTAAAAGTCATGAACTACATGACCAATCGCATCCACCAGCTGATGGATACCGTGAACATTTTGACGCAAGTAAACGCGAACCAAAGACTGGTGATGAAGCTGGCTGACTTCTATTGTGCTCAATCGAGAAGCGAAGGGAAAATCACATTACCCGTGACAAAAAAGCTGCTCGCAACACAGCTAGGGATGACGCCAGAAACGCTTTCTAGGACGTTCAAAAAACTGAAAAACGAGGGTTTTATTACTGAGTGCGAAAGCCATATCACGTTGCTAGATATTCCTGCCATGTGCGAAGCGGTGGAGTTAGCACCAGAAATATTCCAACGAGATTGAGAGGCAGCCATCAGCGGTGTTTGCCGACTTGAACATTCCACCACCACCCAAAAGATGCAAATGAGATGCATTATTAATTGATAAAGATCAAATCTGGGTGAGCAAATCTTGTTCATCATACTGCGATAATAATGATAACCATTCCCACTTGAAGCGCTAAGAGCTTTTATTTTTAGTGCGATTTTTCTAAGGAAATGCAGTATGTCTCTTTTAAAGCCAAGGGTGGCACCTTTTACATTATTGCTGCCAACGCTTATTGCCCCTCTCACCTATGCATCTAGTGATGCCGAACAACAAAAGCCCACGGCAAACACACAAAAAATGGAAACCGTTGTCGTCGTTGCGTCTCGTATGGAACAGTCTATTTCTGACGTCGCAGGTAGTGTGGCGGTTGTCAGCTCAGAAGATATTGAAAAGCAGATGGCAAACAATATCGAAGAAAGCCTGCGTTACATACCGGGCGTCAGCATGAATGGCAACTCACGTTTTGGGGCGTCAGATTTCAATGTCCGAGGAATGGACGGAAGCCGGGTTAAAGTTCTAGTCGATGGCGTAGAACAACCCGTCGCTTACGGTTCAGGAGTCAGCGGAACTGTTATGAATGTTCTTGGCAAAGGTCAAGGGCAAGTCGAAGTTGATACGCTCACCGCCATTGAAGTTAACAAAGGTTCGTCTTCAAGTTTGTACGGCAGTGGTGCACTCGGCGGCAGCGTTTTGATGAGAACAAAATCCGCGGATGATCTCCTCCAAGGCGAAGAAGGTCATGCGAGTGTCGACGCAGGGTATCAATCTCGCAACGGCAGTTACAAAGCAACCGTAAACGCGGCTCGCCAGTTTAATGAAGACCTTAAAGGGATGATTATCTTTACTCACCGCGATGGTGACGAACTGGAAACGCATGGCGATGGGGCTGATATCACTGGCGAAGGTCGCGGTAAAGCCGATCCGATGAACTACACATCAAACAACATTTTGTCTAAGTTAGAACTTCAAGCCAGTGAAAAGCATCATTTCGTGTTTACTGGGCAGTACTTCGAACAAGACTCGGATGGGAAAAGTCGTTCTCTAGAAGGCAGCTCTAGTGGCTTCAATAAATATTCTAGCTATCATTTCGAGGACACTCAGCGCAGAGGCCGCGTTGGCATTGAGCACACTTGGAATGCTCAATACTCCGCTTTTGATCGCCTAACTTGGCAAGCAAACTGGCAGATTTCGGAAGCGAAAAACACCACAAAAGACACACTGACAAGCGCTTTCCCACCTTTTACCAGCACCGATCGAACCAGACAACGTAACGCGAAGGATACATCGCTCCAGCTGGATGTACAGCTCGATAAATCGTTCGTGCTAGGAAACACAAATCACGACTTTATTTACGGAGCAACCTTAATCGACAGCGAGTTCAAGCTCGAAACTCGTGACACGGATAATAAAGGGAAAGACACCAGTGGCGTTGTTGAAATGCCACCAAAAACTGACGTACGCAAAGCTGGGCTTTTCGCGCAAGATCAGATGTATCTTATGAATGACCGCTTGATTGTAACCACTGGTCTTCGCTACGACATGTTCCAATACCGACCAACCAAAGATCATCGCAATATCAACGGCAACCTAGGTGAATACAAAGATCTCGATACAGATGCAATCACAGGACAATTAGGGGGCGTGTTCCACTTTACCGATACCACCAGCGCCTTCGCTAAATACGCGCGTGGTTTTAAAGCACCAACACCAGAAGAGCTTTACTACAGCTTTGAGCGTAATCCCGTCCCTGGAATGCATGTTGTAGTGCTTGCAAACCCTGATTTGAAGCCCGAATCCAGTGATTCTATTGAACTGGGTGTTCGCCAGAACTATCAAGCGTTGAACTGGGAATTAGCAGCGTACTACAACGATTACAGTGACTTCATTAACTCAACATCTTGGACTGAAGTGCACCAAGGTACTCGATACATGTACAGCAAAAACGAGAACATCGACAACGCGAAAATCTACGGTGTGGAATTCTCAAGTGCCCTGCAGCTCGGAGCGTTAATGCCTGTACCAAATGGCACTTACTTACGTGTCAGTGGTGCATGGTCTGAAGGTGAGGATAAAGACTCAGGAAAAGCCATAGACAGTGTCGCACCACTGAGCGGGGTATTGGGTCTTGGCTTCGACCAAGCCAATGCACTGTACGGCTGGGAAACCACCTTAACGGCTGTTGCTAGCAAAGATGGCAGCGATTGGGGCAATAAAGATAACTTGTCAGCACCAGGCTACGGCATCGTTGATGTTACCGCCTATGCGCAACCAATCAAGAACCTAACCATTCGAGGTGGTGTATTTAACGTATTTGATAAGAAATACTGGAGCTACAGCCGTGTGAAAGGGTTAACACCAACGTCCGTTGCAAATTCAGACTCGTTAACTTCGCCAGGTATCAACTTCGGCGTGAACGCGAAATACGTTTTCTAAAGCACATTTATACTATTTAGCCCCTTCTTCTACGGAAGGGCTTTGATTTATCAAACATACCCGTATTTGTTCATGGTATGTAAGGTGAAATACATGAAAAAACTCTTATGTTTGGCACTCGCTTCTTTGGTCACGATGCCCTTGCATGCTGAAGATCGCATGATCAGCTCAGGCTTTGGGGTGACAGAAATCATTTATGCATTAGGCGCGCAAGACAAGCTAGTCGGTGCAGATTTTACCAGTAGACATTTGATTGAAGGCAATGAAGACATCGCACAGTTAGGCTTACATGTTCGTCTCTCTGCTGAAGGAGTAATGGCACTGCGCCCTACCCACTTGATCGGCACTGATGAAATGGGACCACAAACTGCCATCAAACAAATTGCGAAAAGTGGTGTCGAAGTGGTAACAATCCCTTCAGGGCAACATGTCCCTCAGCTGTTGTCTCGAATAGACACTCTGGCAGCAGTCATGGGGCATCCTACTGAAGCCAAGCAGCTAAAACAAAGCGTGACATCAGAAATTGAGAAACTAGAACACAAACAATGCCAAACCAAGCCAAAAGCTATTTTCTTTATGCTTGACCGCTCTGGAGCAACACGCGTCGGTGGCGCTGATACGGCAATCGACACCATCATTACTCTCGCAGGGGCGATTAATCCTGCACAAGCACACTTTAAAGGCTATCGCTCAACCAGTATGGAAGCGATGTTAGAGATGCAACCCGACTACATTTTAGTGAGTCAAAGAGCGTGGGATATGTATCAGAGTGCGGATAAGATTCTGGACAAGTTGCCGGCTCTAAAATCAACGCCAGCCGGCATCAACAAAAATATCCTTGTCGTACCAAGTGGCGCCTTATTGGGTGGATTTGGGCTAGCAAGTATCGAGGTAGCAAAAGAGCTCAATCAAACGTTTTGCCCTCAATAATCAAGCTTTGCTTAAAAACAAAAAAACAGCTCCTAATGAGCTGTTTTTGTTGCTTCTGAAAGCGATATCTAAGTGCAGGTATTACGCCTTCTTCACAAACTGCGCCGTCACCATCATCTCGCCAGCGCCATCGACTTTACAATCTAGTTGATGATCTTTGCCGTCTTTAATACGACGAATCACAGCTTTGGTGCCGATCTTCAGCACCAATGAGCTGCCTTTTACTTTTAGATCTTTGGCTAACGTGACCTTATCACCTTCCTGCAGCAAAGTGCCGTTGGCATCTTTCACGTTTACGGCGTCTTCTTCTGCTGCCTGAGTCGGGTTCCACTCGTGTGCGCATTCAGGGCAAACTAAGTGGTCTTGATCTGGATAAACGTATTCTGAGTTACAATTTGGGCAAGGAGGTAAAGACATAAATAATCACGAGCTAATGAATTTGCCAATATGGTAATGGTAATTGCTCACCTTATCGAGCCTATTTGCAAACTATCGTATATATCGAAAAACAAAGCTGATTGAAAACGGCGTCATCTCTTACCCGAGGACAACGCCGTTCGATGCGCCGAACTATATAGACGATTCAAACAAGCCTGTAATACATTTCAAAGGGAAAAGCCTTGCTTGCTCCAACCCTCTCAACGTTACCGTATTGAGGTCATCAATAAAGAAACGACTGGTCATCGTGTGTTTGCCACCATTAATGAAAATCTCGATGACAGAATTGTCGATATACATCTCAATCGTCTGCTTAGCGTCCAATCTTGGTACTTTTCGAATGCCACCAAATTCTTCTGCGTACAAGTGAGACATGTGATGACGCTCCAGCACAAACTCGTGCTCTGTCGCACTAAAGACGATGTTGTCACCCTTGAGGTTACTCAGCTCAAGTTCAAAGCCATCGCCCACAAGGTCTAATTGGATCAAACAACTGGTGCTTTCCAGTGTATGGGATTGTGCAAAGACCACCTCTTCTTTTCTTAAACTTTTCAGCTCAGGGAGCGGAGTTTGAACAAGAAAACCATCTTTCAACGTTAGTTCTCTAGGAAGAGACAGCATTCCTGCCCACTGGTGTGTGACCGATGGCGTGTCGATTTCTGGCAACCCTATCCATGCAATAAGAATGCGACGCCCATTCTCATCTAAATAGGTTTGTGGGGCGTAGAAATCAAACCCATAATCTGGCTGTAAAATATCTTGGTGGTTTTCTAAAGTCATCGACTCTAGGTTCAACTGATCACCCACGATATACGCGACAGAATAGATGTTTTTGAAATCATAAGGATTACTACTGCTCACGCCCTGTGGAGAAAACAGCATCACCGATTGACCATTAATCTCAAAGAAATCAGGACACTCCCACATGTACCCAAGGTCAGAAAACTTGGTCTTGATAGAACCTTTATGCTGCCACGTTTTCAAATCTTTGCTTTGATAGAGCGCCATTGAACCATGTTCAGTTTTGGTTTGAGCACCCACCACCATCAAATAGTCGTCGCCTTTCTTCCAAACTTTTGGATCACGAAAGTGCTCCGTGTAATGTTCGTTCTCAATGACCACACCGTGCTTTTCAATGTTGCCGTCTGAATCCATGGTGGCAAAACACTGTGTTGGGATTCGATTCCAGTTTTGGTCACGCTTGTTGCCAGTAAAAAACAGCAAAGCCTTGTTGTTTTCCACCAAAGCGCCGCCCGAATAGACACCATGTGAATCGTAGTCTTGGTCAGGATGAAGACCCACGCCATGATCAGTAAAATGGATGAAGTCTTTAGTAGAAAGGTGATACCAATACTTCATTCCATGAACCGGTCCCACTGGCGTCCACTGGTAAAAGATGTGGTGCTCACCATTGAAATAGCACAACCCATTTGGGTCATTTAACAGCCCAAATCTAGGGGCGATATGAAAACTAGGAAAGCCTTTATCTTGCTGACGTAAAAGTGTCATTTCTTCGATATCACACTGAGGGATTTGTTCAAGTCGGCGATATCTTTGCTCTACAGTCCAACGGTTGTCTAAGCTCATAATTTTTCTCAACTGAAATTGGATCTGAAGATCATTGCCCAATAAATTGCAGCAATTCTGTCTGGGTTGGAAGCGCGGTCATTGCGCCTTTTTGCGTCGTCGCTAATGCACCACAGCCATTTGCCCATTGAATCGCAGAGCTAACAACAGGATGATTTTTCCAATCCTCATGTTGAGACAGACATGCCAGTAGCCCTCCGACAAAAGCATCACCCGCACCTGTGGTATCAATCGGACTAACGACTTGACCGGTGATCAGCTCACTCTGACTTTCAAAGACGCGCCAAACGCCTTTCGCACCTTGTGTCACCAAGACCAAAGCAATATTCATAGCGGCTATTTGTTGTAAACCTTGCGCTATCGATGTTGAGTCAGTTAAGAACAAAAGCTCTTCTTCAGAGAACTTAACCACATCAGCCATCGCTACAGCCTTCATTACGACAGCTTGGATTTCTGATTGATCTTGCCACACTTCATCACGCAAGTTAGGGTCAAAGCTAATGAAACCACCAGCGGCTTTTGCTCTTTTGATCGCCTCAAATGTGCTGCTTCTACTTGGCTCATTTGCCAGTGAAATCGAGCAAACATGCAGCCAGTCACCTTGCTTAAAGTTTGGGATATCTTCAACAGACATAAACTGATCAGCGCTCGGTTTTACCATAAACGTAAAGCTGCGCTCACCTTGATCGTCTAAATCCACCACCACTGTTGATGTTCTTTGCTCAGGATCTTTAACGAGAAACTCCGTGCACACGCCCTCTTGATCCAGCGTTGATTTCATAAAGCGACCAAATGGGTCATCACCCACACGTCCAAAAAACGCACTCTTACCAGATAGACGAGCAATTGCTACGGCGACATTCGCTGGTGCACCACCGGGACATTTGAGTAAAGAAGTCTCAGATTCCGGTATTAGATCGACAACAGCATCACCAGTTACCCACACTTGATTCATCTTGCTTACCTTAAAATTAAAGCCCTGATAGTCCAACGTGTTGAACACCTTCACTACCAAGTAAAAATTGAAAAAGGCTAGCCAAGCCATTAGTGCTTGGCTAGCACCCCAAACATTTAGGAAAAGAAGTGGATTTTGGGGGACTCCACCCTTAAGGAGTTCAGATTAAGCCGTTGCTTTTTTACCGACTTTAGCGCGGTCACGCATACCAAGAACAATGGTGAGAACAAATGCGGTCAAGAACGCGATCACCATACCCGCAATGTAGTAACCAATCTTATCCGGCGTGATGGAAATGATGCCTGGAAGACCAGCTGCCCCTAATGCCTGAGCTTTCACATTAAACATTGTGATGAACGCACTTGATAACGCCGCAGCGCAAACTGCCGCAATAAATGGGTAACGTAGTTTTAAGTTAACACCAAACATGGCTGGTTCTGTAATACCCAGCAAACCCGTGACACCCGATGGAATCGCAATACCTTTCATCTTCTTATCTTTGCTCATCACGCCCACTGCCAACGCTGCAGCACCTTGAGAAACGTTAGACATTGCCGCAATAGGAAAGATAAAGGTGCCGCCCGTCGTCGCAATATCCGCAAGAAGTTGCGTTTCAATCGCAATGAAGCTGTGATGCATACCGGTAATAACAAACGGAGCATAGATAAGACCAAATACCGCACCACCAACAAAGCCAGCTGTGTTGTATAGCCAGTTCAGACCATCACCCAATAGGAAACCGATATCTCGCGTGAATGGACCGACGACAGTAAACGTCAATAAACCCGTGATGAAAATCGCAAGTAGCGGCGTTAAAAGGTTATCTAAAACAGAAGGAATAACCTTGCGCAGACCCAACTCAACCTTCGCAAGAATGAATGCCGATACCAAAACCGGTAACACCGAACCTTGGTAGCCCACTTTTTGAATTTCAAAGCCAAGAATATTCCAAACCGGAATGTTGCCAGATACCGCAGCCCCCCCGAAGCCCCACCCGTTAAGTAATTCTGGGTGGACCATCAACATACCTAACGCCGCCCCTAAATAAGGGTTACCGCCAAACTTCTTACTAGCTGAAAATGCCAGCAGAATAGGCAGGTAAACAAACGGAGCGTTCGCAAACGTGTTGATCATGTTCGCCAAGTCTGTCAGTCCTGGGTTGGCATCAATCAAAGATTTGCCATCAATAAACAAGCCTTGAGCAGTCAAAAGGTTATAGATACCCATCAACAAACCGCCAGCGACGATTGCTGGAATGATTGGGACGAAAATATCAGACAGCCCTTTCACCGCGCGCTGAACGATGTTTTGTTTCTCTGCGCCAGCAGACGCAACGTCGTTGGTGGACATTTCACTCATCCCCGTCAACTTCGCCATTTCTGCATAAACTTGGTTTACGATGCCTGATCCAAAAATGATTTGGTACTGACCCGCAACTTTGAACTGCCCTTTTACCCCTTCAAGGCTATCAATCGCTTGTTCATCTATTTTTTGCTCATCTGCAACGGCAAGGCGTAAGCGTGTCGCACAATGCGCAAGTGCGGTGATGTTGCTTTTACCACCTAATAGAGTTAACAACTCTTTTGCTACTGCCGGATAATTCATTTCATACCCCATTGGATTATTATCTGAGCTTGCGATATTTTCGGGAACGTTTGCAAAACAGATTTTTGCTCAATAAAACCAAATGATCAAAGATAAAGCAGAGAGAATGTGAGAATGATCGTCAAATTCTCTCCCTAAGAGCAGTATAGGAGGTTAGAATCGCTACTTATCAAAGAGATTTTCATCTTCTCTTTGCAAACAATCCCAAAAACGAAAAACAGAATGGATAGGAACAATGGCGAGTCTGCATGATGTCGCCCGTCTGGCTGGCGTATCAAAATCAACAGTGTCACGGGTTATAAACGATGAGTATGGCGTAAAAGAAGCGACAAAACAGAAGGTCCGCCAAGCAGTAGCGGAGTGTGGCTATGTGCCGAACCAAGTCGCTAAAGATCTAAAATCTCAAAAGACCAATCTGGTTGGTGTCATTGTTCCTCGGGTTTCCTCTCATGCCACATCCCAAGGTGTCGATGGATTAACCGATGTCCTTGAAAAAGCTGGGAAACATGTCTTACTTGCTAGCACTCACCAAGCCCACGAAAAAGAACTGGAATACATTCAGATCTTTAACCAAAAACGGGTTGAAGGGATCATTCTTTACGCCACCCACCTCGATTCCAAGCTGGTAAAAGCAATTCAAAACTCAGCCGTCCCAGTTGTGCTCGTCGGTCAAGATGGCTCCATGTTTAATATTCCAAGCATCATTCATGATGACGCACGAGTAGGGTTTGAAGCGGGAAATAGACTGGTTGCAAAAGGTTGCCAAACCATGGGTTTTATTGGTGTGCAAGGTGACGATATCGCGGTAGATAAGCAACGCTCTGAAGGATTTGTTCAAGCGCTACAACATCATGGTTTTGAGCTCGCCTTCCATGCTCGTGGTGACTTTACAATCGATTCTGGCTATTCATTGGCAAAACAACACTTAACAAAGAACCCTAAGCTAGATGGCTTGTTCTGTGCGACAGACCGTATTGCTATCGGTGCGATGAGAGCGATTCAAGAGCTCGGGTTAACACCGGGTAAAGACGTTTTAGTGTTAGGAGTTGGTGATGATGAGCTCGCATCAGTGTGCACCCCAACCTTATCAACATTTAACTATGCATTTGATAAAGCAGGGGAAAATGGTGCGAAACTGTTACTAGATAGAATTGCTAACAGAAGTTTTGAAATGAGTAAGATGGTACTAACCTTCAAAACAATTGAGCGTCAGTCCTGTTAATGAAAAAGCGCCAACTGAAATCAGTTGGCGCTTTTCTTATTACTCTTTGTAGGTTAGCTCCCTTTAGAACCAAGTTTCCATTTGCAGTGCAAACAGAACTTCACCACCATCACCCATCGTTGCAGCGCCCGCATCCTGGCTAATCGAGTAGCCATTCAAGTCTTCGCTCCAATCAACGTAGCTAACAGCAAAACGTAGCTCTGGACGGTCAAAGAAACCTGCTGCGGTAGACATCTTAAGCGTTGGTGCAATTGTCGCTTTGTAAAAACTGCCACTTGCTTTATCAATCGCATTGTCTAGGTCCATGTATTGGTATGAGCCTTCATAAACCATCTCAAAGTTTTGTGTAAACTCTTGCGCTAAGCGGATGTTGAACGATGCCCAAGTAAATTCATCATTTTTAGCAAAGCGATCTTGGCTGTGTTCTGCTAGCAACGCAGGTGCTACACGCCAGTTGTCGCCGATGCGTGTTACACCATAACTGAACAAGCGTACGGCTTTTGCGTCTTCTAGCAAATCACCGTTTGAACCAATGCCTTTAAGTTCTGCACCCAGTCCATCACCCACCAAAATACCAGTTTTAGAGAAGCCTTCACTCATGCCAAAGAAGTTATCGCCATGGTAAGCAAACATCGCATGTAAACCTTTGTCCGCAGCTCCTTCTACACGATCATTGTTATCAGCTGACGTCATGCCGCTCAGCATCAATTGCCAATTACCAAAGCGGTTGTTCATTGTCGCGATATAGTTTTCAACATCAGTTGACGAGCTATCAATCTCACCAAAATCACGACCATAGATCGAGAAGTTTGCTTTCCATGAATCGTTCATTTGGACGTCATACACGCCAGCACCAGTACCAGATAGGAAAACGATATCCGAGTCAAAGAAGTGAATGTCAAAGTTATCACGGTCAAATCGTTTACCTGCCCAAAACGTTGCGTCAGCAAACGCACTTGATTCAGAGAACATGCTCAACTTGTTTAGCTCAGCATATACCTGACGAACGTTTAATTGACTCTCACTCGCTGTCCATTCGTTATTGGTTTCCGTACTATCTGCCAACATGATTCGGAACAATGCGCTGGAACCATCATCTGCAAAGCGTTTGTGAATAAGGTTTGCTTCCACATAATGATCATCCTCAACCCCTAATCGTCCAATTGGCGCGCCAATAGCACCAGCTGCCGTCATGTAAGGACCAGTACCCACTGCACCATTCAGATCATCATTAATGAGCAGCCCGGAACGAGCGTAGCCATGAAACTCAAAGCTTGAGGCTTTCTCATTTGCTTCTGTGGATACTTTTTCTGTCTGTTCAAGTCTTTGTTCTAATTCATTAATTCGCTTTTCAAGAGCGTCAACATCTGTTGTTGCGAATGCAGGTACTGTAACCAGCCCAAGCGCTACTGCCATCGTCAAAGTGTGTAGTTTCATTTCCATAGTCTCACGTAAATTTATACTTAGGTTATTTGCAAACGTTCCCAAGTAAAATTGCAAACTTATGGTGACTTTAAATACCCATCTAAAGTCTGAATTTCAGAGCGCTCAGACTCAGAGCGTCTCTACCACTTGTATCAATGGGGCGATAATATACAAACTTTTCGGGAACGTTACCGAACAAAAATAATTTTGTTAGCTGTATCACGTCCAGGGGCATTATTTACATAAAAATCATTAACCAGCGCACATTCCATTGATTGAAGCTATATAAACGAAGAATTGGTATAGCGGTGACCAAGCAGAGATAAGAAGATCATCCCATGTTGTCCTCGCCTTCTTAGTAGATTAAATAGAGATGAGATGAGTTAAGAAAAAGCCAGATTCGACGCTCTGGCTTTGTTGTATTACCTTTTCAAGACCTTGAGTGCGGTTTGATGCTACGACCTGCGTGCTCCCTATTAATTCAGATCACTCCGTTCAGCGAGGACCTCCTTGAACGCAAACATTCCGTTTAATGCCGCAGGAAACCCTGCATAAACCGACATTTGCAGTAAGACTTCTTTTATCTCTTCTGCTGTACACCCAACATTCAATGCTGCATTTAAGTGTACTTTTAACTGCGGCTGACAGTGCCCCAATGCTGTTAATGCCGCAACCGTCGCGATTTCACGCGATTTGATATCCAGTGCAGGTCGCGAGTAAATATCTCCGAACGGGTATTCAATGGTGAACTTGGCTAAGTCCGGACAGATATCTTGCAGACTATCAATAACGTTATGCCCTGCCTCACCATCGATGTCTGAAAGCAGTTTTAATCCTTGATCAAAGCGTGACGATGACATGTTGATGCTCCTTTTGTATGAATCTAGGAACACTCTACAAGTTAGAGTTAACTCTAAGTCAACGAACTTTTCCTTGCTTATACAAATCTATTTTTGCTTCTAGCGCTGCAAGGTGTTGCTTCTGTAACTCTAGGTATTCAGTCAGTTTTTCTTGATGTTTCTCTAGTAATACCTGACGCTCTTCAATCGTGCTCTCGCCTACTTCACGTAAATCTGCGTACTTAAGGATCTCTTCAAGCGGCATCGCGGTGTCTTTCAAACGTTTGACGAACTCGATCCAAGACAAGTCTTTGGCGGTATACATCCTATGTCCACTGGGGGATCTTTGAATATTCTTCAATAAACCAATTTTTTCATAATATCTGAGTGTATGAGGCGACAGTTCAACACGCTTCGAAAACTCACTCATGTTCATGCTCATTTCCCTACTTAACTTGCTGTATACCCAATTAATCTCAAGGTGCTAGGTTCAGCAAGAATGACTTGGTTTGAAGGCGAGGCAACAATTTGAAGATCTAGTGGTTCTAAATCAAAAATCGTTAACGAAACATACGAACCAAGGCAACTCGCCCTTCAAAGCACCTGTGCTATAAAGGCACTCAAATTTTCAATAGCTTTAATCATATAGAAAGAAGCGATGATCCAACAAATTAGGTAGCCTAAACTCAACCTTCTTGATGAAAACGCCAAGTAACAAGACATTGAAAACCATACCGTAGGACTCGACATGGAACGTCAAAAGCATCGGCTATCAATTTGTTTGACCGCTAGCGTTACCGCACTGGTCTGTATTCTACTTCTACCGCTATCGGACAACATAAAGCTGTTTTCAATCTTAACCGTAGAGAGCGTCATTGCGTTCAGCTACTACCGGAAGCAAAGCGTTTCAAAACCAAAAGAATAGTTTGGCTTTTACGGCTTATACCATTGCGATCCACACAAAAAAGGCGCTGTATATACAGCGCCTTAACTCTTTATGCGATCTTATCCGCTACGGTTTAAACCGTTGGGATAGATGCACGCCATGCTTGGTTTTGGCTATCAGCAATTGAGCGGAACAGTTCACGCAACTCTTTTAGCAACCCTTCTTGGAAGCCGACGTTTTCGTCTGCTTTCTGTTTAGATGCTTGTGCGCGTGTCGCTAGAACTTCGTCTTCTTTACTACGAGCCTGAGCTTTGGTTTGCTCTACGTTTGACGCAGAGTTTGCCATTTGAGTCAGAGCTTGAATGACTGAGTTCGTCGCTTGGTTGTTGCCCATTTGCTTATCAAACTTACGTCCGTAAGCCGTGGTATCCGCTTTGATATGATCCATATCGGTACGAATCATATTTGCTTCGCGGTGCATTTCCCCACGTTTTGCTTTCGCGCCTTCAAAACCTTTGGTGTTTTTGATCTCAGCCATTTTGGCATCTAAGTTTGCTTGTTGCCCCTTAAATGCTTTGTTACCAGCGGCTTCTTGTTTGATCTTCTTACCTGCTTTCATTGAGCCAACTGCGCCCATGATTGCGGTAACACCCGCCATAACACCAGAGATAACCGCCATTGCGATCATCGCTTTGGCTGAGTTGTTAAGCTCTTGTGCTTGGCTCTTAAGGCTTGCTACGTTTGCTTCAACAGCAATTTCACGTTGCAGTACTTGCTGCTCACGGCTTAGCTTAGACACTTGATAAAGCAGCGTAAGCAGAGACAGTGATTGTGAAATCGCGTCCGATGGAGATTTAATGACCTGCTCACCGTTTAGGGCTTTTTCTGTTGTCTGCATTAGCAGATTCACAGTTGGCGCCAATGCGCTCATCAGCTTTTCAACTACTCGAGCTTGATCGCCGATTGCAGGTGCTTTTGGACCATCCAATTGGTAATGTTTAGGACCTGATACTGCTGCCTCGCTGTTACCACGGATTGCCGCAGCTTCCGTTTTTGTCTCAGGCGCTTTTTCAGCCTTAGTGGTTTTACCTTGCTCGCCCAAACCGTAAAGATCTGCACGTCCAGTATTGCCAATTTTATCTAACATAAACGCTCCTTAAACCGTCGCTGGACGGCTCATCACCGCTTGCATCGTTTCGCCTTTCGCCTGAATCATCTGCATTATGACACTCATTAGCTCTTGGAAATCTTCCATCAGCTTAGCGATCTCTTCTTTAAGCTTGTCGATAACCGCTTGGCTAAGGGTCATCTTCGCTCGCAAGTCAGTGATATCCGATTGGATATTAGTAACTTTCGCGTTCTTAGAAGCATGAACCGCATCAGTGGTCCCCTTACCAACATTGACAGCAAGGTCGACGGTTTCTGCACCAAAACGGATTGCTTTCGCAGTCGTAGTCGCAGCTTTAGAGCCCATATCTGCGATCTTCGCCATGTTCGCTGCTGCTTTGGTCGCAATATCAGTGACTTTCTGTGCAATCTTACCTGCACTCTTCGCCGCCAATTTCGCGATACCACCTGCAGCGGCGCCGCCAAAGGTGACGATTGCCCCGATAACTGCTACGGCAATCTCTAGAGCCATCACGACCTTGTTGAGAGCATCGACATTAATACCAGCCTCTTTCATCGCGTCTTGTACAGCTGGCTCTTGTAGAACCATGCTAACCGCGCCCATCACGCCGCCGGCAATCATTAATGCGCCTGCTGCCGCACCAACACCAGTAGCCACCATGATGGCACCAACGACAATAGAGACAACAGCACTGATCCAACCGAAGATCTTAGAGGCTAAGCCTGACTTCTGAGCTTCTTTTGCCGCAGCTTCAGACTCTTTGATCTTCTCTTGGTTTTCTGCCATTTCTTGCTCGTGCTTCGCTTTCGCTACTTTCACTTCCTGAATTTTAAGCTCGTTTTGAGCACTCTTCAGTTTGTCTGTGATTGCAGCCAGCTCTACTTCAAAATCATCCGCAGAACCTGCGATGATTCTCACTGCTAGCGAGCCCGTATTGTCGGCAACCGCATGCAAAACCTTGGCAATCGAGTCTACGATTTTTTGTAGCTGAGCCATGGCTTTCAGCGTAAGTTCATTAACCTTATCGCTTACTGCGGCATTAGGTGCATCAAGCTGAACTTTAACTTTACCAGTGTTCAATGCTTCAGCATCTTTACCTTTTACGTTTTCAACGGTTACAGAAGGTGACGCATGAGATGCGGTCTTCGTTACCTTGTCTAACATAGTTTGGCCAGAATCAGGTGTGTATACCTGACTCTGAGTGCGGTCAAGTGCAATAGAATTCATATTCTAGTTACTCCTTTTGTTTCTCACCGCTTCTAACATGATGTCTGCTCGTTGATGCAAGTCTGCATACTCTGATTTCCCGGCAGACATCTCCTTCGCGCTGTAAAACCCACTCTCTGCTTCTGTCAATTGCTCAAGCTTAAGGTGACATTCTGCAGAGTGGAAAGGTGGGCGTGGATCATTAATATCCACAAGCGCAGCGTAGCTGTAGGCATCAATCGCCTGCAGGTACTCACCCAGTTCCTGACGAGCGGCTCCCAAACCAATGAAAAAGCGCGCTTGGTAATGATCAAGCATGCTAAGTAGTTGGAAAACCTTAGCGGCTTGCTCTACCTTGCCTGATTGGAAAAAGTTGTATCCAACCGCATAAATGTGCTCGATAGTATCTGCCGATACGTCGTGCAGCATTTTTAACGTACCCCCATCCTCTAGAAAAGAAAGTAGTTCCTCTGCTTGCATTTGAGATGGGTCAGTTGCCGCGTTTTGTGTAGTCATGGTTGTTTATCCTTAAATCGCTCGTAGGATTTCTTGTAAAATACTGTGGTACTTCTGAACAAACTTGTTCATAGCTTCAACGGTAGAGTTGTATTGAGAACTGGTGTCGTTCAGCTCAGTGGTTTTGATTTGCACTTCATCGTTAAGCAACTTGGATTTATCACTGACAGAACTAGAGAAATCAGACAATTTTTTGGATTTCTCGCCATTTTGATAATTCTCATTTTTTGCATCAATACCTTCATATCTCAAAAACATACGGTGTGTGACCTTTAGTACGTCTTCGGGTGAAGGCTGAATTCCACCAGATGGATGTCGAAATTCTGGCTTGATGTATTTCTCGACATTCTCTTTAGTAAAAATGAATCGAACATCTGTTCCATTTCGACTCTCGATGACACTAGACAAGTTAACCTTGTCTCTGTTTATCGCGTCAAAATCGATATAATCTTGATAGATATTCGCTCTCTTACCTGGTCCAGGTTGCCCCCAGCCTTTGTCACTTCGAAAAACTTCACTTAGATGTTTAAACTCAGGTGACTTATGAAATTCTTCTGGAGTACTGTAGTTAAAACTGGTGTGGTTAAATTTATAACTTTCAGGGTTGTAACCTTCACCATAAGTACCGCTTCCACTTTGCTTGATATGTATCTGAGACTGTACTTCACCAAAGATTTTTAGCCTTGCTGTATAAGACTGAAGTTCCTCTTTTTGCTGATCTCGTTTTTCAAGTCGGTTAACGCGACGCTCGTTTAAGGCAAACAGCACACGCTCATCAAAGCGATCACCAATGCTGGATTCAATCACAGACAGTAAATCGCGAGCAGTCAGAGAGTGTTCCGCTTTAACATCAGCGTGCTCTTTCCCGTCAGCTCCTGTGGTTATCTTCTTTTCTTCTTCTGAGATTTTGCTCAAGCGCGTATTTAACTTGCTAAGGTTCTCCATCATTTTTTGATGACGCGTAATGAAATCAGTACCAATGTCTTTTCTGGCAACAATCTTCTCAAATAGCAGGTTTATGTCTCGTGCAGTATTTTGTTTGATTAGATCAACCTGATCTTGCGTCGCTTGGTATTTCTGTACCTTATGGAGGTTACCGTAAAACGTATCGACTTGCTTGTTCACAAGGCTTACCGCAATGCTAGAAAACAAACTCGAAAGTGTTATCGCATTTGGGGAGTTCTTGAGGTTTGCTACCACGGCATTAAGCACGTTTTGCAGTTGACCAACCTGTCCTGCCCCGTATTCGTTTTCGTACTGACCTTTCACTTGTTTTGCTAGGTCATTTAATGCACCGGTAAGCTCTTGCTTGGACATACCTGGAATCCAAGCAATCTTATCTGCCAAAGCCTTAGCATCACTGTTACTTAACGTGATGCCTACGCTGTCCAAAGAAGTAACCAGTTGAGCTGTAACCGCTGCACTGAAGCTTTCTTGCGTTAGCAAGTAGTTCGAGTTCTTGAGCCCGTTGATATCTACCGAGCCTAGATTACGAAAGGCATTGCGCAAAAATGAAATCGCACTATCACGGACTTCGCTAGAGCTCATTTGCTGCGCAAGAGCGTCTACAAATTTGCTGATCTCTGCTGTCGCGGCTGTAAGCGCGCTCGCATCTAGGGCTGCAATTTGCTGCGCTTGGGTGCTTTGGCTGCCTAAACGAAACTCATTGATAAAATCTGTTGGAAGCGAGCTGTCGACCGTATCTTTTAATTGCTTATCGAACCAAGACTGGAATTGATGCGCGAGCGTGTTGTTTACGCCAGTCACTACGTCTTGAGGCGCAATCTGACCATTCACCGCTTGGTGTTGCAGTGACTGCATCCAATGCGCAGCAGTCTCAGCGGCAGCAGTCCCCGTAAAGGCGGCTTGCTTTTCTAGCAGCGTGCGTAATGAATCTGCATACAGGTCCAAACTTTCTTGTTCGGTACGCCCAACTACCATTGGTAATTGGCGAATCAAAGACTCTAATTGAGCTGCATCGGAATCGCCTAGAATTGGAGAAAGGGTCTCTACCAAACGCTGCTGGAAAGAGGCTTGAGAGTCACGATTCGTTGCTGTATTTAGAACTCCAGATACAGAGTTCATGGTTGTCATATCCGTCATTTAGAAACCTCTAGATCACCATGCCACGCATCATTGTTGGTCGCTTGCGCCTAGAGCCTTTGGTACTCGTGGCTTGCACTTGATGCTGTTGTTGTCTGCGGCGTTGTACTTCTTCAAGCAGTTCATGCTCTGCTTGTTTCATCAATTGGGGCGAAGCATTTAACCCATCGAGCAGAATATTTCCTGCTACTGGACCAACGCCTAATCCTTCAAGTAATTCATTGAAGACATCAGTTCTATCTTCCGCATTACGGATAGCAAGTTCTGATTTTTCAATGGTTTCGGTAAAGGGTTGCTTCATCTTGATACCTATCTTAAAGCGAAGCATCTCTTGGATGCTGTCAGTAACAGTCGAGAGTTTTTACTTTTTTCTCTTTTTAAGTGGGCGGTAATCACTGAGGCGCAAGAAGTACCAATCTTCTTGTTCATCGTGGCTCGCCCCACAGGCTTTTAAATAGAACTGCGCTAACCTTTGGCTACTCATATTGCTGCCTCGCAATACGTCAACGTTGCCGCGAATGCTCCAATCGGGTGGGTACAATCGGATCGCGTGTTCTGCGAGCAAAAACAGAGCAGAGAAAGGATTGCTCAAACCTTGATTAGGGCTGATTCTTCGCAGCAGTACGATGATGATTTCACCTTCTTCCACTCGGAATACCAGTTCCATACCGTCGCACTCGTATCGTTGCCCGAGCAAGATGGTGCTTTTCTGCCAAAAGTAAGGCGTCACTTCGATTCCTGACGCCATTAAAGACTGAGCGAGTTCACACGCCATTACATTCCTACCCTTCCCAGCGGTTGAATATTGATTTGCTGAGTCAGTTCTTGGAACGACAACACTGGCAGTTCGTAGTATTCAGATTCAATCAATTTACGTACGTAACGACGCACATCCATCGACACCACCAGCACAGGTTTATTTGGCATGCGACTCAAATCACCGATGGTTTGCTTAACGTCGCTGACAAACTGTTGAGTCACAGAAGGGTCAAGCGCTAAGTAGCTACCCGCTGAAGTCTGGCGAATACCGTTACGGATCGTATCTTCCAAGCTCTGATCCAACAGATACGCAGGCAGCATGTTTTGACCGCTGGCATACTTGTAACAGATGTAGCGTTTCAAGCTGGAACGGATGTATTCCGTCAGTTGAACCACGTCTTTCTCTTTTTGTCCCCACTCAACCATTGCCTCTAAGATCACACGTAAGTTACGAATAGAAATATCTTCAGAAACGAGGCGTTGCAGGATTTCCGTCATCTTTTGTAAAGGCACAATACGTTGCGCTTCTTTCACTAATTCGGAGTAGCTGCCTTCCATTTGTTCAAGCAAGTAACGGGTCTCTTGAATACCGATAAAGTCTTGCGCGTACTCTTTCAGTACGTGAGACAGGTGGTAAGTCAGAATGCGGTCGGGAGTCAAAAAGCCCACATGGCTGTTTTGCAATTTTTCTCGGTGACTGTGGTCAACCCAAATACTCGCGATGCCCGGCAGAAAGTCGTCATCGCTTTCGTAAGGCACACCCAGTAAATCTATCTGCTCATTGCCCTCTGTCACCAACAATTTTTCGCTTTCAATTCGACCGCGAGCAACCGGTACTTCTTGCAATTGAATCAGGTATTCACCGTTGCTCATCCCTTCATTAAATCGCAAGTGGATGCCCGGGAATGGCACACCTAGATCGAGGTACAGCGCGCGTCTGACTCGTGCGAGTTCATCATTTAATGCCACAGCTTCTAGGCTCTCTTGTAAGCGAGAATCCAAGTCGATGAGCAGCGGTACTGTCATCGCAAACTCTTCTTGCTCGCCCAATTTACCTTTGCTGTTGCGAGAAGGGGTTGGTTTATTCGGTTTGGCAGCTGGCGAGCCCGCCCCTTGGGCGACAAAACTAGGTAGGTCAGAACTGTCAGATTCGCTTTGCTTTCTCTGTTGATAGAACAAGAAGAAACCACCACCGCCTACAACAACGGCAAGCACAAGGAAAGTGATTTTCGGGAAGCCTGGAATGAGTGCAAACAGCACCAATAGGACACCACCAATCAATAAAGCTCTTGGTTGCGCGGTAACCTGACCACCGATATCTGAACCTAGGTCAGAGGAATCTTCATTTGAAACACGTGTAACGATAATACCGGCCGTAATAGCGATAAACAGCGCCGGAATCTGCGATACCAGGCCATCACCGACGGTCAAAATAGCAAACAGTTCAAGCGCTTCAGACGCTGACATGCCCTTTTGAGTCACACCAATGGTCACACCACCCAGAATGTTCACCACGATGATCACCAGACCGGCAATGGAGTCCCCTTTTACGAACTTCATTGCACCGTCCATCGAACCGTACATTTGACTTTCTTTTTCAATCAATGAACGACGATGACGTGCCTCATGAACGTCGATCACTCCAGCACGCATATCGCCGTCGATACTCATCTGCTTACCCGGCATCGCATCAAGGGAGAATCGAGCACTGACTTCCGCAACCCTTTCAGAACCTTTGGTGATCACCATAAACTGAACGATGGTGATGATCAGGAACACCACGATACCCACGACCAAGTTACCGCCAACTACGAAGTTACCGAAGGTATAAACGATCTGACCGGCGTCGCCTTGCAGAAGGATAAGTCGCGTTGTCGTAATAGAAAGTGACAAGCGAAACAGCGTTGTAATCAAAAGAACCGCCGGGAATGCAGAGAATTCCAGCGGTGAGGTAATGTAGATAGCAAGCATCAAAAGGACGACCGCTATACTCATGTTGGTACCGATTAGTACATCCACCAATGCCGTCGGTAAAGGCAAAATCATCATAAAGACGATCGCCAATAGCATCACGGCGAGCATGATGTCTTTGCGTTGTCCAACTTTGTTTAGAATATCGATCAACTTATTCATTTGATTCACTATTTAGAGATTTCAGATAACGTCGATGAGCACGGCGTGCCCCCTCAACATCATTTTGTTTCCAGCGCGCTTGGCTGAGACAAAACCATAAGCCCGCTTTATTTGAGTTGTTTGCTTCCAATAAGCTTTCGCACAGCTCGATTGAACGTGTGTAACGACCAGAATTCAGGCATGCCACCGCCAGTGTTTGGCGAGCTTCTTGATGATCTGGTTCGATTTCTAACAACGCATCCAGCAACGTGATCGCCTGTTCGGGCTTTTGATATTGAACTTGGAGTGCAGCGTGGATAAGCAATAGCTCCACATCTTTTGTTTGCAACATGGGGCTTAAACCTGAATCAGTAGATTCAACGCCATGGTGAGATAACGTTGGTCTAATTGCGTGTTTTGCAGCGTTTCCACCGCTTGGGAAAGCGCATGGGAACCGTTTTGCTGTGCCAATTCCTGGAGTCGCTGCTGAGTCGTATCAAACTGCTGACGATACTTGTCTGGGCGAAGTAGTTCTGAATGGGCAAGCTTTGGCTTGGCGAGCGACATCAAGTACTGCTCAGATGGGCGAAGCTCATACAGTTTCTCTAAGTGCGTCGCGATGGCTTGACCATCAGGCAGCAGTTGAAAACGCTGTGGGAAATCGTTTTCAACTTGCTCAAGAGAGACATGAGTAAAGCCTTCAATACCAACGTTTAACGTACTAATTCTACTCATGAATTCGCCACATCATTGTGTAAGCGAACCAAGAGCGCGAATGCTTGTTCGATGGTTGGCAATGTCACTTCATCACCTTCAATTTGCGCAGAGAAAACCAGCGTCTGTTCATCGAGCAATCCGGTTTTAATGGTAAATGGCCAACCTTGCCCTGCATGGCAAAAGCTCAGTGCCTTCTTGATCGGCTCATTAGATTGATGCCACGGCAGCGCTTTCGCCAACATAAGAAACAAACAGTCCTGATGCTTCTCAAGGTGCAAAGTACCGCTCTGTTCAAAGCTCAACTGAACACGTCCTGCTGACGAGAAATCTACAGCGTCAAGCCCCATTCCTCGGCAAAAATCATCCACTGACGCATCAATCCAATTCATCGTCCCACATTTCCTCTTCTTCTAAATCAATCGCTTCATCAAGCGCTTTTTGCACGGCTTGTATTAGGTTTTGTCGCTGTTCTTCATCGTTAAACACATCAATTGGGATATGCCGAACCAGTTTATGCAGCTCTCTGAAAAAGCTAATTTTTCGCTCGGTGGATTCCAATTCCATGGCATTCGCTAAGTTCCAGATCTCTTCACTGCCCACCCAGCGCTGCTCAACCAAAGCAATGACATCTGACATCAAATCAGTAACTTGATAAGCCATGGCTTGCCTGCTGAGGTTTAAACATCTGATAGAGATTGCCAACTTGGTCTTGAAGGGTGTTCAGCGTTTTAAGCTTTTGCATATCTGACATCAAAAGCTGCAACTTTACTGAGTCGATATTGCTGCCTTGAACGCTTAAGTCAGCACTCATGCCTTGCAACATAAAGTCGACCGCCGTAGACACCTCTTTTTCACCAAAGCGCTCAACCACATCCTTGTATGCTGAGCCTAAACCTTGGTAGCTATGTACGGTGTCGCGATAGAAACCGCGCAGTTGATGCAAACTGCTGAAGCCTTGTTCTTGGCTGTATTCGTCCGCAAAACTGGATACGCGAATTTCAGTATCAATTTGAGACCACGAATCTGGGTTTTGCTCAAAGTTCAGAAGGGCTTGGTCGATCAGCGCCAGTAGGTTCTTACTTTCTGGGTTAGCGCCAAGAAACTTTTTGACCGCTTTTAATGCAAGGTACTGGTGGCTTTTCTCTTCAGAAAAACCATTAAGGTACGCTTGTAACTGGGCAATTGTTGATAAGTTGCCACTTGCCATTTTGGCAGCAAGGTCTTTGATCTTTTGGTTCTTCTCAAGATCAGGCACTTTTCTTAGGTAATCAGAAACCAACTCGTGGGCTTCATTAACGCGAATACCGCCATCTTTCACTTTGCGTTTGGTCAGATCTTTTTCCGCTTTTTCTGAGCCTAATGACGTCAGCTCTTCCATCGCGTCAAACAGTGATTGAGTAGCATTGTGTACACGGACAGTTTCGCCTCGATAGTTGCCACCAATTGACTCCCCAGAACGTGAAGACTCAAGACCGCTTCGAATTGGCGTGTCAAACTTGTTACCCGTTGTAATTTGATTATTGATAATACTCATTCACTTGCACTCCTTTCGTACAATATGAGCGAATTATAAGAATTGCATTTGCAACGGGCTGTCAAAATCAGACGTGTTTTTTTAGGGCGTTTTAAGTTTTCTAAAAACTCCCGACCAATAGTCACTATAAATACTGCACCATCCTTTTTATTCTCTCAGCATCAGTTATTGCGCATGTTTTCCTAAATTGAACGACTTCTCATACATCACCGAAACCCAACAATCTGCAATCAAACAGACACGTTTGATCCAAATCCGCGGTCGAGTTACTCAAGTTACCGGCACCATCATCAAAGCCGTGGTGCCAGGTGTACGTGTCGGTGAACTTTGTGAGTTGCGTAACCCGGATCAAACCTTGTCGCTGCTAGCGGAAGTGGTTGGCTTTCAACAACATCACGCGTTACTCACCCCACTTGGCAACATGTTTGGTATTTCCTCCAATACCGAAGTAAGCCCGCTTGGGAAGACGCACGAAGTGGGTGTTGGCGATCACCTGTTAGGGAAAATTCTGGATGGTCTGGGTCGACCGTTTGATGGCACCCAAAGCAAAGAGCCGAGTGCTTGGTATCCGGTTTACAGAGACGCGCCGCCGCCGATGCAGAGAAAACTGATCGAGAAACCTATTTCCATGGGGGTTCGTTCGATAGACGGATTGCTCACCTGTGGCGAAGGGCAAAGGATGGGTATTTTTGCGGCAGCGGGCGGTGGTAAAAGTACCCTACTCGCGAAACTTATTCGCTCTGCCGATGTTGATGTAACGGTCCTCGCCCTTATCGGTGAGAGGGGGCGTGAGGTAAGAGAATTTATCGAGCACGACCTTGGTGAAGAGGGCATGGCAAGGTCAGTATTGGTTGTTGCGACCTCCGACAGACCAGCAATGGAACGTGCCAAAGCAGCGTTTGTCGCGACCTCTATCGCGGAGTACTTCCGAGACCAAGGTAAACGTGTCTTGCTGCTTATGGATTCAGTAACGCGCTTTGCCCGAGCTCAGCGTGAGATTGGGTTGGCCGCTGGTGAACCACCAACACGACGAGGCTATCCGCCTTCTGTTTTCGCTGCACTACCAAAACTGATGGAACGTGCGGGTCAATCAGACAAAGGGTCCATTACCGCGCTGTATACCGTGCTTGTAGAAGGTGACGATATGACAGAGCCAGTTGCCGATGAGACCCGTTCGATACTGGATGGTCACATCATTCTTTCTCGCAAACTGGCAGCGATGAACCACTACCCAGCAATTGATGTACTTCGCTCCGCGAGCCGTGTGATGAACCAAATCGTGGACAAAACTCATCAAGCGTCGGCAGCTCATATGCGTGAAATGTTGGCAAAATATGAAGAAGTGGAACTGCTGATCAAAATTGGTGAATACCAACATGGTGCTGACAGCCGCGCGGATATGGCGATTGCACAAGGTGATGATATCCGAGCATTTTTGCGCCAAGGCACACACGAACCAAGTGAACTCGACGAAACCGTGACTCAGTTACGAGGACTGGCGGGCTTATGATCGAGCAGTTACTAGAGATAAAAAAGATTCGAGCTGATCGAGCAGACAGTGCCGTTCAGCAGCAAGAGTATCGAGTCAATAGTGCGCTTTCTTTATTGCGAAAAGCCGAGCAGTCCGTGGTCGATTATCACCAATGGCGAAAAGAGGAAGAAGAGCGACGGTTTGCCAAAGCGAAGCAGAAAACGGTGGTACTAAAAGAGCTTGAAATATTACGCCAAGAAATCGCGCTATTAAGGGAGAGAGAAGCAGATTTAAAACAACGTGCCGCAGAGGCAAAAAAAGCATTAGAACAAGAAAACCAACGGCTTAAAGAAAGAAAACAAGAAGCCCTTGCCGCTCATAAAACAAAAGAAAAATTCATTCAGCTAAACGAACAAGAAATTGCTGAACAAATGCGTCAAGTGCAGTACCAAGAAGAGCTCGAACAGGAAGAGTTTCGTAGCGTCGTTGTTTCATAGAAGGTAAAGATGCGAGTCAAACACGATCACCCAAACACAACAGAATTCTCACAACAAGGTCAACAGAGTCCAGCAAGCAACATCTCTGAAGAACTTGAGTCTCGCTTTAACAACGCTCTTAAGCCAATGCCGTCAGAAGCGGAGCATGGTCAAGAGACGACTCGTTTGTACAAAGCGGCATTGAGTTTAGATAAGTTTGAGCCCCTGAAGCCTAAAGCTCAGCTTGACCATCTTCAGCAAGAAAGAGCCAAAGACCAAGCTTCTTCTGAAAAAACGGACAAAGCTGGCAGCACAAACGGTGCTGACAGTTCAGACAGTGCGAAACATGCTGCTAAAGCCAATCTTTCTCCGTTAGAAAAAGACTCTACGCTAGGCACAAATCATCAAGCTTCAAAAGACGCTTCGAACAGTGATGTTGTAGAACAGCCAAAGACCGCGACAGAAGCGGAATCAGATATCACAAAACCCGTTAAGCCTAACTCGTTAGTCGAGCAAGCGATTGGCGATAAAGAACGCATAAAGCATGAGAACAGCTTGCACAAAACGGGGATAACGGAGCGCCCAAGCAAGGACAAATCTCCTGTCGAAAACAACGATAAAGACGCGGCTCAATCTCTATCTGAAAAAGCACCTCTGAGTAATATGGCAGGTAAACATGCACAGCAGCAAGAGGAAATCATTGTGAAAAACCAATCCATCGGTTCCTCAGCAACAAAAGAAAAAACGACTCGTGATAACCAAGCTGATTCAGCAGGTTCAACCGCATCTCTTGATGGTCTGTATCACGATCCTAAAGCCATTATTGGCGGTTTCCAAAAAGACTTGAATAGTCAACCAACGCCAATCCAGCTTGATGGCAAAGCTGCTACCGCCGTGCAAAACGTATTAAATGGTCAGCGACAGAAGCCAGATACGACAACAAAAGAAGCAGGCACTTTAAGTAACGCGCAAACTAATGCAGAAGCGAAAGCTGCGTTGTCAGCGTTTGAAGAGAAGCTAAAACACTCGAAGCACATTGATTTACATCATTCGACGCCTGAAGCCGACACCAAACTGTTCTCGGCGTCGAATATAAGCCAGTCGACCACCCAAGGTGATGTGATCCTCAAGAGTATGGAGGCACAAGCACCACAAAGTTCGGCAAGAGATGTGAACGAGCTGATCAGCAAGTTGGTTGACAAGATCTATGTGTCTTTGCCAAGTGCGAACGAGAAGGAAGTCCGACTGCTTCTCAATGAAGGTCAGTTAAAAGGTGGCGAGATCTCGATTAAACATGACAGTTCTGGTTACAGCGTCCTGATCAAGCAAGAACATGCCCTGTCACTGATCAATCAAAACGCTAAACAAGAATTGGTTGAGCGCTTGCAACGCTTGGGTATCGACCAACCAATTCGAATCTCGGTCAGCGAACAAATGAACCAACAACAAGATCAACAACGCTCGCGACAACAACGCAGTATTTATGATGAATGGAAACCTGAGGACGAACGATGATACTTGATTTTCCCAAGGTCGACGCATCGAGCATCGCACTAAGCAACCAACTGTGTGCGAAGCAATGTCACTTTCAAGATAGCCAGAGCAACAGCCTGTCGGTCACGCTTGGACAAAAGCCTGAATTTTCGGGCTACCGTTTAACGCTACTCATTGGCGGACAAACGATTCAAATCGATTTTTGTGGTTCGCAGCTACAACAGTGGCTACATGGCATGCTTGACTCAACGGCATTTGAATCGCTGCCAAACTCATTGCAAATGGCGTTACTCAGCAGCCAGATTGAGCCCTACACCGATGTCATTAAGCGTCTGTTTGGGCAACTGCCAGTGTTGAGTAAATTGCAAGCTCATGAACAGCAAGCTCAGCAAGAGAATGTGTTGATGCTTACCATCAACCGTGATGACGCCTCTCTTAGCCTATGGGTAAATGAAGGTCGAGATGTGCTGATTGACGCCTTGCCACAAGCACCGTCTTACCTAAGCCAAAACATTGCACTGCCGTTCTGGCTGAGCTTTGGCAAAACACGTTTAGCACTCGGTCAATTTGAACAATTGGAACTGGGCGATGTGGTGTTCTTCGATGATTGCTACATCGCACAACATCAAGTGCTCTTTCAGGTATCCAATCAAAACCTTTGGCGATGCCAACTCGACGAAACCACACTCCATATCCTAGAAAAAGAAACCAATATGAACGATATCAATAGCTCTGAAGCACTTACCGACCACCAGCAACTGCCAATTGAACTCACGTTTGATGTTGGTCAGCAGACCATTACTTTAGAACAACTTAACGCTCTGCAACCTGGTTTTACCTTTGAACTTAACCAACCAATTTCTAACCCAGTGACAATGCGAGCAAATGGCAAAATCATTGGTGAGTGCGAATTGGTGAACATCAATGAACGTCTAGGTGTGCGTGTACTCGAACTGTTTGGCGGTAGTCAGGAGCCAGCATGATCCAGTTACCTGATGAACTGAACCTCATCGTCACACTCGCCCTACTTGCTTTGATTCCTTTCATTGCAATGATGGCGACTTCTTTCGTTAAGCTGGCGGTGGTGTTTTCCCTATTGCGAAACGCACTGGGTGTACAACAAATACCACCTAACATGGCGCTCTATGGATTAGCGATCATTCTGTCGATCTTCATCATGGCACCAGTGGGTTTTGAAACCTATGACTACGTGACGCAGCATGAAATATCCCTAGAAGATTCCGAGAGTATCGAAGGACTGATTGAGAGCGGATTGCAACCGTATCGTGAGTTTTTGAAGAAGCACATTCGTGAAACCGAATCGGTGTTTTTTACCGATGCGGCAAGAACATTGTGGCCACAAAAGTACGTCGATCGTTTGGAATCAGACAGCTTATTGTTGTTGCTCCCCGCCTTTACGGTAAGCGAGTTGACTAGGGCGTTTGAGATTGGTTTCTTGTTGTACCTACCTTTCATCGCAATCGACCTGATCGTGTCCAACATCCTATTGGCAATGGGTATGATGATGGTATCGCCGATGACGATCTCGCTACCGTTCAAACTGCTGCTGTTTGTATTGCTAGACGGTTGGACCAAGCTGACTCATGGCTTAGTGCTCAGTTACGGATAGTAAGGAGAGAAGCATGAATCCGGCTGAAATAATCCACTTTACCACTCAAGCTTTGACGCTTGTTCTGTTCTTGTCGCTGCCACCGATTGTCGTTGCGGCGCTGGTTGGTACTTTGGTCTCGCTCATTCAGGCGTTAACTCAAGTACAGGAACAGACGTTGGGTTTTGTCGTTAAACTGATCGCCGTCATCATTACCTTGTTCGTCACCACACAGTGGCTAGGCGCAGAACTGCATGCCTTTGCAACATTAGCTTTGGATAAAATCCCGCAAATACGATGAGTTACGATGATTTGCACCAAGCGTTGTTCCTATACAGCTTAACGCTTCCTAGGTTAATGGCTTGCTTTATATTTCTGCCCATCTTAAACAAGCAAACTCTGGGCGGCACCATGGTGAGAAATGGTGTCTTGTGCTCCCTTGCGTTGTTTATTTTTCCGATGATTAACCAGCAGGATTTGCCCGCAGAAACGGATGGGATCTGGTTGATGATCATCTTGGGCAAAGAGGTACTGTTAGGTCTGCTGATTGGCTTTGTTGCGGCGATCCCTTTTTGGGCAATCGAGGCGGCAGGCTTTCTCGTGGATAACCAACGAGGCGCAGCAATGGCGAGTATGTTCAACCCTACCCTCGGCTCACAATCGACGCCAACCGCAGTACTGTTGACTCAAACTCTCATCACCTTGTTCTTCTCGGGCGGTGGCTTTGTCGCTTTTATTTACGCGCTATTTAACAGTTATGCTTCTTGGCCCGTCATCAGCTTTTTCCCGTCCGTAACGGAAGAGTGGGTACACTTTTTCTATGCCCAGTTCGAACAATTAATGTGGCTTGGGGTATTGATGTCTGCGCCTTTAGTATTGGCGATGTTCCTCGCCGAATTTGGTCTGGCATTGATCAGCCGTTTTGCACCGCAGCTAAACGTTTTCTTCTTGGCAATGCCAATCAAAAGTGCCATCGCCAGTGTGTTGTTGATTGTGTACCTGGCGTTGATGATGAATCACTTTCAAGCACTTTTCTCTGAAATTGTACTGTTCAGAGAGCAGCTCAATACCATTTGGTGATCGCATAAGAACACAGTGGAGAGAGGCGAATAGGTGACTGTTCACTAGCTTCCGCCTCTCCGATGATTAAAACGCTTTTAGATTGAACTAAATTTAACTACGAAAGATAAACAGGCCCAGTAATGAGCGGAGAAAAAACAGAACTCCCCACCCCGAAAAAACTCCGGGATGCCCGTCAAAAAGGGCAAGTTGCAAAAAGTCAGGAAATCGTTTCATCGGCGTTGATTCTGGCTTTGATCACCGTGCTATTTGCGTTTGCCGATTACTATATGTCGCATATCTCCGCCCTGCTTCTATTGCCAAGTGAACTGGCGTATCAGGGCTTTCAAGATGCTCTTCTCGATGTAGCAATCGCCATTGCCAAAGAAATGGTTTATCTGCTCGCGCCGATCATCTTAGTCGCCGCTCTCATTGCCATCATGGCGAACATGGGTCAGTTCGGCTTTCTGTTTAGTGGCGAATCTGTCAAACCAGATATCAAGAAGATCAACCCTGTTGAAGGGGCCAAGCGAATTTTCTCGTTAAAGAGCATTATTGAGTTTATTAAGTCGATCCTTAAAGTTTCGCTGCTTTCATGCATTATTTGGGTAACGTTAAAAGGTAACTTAAACACTTTACTGCAGATTCCTACCTGTGGATTAGAGTGTGTACCGACCATCACTGGCGTGCTAATCAAACAATTAATGATCATTTCGGCAGTTGGTTTTATTGTGATTGCTGCTGCCGACTTTGCTTACCAAAAGTTTGACCATACCAAACAATTGAAGATGACCAAGGATGAAGTGAAGCGCGAATACAAAGAGATGGAAGGCAGTCCAGAAATCAAAAGTAAGCGTCGTCAGTTGCACCAAGAGCTACAAGCCTCCAACCAAAGAGATAACGTTAAACGCTCGAATGTTTTGGTAACAAACCCAACGCACATTGCCATTGGTTTGTACTACAAGAAAGGCGAAACACCTCTGCCTGTGATTACCCTGAAAGAGACCGATGCGATGGCGAAACGCATGATTGCAATAGCCAAAGAAGAAGGGATTCCTGTCATGCAGAAAGTGCCACTCGCACGTGCGTTATATTCGGATGGCCAGCTAAACCAATACATACCTGGCGATCTTATTGAAGCCACCGCAGAGATCTTACGTTGGGTTGCGTCTTTGGAGCAATCTGAAGAGCAATAAGCAAGAAGCAAGTTTTGTCTTTACAACAGCAAGCCTTGGCCACGGTTGTTTTGACGTTTTTTCATTAGACGTTTTTTCATCAAAAACAAAAGGGAGCATCTGCTCCCTTTTGTGTTTTCTTGTTCGCTAGGATTTCACTGCGGACTTTGGTTTAAAGCCAAATCAGTTAAATCCAACCTTCTGCTAAGTACATCAAACGTAGTTGGCTTGGCGAACCTAGCTTTTCCAGCGCCGAAAGTTGCCCATCATCAAGGTTCGGGCTTTTATCCAAGTACACGCGTCCGTTCGCTGCATCAAGAGGCAGTTTGTAGGTCAAAGTCTTATTGATGTCCTGCGCCTTACCTTGATCAATGGCTCGGACGGCTGGCATCAACCAGTCCCAATCTTCATTGAGCAGTTTTTTAAACGCACCATTCGCCACCGATTCAGTTTGACTTGGAGCATCTTCCACACTCAGTTTAAGTATAGGGTCGACATCTGGTACTAAATGCTCACTAGCATCTGAGCCCAACATCTTCTTGAGCGTCAAACGCGCAGCTTCCATTTCTTGCGCTTCTTTTGGTGCTTGAGGCGATGTCATAGACTTGTCTTCCTTTGGACCTAAGTACGCCATTAAAGCGCGCACTGATGCTGCATCTTGCATGCTGAAAGTAAAGTCACCCTTGCTGTTAGACACTTCAATACGTGGTAACACGCCAGACATCGGCTCTTGACGAAGTTGATCTTGAACTTCGTTGTTCAAGCCGTAAGAGCCAGCTTGACCAGCAACAAAACCAGAGCCACTGATTAAGCCCGATGCTGCCACACTGCCTAGAGCTTCTTTTGCTACAGGAAGTACACCTGCGGTACCTACGGAGGTAACACCAAATGCTCCAAGACCACCTGTTGCCATACCTAACGTGGCACCAATCGCGCCTTCTGCCGACAGAGTGGCGTGCCCGTGTGCAAGTGCTTGCTGCATTGGCAGTGCCAACCTTTGGTCACGACCGGGTAACTGGGCAATTTGATCCAATTGGTGGTGGTATGCCTCTGCATCACCATTGACGGCGGCTTTATGCAATTCACGCCCAGTGGCAACCAACAAGCCAACACCCGGTAGCGCCAAGTTAATCGCTGCGTTGACACCAGTCCCTTTAATCTTCTCTTTCGCCATCTCAAGTAACTCAGCACCAAAGCCATCCATCTTTCCTGGGTATTGGTTTTCGATGCTGACTTGTAAACGTGGGTCTTTGCTGATCGAATCGAACGTGCCTTTTAGATTTTCATAAGCGCTTCCGTCAACCTTTACTTCTTCCAATAGGCTGACGACTTCAAGGATCTTACGCTCAGTCAAAGGCTCGCCGCGATAACCTGATGGGCTAACAAGAGAGAACGCCAATAATGCCGTTTCTGGTTTTTCTTCTTTTAACAGCGCCTGTTTTAAATCTAAGTGAGTCTTAATGTTTTCTTGGAAGTACTTTTGATATTTCGAGCGCAGCACGTTTTCACTCACCGCTGCGAATTTTTGCCCTTTATGGAAGGTCGAGGGCTCTTTGACTTCACCGCGCTTACTGATCACACGATCATCTTTTTGTGCCGCGACAGAACGGAATTGATCCAAGCTCGGAACGGGGCTTTGACTGATTTTGCTGGTTGGACTTACCATGGGAGAACTCCTTAAACTCGAAGCGTCTGAACGTGAGATTGTTCTTGATTGATAAATTGGGTTGGGTCTTGGTCTAGCATCGCAAATCGAGCCTGCCAGAGTTGCGTTTGCTCATTGAGGGCATGGAACCAAGTTGATAGGCTCGCTGCGTTTAAATGTTCAATTGGCTTTCGCCCCGCAAGAACCAACTGTCGACCATTGGGTGCAAGTGAAAGCGTTAAGCTCCCATCCGCAATACCGAAATAATTAGCATGGGCGAGAAGTTCGAGACCTTTCAGTCTCAGTTCACCGCTTTTTTCGAGCCCACCAAAAGCCACCGATAAAATAAGATCGTTTTGTTCTGTCGCACTAAAGTAAATAACGTAACGATCATCAACCAATAACTGGCAACGATTTTCTTCAGAAAAAGAAAGTGGTGGTAGCTCGTTTATTTCGCAAAACTCTTTCAATAGAACTTGTAATGTATTCATCGTTTATTCCTTCTGTTTCACTATTGCTAGTAAACAACGAATGGCATAATTACGATGTCGAAAATGGCTTTTATTTTGTTAGTTTCACGATACTGTCGTGATTTGCGCCACAAAAAATGAGAAATAAACAATGAGTAATTTTGAGTTTAATAAATGAAAAAAGAGCAGCGAAATGCTGCTCTTTTAAGAGATTAAATATTAACAACCGATTATGAAATCTTTAATTTAGCTTATGGCTATCAAAAATAACTTCAGACGGTGGGAACATATTAGAAACAGGTGGATGAGCAATATCACCAAACATTCTTGCACCAAAAGCTGATGCTGCCCAAGGGTCTACAATCTTCACATCTTTATTCCATGTACTTGGGTCTTTGATATCACTACCATCTTGTCGACCAACCAGAACATACAAGTGCGTTCTTGAATGCCACTACTTCAACCTTGGTGTTTTGATCCATTTCACCTTGCATTCCTTGAATCATTTCAGAGGCGGCGGCAAAGGCAAACGTCGTACAGCAACCGGCTTTAGCATCTTGAACAGATTTCGCGATGTTTTGCAGTGTGCCCATTTGAGGGCTATTGCCTCTTTGCGCTGCGACTTGAACCATGTTTGCCGACATGGTTGCTTTTTTATCTTGTTGAACTCTCGCTGGGTTGGCGTAGAACCCCTCTAATCTTGGTTTCGCTTTCGATTGATAGAACTCAGATCGCTTGTCACCGAACGTATTAAGGTCAGTACAGGCAAAATCACCCAGCTTTTGCAGTGCGCCTTGGTGCTTTCTGATCAGGGCATCTGCAGGGTCTGTTTTACCCGTACTGGATGGCTTTGAAGTGCTTGAAACACTCGGCCAGTTCTCTCGTGGTCCTGTCGATAGTCGCTCTAAATCTTTAAGGTTTCCAAGAGTCAGCTTATTCTCACCATTAAGTACGTTTTGCATCATGGCTTTTGCGACGTCTTTCGGCAGACCTTGCTTAACCAATAAACCCACTACAATCGCTTTCGCTTTGTTTTGGTGATTGATACGAGCGCTTACACTTGTGTTTTTCGGCGCACCTTCTTTAACAAAGATATCCTTGCCACCATGAGCTCGGACTTCTTTGTCATCTGATTGATTTTGCGTAGATAGGTGTGCAGTCAGCTCGCTGAGCGAGTGCATATGTGATGTATTGATATTTACCATGACCCTAACCTTTAAACAGAGATGAAAGAATGCAGCTTTTCGTGTTGTTCAGCCGACTGATGCTGAGTCGTTAGATATTGATTCCACAACTGGCAAAGCTCCATAAGCTGAGTAATCATGGTCGAAACTCGACTCACTTCTGACGTCATTGGCATGCTTACTTGCATGTGTACTTCTTGGTTTTCTGGGTTTATGCAGAACTGCACGCCACCTGATTCGCGGTATAAGAAGTTATATTCTAAAAGTGTCTGCAGTTTTTTAAGCTCAAATGCTTCTTCACCTTGGCAAACCTTGATTGAAAATAACAGTTCTTCTCTCTCATCCAAGCTTTGAACTTCAACTTCTTTGCCTGCAGACATATATACAGCCCACATTTGATTATCATATGCCGTCACTCGATCAATATCGAGCGTGTTACCAAGTTCAATTAGTAAGGTATTCACCTTATCCATACTCACCTACTATCCTGATATTTAATATTGATGTATTAATTTAACAACCAGATATAAAATCTCGAATTTAAAATACATCTATCACATCATTTTTGTTTTATTTTTTATTACTATGGTTAACTTTATTAAACTAACCATTACTGCAAAAACCAAATTAAGTATTCTTGAGCAAACGTTCCGCTCTTATGAGGCAATAGTAAAACCTTTAAAGATGAACAGATTGTCAGTTGATGGGAGTATTGTGCTCAATAACAGCGACAGAATATGCCAGATATGGTCGGCTTTTTTTCGTTTTAAGCCGTTTATATAAAGGTATATCCAAGAAACCTCAAGGCGCTAGGTTCAGCGAGAATGACTTGGGTATATGGTGAGAATCAAAGAATCTCACCATATACCCAGCTTTACTCTTTCAATCTCAAGCAAGTTACAGCTGCTGAGATACTTCAAGTTGAATGGATTTCGTTAATTAGATGAGGACTTAGCTAAACAAAGCCACCAGAATACATCGGTTTAAAGGCTTCTGTTGCCGCTTTATCCGCATTCGCCACACTGACGTTTGGTGCACTGGATTCTCGGCTCAAAACCACAACTTTGGTTTTCTCTTCCATGTTCGAGCTATTTTTCTTGATATGATCAATCAAGTCAGCAAGCTCCGCCTCTCCTTTTGGATCGCTTTTACCACTCAAACCCGCTTTTTCCATCTCTGGCGTCGTCACACGTATGGTCACATGAGGTTGGCGGCGACCCATCGCAACTTCTGCATCGTGGATTCGCTTTTTCATCATAGTATTGGCTGAAGACGGGTAACCTTTCTCGAGATGTAAGGTGTAGCTTTGCTCAACAGTAAAAGACGTCCCCGCAGGAACCAAGATTTCTCTCTCACCTTCAGCTTTGCTGATAGGTTCAATATTCATCCCGATGTCTGGCGTAGGGTTGATGACTAAAAGTGCACCTTTCGCCATGTAACTTTGTGCCACGTCTGGAGCACGCGTTGTACTCATGAATCCAGGAAACTGAAAACCGGTTCCTTTCTCTAACGCCGCATCGGCGACACTAGTGTGACAGCCATGCCAGACTTTACCGGAGTATCGCTCAAACATTGGAGAGTCTAGCGCAGCCTGCAACATATCCACGGTCTGACGATACTCTTTCTTCGCCTGCGCTCGCTCAGCAGAACTGGTGTATTGGTTACGTTTTAGGAACGATTGAAGACGAATCTCCATTTCACTCTCGTTCTTTGGCGGAGCAAAGTCGCCGTAGCCTGGGTTGATAATATTCGCGCCATTCCCTGTGTAGAATCGAGTCGTCGCCAGCAGCATCACGTTAATCAACGTCGCTTGGTTATTCGCATCATCACCAATGGCTTCTAATACCGCTTGTTGGCGTTCAGCTGGCGTAGCTTTGCTACTCACGACATCTTGCAAAAAGGCCAACGCATCTTGGTGATCAGGTTTGTTTTTTAGCACCAACTGAGCATCAAGCATGTTTGACTTATCTACCGTACGAAAAGTATCCCACACGTCATTACGGTCGCCGTAACGAAAAACATTACTCAGCGATCCTTCCTGTGAAGATTCCGCCAACAAAGATGCAGCATTGCTGAGAAGCTGTTGATATTGCTCAGGAGACTGACGCTCTAACCAATTGCCTAACGCTTCCGCTTTAACACCGTCAATGAATGGCTGTCCTGACGGTGTTCGCTCAGGCAATTCCGGCATGGTTCTCTGCTCGGTATTGTATAACTTCAAGTCGTTCATATTTTGCGCAGCGTAGAGAATTTTCTCAGAAGCCAGACCAAAGGTATCGTCCGCCTCTTGATGACTCTGAGCAGCCTGCGCCAGTGCATCAAGATATTCACTCCCAGCATATTGTGATGGGTAGCCTTTCCCTTGAGTCACAGAATGGTCGAACTCCTCAACACTCATTTTCACCGGTTCAATCGCAGGTAAATGAATTTCTTGCCCATTTAGCGTGATTGTCTTGGCTTCCATTCCGGGTAAGTCGATGTCTTGGCTCACTAGACCCTCGTAAGCACCAAGCCAATTGCCCGTCTCGCGCGCTTGCCACGCCATCATGCCATCACTGTCTACCGTCGCAGCGCCGTGGTCGTTGTGCTCCATCGCATAAGCATCCAGTGCTCCCATGATCTCTGTAAAACTGTGATCACGTGGCTGAATCATCCACCCCAATAGCAAGGCTCGAAATGCTTGCGCTTCAGAAGCGGGCATTTTGAGAAGGCGTGCCACTTCGTACATAAAAGAGGTGGTACTAGATGGTCCAGCAAACATAGGTAATTTCTTATCCATGTTCTGTTGGCGCCAGTTGACTGAAGTTGGCTCATCCTGACCAATCGTGGTTAAGGTTTTATCATTGATAACGAAACCACCATAGCCGGACTCATGCTCTGAACGCTCTTTTAAAGCAACGGCGTCGTTGTGATAAGCCGCAGGCTTCATGGTCTCCTGCATTCCTTGAAACTTGAATCCGGTCCCTTTATGAGGGTCGCCGTTTTGACGACTGCCGATAAAGTCATTGCCGGTTTTGTTGCCAAGCGCTTCACTTGTATTCCAATCGGCATACTTAAGCCATGCCCAACCGTGGGGCTGGGTTGTGGTCGGAGTCGAGATCTCGGGCTTTGCCCCTGCACCGTGTGAGTGAAAAATGTTCAGCCTTTGATTCGCTTCTTTAGCATTCAGCAATGGCTGATTCACGGCATCGCCCATCATCTTAAGTCGCGAAGGATCACGAAATACCCTCAAATGACTATAAGCTAATGTAGTTAGTACCCGAGCATTGGCTTTAGGGTCATTGAGTACGCTGTTGAGCTGCTCTGCCCACTTAGCGTCGTCGTCACTCCAGCCGTCCAGAAAACCGATACCTGCGTCTTCATTTGTCTTTGCTACTGGCACTGAAGGATCTTTCGCTTGAGCGATCGCTACATTTTCTAGGATTCGACGCAAAAACGATTGAGACATGTACTCAACTGCAGGGTTCTGCAGCAGGTCATTGCCCAAATGGTTAAACTCAAATGCTTGGTTGGCTTCTGCAATCTTCTCCACCGACTGAGCAACTATCTGGTTTTTCACCGCGTTAGAGGTTGTTGGAAACTGCGCATTCACCTTATCTCGGACCAAATTTTCAATGCTGCCTTCATACTGAGCAGCACGCATGATGGCATGGTTAAACTCCTCCACAGCCTGACGCAATGGCGGCATTGAAACAGGTTGCGTGTTCAGCGGCGGCTGATTACCAACTAGGGAAACGGAGACCGATGGGGTCTGACTTAAAGAGGTATTAACCGCTCTTGGTGTCTGTTGCGAGGACAGTAAAGCCGCGGTGCTTGTCGCTCCGTCTGTGCGAATCGTCGTTTGCATCGATCACCCCGCAGTGGATTCAGTGATCGCATCAAACAAGGCACTGCGTAAACTGAGCGCATTTTGCCAAAAGACATTGAGGTCACTATTCACCACGGAGTCATCCGGCAGTGCAAAATTGAGTACAACAGTAGCGTTGTCTGCCGCTAACGAGAACGACGCAATGCCGACGACATCAGGGTGAGAATTAAGCGCCAGTAGTTTGGAGGGTGATATGCCCCCTTCTGGCTGTTTGGCTGGTGACAAAGGGAACATGACCACCATGCGATTTTCATAATTAAAAATCGTGGCGTAATGCATACCGTCTTCGCCAACCAAGTTGCATTGACCATTCAAAAGCTGCCATTGCCCGCCAGATAAGTCGGATAGCCAGTTGTTTATGATTTCTTCTTTGTTCATTGCGAGGACCCCTTTTCGTATTGAATAATCAAAACGATAAGCGTAAGGGCATTCGCCATATATCACTTTTGGTCAGAAGTTTTTAGGGCGGCTTTTATCAGTTAGCGCTCGCCGCTTTCATTTGCATGCTAGTGAGAGAAAATTGATGCTGAATCTAGAAATAGCCAGCCACTGAAAACAAAAAAGCCCAGCATCGCTGAGCTTTCAAGTTTCAAAGATAGGCGTTATGAGAGTACCTGTTGGCGCTCGCTGAACTGCTTGGTAATCGCTTGTTTGAGCGCTTGCAACTGTCCGTCGATACTGGCATCAATGATGCCGACTTCCGTTTCCAAGATACATCCGCCATTTTTGAGTCGCGCATCGGCGATCACTTCAACATAACCGACTTCAGGGAAGTCACTGAGTATTGAAGAAACCTTTTCTCGAACCTCAGTCACTTGCTCTGGATGCACATGCAAGATCACTTGTTTTTGGTTGCTAACCAGTTGAAGCGCTTCTCTTACGACACTTGCAGTTGTATCCACATCATCAAAGCTGCTGATGATCTTTCTGACTGCATCCAGTACTACACCTGTCATTTTCTGTTCGACCTGCAAGTAGTATTCATTACATCTTGCTAGCGTCGCCATCATGGTTTCCGCGTTCTCGATCTTCGCTTGATCGATACCATCTTGATAACCACGTTGTCTTTCTAACTCATAGGCTTCGTCGGCTTTAGCAACAATGCTCTCGGCTTTGGAATGTGCTGCTTCAACCAAATGTTGCGAATCTAAGTAACTCACATAATCTTTTGCTTTGAGAATTTTTAGACCCGGAGCCAACTGTAAGTTGTCGGTTTTTATTTCAACAAATGAAACCATTGAGGAATTACCTGTTTTGCGATTTTCTTTATAAGTCGATAAGCAAGATCTCGATGCGTTTCATCCAACCAATCTGCATTGAGTGTGGTTTGAGTGAGTGAACGTTCGAGTTTGAACTGCCATCTTTGCACGAGCTCAGAGGGCGATTTTGCCAATAGGAATCTTATCCATAGATAGCCGAGCTCACGGGCAGTCTTTTCAAAGCTGGCTTCATCTAAAGTCGGCGGCAACGATTTTTGCCAACCGCTTGGCCAGTTTGAAATCATCATTGGTCCTTGCTGAATAAGAAAGCGGGTTTCATCGACACCAAAAACATGATTGAGACACTGTTTAGGCTGTTTCAATACGACTTGGCGCATCGATTCGCAATACATTGCTCCGCCAATCATCAACAACAATCTGTTGGTCGCTTCGGCTGGCAACAGTGCCAAACTGTTAAATGGATGATTAAAGACATGGTCAGTAATCGACGATAGCTGCCACTCTTCAATACACCACTGATTGATCGTCGCTTGCTCCCTCCAGCCTTGGAGTCGTAACAACCAAGGCTGTTTTTCGCTTACCCAGCTCTCATCAATATAGCTGCAAGGACAATAGTTAAACTGATGCTGAATCTGAGAAACCGGCGTATCAGAATTAACCACGTTTTGCATTCCTGCGGCACCATGCAAACGTCGCCGCGTTAGAACCAATGACGAGTAGCACTAAGAATACGAGGATTGCAATCAAATGGCTTGCCGTGTCTTTGGTTACTTGAATCGACAAAATACTTTCAAATTGGTTGCCCTGAGCCGTCACTCGAACTTCTGAAGATGGCACCATAACCACGCTAATACGATCATAATTCAGCCCTTCGATACTGTTGTTCACCAACAGCTTGATTTGAGGGACGTATGAATCCAGAGCGACATCCGCTGCGTGTTTGATAAACACAGATGCCGATGCTGGCGTCGGACGCTCACCTGGACGAAGGTTTTGATCTTCAAGTACAACGTGAACGCGAGCCACTAGCACACCATCAATTTGTGACAAGGTTGAAGACAGCTCTTGCGATTTCGCGTAGATAAGTCTCGCTCTTTCAGCAAGCGGAGACGAGATCAGGTCGTCTTTCGGGAACACTTCTTTCAGGGTTGAAAATTGCTCTCTCGGATAACCTTTACGTTTCAGTGCATCAACCGCAAACGCAATCTGGGCGTTATCGACCATCAATTTAACGGTGTTGTCTTTATCTGGCTCTTTCGTTGCCACTACGCCCTCAGAAAGCAGAATAGACAGCATTTCATTGCCTTCTTTCTGGCTTACTCCAGTGTATAGCTCCGTCTGACAACCGACTAAAAATAAAACGAGTAACATGCACGCGGCACGCATTGTCTTCATCATGACTATTGGGCCTTCAACAGTGTTTCTACGTTCTGTGTCGTTTTACCTACCGTCTTAGCAATCAGCTCTTCTTGAAAGGTAATTCGAGTCAACGCCCACTGCATCTGCAAAAGTTGAGCGGGATCGTCACCGACCATTTTCATGCTGTCGGTTAAACTGGTTTTTGCATTGTCGATGGTATTTTTCAGTTCGCTGATGTTTTCTAACAAGCCACCTTCTAAACCGTGGTTTCCCTCCGGCGCTAGCATCGCTTGCTCGAAACGCTCACTAAGCCCCTCTTCAGCTTGTGCGTCTTGCACTTGCTCGAGGTTGGTTTGCATTACTTCTGTGTACTGCGTATTGATCATATCCGTTCCTATGAGAGGTCTAGTTTGTGGCTGTAAGTCAACATGTTCTTGACCATGGCATTCTTTTGTATAACAAAGCTCAGCTCTTTTCGGACCATGTCCAACACTGGGGCTTGATCGGGGATGTCTTTCAACTCTGCCCAACTGTGCCAAAGCGCTTGTTCTTTTTGCGCGCCAAGCGGGAAATGCTCAGAAAGCAACGCTTTCAACTCTTGGCGGTCTTTAGGGGGTTCCGCTAATAAGCGCCCCGAAAAACTGCCCAACAACTCTTGCTCTAATGATGCCAACAATTCTGGTGACGCTTTATCGGTGCCCTTTGCACTTCTCTCCTGACTAAAGGCGTACCATAACGCTTCTTTCTTCTCGCTAGGCGAGGAAAACGCACCTTCAAGCGTACTGTTGAGCGTGGTAGCACTGAAATTTCCAGTACGTTTTAGCGTCTCGTACCATTCCTTTATCGCCGTTGTTTTGGCTTCGGCTTGTGTGACGCTGTCCGTGCTCTTTTGCGTCGACGATGTGCTCTTATCTGATGAGCTATTACTCATTAACCGGCTCATCTTGTTCGCATCATGTGCATCAACTCTAGAAGGTTGCTGCACATGACCGAGCGTGTAGTTGAATGCGTTGTTTTCAACCTTCATTAAAGGTTCCTGATGTCCTTAGAGAAACTCATGGCAAAGGCTTGGTTTTCTTCACTGCCTTTTGATGCCATATCTAGCCAAGACTCCGCTTTGCTTGATAGCCCAGCTTTTCCTGCTGCTAACGCTGCCAGACTGATTAAGTCTGGGTACGTCATACAAAGCGGTTCAAGTAGACGATGAGCGTCTTCGTACAAGCCACGATTCATCAAACTCATTGAACGAATCATAGCGACGACTTCTTCTGCACCACCTTGTGACTCAAGGCATTCCGCGATGGTATTTGCCTCTTCATGACGATGCAGACCGGTTGCCATCAACGCTGTTTCAGCCAGCAGCAAACGCATGTCTTTATCCATAACTTACACCTTCTGCAGAATCGACTGCATCACGTCTTTGATTGCACGAGTTGTGGTCGCGTTGATGTTGTAAACCACAGACCATTTGTTGATTGTGTGCTGCAGCTCTGCAAGCTTCGACGGATCGTCTGCGTTCGTTTCTAGGTTTTTGATTGCCGTGTTTACGTCTTCGTTCGCTTTTTGAGCTTGTGCTTCTAGTTTCGCCTTAACGTCGTCGAGATAAACACTTTTACTCGAATCATAAAATGACATAGGTATCGCCTCTTTTTATTTATTGTCTTTGAAAGTTTCAATTACAGTTAAGGCTGCTTGATACGCCTCATGCTGTTTGAGTAGCAATTGATATTCTTGTGGTGAACAACCAAGATCGAGCTGACGCTTTACTGCTGACTGCGCTTGCTTGAACTTGAGGATGATCGCCTCTTTTTCTTGCTGTCCTGAATCGCCTTGTAATAACTGCTCAAGATTTGTCATTGGTATTTTCACCTTCGTACCCTAGATCAATAGTGATCACTCGCCCGCCTTTTACGAGTTCAATCCCTGCAGGAGTAACGCTAGAAATGCGATATCCTTGAGGAGTGCGGGCACCTACCATGTAACGAATATTGTCTGTGAGGATGACGTAAGGGACTCGACCAAAGTTCACGCTACGAAACGGAAAATCGATGTTGGTTCCTTTGCTTACCTTAGGAATGGACTTCAAAACCAAATAAGGTTTCTCGCCATACTGCTCACGGAAATCTCTCGTTACGCCATAAAATCGAGTGGTCTCAATGTCATCAAGCTCACCACGAACTTCGATGCGGTCACCGCTAGTCACAAGCTGAACTTTTTTCAAGAGCTCCGCTTTTTCTAACAGTTCTTTAAGCGTATCCATGTACGCACCCGCTCTTTGTAGCTCGACCTTCCAAGCAACAAGTCCAGGGACATCGCGTTCTAATATCTGCTCAACTTGGCTCCAACGACTTGCGTCATCGATATAGCCCGTAAGCAGCAGCGTGCCTGTCTCATCACCATTTTCGACTTTGACTTGGTGATAACCGAGGTTGCGCAAGATAAAGCGCACACCACGGCGTATCTCTTCCATCGTTCTCAGGTCACTTTTGTAGTTGATACCTAAGGCATCAATCCGACCCAGTAGTTGGAGTTTCTGTGTTCTGTCTTCGACGTAACCTTCAAGTACCGCCTGTCGAGCACTTGCGTTCCATTCAACACGAACATCGTCAAGTTTGAGCTCGCTAAGAATGTTGCGCACCAAGACAATCGGTTCTGCTGCGGTAATGGCGTCTTTGTCACTGGCACGAATTTGACTGTACCAAACGCCTGCAAATATCACGCTTGGAATCAAGCTACACATCAATCCAATGAGCAGTGTTCTCTTCCAACCTGACGATGGTTTATGGCTGACGGGGGCAGCTTGCTTGTCTGATGCATCGCTTGCCACATCGATAACCAAATCGTCTTCTAGATAACCGACTGCAAAGGTTAAACGACCCACAGAGACCAGCGCGTTTCGCGCCAGCTCAATGCCACCAGCATCCACGGTGACACTCTCATTGTTGATGGAGACCTCTTCACAATCGCGCAGTAAAACTGTTTCGCCATCGCAAACCAAAACAAGGTGACTTGCTTTGATGCCAGAGTCGGTTAACACCAAATCTGCAGTAAAATCATCACTACCTAATACCAATGAATCATTGGGTAAGGTGACTTCCACTCCGGAATGGACACCGGAGAGGATACGAATTTTCCATTGCTGCATTGAGGCTACTGCTCCTCTAATGGTCGAACGCAATGATTCTCTGAGCCATTACACTCTTTAATTTGTACTCGCCATCCTTTTTGTCCCGTAGGAAGCTCGCATTCTGCTAGCAACGATGACTTTCCTTGTGACAACAAATCTTGCTGGTAACGCTCGGCTTGCACTTGAGTAGTACAGCTGTACAAGGCAAGCGCTGATTTAAGGTCTGCACTGTTGTTTGAAATGTTGTTTAACGTGCCAATCTTTGGTCTTAAATCATATTCATTGCCGATGAGAACGTTGTCGCCAATACCATCCACAACGATTCTTGGCTCGATAATGAACATACGTACCGTTCTTCTTGTGGTGTTTTCCGTACTTCTAAACAAAGCACCAAGGTATGGAATGTCTCCTAGCAAAGGGACTTTTCGCAGCTTGTTGCTGATTTCGTCACGGTATACACCACCGATGAGCAGGCTTTGTCCCTGTTTCACTGTCGCCAGTGTGCTGATTTCTGTCTTGCGAATTGAAGGCACACCGTCGATGTCACCATCAGAGATTTGCGCACCATCTTCTAAGTGCAGACTCAGGTTGATTTCTGGTCTTTCCACAAATCGATCGCCGACGATACGAGGCACGATTTTCAATAACGTACCGTACGTCACTTGCTCTAATGCTGCCGTCTCTTTACCGATCAACTTGACGTAAAAGGTGCTGCTGTTATTGAGTACGGCTTCCACGTTTTCTTGTGTTAGCAAGGTTGGTCTTGAAACTACCTGCGCGCTGCCTCTAGATTCAAGCAAACGGATTTGAGCCAATAGGTAATTCAAGTTCGTTGCGTCAAGCAAAGACTTAAAGGTTTGTCCGCTGCCAAGCTCGACATCGCCATCACCGACGTCACCCGTTGTTTTGAGATCCAGAATGCTGTTGTTACCAACCGCAACACCAGCTCGCCAGTCAACACCAAGCTGACTCAAATCGTTCGCGCTGATATCAACAATTGAAAGCGCCACTTCGATTCTTGACTGCGGCTGATCCAACTGAGCAATCAACTTGCGATACAGCGGCAATCGAGCTTGCGTATCGCGCACAATGATCGCATTTAACCCTGGTTCAGCTTCTACCGATGCGCCGCTATGGACAGAAGCTTTTTTAGTCACTGTTGCAGACTTACTCGCTCCTGCTTCGTCGCTCTCATTCGCCACCTTAACTTGAGTTTGAACACCGGATAGAACTCGGCTCAATACCGAAGCAATACCTGGCACCGTCACCCCTTGGTCACGATAAGTGATCTCTCTATCCGTCGCAGAGGCGTACTTCAACGGAATAATGTCAACAAACAATTCATCCGTAGAGTTGGATTTTTGTACCAGTCGGCTTTCCAGCGCTTCTGCCGTTTGCACAACCAGATCGACGTACCTCGGAGGACCAGCCAAGTAAACCAGACCTTTATTTTCTGCTGCGCGCCAACCGTAACGAGAATCCCAGATCCCGGTTGAAATCAGCGTGCTACGCAGTTCACGAGCCGTTAGCAGTTCTAGCTGTAGCAATCGCGAACGAGTTTCCGTCGCTTTGTATACATGAAGTACCGCGCCATCGAAGTACCACATCAAGTTGTAAACTTGCGCCAGATAGTCGAGAAACTCGGCTGGGTCTTCTGGTGTAAATCGACCACTGACACGGTCATTTACTTTGTCGCTCACCGATACAGAAACGCGGTAGTTTGCGCCAAAGTTGTTCAGTAATTCTTTTAGCGAATCATTGTCCGCGTAGTAACGAAACGGTTGATCAGACCAATTAAGCTCAGAAGCATGAGAAGGAAGTGCCATCATCAAGCTTGAAGCACACACCGCTGATAACACGAGTCTGCGCATTTGTGTCTTTAAAACTGCAAGCATTATGGAATCCAAACACTGTGGCTAACGGTATGATTAACACGCTGGTGCTCGAGCAAATCGCTGAACTGCTCCACCAAATTCACGTGTTGAGAAAGTTGCGTACAAAGCGCTTCTGTCGTTGCGCTTTCCATATTCATTTTGCCTTGCACAATCAACTGCGCTTTGTCGTTCACCGTTAACGTGCAACGCGTATCTCGCAACGTTTTCAAAGAGAGCTGCATACAGTGCTTTAGCGCCTGTTCTTTTTGATAATCAAGGTGCTGTTCAAACTGAAATGGGAGAACGGTTTCCCACAAGACCCATGATGATTGCTGCCGAATGTTAAGCAGCATCTGGTCGACTTCGATGTCATAGGAACCATTATTTGAGGCAATAAAATCCCCAACCCCTAGCGTTGCCGCTAGAGATTTCATCATTTGATCTAACATATTTAGCCCTATTTAAATCTGGCTGAGATGGTTACAAGCTTGACCGCACTGGTTGCTCTGAATGTCAAAGTAGTAATGATCTACGCTGCCAACGGTTTGCATGTCTTGAAACCATTGCCAAATTTTCGCGACGGCATTTAGGTCGCTGTATACAAGATCACACGCATCCCAAACATCGTTTAGCTCAGGCGCTTGTACTCGCGCTTCGCTACACCATATTTTCCATTCAGAGATAAACTTATCCGACGTTCTGCTGTACTCAGATAAGCCCTTGAGTTTTTCTAGAGTTGGTTTCCACTCTTCAACCAATGCTCGATGAGATTCAACCACTTGGTTTTGCTGCTCATTGAGAACACTTAGCTGCTCATGCAATTCACTCTGCTGGCTCTTAATCAGTTCCAGTTGTTGCTCTGCAAAAATCGCACTGCTCTCTTCTCCAGACAATCTCAACCAATACTCTTTCTGAATACTCAGTTGATTGATTAACTGTTCAAGCTTGATGGAATCATGCAACACCGTCTGATCCGTCTGCTGATTAACCCACTCATTTAGAGTCAAGTACATCGAAAGGATCAGCGTTTTAGGTGACGCTAGATTGAAGCGGTAACCTAATCGGTGATTAATGTAATCCAGTCTTTGTTCAAAAGTGCTCAACGCACGATTGTCACTGAGTTGCCCACCCACCTCTAAAAAGAGGCGCATAGCAAATCGATCTAGAGACGTACCAAGCTTTTGATATGTCTTAATCAGCTGACTAGCACATAAACAATCGACGACATTGCGATCAAGCAAGCGCTGGAGTAAAGACAATTGGTCGTAACTCAGAACGCCTTCACTGAGTAGCTGTCGGTGATTGACATTAACAACATTGGGCTCTTGCGATGATTGGGATAAACCTTCGTATCGTGCGCCTCGCTGTAATACAGTGACCTTCCTTTGCGTCACAATGTTGTTAGGAAAAAGCGAACGGCGTCGCCAATGCTGCTTTTTCATTTGTGTTCTTCTCCGCATCTACTTCGAACAATCCAGAAGGAAGTAGAGGTAATAGTTTTGTTCGTTGTTACGCTGAGCATAATAGAGTTTACGTCAGTTAATGCCTTTCAAAATTAGTCAGAAAATTTTAGTCGTCAGACATTTCACTTAGCAATTGCTACTTGTTCATCTCCAGAACGAACCTTACTTGGTGTCGTTCCGAAGCGGCGGCGATAACTTTGTGTAAAGTAAGATTGGCTTGAGAACCCCGCTTCCATCGCAACGTCGACGATGCTCATTTTGCTTGTGAGCAATAGCTTGTGAGCATGCAATAAACGACGTTCACTGATCCACGCTCTAGGAGAAATACCATAATATTCATTAAAGAGCTCTTTAAACGTAGTCAAACTCGCACCAAATTCTTGGGCGTAGTCGGTCAGTTTCCACTCTTTAAGGTAATGAAGCTCCATAAAGCGACGCAGTCGATCTGAGGTTCGGTTTGTCAGTTGTGATAACAACGCGTAGAGGTGTTCACCTTGGTCCCCATGCAACAATAAGATGAGCATTTCCTCATACTTTAAGCGCATAATAGCATCAGGAAAAGACTGTTCTTCTAGCGTCTTCATCCCTGATAGTGTCTGTTCTATCAATAAGTTGAGAGTAAAAGGGAATAATCCAGACTGAACATTCTCAACCTTTGGCAACGACATCAAAAGATCACTATGCTTTTGCAATAGTTGACTCACCAGTTCGTTGTCAAACTCGATAACAGAAGCCGTATATTGACCATCTATCGGTGTGTATTCTAGTAAGTAATCCCCTTGAGATAGATAAATTCCACAACCAGCAACAACGTCTAGCGTGCAATCCCCTGTTTGGACTCTCAGTTGACCATTGTGAACGACAACAATGTGAGATTGACTAGAATGAAATACTTCATCGTGTTTTTCATAGCAGCAAGCACTATGGATTTTTCGCAAGCGCGAGTCGACCCTTTCTGTGTTTAGTTGGCCTAACACATCCATTTTCTACCCTTCATAATTTTAATTTCTCTAATCCCCATCAGAGAAACTGTCAAAGTCCCGCAGTGCGAAGACAAACGCAGGACAATTTCAATTAAAGAAGCAAAGAAAAGAGCATAGAAGCGCATAACACTCCCATACCCCCCGAATAATAACGAATAGCTCAAGCGCTACCTTTGGTAGCAAAATAATCTTGGCAAAGAAACCTTCCCGATATTGTTATGTATTGTTTTCGGGAATTAATAAGCTTTTGCTAAAGTTCAACTTATAACTAGTGATACTAAAACAGCAAAAACTCTTTTTATATTAGAATAAATGAAAGTACTAATGTTAAAGTCCACTTCATTTATATTGATATTTCTAACAACTTTGAGCTGTTTATTTTTAAACCATTCTACCTAGCCAACGTATCCAAGGCGGTGGATATAACCATAAAAATTATGATGGGCGCAACCGATATTCATATAAAGACAAACTGACCCGATGACCTAAGTTGATTGATTAATAGAGACCTAGGTCTGGAGATATTACTTTCAATTGTCTTAATTTTTTTAAATAATAAAGACAAATGAAAACGATTACTTTTTTAGTAATTCTTATAAGCTTCTAGCTTTAAGTCCTTATGTACACTGCCTTGCGTAAAAATATACTGCTCTTCTTTTTTTGCGATAATTTCACCTTGAGAACGCAATATAGCGCGCACTTTCATTTCGCCATTTCCGGCTTGTATTGGAGCAATAACAACCGAGTACTGAACAGGTAACTGAACCCCTTGATAGTCTTGCTGTACAACTGTAAAGCATTGATTATCTGAAACCTGACATACTTCGACGTTTACAGAAGTACTCACTGGAGCGACGTAATCATCAAACGTTATCCAACCAAATAGCGTTCCTTGAATATGATTAGAAAACCCATCTGATACCGTATTTGTGGTAGCACAAGCGCTGAGAAGCAATGCACTTAGTATCGGAATATACGTATTACATTTCATTATGGATTCTATTTGACTGAATATGTTTTAAATAAAAATGAGCAGGCGCAATTTTGGTACACAAATATATAAAAGATCAACTATTATTTTATACACCATTCGGACAATATAGATTCTCAAAAGTAAGACTCATTATTATTTGATAAGGAATTTTTATTGCCTTTATTTTATAGTTGATACTGCTTCCAAATAAATGCTCAAACTTTCTGCAAAGGTAAGTGGTACAACACTTGAGACATAAGCAACATAGTTGATAAGTTTTTATTATCCGCATAGAAAAAACGCTTATATAAAAAATTCCAACCAATATTGATAAACATCAGTTTTAACTTTCCATAATTTCGATGATAAAATTCTAAAAAGGACTGCTTCTATGTCAGCGCGCCAAATCGTAGATGAGGTTTTGCTTAAGTTTGCTCATCAAATAGGTTTGCCTGAATTACATTTGACTGAAGACGAACTGGGTTTAGCTTTTGACGATAACTTAAGAGTGCATTTCATTTTCCACCCAGATACAGAAACGCTTCAACTAGAAGCAGAGATTGTCGACCTACAAATTGTTAATTCTGATCTTTATCGTTCTTTTTTGGCATTCAACTATCATTGGTCTGAGCATCAACTGTTTTTTAGCCTAGATAATCACAGGCACAAGCTTTGTTTAAACAGGTTGCTTCAGACCGAGCAGCTCGACTATGAGTTGTTTGAGAGTGCACTTGCTGAACTGCTCACACAGAGCGAATCTTGGGAGTCATTGTTGTCTGCCCATATCGCAATGGAAGTTTCACCATCTATGCTTCAGAGCTCGGACTTAAGAGTTTAGGTACCCTATGTCCAATGACATCCAACCAACACCAAAGAACTTGTCTATCGACCGGTTAGAACATACCGAGCAAACAGCCTCTGTAAAGCAAGGCTCGTTTCTAGGTCGAACCGTTGTGCAGATAAGCCCTAAAGAGCGAGAGGTGAACCGAGCTAACTCCAAGCTAGAGTTAAGTGAGTCTCTGTCGATGCTTGCAAACGTCGATATTTGCAACTCAATCTTAAGCTTCGAGAAAGATTCCAATGCGGTACAAGCTTTGTTGAATAGAAAGGTTCAAGTGCTCAGTCAACCTCAATAAGGTCGACTTTAAACAAGCACTCGCTTCGCCAAAAACGAAAAGCCCCGAACTCTTGGGGCTTTTGTTGTTTCTAAACTGCAGATACAAAAAAAGACGTCCTAGGACGTCTTTCTTCAAGAATGTGGCGGTGAGTGAGAGATTCGAACTCTCGATACGTTGCCGTATACACACTTTCCAGGCGTGCTCCTTCAGCCACTCGGACAACTCACCGAATCAAATTGTGGTTAGCATCATTGGCTAACGAGGCGCTAATTTAATGATTATGTTCCTGATGGTCAAGGCTAAACACGAAAAAAAGCGCCCTTTTGCGTTTGTTTGCTCACTATCTAGCTAAATTGCGCAAAACTGGGGCAATTAGGCTTCTTGATAGTAACCTGGCACTCGGAACCAACGGCGACACTGATCTAAGAAGTAACCGTAAAGGACACCCATGCCACATGACACAACTGCATTACTTGCTACTGCCGTGATGATTTGGTCAGTTGACGCGCCTACTGCCAGCAAAATGCCCGCATAGACTGGAGATTGGAACAATACGTACGCCACCAAGTCAGACACGTTCTTCATAAACGAAGAGGGTGATAGTTTGTTACCTTGGCGTAATACCCAATCACGGAACATACCGTAAGGCCATGCAATCGCGATGTTTACTGGGATAGACAATGTGCGTGATGCTAAAGACTGCTCAAACGTCATACCCGAAATCAAGATCTCGATAATCATCCCTGTAATAAAACAAAAAACCACCATAGCAAAAGTATCCGCTGCGGCATTGCGAATACAAAATGGTCCACGAGACTTCATTTACAACCTCTAAAATCAAATACTAATAAAAACGACATCTATAAAATCATTTACTGCATTTAAAACCACATAGCAGTTAATGGCACTATTAAATCACATTATTTTCAGTTTATGATTCCGTTTTAAAATATGAGTTGTAAATTAATAACTAACTTTCAAAGCAAAAGTAGCAGCTTTCACCAAAATCAGTAAAAAGCCCCATAAAACACTTCAAAATGGAGTTTTAAAACGTAATTTATTTACTTTTAAGCCAGTTAGCTCGCGAAAAAACACAGAAAACTAGAGAAATATCTGGCAAATGAATTTCAAAAAGATCGTCTTATGCTATTGGATCAAGCAAATTCAGAGTAAACACGAAGTTTATAGAATGGGAAGTGAAGATGGAGGTTATACCCAAGTAACATCGAGATGCTAGGTTCAGCAAGGATGACTTGGTTTGTAGGCGCAGCGGCGATTTAAAGATCTAGTTACTCTAAATCAAGAAATGACAACGCTCTGAGTCCTGCATCTTGAAATCACTTGGGTATAAGTAATGTAGGAAGTACCCTACACTACTTAGTGAATGCACGGAGTTAGTGTTCTGCTAACAATACCGTCAGTTGGTCGATGTCCTCTTGCTCAGGGGTAAGCGCTTTACTCAAATAGTCTTCGATGCGTTGGATCACTTTATTCAGTTCATCAGAGACATTTGGTTTGGCACTTTCGAAAATGTGAGAAAGTGTCGTCATTGCTTGTTCCAAGTTTCCATCATCTAATGCCATATAGAAGTTCAGCAACAATGCCTCGGCGTTTTGAGGTTTAGGTTGTTCTCCGCTTTGCTTGTCTTGGTATTGATAAAGTATCGACGCATGACGATACAAAGCATCATCGAGTTCTGATTCAACAATCGGTTTAGCGATGATATGGTTTGCTCCGACATCTAACATACGCTCCTGCGTTTCTTTGAAGACGTCTGCAGTACAGCCGAAGATCAAAACCGAGCGAGCTGGTGCATCCATAGAGCGAATAACAGCAATCGCTCCTACGCCATCAAGTACTGGCATGTGGTTATCCATCAACACCAAATCAAATTCATGCTTCGACACCTGCTCTACTGCTTGCTGCCCATTCTCGACACAAACGCATACAAACCCTTTAGAGCGCAAGAAGGTCTCCATAATGATGGTGTTCGTACGGTTGTCTTCCACGATAAGCGCACGTAAGCCTTGGCAATCAAGTTTATGTGTATTAGATGCTTCTAACACCCCAGCCTCACAAGGGTTGAGCTCAAGTTCGACAATAAACTTGGTGCCAATACACTCTTGGCTTTGAACAGTAATACTCCCGCCCATATGCTCTGAAATCTGCTTCACTATCGCCAACCCAAGACCCGTGCCGCCATATCGACGTGTTGTCGACGATTCGGCTTGTTCGAATGGTCGGAAAATGCGTTTCTGCGCATCAGGGCTGATACCAATCCCTGTGTCTTTTACACTAATGGTTAGTTTGGTTATGCCATCTTTCACATGCTCGGTCAGTTCGACTTCAACAAAGCCACGATCCGTGAACTTCACTGCGTTATTGAGGAGGTTAAATAACACCTGGCGCAGGCGTGCTTTGTCATTGTTGTACCAACGTCCAAATGTAACATTAGAAATAACTCTAAATTGCAGCCCCTTTTCGGCACATAAAGTGTGATACACACTGTTGATACTACCGAGAATCGATTCGATTGGGAAAGGCGTGTTGTCGAGCTCAATGTGTCCTTGCTCAATTTTCGAGTAATCGAGAATTTCATTCAGTAGCGTCATCATGTGATCGCCAGAATCATACAAGGTATTTAAGTGCTTTCTTTGTTCGTCAGTTAGATGAGTTTTCAGCAGTATTTGTGCGGTTCCCAACACCCCATTCATCGGCGTTCGGATTTCATGAGACAAGGTTGCTAAGAAGGCTGTTTTTGCGTTTGTAGATGCCTGCGCCTTAACCCGTTCACGCTCAAGGTAAACCGTCTTTTCATTGAACTTGGTGATTAAGTGCCCGATTTCATCTTCACTCTCATAGGCGATATCGATAATGCCGCCCGTTTTGGAGTCATCCACTTTCTTAGCAATTCGAACAATCGGTTCTACAATGTATCGGTTTAATAGGTAGTAACCCACCAACACGCAGAGCAGTAGAAATGGGATAACACCAGTCTCAACGCTCATTACTTGATTAAAGACTTGATCCGATACTTTGACCTTGGCATTCACCACATCCATGCGCCAATTAAAGCCACCAAACCCGAGCTGGCTGATGTATATGTTCTTAGTAAGCTGAAAGTTGTGCTCAATCACAACTTGGTCATCGGCATCACGAATCACAACACCTAATGAGTATTGATTTGTATGTTCACGAATGAACTGGAATAACGCTTCCAAAGACAAGTCTACGGTTGCCACTCCGGCAAAAACACCCTCTTTGTAGTAAGGAGCTGAAGCCGTGATCATCTGAACTTGCGTGAAGGTATCGATATACACGCCAGACCAACTCACTGCCCCTGCAGGTTTGTTTGCAACAGACTGGTACCAAGGTTCGTTATCGTAACCACCAGACTCTGGATTATTGTAGGAATGGATTTGATCCAAGCTGCCGTTGTCATTCTTATTGAAGAATAAGCTTGTATATTGCCAACGTTCATCTTCCAATGTTGGTTTTGGCCATAATCCGCCACTGACGATGATGTCGTCGCTCACCGCGAGTAACTGGGGAATCGTATCTTGAAGTGAAATACTTGGTGTTGGCGTCTGCCCTAACCCTACAAGGCTATTGAGCAAACCAACGGAACTGGTTAGCGGTCCTTCAATCTGTGAGGCGAGCAATTGAGTTCGCAAATCCAAATTACGCTCAAGCTTTTCACGCACTGGTGGCTCAACAACAAGGTAAACAACAGAACCAATGGTCGCGATGAAGAAACACAAATAAAGTGTCAGGGCGAGAATGCTTTTGTTTCTGAGTGACGAACGAATTTCCATAGATGTAGACGAATCATTCCCTAATATCGATTTATCACTGATTGATTGGTAAGATTAGCCAACCAACCAGCCCATTAACAAATGGTATTCTATTTTGAAACTACAAGACATCCTTTCTCTTCCAGAACTTGATGGAAAACTACTAAACCTAGCGAAAACTCAAGGCTTTGTTACGTCTATGGCATGTGCGCCAAACGTGTTGAATCCTCAAGAGTGGCTACCATTCCTATGGGGCGGTGAAGAAACAGCACCTTTCTCTGATGGTGAGCAACTGGAACAGTACATCGATGAGATCATTCAAATGTGGAACCAAACACGCCCAGCGCTTCTGGAAGGTGCATGGCTTTGGCCTGAAGGATGCGAGCTGGATGATCAAGATATCGTATCTGCAAACACGCGTGATTTCTGTGAAGGTGTGCTTCAAGGCTGGCAATTGTCTCGTGACGATTGGGAAACGTTGATGCCTGATGACAGTGAAGACAGTGCATTGCTTGGTGGCGTACTGCTTTCTCTAACTATGCTTTACGATCCAGAAACGACAATCACGACACTTGCAGAGCAAGGTATGGAAGGTCTAGAGCAGTTTGAAGAGATCTTCAACGCAATGCCGATGATGCTTTGCGGGCTGACTCAACGTGGCGTAATGCTAGCTGAGCAAGAATAAACTCACCACCCTGTGAGAGACATAAGACAGAATGAAAAAGCTCTCCAATCCGGAGAGCTTTTTTGATCAATCTAGAATAACATGAGGGATATATCGCGCCATATCTTGGGTAACTAAACTGCTGTCTTCTCGAATGGAGATCCCGGCTGCTTTATCATTCACTAACCAACTGCCAATCAACGTATGGCTTGAGCCAAACTTAGGTAGCGGATGATATTGTTGAATGATGTTTTGGCTCGATTCATACGGACCCGGTGTTTTCACCAATCGCTGACCATTTTTGACAATCTCAATGTTGGCACCTTCGCGAGAAAACAGAGGTTTAATGACATAGTCTTTTAAGCTAGCCGCTTTTGGATCATTGGCAAAATACGCGGGCAAAAGATTCGGATGATTTGGAAACCTCTCCCAAAGCAAGGGTAACAACGCTTTATTAGACAGAATCGATTTCCACATCGGCTCTAACCAATTCACACTCGCAGTTGCCAAGTACTGGCTGTATTCCTCTTCGAACATGAACTCCCAAGGGTAGAGTTTGAACATCCAGCGAATCGCTCTGCCATCGGAATCCACAAATTGCCCATCTTGCGTCACGCCAATATCTTCGACAAAAACAAAGGCGGTTGCTAACCCAGCTTCTCGCGCACAGTCTTCGAGGTATTGCACTGTGCCTTTATCTTCTTCGGTGTATTTGCAACAACTAAAATGCAGCGTTTGACCCGGCTGCAATTTGGCAATATCGGCAAAGCGTTGAATCAGAAAGTCTTGCAGAATATTAAACTGATCCGCACTTTGGTGAATGCGACCTTTATTGACAACATCCTCTAACCACACCCACTGCCAAAAGCCAGTCTCAAACAATGACGTTGGTGTGTCTGCGTTGTTTTCTAATAACTTTGCAGGAGAGGAGCCGTTGTAAGCAAAGTCCATCCTCGAATAGAGAGAAGGCTCTCTTCGTTGCCAAGAGGAAGCGACTTGTGACCACATTGCTTCGGGAATCGCACACTGTGTCAGTAACTGCTCACTTCGTACAACCTGATCGACGATTTCAAGACACATTTGATGAAGCTCTTCCGTTGGGTCTTCAATGTCTTTCTCTATCTGCTCAAGGGTAAATTGATAGTAAGCACTCTCATCCCAATACGGTTGGTCGTACATAGAATGGAAGCCAAAACCAAACTGGCGTGCCAATTCACGCCAGTTTTCTCTTTCTTGTATTTCTCGTCGAAACATTTCAGTTAACCACCGCGGCTGACTGACACAGCTTTACCAAAGCCACCACGAGACATCGCACGACCAATCGTACCGCCACCGCGCTTATTTAGGTTACTGGTAGCAACCTTAGTGGATTGATTGCGATAAGAGCCGTAAAACTGTCCTGCACCGTTGTAATACTTCGATTTATAACGATACATCGGCTCTGAGTAATAACTTTTGTTGTAGCCCTTAAGCCCACTCACCGCGCGACTGAAGAAGTAACCACCAACAAATGGGACATATGAGTGATGACGAGAACTGTAGTAACAATCATCCTCGTAAAAGTCATTTTCGCACTCATATTTGTTGTTGTAGCGCGGCGCATTTTCTTCTGCACGCGCCATCGCTTCTTGGTAGGCGATGTCACACTGCTCACTGAATTCAGGCGCGGCAGATTTACACTCGTCAGCATCGACGTAGATATAGCCTTCCGTTTCTGATTCTTGAGTTGCGAGGAAAAAAATCCCACCAAAAGCAACGAATGGAATGATTCGTCCGATTTTAAAACTCTTGTCCATTGAGGAGCGTTTTACATTGGAACTGCGTTTCATCGTTCCTCCTAGTATGTCATGCAGGCTGCGTTAAGCACACCGACAGACACAGAGACAGCCGCTAAAACAATGCCCGCTGGCACTTCATCATTTTCAATACGCTCCGATACTTTTGGCAGCAGAATAAAACGTACAATACCAAACGCAATGATCTGTGCCAGCATCGCTACAACGCCCCATACCATGAAATCCACAATATTGACTGAGTTAGTCGCAGCGCCGGCAATAGCCAGACAGTAACCAAGAAAAGCACCACTTAACGCAACTGCCGCAGCGGTATTTTTCTCTTCCTTGATCAGATGCCATTCGTCATAAGGTGTCAATCTGACGTAGACGAACTTAAACGCCAGCACGAAAACGATCGAAACAGAAAAGTAGAGAAGAAAATTGGGAAAACCTGCCAACAGGTCGGCAATCATATGCATTATTTGTCCTTGTTCATGTCTGTCCAAGCGAAGTCATCAATTCGCTCGTCGGCAATGTAAAACAGCTTAGTGCTTGGTGGCACTTGAGCATTTAAATCTGGGTTGAGTTCAATCCCGTCACCAAGATCGAACGCGATCAACGTAGCTTGGTGATGCTTCTTGATAAATCCGAAGATCTTTTCCACGCTGGTTGTCGGTTGATCTTGTGGGTAAATCACCGAGTACTGTGTCATACCCCGAGTTGAAGCAAGTAGCTCCTGATGAAGTGCGCTCGAACCCGGATCTACTGCCGCTTTCGCAAGCATCTCCGCGCCAACGGCTGGAATGCATTCCGCTTTTGGACAGTGCTCACTCAACAGTCGACCTAGCGCTTCATCTTTAAAATAAGCCAGCAAGTGTGCATCAGGATTCACTGAGGCACAATACAAGGCGGCAGAGAGAGTAATATCATCGCTAAGATTATCGACAATAATACAGTTAGCATCGGTGATGTTGGCGTTTTTCATCTCTTGCGCATCGGTGTAACTGTTCACCTTGATAAAACCAATTTCACCTGGTAATGGGTTTTCAATGTCTGAACGACTGCATAACACAATTGGGCGTTTGCCCTCTTCTTCATGCTGCAACATGCGGATAAGGTGCATGGTTCGTGCGCCATTCCAACCCAATAATACGATATGGTTATCCACTCTTACTCTCCGTTTACCCAGTATGCCTGCTCGCCAATAGTCAATTGCGCCACCAGCCACTCGCCCCAAAATGGCAGCAAATAAACTCAAACCACCAGGGATAATAAACAGAACCACAACCCACTTACCCATATCACTTGAGGGTGATAAGTCACCATAGCCAACCGTTGAAGCAGTCACCATGAGGTAGTAAATAAAGTTAGAGAAGTTTTCGGTCAGTGCATGCTCTCCTGCAAGAGCCAACAATAACCACGAGATGGCAATGTATGCGCCACTAATGACGAGAAGGTTTCGGTTGCTTAATTTGAAAAGATGGATGCTTAGCCACTTTTTCAGTACTAGCCATACAGCCATAAGTTTCCGATTCCTTTCTGATTGCTATAACTAAATACTAACCTATTGATTGTAAGAAATAAAAAAACCAGCCACATTCGGCTGGTTTTTGAGATTTATATTAACAAACTACAGTCTAAGTAGACGGAATGACTATGCGTTGCCTTTGACTTGCATGTTTAACTGCTCGGCAAAATCTAGCATGCGGTTGAGCGGAATCAGTGACTTCACACGTAGTGCTTCATCAACAAAGATTTCGTGCTCTTCACCACCTTCACGCAGCGCTTGCTCAATTGCTTTAAGACCGTTCATCGCCATCCAAGGGCAGTGTGCACAGCTGCGACATGTCGCACCAGCCCCTGCTGTCGGTGCTTCAATCAGTTCTTTTTCAGGCACTAACTGTTGCATCTTAAAGAAGATGCCTTTGTCTGTTGCGACGATCATTTGCTTTTGAGGCAGCTCTTTCGCTGCTTTGATTAGCTGACTTGTCGAGCCTACTGCATCGGCTAGCTCTACAACACTTGCAGGTGATTCTGGGTGCACTAGGATTGCCGCATCCGAGTATACGTTCTTCATCTTGCGTAGCGCATCTGCAGAAAACTCGTCGTGAACTACGCACTCACCTTGCCATAGCAACATGTCTGCACCAGTTTTGTTTGCAATGTAAGAACCTAAGTGGCGATCCGGCCCCCAGATGATTGGCTTATCTTCTGCGTCTAGATGCTCGACGATTTCAAGCGCGATACTAGAAGTCACAACCCAATCAGCACGTGCTTTTACTGCCGCAGATGTGTTTGCGTATACCACCACCGTGTGGTCAGGGTGAGCGTCACAGAACTCGCTAAACTTGTCCGCCGGGCAACCAAGATCCAGTGAACATTCTGCTTCTAGCGTTGGCATTAGAATGCGCTTTTCTGGTGTCAGGATCTTTGCAGATTCACCCATAAAGCGAACCCCACCAATGATCAGTGTACTTGCTGGATGACGGTTACCAAATTTTGCCATTTCTAGCGAATCACCAACAAAACCGCCGGTCTCTTCAGCCAGAGCTTGGATTTCAGGATCAGTGTAATAGTGGGCGATAAGTACCGCGTCTTTTTCTTTAAGCAGCTTTTTGATTCGCTCGATGTAATCGGCTTTTTCTTGTTGGCTTAATGGGATTGGTTTTGGTGGGAATGGGTAAACTGTGTCGATTTTATCTAATATGTGGCTCATTGCTCTTGCTCTACGCAACTTCCTTTAATCCGAGTATTGTAACCTTGTTGATTTTCAAAAACCAACCCGTAACCGGAATTTATAGCAGTCTAGCCGTATATCTTTGTTGTGAGTGACAATTCTGATTGTTGCAGCGAAGCATTCATTACATCAATGATCGGCAAGCGAGCCGATCATGATTTTCTGCCGTGTTTATAGTGAGGATTTAGGCTAAATCATTTGTAACAAAATCTTGGAGCCTTTTGATTAATTATATGCGCGAGCCAATTTCCCCTTTCCTTTATATTGATAACTCTTGGTATCATGACTAATGAACATCGATTCACCAACTCGGAGCTGGATACTTTCTTTATCCGACCAAATAGTTACCTCACCCTCTATGCAAAAGAGGATTTCTGCACTTCTTAAATATTGGGGAGAGGCTTCTATATCGACTGATATAATGTCAAAGCTGAAATCATCAACTGGCACGGGATAAGTTATTCGATTCTCTTTGCACAGTGGTGTTATAAGTAAATTTTCCGAAGAAGTCGGAACAAAGTTTGTGTTATCAATCAGCTCTGGAATATCGACGTGTTTCGACGTTAAACCAGCTCTTAGTACATTGTCCGAATTTGCCATGATCTCCAACGCCGTCCCTCGGATATAGGCGTGTGGTACCTCAGCATGAAGAAACATCGCATCACCAGGTGCAAGCTCAATAAGATTAAGCATTAATGGCGCAAACAACCCAACATCATCGGGATAGTATTGTTTAAATGACCGACTGTAATGTATTGCTTGTCGACTAAGAGCCGTTATCTGAGTTGCTTCATGTGCGACATACAATTCACGCAGAGCTTGCTGCTTCTTATCTCCACTTAACGACAAAATAGCACTAAAGAATGCCTTAAGTCCTTCTGCGTTTTGGCAGCGTTCCAAATGTTTCAACTCTTTATCAAGCGCTGAAAGCTGTGCAGCCCTAAATAATGCGATGATCTGCTCAATGGGCCTGAAACCGTTCATCGCTTCATAAAAAGTGAGTGCGTATACCAACTCAGGTTTATGATTTGGGTCTTTGTAATTTCGAGTATCAGCAGCAATCGGAATGCCTAGCTCGTTCTCTCTTCTATAACCAGCTTGGGCCTTTGCATTGTTAGGATGAACTTGAATAGAAAGCGGTGTCTCTGCGGCAAGAACTTTAAGTAAAAAAGGAAGTTCTCCAAACCGAGCACTGGTGTAATCACCTAGTATTGCGGTCCTATTTTCGCCGATAACGTGAGAGAGCAACTCTCCTGTATCTTTTATCTTAGAGCAACCACTCGGGTGTGCGCCCATCCACATTTCTGCTTGAGGCTCTACGTTGGGATTTGCGATTCCGAACATACGGTTAATAGAAGATAAACTCCCCCACTGATAGTTTTGAATAACAGTATCGAGCTTTGAAATCGACATAAACGACCTCACTTCATAAACACTTGGATTGTTTTGGCGTCATAACATCCGACTTAAGATCATCTGAAACTCGCCAAGTTCATTTTTAATAACGCTTACATCACGCCAATTGTCGACGATGTAATCCGCTTCAATGAGTGCATCCTTTTCACCATGACTAAACATACCGACAACCTTTGCTTTTGCTGTTTTTCCAGAATGAATACCCGCACTGGCATCTTCAAAACAAATACAGTTTTCAATGTTTAAGTCGAGCTCCTCGGCTCCTTTTAAATAAGGCTCTGGATCTGGCTTGCCTTTGCTAATACGCTCCGGCGTTATGAGTACGTTGGGCATCGGCAGCTTTCCGGCTTTGATGCGAGCACTGGCAACAGGAATGGTTCCTGATGTCACAATAGCCCAAGGCACCTCAAATTCGTTAAGTTGATGAAGCAACTCTTGAGCGCCAGTAATCACTTCAATGCCCGTCGTATCTCTAGCTTCCAACTCTTCTAACCAAATCACTTCATTTTGAATTTCTTGTCTAGATGCATTCGGCAAAAGTTCAGAGATAGAATCGATAGCAGGACGTCCATGAATACGAGACAGAACGTAATCAGGCTCCAAGCCTTTTTTGATCGCCCAAGTCGTCCAAGATCGGGTTACTGAGGGAATAGAATTCACTAGCGTACCATCTAGATCAAACAATAAACCCGCAAAAGGAATCGTGATCATTTATGTTCTCCAATAGTAATCAGCCCCACTGATTTGCAGGAAAAAGCGGGGCTGAATGTAATGATAAGCAGTGCTAGATCTTGCGACGTAACCCTTCTGCATTTGCCGCTTTCATCGCTGCAAACACCATATCTGGAGTGACAGCTCGAGGTTCGTTGTGAATAGTCTCCCCTTCTGCACATGCGGCTTCAGCTACTGCCAATAAATCTTCATCGGATACATTTTCTAAACCGATTTGAGACAGAGTCGTGGGCAAGCCTACTTTTTCGCAGAAGTCATAAACAGTTGCGATGGTCTGAGCCGATTTGTCAGTAAGGAATAGAGAAGAGAGCACACCAAATGCGACTTTTTCACCATGCAAGAACGCATGTGTTGGTTCCAATACTGTTAAGCCATTATGAATCGCATGAGAGGCAGCAAGACCACCACTTTCGAAACCTAATCCACTAAGCAACGTATTTGCTTCAACAACGCGTTCGAGCGCAGGAGTGACCACACCTTGTTCGTTCGATGTTTTAGCCATTACGCCGTATTCAAGCAAAGTGTCGTAACATAAATGCGCTAAGGCGTATGCAGATAAAGAACCGACGTGACCTGTCATATTCGAGGCAAAACTTTGCTGGCATGATTCTGCTTCAAACCATGTTGCTAGCGCATCACCGATCCCAGCGATGAGTAGTCGAACAGGTGCCTTGGCAATGATTTGTGTGTCGACCAAGACAAGATTCGGGTTTTGAGGAAGGATAAGGTAACGCTTAAACTCTCCTTCTTGAGTGTAAATAACGGATAGCGCACTGCATGGCGCATCGCTCGCCGCCAATGTCGGTACAATAGCCACAGGAACTCTCGCTTCATAGGATGTTGCTTTCGCGGTATCAATGGTTTTACCGCCACCTAAGCCAACCACAAACTCACCCTCAAAGCTTTTCAACATGGTTGTCAGACGTGTTATTTCTTCGTCACAGCATTCACCAGCAAACCGGACCACCTCAACTTCAACGGTCTCGAGATAAGGTTCAAACTCAGAAAGTAATGTGTCATAAACAAATGGGTCACAGATCATCAGACCTTTTTTGCCAAAGCGATTGAGTTCTGCTCCGAGTTGTTTTCGAGCATCTTTACCTTGAACATAACGACCTGGAAATATAGTTGTTGTTAGCATGGTAACTCCTAGATAACTGATTTAATTTTTGCTGTATTCGAGAGCACATCTCGACTTGGAATTACCTCAAAATAGCAAGCAAAACCTCTTCATCACATAGCATATTTGTTCGTCTAACTGGAGATTTGTCTTTAGAAAGTCAAATTGTGATGGCGATACAAATAACCACCTAAGTTATTAAAAATTAATGAGGTTATATAAAGCCACTTATTATTACCTCTTGTTATTTCAAAGCAGTATCGCTTCACAAATAGAGAAAATTGTATCTAGCAGCGACACACTTGAATGACATACACTGATGTTGTTATTTGCTCACTCGGTTACTCTTGATGCTCGACAAAAACTACCTGCTTGAATCTCTTCATCATTACAAAGACCTCAGTGGGGAAATCAGTAATGTGGTTTGCGCAGGCAACTTGCCTAAGCCACCTCAACTCGCCTTTCAAGTCCATTTTCCTCGTATTGAAATGGTGTTATTCGGTGAGCTAGAGATGGAGCTAGGGAGCCAAACCGGCGTAGAACAAAAAAGAGTATTCAAGCAAGGTGACGTGATTTACTTACCAGCAGAAAGTTGGAACCAACCAAGCTGGGGAAGCAAACCCGTTGTCACTATGACTGTGATGGCTGGTAAGCAAAGTTTTGGCTTAAGTTTGTTAAGTTGGGATGGTGAGAAGTTCGACTCCGCGATCAAAGAAACGGTTTTACGTCGGGGACCTCGTGTCGGCACGTTTATTCTTAATGCCCTAGAAGAATTGACTCGACAGATAGAGTCACAAGCAACAATGAAACTATTGGTTAGTTCGCTGTTTAGCCACATCGTGGATCTTATCGAACAACCACTTGAAACGCCTTCAAAAAGTCATGCGCTATTTGAATCGGTGAGAGATTACCTAGAACAACATTATCAAGAGCCTTTGACTCGTGAATCGGTTGCCGAGCACTTCTATGTGTCACCGAACTACCTTTCACAACTGTTCCAAAAGGAAGGACAGATTAAGTTCAATGAATATTTGAATCACATTCGCTTAGAGCGCGCTAAGTTTTTGTTGGTCGAATACAATATGAAGGTAAAAGAAGTCGCGCACCGTTGTGGCTTTAAAGACAGTAACTATTTTTGTCGTGTGTTTCGAGCGCAAACCGAGCGCTCGCCATCAGAGTATCGAGCGCAATACCTCAGCGCTCATGTTGAAGAAGATTAATGTTCAAAAACTAATTTCAGCACCTCGGGGCGCTTGACGAACTTTATCGATAGCGCTCATCACCTCTTCCGTACTACGTAGAAAATGAGCAATAGAACAACGCACAACTCGACTGTTTTCAAATCGTTCCGCGCCCTCAATGTTAATATCAGAAACGATCACTGCGACATCTGCACCATCAATCAGATCTTGCGTTAACTGATTTTCGCTACCCAAAGCGCCTTGGGTTTCTACTGTCACCTTGTGACCGAGCTTACGCCCTAATTTTTCGAGCGCTTCAGCTGCCATATAAGTATGCGCTACACCGCTAATACATGCGGTTACACCAACTATTTCCATAATATAAAAACAAAAATGACCAAGCTTATAAATGAGTTTAATCTCATTAAGCATGGTCATTATTAATCTTGGTCAGCTTTTACGTTACAACCAAGTCTACAAACTATTAGAGCGTGTACTGGATCACATTAAAGAACATCAAGAACGTTAGTGCCCTCGCCGTAAACCGTTTCCCAATCTGAAACAAACCCCGATACCCCCGAGTCAGTTAATGGATGCACAAGCAGGTGGTCAAAAACATCCGGGGCAATGGTCACAGAGTGAATGCCAGCCAGCGCCAATTGATGGACTTGTTGAACATTTTTAAATGAAGCACCAAGCACTTTCGCATCAAGGTGGTAGTTATCGATGATTTGTGCCATTTCCGCCGCAACAGCGACACCATCACCACAAATGTTATCTAAACGATTCACATAAGGAGCAAGGAATTCCGCTCCTGCTTTCGCTGCCATAAGCGCTTGTTGCGGAGTCAGGATCGCAGTGGCTGTTATGCGGTAGCCTTCTTCATGAATCAACTTCATTGCTTTAATACCTTGCGGCGTTACCGGCACTTTGATGATGATCTCTGGATCAATTGAACGCAGTGCTCTGGCTTCTTTCAGCATAGTTTCCGCATCTTTACCCATAACTTGCGCGTGTAACATACGCTCATCACCAATTATCTCACGGATATCTAATAAGATTTCTTTCAGTGGGCGTTTTTCTTTCGCAATAATTGACGGATTGGTCGTTACACCTTCGATCGGATAAAGGTCTACTGCTTTTTTGATCGCAGCAATGTTTGCCGTATCTAGCATGAATATCATGGTACTACTCCTAATTTAACAGCGACCACTCAATTGTTTGGAGTACTCGCCTGAATCTTTTTCTTGAAGAATAATGTCTATAAATCGTTTACATTCCCGCCCATTAGGCAGAAATGTAATGAAATTCTTGTAAGCATTTAGTGATTGCGGCTTTGCTCTCTGTAAACACGACTCCTTGCCCAGCCAACTTATTGGTGTTGAGTCTGACATCTCGAGTTTTGCGCGCGTCATTCACTTGAAGTAGATGATCGAGGCGACTTTGTTGCCCCAACTCGGTCAAAATATGCTCAGCAATCTCATAACGACTTGCCGGGTTATTTGCCCCCGTATGGTAAGTGCCGTATGGAATGGTGAAGATTTTTGGAAACTGCTCTATAAGTTCATGAACATAAGTTAATCCACGGAACTCATTTCTGCGCTCTTGCATCACTTCACCGTTTGTTAAAGCTTGCATCGCATTCCAAACCACATTTGGATTAATGGTGGTATTTCGCTCAGGTAACCCAAATAGCCAGGTAAAACGCAAAATCCACATGTCTTCCAAAATAGAACGCAACTCACCTTCTGCTTCTAGCTTATTTTGACCATATACAGTGTCTGGTACTGGCGTATCTTGCTCACTATATGGTCCTGCTTCGATATTCCCATTGAAGACTTGTTCAGTAGAGATGAACACGAGTTTTGAACCATTTGCTTTACATGCGTTCGCTACATTAATTGCCCCTTGAACATTCACCTTGTGCGCAATGTCTGGGTGTTGGTTACAAAAATCCGTGACTGCAATTGCCGCAGCGTGAATCACGAAATCAGGTTTAAATTCAGCGAATGTTGTATCGACCGCACTCTTATTGGTGATATCAAGTTGCTCAACGTCTAACCCCAAAATATCGAACTCATTGCGATAACGGTTGATAAAACGCGTCCCAAAGAAGCCTCTCGCACCAGTGATCAGTATTTTCTTTTTCATATTAGCCTCCAATGACTACTTGGTATCCACTAGCCTGTATATGGCTGCGGATGGCTTCCACTTCAGATTGAGTAGGAACGGGAATGTCTTTCATTAGATACTCCATCCCTAAAGTCTCATATTTGTTTGCGCCGTATTGATGGAACGGCAACAGATGAATTTCTCTGATATTGAAAGGTTTTAAAAAGCGCAAAACACTTTCAATATTGATTAAGTCCAAGGTATAACCGGGGATAAGTGGTAAACGTGGAATTACGTTACATTTCTGCTCAACCAACATCTTGAAGTTTCCAAGTACTTTCTCCACGTTGAGCCCAATCACGCTTTTAGCTTTTTGTGCATCCATGATTTTAAAATCGAACAACACTTCATCACACAACTCTCCAATACGACTCAATTGCGTGCTATTACCATGACCAGAAGTTTCAACAGCGGTGCGATAACCAAGTTGCTTTAGTTTGGTCAGAAGCTCGATGGCAAAATGCGCTTGGGTAAGGATTTCTCCACCAGAAAGCGTGATACCGCCATTTGAGGTATTAAAAAACACATCATCTTTTGCAACTTGTGCTATCACTTCATCCAAAGTCATGTCCGTGCCCACTTGCTCGTACGCTCCACTTGGGCACTCTTCAACATCCATTTCACATTCATCACACTCAAGGCATAGTGCTTTACGACGCATATAAGTGATTTTGTGTGAACGTGACTCTGGGTTGGCACACCACGGACAACTCAAAGGACAACCTTTGAAGAACACCACAGTCCTAATCCCTGTCCCGTCATGGAGTGAGTAGCGCTGAATATTGAATATCCGCGCGCTACTTTTGCTTCCATTAGCTTGATCACAGCTCATGGGCAGTTCTTCGAATGATGTCATCTTGAATTTCTTTCGATAACTCGACAAAGAAAGCACTGTAGCCAGCTACTCGAACGACCAACCCTGAGTAGTCCTCTGGCTTTTCTTGCGCTTTTTTCAGTGTCTCAGCGTTCAACACATTAAATTGAATATGTTGTAACTTGAGCTTCATAAATGCGCGGATGAAATCGGACAGTTTGCTTAAACCTTGATCCCCCTCTAACGTTGCAGGTGTGAATTTCACATTGAGAAGACTGCCATTGGACAGCAAGTAGTTATCTAATTTACTCACTGATTTTAGAACGGCTGTCGGACCTAATTGATCTTTTCCTAACATTGGTGACAAACCACCATCAGCAAGCTGTTCTCCTGACAAACGTCCATCAGCAGTAGCGCCCACAACAGCACCGAGCGGCACGTGAGCAGATACGGTGTAGGAGCCCGGGGTGAACTTTCCGCCTCTAGGGTTATCGTATTTCTCTACCTCTTTACAGAATAAACGCAATAACTCAGAGCCCAGAGCGTCCACCTCATCAATGTCGTTGCCGTACTTTTCGTACTTATTCATCAAACGAGCGCGGACTTTTTCACCGTTTGGCACCTCAAAGTTGCTATCTAATGTGGCGATAAATTCTTTGAACGTGCAGCGTTTTTCTTCGAATACATAACGCTTAAGTGCATGGAGAGAATCAGACAGATTAGCGATACCAATTCCTTGAACACCAGAAAAGTTGTAACGCCCTCCACCGTATGTGATGTCTTTACCATTCTCGATACAATCGCTGATAAATGATGAAAGAAGCGGCACTGGAGCCCAATCACGGTGACCAACATCGCAGATGTTAGAGCCTTCAATCATCAACTTGACGTAGTGCTTAATGTCTTGATGAATATCACTCATCAAGCTGTCAAAGGTAATATCTGGGTTGTTTGCATGACGTTGCATCGCGAGTTCCATGACCTTCAGGAGGTTAAACATAGCGATGTCGTGCAAGCCATAAGTCTTGCCTGGGATCGACAGCTCCACACAACCAACCACCGAATAATCACGTGCATCCTCTAGCGACACACCACGATTTAGGAAGGCAGGCACGACCACTTCGTCATTAAAGATTTGAGGAATCCCCGTCCCCAAACGAATCGTTTCTGCGGTTTTCATTAAGAAGCCACGATCCATGAACTCGTTTACGCGCACACCCAAGTTAGGTTGAGGCAGCTGCACACTTTGGTAGGCATCCAAACATAATGTGGATAGTGCATTAACAGCGCTGCGCCCTACTTCGCTCAAACCACCTAATAGAATCGTGTAACCCGTAGGGAAACCCGCAAAAAACTTGGCGCTACCTGAAGAACGTAACAGAACAATATCATTGGTCTTGATCCACAAACTTTCCAACAACTCACGAAGATAATCAGGAGACTCACCTCGTGCTAACGATTGCTCGTAAAATGGCAACATATATTGATCAAAGCGACCCAGCGATAAAGAACTCGCATTCGATTCGTATTGCAGAATAATGTTCATGTACCAGAACAATTGGCATGCTTCATAAAAACCATCTGGAGCTTCTGTTGCAATTTTGCGAGAAATAGCCGCAATCTGAATCAGCTCTTGCTTACGCTGTTCGTTATCAGTGGCTTGCGACATGTTCTCGGCTAATTCGGCATAACGATGAATATGACGAATCGACGCTTCCAACAAGATCACAACTGACTTGAAGAATTCGTTCTCTGGCTGGCTAAAACTCAAGCTTTGCAGCTCATCGAGAAGCGAACCTAAACCGTTATCTAGCAGACGATCAAAGTCGATAATAATGTGACCTTGACCTTTGTCTGTTTGGTTAACACTAAAGATCTTTTGACCAACAGCAGATTTTACCTCTAGCGGAATTTGAGCATTGATGAAGTCTTTCATCGACCGTTCAGCCCAGTAAGGTAGTAATTGCTCACGGTAGGTTGTTTTGTCTTGCTCAGAAACAAAGAATTTATCTTGAGGGCGAGATTCGAAAATATCTAACTCTTTCTCAATCCAATAAGGGTCCATTTCAGGAGAAGCAATACCCGCTCTTGGTTGTACCGTTCGATTACCAGCAATTAGCTCATCTTCACGAATAGAGATTTCAACATTGTCCATCACATAGGCAGTTGCTTTTGCACGACGAATTAATGTCGGTTCTCCTTCTGTTTGCTTATGACTTTCTGTGTACAACAGTGCACGTTCCAATGAGATTTCGCGTTTTGCGGCAAACAGTGCGGACTTAAGACGTTCTATGCGTGGGGTACTCATATATAGACTCCTGAGAATACCTAGTTGTTGAGCGATTTAATGGTTTTGTATAGCTAAGAAACCCTAACGAGAGTCACTGAGCTATACAGAGCAGAGAGACCAAAATTTCTCTGCTCTGTAATTTAGTGGGAGGCTAAGCTGCTACTGATTCAAGATGCTTTTCAATCTTATCCATCACGGCAGATGCACGTTTTACAGCATCACTGACACCGATGCGTACAATGGTTTTACCTGTAAAGCGCTCAGCATTTTTGATATCGATATCTTTGGTAAGAATGACGACATCAGCGGTTTTGATCGTGCTTTCATCTAACTCGTTTTCGATACCAATTGAACCTTGTGTTTCCACTTGGCAAGACCAACCTTTGGCTTTTGCTGCTGCTTCGATGGCCTCAGCAGCCATGTATGTATGTGCAACACCTGAAGGGCATGCTGTTACTGCTACGATAGAAGTCATAATTTTGTTTCCTATATTGTTTTGGAGAACTCTTAATTTTTCGTTGTTTTGTATTTACCTTGGCGGTCATTCAGCTCACCAAGCTATAAGCCTGTTCTGCGGATTAACCAATCTCGATATCAAGATCTAAATCATCGGACTCTTCTTCTTTTTCTTGCGTGACAGGGCGACGTGCTTTCAAGAAGTTGACCAACAAAGCAGTCGCCAATGAGCCAACAGCAAGTGCGATAATGAAACTAAAGCGACCTTCAACCACAGGAAGTACAATTAAGCCACCCCAAGCTGCATAACTTTTCACACCAAGCACCGCTGCTGTTGCAGAGCCAATTGCTGTACCAATCATGATGGACGGCAGCACACGCAATGGATCAGCAGCTGCGAAAGGAATAGCCCCCTCCGTAATACCCATCGTGCCCATTAGAATCGAAGCTCGTCCTGCTTCTTGCTCGCTGTAGTCGTAAAGCTTTTTATTGAGGAATGTTGCTAGACCCATACCGATAGAAGGCACTGCCACAGCAACGGAGGAGATACCAGCTACGTTATAGATACCTTCACCAACACACATAATGACGAACGCATACGCAACTTTGTTGACAGGACCACCCATATCAAAGGCGATCATAAGACCCATGATGACAGCGAGAAGAACGATGCTCTCGTTTTGCATACCTTTAAGAAAATCCGTCAGAGCTGCAGTCGCTGCACCGATTGGCTCACCAATCCCCCATACAATGGCACCAGCGGTGATGAAAGTACCAATGATTGGAATCACGAAGATCGGCATTACAGAGCGAGCGTAAGATGGAACTTTGATTTTCTTCAGGTAGAACACCACGATACCACCTAACAGACCGGCAAAAATTGCCCCAAAAAAGCCCGTGTTATACATATTTGCGCCGATGAAAGCCGCTATCGCAGAGGGTGCTAAGGCAGAGCGATCAGCGATTGAGTAACCAATGTAAGCGGCTAGAATCGGCACCATCAATTGGAAACCAGCAACACCAATGAAGAACAGATCGTGTAACCACGAGCCCTCTTCTGGAACGGCACCTTCTCCGTAAAGCATGACCGACATTGCGAGCAAAATACCGCCAGCAACCACAAATGGGATCATGTGAGAGACACCAGTCATCAAGTGTTGGCGAGTGTCCTTAAGTATTGAGATTAAGTCTTTCATAGACTTCTCCTTGGATAAGTTTTTTAAACTGTTTCACGTAAAGGGTTAAAACTTCAGCCGGCCGTGCTTTGGTATCTAATATAGTGAGCAATAGTACTATTCAGTTAGAGGACAAAAGTTCTATTTACTGGATTTTTGTTCGATTAAAAAGAAAAGTTGATCTGTATCTCGAAAAATACCCAGAATGAAACAAGAACAATTAAAACCTTCAAATACATACACTTATGTTACACAAAAAGTAAAAATCAAACCTAACCCATGTTTAAGGTCACATTTTTAACTATAAATTTGAGATATATCACAGTTAATTTTCAACCTAACAAAAATCCAGTTTTTCGTAGTTTTGTCCCATAGTTTGTACTGTCTATTTTGATATTGTGAATGCATAACGAAAGGCAGTGACCATTGCCAAAGTAAAAGGACAATATGAAATGAAATCTTTTTCTTTCTCTTGCGAACTTCCAAATGGAGTTCACGCTCGCCCAGCGAGTCATGTTGAAGCGGTTTGTAATAGCTTTGATTCTTCTATTACATGGCAAAACCAACGTACAGGGATGAGTGGAAATGCGAAAAGCGTACTCTCTCTAATTAGTACCGATACGCTGTTAGGTGATGAGTGCTTGATTACTATCGAAGGTCAAGATGAAGACAATGCGTTGACGCAACTAAAACAGTTTATTACTAACGAGTTTCCTCATTGCGACGCCCCACTTGCTACAACGCCTCAAGAAGATGAAAACCTTGATCCTCTTCCAAGGAACTTTTCGAATTTAAATGTGGCTCATATTCGAGGTCGCAGTGTCAGCGAAGGTTTTGGTCAAGGCGTATTAAAGGCAATAGGAGCGATTAACTTTGATGCATTCACTGACTTACCACCAGCAAAATCTCTTAATGAAGAGCGTTCACAACTCAATTCGGGCTTGGAGGCTGTCGTTAAATCTCTGACGATTCAGTTGAACTCTTCTGAACACACTGAAGGCGAAGTGCTCAAAGCACACCTATCAATCGCTAAAGATGAAGAGTTTAGACAAACCATCGCGAGCAACCTGGTTGAAGGACGAGGCAGTGCAGACGCGATTATTGCCACTGCTAAACACTTTGGTGAAGTTATGAAGAACTCATCGAGTGCTTATATGCGTGAACGTGAATTAGACATTCGTGATGTGTGCTACCAGCTACTGCAAAGCATTTATGGTGATGAACGTTTTGGCAGTCAAAACAAGCTCACACAGCCTACTGTTTGCTTAGCTGACGATCTTACCCCTAGTCAGTTTCTTGAGTTAGATAAGTCTCTCTTGAAAGGTTTAATCCTCTCTCATGGAGGAAATACTTCACACACCGTAATTTTAGCGCGCTCTTTCGCAATTCCGACGATTGTGGGGGTTGAAGGTTCTCGCCTAACTGATCTTCTAGACGAGGAAGTGGTTGTTGATGGGACTCTCGGAATTGTGGTGACAGAGATAGCTGAATCTGTGGAACGTTACTATGTTCAAGAAAGTAAAGTGAAAGAAATTGTCTCTAGCCGACAAGCACAATTTCGTGATGTAGCAGCACAAACATTCGACGGAAAAGTTCTTGAAGTTGCAGCCAATATTGCTCACTCAGTAGAAGCGAAAGCCGCCTTCGCAAACGGCGCAGAAGCCGTCGGTTTGTTCCGCACAGAAATGCTTTATATGGATCGAACCTGCGCGCCAGATGAAGATGAGTTGTACAACATTTTCTGTCAAGCGTGTGACGCTGCAAATGGAAAATCCATCATCGTTCGAACTATTGATATCGGTGGTGATAAGCCTGTTGATTACTTGAATATTCCAGCAGAAAACAATCCATTCCTAGGCTACCGTGCGGTACGGATCTACCCCGAGTTTATTGAGATGTTCAAAACTCAATTGCGCGCCATCTTACGAGCTTCTGCTCATGGAAACCTAAAAATTATGATCCCTATGATTTCCTCTTTAGAAGAAATATTGTGGGTAAAAGATATTCTCGCTGAAGTGCGCCAAGAGCTACGTAAAGAAGCCCTTCCTTTTGCTGAAAAAGTTCCGTTAGGCATCATGTTAGAAGTTCCATCTGTCGCTTTCATCATTGATCAATGCTGCGAGGAAATAGACTTTTTCTCCATTGGATCCAACGACTTAACTCAATACCTAATGGCAGTGGATCGCGATAACGCTAAAGTGGCGGCTAGTTACAACAGCCTCAACCCTGCTTTTTTGCGCACTCTGGATCATGTGGTTCGCGAAGTTCATCGACACGGCAAATGGATTGGGCTATGTGGCGAACTTGGTGCCAAAGGCTCGGTACTCCCTCTACTTGTTGGTCTAGGTCTCGACGAAATAAGCATGAGCTCACCAAGTATTCCCGCAACCAAAGAGCGCATTGCGAAACTTGATAGCCGCGAATGTCGTCAACTGCTCAACAAAGCGATGCAATGTCGAACGATCCAAGAGGTTGAGCATGTGCTTGCTCAGTTCCGTATGACTCAGTCTGAAGCGCCAATGGTTTCTGCCGATTGTATTAGCCTGGATAGAGATCTACGAAACAAAGAGGAAGTGATCAAAACACTGTCAGACAATTTGTTCTTAACCGGTCGCTGCCGATACCCAAATAAACTGGCGGATGACTTATGGGCTCGAGAAGATGTCTTTTCTACTGGACTTGGCTTTGGCTTTGCGATTCCGCACACTAAGAGTGAACATATCGAGCAATCTGCGATCAGCGTATGCCGACTTGCAAAATCGATTGAATGGGGGGATGAAGAAGCACAATTTGTCATTATGCTCACTCTCAACAAACATGCTGCAGGCGATCAGCATATGAAGATTTTTTCCAAACTCGCGAGAAAGATAATGCACGCTGATTTCCGAGATCAGCTCATGACAGCAGAAACCTCATATCAGATTGAGGCTTTGCTAAAACAAGAACTTGAACTGAACTAAGCCTTCCCCCATTTTGCATTTTGGCAGTATCAACTTCTCCGGTGGTGCTGCCTTTTTTAGGATTGCCCATGACTCCAATTAAAACCGCCATTGTTGGTTTTGGCATTTCAGGTCAATGTTTCCAAGCTCCTATCATCAATTTCTGTAAAGAGTTAGATCTTGTTGCCGTTGTCTCAAGTAATGCACAAAAAGTTCATACTCAACTAACAGATGTAAAAGTTTATTCTGAGATTAACGAAATGCTTGCTGATGAAAGTATCGAGTTAGTCATTATCTCAACACCCAATAACCTTCATGTCCCTCAAGCCAAGCTTGCATTATCGGCGGGAAAACATGTAGTTATCGAGAAGCCTTTCTGCGTTTCAGTCCAAGAAGGCAAAGAACTAATCGCACTTGCTAAACAATCAGATCAACGAGTATCAGTCTACCAAAGCCGACGTTACGATGGGGATTTCAAGACTATTCAAGCACTCATTGAGCAAGGAAAACTTCCAGGCATTCATACCTTTTACTCAAGCTACAATCGCTTTCGTCCTGAAGTCAAAGACCGTTGGCGCGAACAAGCTTTACCTGGCTCCGGCATTCTCTACGACCTAGGAGCTCACCTCATTGATCAAGCATTGTGCCTATTTGGCAAACCAGAAAGCGTCACTGCAGTATTGAGAAATCAACGGTCAGGTTCCCAAGCTGTTGACCATTTCCATTTGATTCTCAATTACCCCACGCACGAGGTCATTTTGCATGGAAACTGTTTAAGTACAACCGAAGGACCAAGGTTCCAAATCTTTGCTAAAGATACGAGCCTGATTAAATATGGGATGGGCACCCAAGAAGACTTTTTGCGGAATAAACAAGGTCCAGAAACATATGGTTGGGGTAAAGATCGACCAGAGTACTTCGCCACTATCACCAGTCATCAAGGGCAGGTTTCCACAATAGAGACTCAGATAGGTGGCTATGAAGCTTTCTATCAACAACTTGCGAAGTCGATTCGAAAAGGTGACGATTTACCTGTATCACTAGAGCAAGCACTAGACGTAATTCGTATCATAGAAGCAGCTTACTCAAGCTCACAACAGCAACGGACAATCAAACTTACTGAGGTGTAGCATGATCACAGACTTAGACTTACTACTCGCACAAGAAGACAGGCTTCAGTTCACCGAGTTCAACCCAAATATCGCATGGCAGCTAGGCAATCTAATTAAACAAAATGCAGAAAATAAAGGGGCAAGCGTTGCGATTGATATCACCTTGAACGGACATTGCCTATTTTCATATGCGATGCCTGGTACCTCTATCGACAACCAAGAATGGATAGCTCGAAAGCGTAATGTTGTGGTCAGATACCAACACAGCTCTTGGTATATGGGTCAGTACTTTAAAACTAAGGGGAAAAGCATAGAAGAAGCTTCTCTTGTGGATCCAAAACAATTTGCGCCGTTCGGAGGAAGCTTTCCTCTCTCTATAAGAAACGTCGGTGTTGTTGGTAGTATTTCCGTATCCGGGTTACCGCAGTACGAAGACCATTTGTTGGTGATAGAAACTCTTGAATCCTTCTTAGGCTAAATGACTTTCTTAACAGAAAACCATCAAGAGTTTTATTATTCTTCTCCTTCTCAGCATGAAATGTTTAATACGTTAGGAAATCAATATGCATAAGCAGCACTCCACGGAAGATATTTGCCAATTAGGACGCGGCGTTATTGAACAAGAGCTAGACCAAGCTCGGTTGCTACTCGACTCTCTGACCACTTCATTCGCAGAGGCTTGCAAAGCTATTCTCAATTGCGAAGGTAAGGTCATCATTACGGGCATCGGTAAGTCTGGTCATATCGGCAAAAAAATCGCAGCGACCTTTGCTTCAACGGGCTCACCGGCTTTCTTTGTTCACCCAGCAGAAGCACTACACGGTGACCTAGGGATGGCTCGCCAAGGCGACGTAGTTATTCTGATTTCTAACTCCGGTGAAGCCAATGAATTTAAAATGATGGTACCGCTTCTAAAGCGCCAAAAAATTACCACTATTGGCGTCACCGCAAATCTCAATAGTTTTTTAGCGAAAGAATGCGATATCACCTTAGACATCGCCGCTAAGAAGGAAGCATGCCCTCTTGGTCTAGCACCTACCGCAAGCGCCACCAACACCTTGTTATTGGGCGACGCTATCGGCATTACAGTGATGACGATGCGAGAATTTGATCAGAATGACTTTGCACTATCTCACCCTGCGGGATCACTTGGTAGCAGGCTATTAACCAATGTAGGACAACTGTTAGACGACCAACACAAAAGCGCACATTGCTCACCCAATGCGACATTACAAGACGCAGTAAGTGTAATGTGCCAAACAGGTTATGGGTTAATTGCAATAGCTGAACAAGGGAATTTAAGAGGAGTCTTCACGGATGGTGATTTGCGACGAGCGTTCGCAAAAGGTGTAACACCAAGTACTGCTATTAAGAGTTTGGTGAAACCGGGAGCAATCACGGTCCAGCATTCCAGCCTTTGCGTTGACGCCTTGGCGTTGATGAGTGAAAACGCCATTACTGCTCTCCCCGTATTAACCGAAGACGGAGTATTTGTAGGAGTAATTAACCAGCATACGATCCAAAAGGCAGGGATCTATTAGTAAATCCAAGCTTTGACGGGATTTTACTAGTACCAGAAATAGAAAAGGGAGCCTGAGCTCCCTTTTGTTGTTTTACTTCAGCTTAGAGCTAGCGACTTTCGCCGATGCACTGCCTGGGTACTCATCCACCACTTGCTGATAGTATTTCTTCGCTTGCGCTGCATTGTTGTTACGCTCAGCAATATCGCCTAGCTTGACTAATGCATCTGCACGCTTGTTGGAATCTTTGTAAGAAACCACGGCTGCAAAGCTCTTCACAGCTTCTTTATCCTGTTTCTTCGCGAAGTACAACTGACCTAGCCAGTAATGTGAGTTCGCAGAATATGTTGAATCAGGATAGTCCTTTTGGAACTGTTGGAATGCAGCGATAGCACCGGTGTAGTCGCGTTTTTTAAGGATCAAATCCACCGCGTCTTGGTAAGCCGTTTGTTCATCGGCATTCGATGTGTACTTACCACCCGTCTCTGCTGGTTTCGTTTCTTTAACAGGTGCGGCTTTCATTTCGCCACGCACTCGATCAAGCTCAACAAACAGCTCACGCTGACGTTTCAGCATTTGCTGCATCTCGTAGCTATTACGCTCTAACTGACCACGTAGATCACTGATCTCTTGTGACATTTGGTCAATTTGCTCTTGCATTTGAAGCTGAACGCGGTTGCGATTTTGCAGCAAGCGCTCTAAACGCTCGATGTCGGTTTCTGAAGAAGATCGAGTAGATACTGATGACGTGCTGTTGAGATCTGATACTGGAGCTGGTGCAGCGAACGCGAAGTTCGCTGCACTTGCCAGTAACGTAAGCGTAACAGCGCGCTTAGTGTTACTGAACATGAGGTTTACCTCGAATTAGTATACTAGAACCGCACGACGGTTCTTAGCGTAAACTTCTTCAGATTGACCTAGAAGAAGTGGCTTCTCTTCACCGTAGCTAACGATAGAGATTTGGTCAGCTTGTACACCTAGTGCTTGTAGGTAGTTTGATACTGCTTCTGCACGACGCTCGCCTAGTGCGATGTTGTACTCAGGAGTACCACGCTCATCAGCGTGACCTTCGATAGTTACTTTTAGAGCAGGGTTCTTGCTTAGGTAAGAAGCGTGAGCTGCTAGCATTTCTTCGTAATCACCTGCAATTGTTGAGTTGTCAAATGCGAAGTAGATAGTTTGAGTTTCACGTAGCGCTTGCTCTTTTAGCTCTTGCTCCGTTAGCTGACCGTTTTGATCGATCGGAGTAACTACTGTTGTTTCTGCAGCACCAGTGTTTGTTTCTGCACCAGTGTTAGAAGCAGCGTCATCGCTTGAACTACATGCTGTCATAGCCATCACAGGAATCGCGATTAGTAGCCCTTTTAGAACCTTGTTCAGTTGCATCTTATTTTCCTTTATTAATCAATTTTTTCTTACTACAAAAACGGTGACCATGCGGGAGCTCTTACACGCCCATTTGTTGCCGGTAATCTAGCTTTAAATCGACCATCAATTGACACCATCGATAGTACGTTTTTCTTGTTGTAAATCGAGCTATAGATAACCATGCCACCATTTGGGGCAATGCTCGGAGACTCATCAAGCAACGTTTTTGTTAGCACCTGAAGAGCACCTGTTTCCAAATCTTGTTTAGCCAAGTTGAAGCCCGAATCACTGCGATTCACCATGACAAGGAATCGACCGTCAGGAGTGATTTGTCCACCCAAGTTCTGACTGCCTTGCCAAGTCAAGCGGTTAGTTGAACCGCTGCCCAAATTTACTTGATAAATCTGAGGTTTACCACCCCTGTCTGATGTGAAAATCAGTGATTTGCCATCGGGGTGCCAGAACGGTTCTGTATTATTTGATCTGCCACGCGTAATTTGTGTCAGCTTACGTGTTTTTAGATCCAAGGTGTAAACCTGAAGTGAACCTGTCTTAGACAGTACCAAAGCAAGTTTACTGCCATCCGGCGAGAATCTTGGCGCACCATTATGACGAGGGTATGACGTTACCTTCTCACGCTCACCGGTATAGATGTTCATGATGAAGATTTCAGCCTGACCATTTTGGAAGCTCACGTATGCTAGCTTCTGGCCATCTGGTGACCATGCAGGAGACATAAGCGGTTGCTTAGAACGAAGTACCAAACGTTCGTTGTAACCATCGTAATCCGCAACGCGAAGTTGGTATGGGAAGCGATCTTTGTCATTTACAACAACGTAAGCAATACGCGTCATAAATGCACCCCGTTCGCCAGTAAGTTGCTCGTAAACAAGGTCAGAAATGCGGTGCGCGTATTCACGCATGCGTGGAGCTTCAACCGTTGCTACTTTATTGAAAAGAACATGATCTTTAGAAAGTACCAGCTCACCATCACCACCAAGAGCTTTACTCTGACCGCCCGTTAGTTGACCACGAACAACGTCCACTAATTGGTAGTTAACCACATAGTTGCCTTGCTCGTTTTGCTTAATTGAACCAGTTAGCAGAGCATCAACGCCAAGGCCAGTCCACGCATCAAAGTTCACCTCTGATTCATTGAATGGAGTTTGTGGCATTTTGCTCGTTGGTACAGGGCTGAATTTACCACTGCGTTGCAAATCAGAAGCAATCACAGCTGAAATATCAGTTGGAAGAGGTTTACTGCCTTCCCATTTGAATGGAACAACAGCAATTGGTCGTGCTGAATCAATACCATCAGTAATCACCAGCTCTAGTGCAGCATGAGCCACACTCGTTAGACTGCCAAGCAGTACAAACATTCCTAGTAAAAGGCGTTTAATCACGGCTTATCCCTTATTGTTGTAGTGCGACCGTAAGGTTAATGTCCTTCAGCCTTTGGTTAACTGTTGAATCAGTAGATATTGGAAAACTCGGCACTTGTGCGATTGCGCTCTTTGCAGCCGCGCATACTCTAGAGTCACCAGAAAGCACATTGACTGACGAAACGATCATGTCAGCACCCGTAGGAATCAGCTTAATGTTAACTCTACACTCCTTTCCCAATAGGTAATCGTCCTTTAGCAGTTTGCTTTGAATAAGCTGAGTATAGATAGAGCTATAACGAGAGACTTCATCAGCAACAAATTGCCCTTGAGCCTGCTGGTTTGCGCTTGTTTCACTTTCCAATCCAGCAAAGATGTCATCCAACGCTGCTTCTTGCTCTTTACGCTCACGCTCTAATCGCTCAAGACGCTCTTTTTCTTTGCGCGCTTTTTCAGCGGCCTCTTTCGCGGCTTTTTCTTTCGCAATACGTTCTTGCTCTGCTTTTGCTGCGGCCTCACGTTCACGACGCGCTTTCTCTTCTGCTTCTTTCGCAGCTTTCTCGCGCGCTACACGCTCTTGTTCCGCTTTTGCTGCGGCAGCTTCTTTAGCAATACGTTGCTGCTCAGCTTTACGTACAGCCTCTTCTTTGGCTTTACGTTCTTTTTCTGCTTTTGCTGCACGTTCTTTTTCTTTACGAGTGCGTTCTTCCTCTGCCTTACGCTCTTGCTCTTTCTTCTTACGAGCAGCTTCGGCTTCGCGAGCGGCTTTGGCATCTTTCGCCTGTTGCTCTTTCAGTTTACGAATCTGTTCTTCTTCTGCTTTGCGATTTTTCTCAAGCTGCTCAGCTTCACGTCTCAACTTATCAAGACGGTCTTGCTCTTTCTTTGCCGCTTTTTCGCGTTGCTGACGAATCTCTTTCGCTTGCTGTTGAACAAGTTTAGGGTCAATGACCACTGCCTGCACCATTTGCCCCGTAGGTTCCGGCTTAGACATTGTGAAATCTGTACCCCAAAGTAGAGCAACGACTAACAGCGCATGCAAACCAACCGATATCGCTATCGGCTTGGTGTATTCTTTGCGTTTCTTCTTGTTGTCTTTCATAGATGTACGATGTCTATTCCTTGATATCGGTCATCAGACCCACTTTTGGGATGCCTGCACGACTTAACTCGTCAAGCAAAAGTACAACGTCAGCATATGGCGTCGCCGCATCGCCGCCCACCGCAACAGGTGAATCTGGCTTGATAGAGCGTTCTGCTTTCACTCGTACAATCACGTCTTGTAGTGATAGACCGCGCTGAACCTCTTCGTCATTCACGCTCAGACCTAAATTCCCGTCGCGATCAATTTCAATGATGATAAAGCTGCTGTCTGTATCACCCGCTATATCTTGCATCGATTCAGCTGTCGATGTTTGTGGAAGATCTACATCAACACCTTGGGTGACAAATGGAGCGGTTGCCATAAAAATGATCAGCAATACGAGCATGACGTCGATATATGGCACGACGTTGATCTCTGCTGTCATTTTACGCTTTTTAGGTTGGTAACCCGCCATGCCTTATTCCTTACTTGCGCTGTCTCTACCCGCCATCGCTTGACGGTGCAGGATGCTGTGGAATTCTTCAGAGAAAGTCGCGTAAGTGTGCTCTAACTTACTTACTTTGTTGCTTAGACGGTTGTAAGCCATTACTGCTGGAATAGCGGCAAATAGACCCATAGCAGTTGCAATCAGTGCTTCTGCGATACCAGGAGCCACCATAGAAAGTGTCGCCTGCTTCACTTCACCTAGTGCAATAAAGGCGTGCATGATGCCCCAAACAGTACCAAATAGACCAATGTACGGGCTAATTGAACCAACTGTGGCAAGAAATGGTAGGCTCGTTTCCAGTTCATCGACTTCACGAGCAACGGAGACACGCATCGCACGACCCGTACCTTCCATGATGTAAGCTGGAGAATTCGCATTGCTTTTGCGTAGACGTGCAAACTCTGTAAAACCTGCGTAGAAGATTTCTTCTGTGCCAGTAATGTCATCTTTACGGGCTTTTACCTTTTGGTAAAGCTGAGAAAGATCAGTACCTGACCAGAATTTGTCTTCAAATGACTCGGCATCTTTCGATGCTTGAGACAACACTTTGCTGCGCTTGATGATCATTGCCCAAGATGCGACAGACATACCGAGTAGTGTCAGCATCACAAGCTTTACCAACAGACTGGCCTGAAGAAAGAGATCTAAAATGGAAATATCAGCAGTCACTATTTGTTAGCTCCGAATTGATAAAAGATGGGATAGCTATTGGTTTCATTTTCTTATTATCGATACATGCTACCTTAACAATTGTCTTGCACAATGTTTTGCCTTCATCATTGACTAACTCTTGACAGAATTGCAGAGACGCACGTTTTATTTCTGACACTCGGGTAAGAACGGTCAAATGCTCGTCCAATCTAGCCCCTTGGTTGAAATCGATATCCATGTGTCGGACAACGAAACCTATATTTTGTTCCAACAACAGATTTTGAGAAATGCCTTTTGCACGCAATAACTCAGTACGCGCACGTTCAAAGAATTTTAAATAATTTGAGTGATAGACGACGCCGCCCGCATCAGTGTCTTCGTAATACACCGTGATTGGCCAGCGGAAGGAATTTGATGTGCCTTGCAAGGGAGTACCAATATATTCAATTCTTTAAAGCAATTACTATAACTGAAGCGACAGCAATTGGTACTGAGCTAAGGGAATATTTTTGAAATTTGTAGAAAAAATAAAAGCCAGACTATGAGTCTGGCTTTTATTCGATGATTTAGTAACCGACTTTATTTCAGTCTGTAACGCTTACATGAAATACAGTGCAGTTAGATAAATTAAGATAGCGAGCGAGAAATAAGGACTGAACAGCACCTGCCAGTACCAATTTCTTGGCTTGAAGCCCACACCATATACCATGCTTGAGCACACTGCCCAAATCAGCGCTGGTGCGATAAACGCATTAAAGCCACCAATTTCTCGATGGTATGCGTTCGGATCCCACATCACCAACCCTACATGCATAAAGCCAAGGATTAAGGCCAAGACTCTTAGCAGAGTCTTGTCCATTGGTGCGTGAAGTTTCGCTACCTTGTCAGCGAGATTACTCACTGTCTTTATCCATCATTTCTGAGTGCTCTAACCAAAGAGCGTTGATGATACCGAATGCACAAGCAAGTAGTACACCTAGAATCCATGCGAAATACCACATAGTAATAGCTCCTTAGTATAGTGAGTTTTTGTTTTCTTCGATGAACTGGTCATCCAAGCGGCCAAACATCTTGTAGTAAGTCCAAGACGTGTAAGCAAGGATGATAGGAACCATAACAAACGCTACGCCTGTCATTAGGTTCAGAGTCAGTTCAGATGAAGTTGCATCCCACATTGTCAGACTTTGGCTTGGCATTAGGTCTGAAGGCATTACGAATGGGAACATTGCGATACCAGCAGTAAAGATAACACCAGCGTTGCCAAGGCTTGACGTTAGGAACGCGATACCACACTTCTCTAGGCGAGATGCCAATACAGCTAGTAGCGGCATAGCAACACCCAGTACAGGTGCAGCCCATAGTAGTGGGTAAGCTTCAAAGTTGTTCATCCACGCACCAGCTTCACGGATAACCTCTTTGTTTAGAGGGTTAGAAGCCGCTGCAGTGTCGATGCCACCTACGATAACGTAGCCTTCGATGCTTTGGATCCAGAAACCAGCAACCACAAATGCAATAACAGTTAGTAGACCTGTTAGCTGAGCCACATTACGAGCACGAGTATGTACTTCGCCAGTTGTCTTCATTTGAAGCCAAGTTGCACCTTGCATCAGGATCATGAACAAACTTACTAGACCACATAGTAGAGCAAATGGGTTTAGTAGACCAAAGAATGAACCGTGGTACGTTGGCATTAGGAATTCGTTCAACTGGAATGGAACACCTTGTAGAAGGTTACCAAACGCTACACCAAAGATGATTGGTGGAACGAAGCCACTGATTGAGATACAGATATCCCAAGTGTTACGCCATTTTGGATCTTCGATTTTTGAGCGGTAATCAAGACCAATCGGACGTAGCCAAAGTGCCGCTAGAGTTAGGATCATCGCTAGGTAGAAACCAGAAAACGATGTCGCGTAAACCAAAGGCCATGCTGCGAACAATGCACCACCAGCAGTGATAAGCCAAACTTGGTTACCATCCCAGTGCGGAGCGATTGAGTTAATCATTACACGACGTTGTGTGTCGTTTTTACCGATAACAGGTACAAGCGCGCCTACACCCATATCGAAACCGTCAGTAATAGCGAAACCAACTAGTAGAACACCGATCAGTACCCACCAGATGAATCGCAAGATTTCGTAATCAAACATCTTGTTGTCTCCTTACCTTACGCTTCTACTTGGCGGCTAACTTTGTCTTCAACAGAGTCAGCGTTTTGCTCGAAGTGGTAGCGACCAGTTTTCAGGCTGCTTGGACCTTTACGAGCGAATTTCACCATTAGGTATACTTCTGCAATTAGGAATGCAGTGTACAGCGCTAGGATTGCAAATAGTGAAGTCCAGATTTCACCTGCTGTTAGTGCTGAAGCCGCAACGTGTACCGGTAGGATTTCACCTACTGCCCACGGTTGACGGCCGTACTCAGCAACAAACCAACCTGCTTCGATCGCAATCCATGGAAGTGGAATGCTGAACAATGCAGCTTTAAGAATCCATGGTTTCTGTTCGATCTTCTGACGACATGTTTGGATAAATGATGCACCAAATACGAATAGCATGATGAAGCCACACGCAACCATGATACGGAATGACCAGAATAGCGGCCATACTGTTGGGATTGAATCATCTGCAGCAGCTTGGATTTGGTCTTCTGTCGCGTCAACAACGTTTTCTGTGTAACGTTTTAGAAGTAGACCATAACCTAGGTCACCCTTCACTTCGTCAAACGCAGTCATGTTTGCTTCAGACTTGTCGCCTGCACGCAGTTTTTCAAGCAATTCATATGCGTACATACCAGTACGGATACGGTCAACGTGCTCTTCACGTAAGTCGTGCAGACCTGTTACTTGCTCATCAAATGAACGTGTCGCGATGATACCCATAACGTAAGGGATCTTAATTGCGTAATCGGTGTTCATTGTTTCTTGGTTTGGTAAACCGAACAGTGTGAACGCCGCTGGTGCTGGTTCTGTGTGCCACTCAGCTTCGACTGCTGCAAGCTTCACTTTTTGAACTTCACCAAGCTCGTAACCAGATTCATCACCTAGCACGATAGTAGACAGGATTGCTGCCATACCGAAAGAAGCTGCGATAGCAAACGAACGACGAGCGAACGCCACATCACGACCTTTCAATAAGTAGTAAGAACTGATGCCTAGAACAAACATTGCACCACATGTGTAACCAGACGCTACTGTGTGTACAAATTTAACTTGCGCTACAGGGTTTAGAACAACGTCTGCGAAGCTCACCATTTCCATACGCATGGTTTCAAAGTTGAACTCAGCGCCAACTGGGTTTTGCATCCAGCCGTTCGCAATAAGAATCCAAAGTGCAGAGAAGTTAGAACCCAGAGCAACCAACCAGGTTACCGCTAAGTGTTGACGTTTAGATAGACGATCCCACCCGAAGAAGAATAGACCAACAAAAGTTGACTCCAGGAAGAAAGCAACCAGTGCTTCGATCGCCAGTGGTGCACCGAAGATGTCACCTACATAGTGGGAGTAGTAAGACCAGTTCGTACCAAACTGGAACTCCATGGTAAGGCCGGTAGCCACACCAAGTGCAAAGTTAATACCGAACAGCTTACCCCAGAACTTGGTCATGTCCTTGTAGATTTGCTTGTTCGTCATTACGTACATCGATTCCATAATGGCCAAAAGGAAGGCCATACCAAGAGTCAATGGTACGAATAGGAAGTGATACATCGCTGTCAGTGCAAACTGCAACCGCGACAGATCAACTACGTCAATCATGGTAACTCCTATGTGTCGGCTGAATGACACTCTCTACATATTGCAATCCATACACAAGTGTTATTCACACTTGAAAAATGTTGAATTATCACAACGCTTTGTTGCAAAAATGTGCTTCATTGGTTAGTTAATTGTTAAGCATCAGCTAATATAGCTGGGTCTAATATTACTTGTAAAAACAGTTTGTTTCAAAAGGTTTATGGCGGGAAACCGCTTTGATATACATCAATCTTTATGCGCTGATTTTGCACAAAAATCCATCACATTGATCCAGGTCAATCGATATTCGATGAGTATGTTAATAGAGAGTAATCAGGAGAGAAAATAATCAGTTAGGCAAGAACATAGAGTTAACAATCTATAAGTTTCTATTACCTATTTAGTATTAGAAGAGATTTAATAAATGAGAGGTTGGTCAACATTGGTGAAACGCTGAGCGCTAAGCGCCCAGCGATGGAATCTTACTTTTCAATTCCGAAATGCAGATAAGCGCGATCTGTGGCAATTCTACCACGAGGAGTGCGTTGCAAGTAGCCTTGTTGGATTAGATATGGCTCAAGAACGTCTTCAATGGTGTCTTTCTCTTCACCAATCGCGGCTGCCATGTTGTCTAAACCGACAGGTCCACCACCAAATTTCTCCATGATCGCAAGCAACAGCTTACGGTCCATGTAATCAAAGCCTTCTGCATCCACATCAAGCATGTTCAGCGCTTTGTCTGCTGTATCAGCACATATATGACCATTACCTTTCACTTCGGCATAGTCACGAACACGGCGCAATAGTCGGTTAGCAATACGTGGTGTACCACGAGCACGGCGAGCAACTTCCAATGCACCTTCTGATTCCATCGACAAGCCCAAGCAATCGGCACTGCGCTGAACGATATCTTGCAGGTCTTTTACTTTATAGTACTCAAGACGCTGCGTAATACCGAAACGGTCACGAAGTGGCGAAGTCAGAGAACCTGCACGCGTCGTTGCACCGATCAAAGTGAAAGGTGGCAAATCAATTTTGATAGAGCGTGCTGCAGGACCTTCACCAATCATGATGTCCAACTGATAATCCTCCATTGCTGGATACAACACCTCTTCAACCATCGGGCTTAAGCGGTGAATCTCATCAATGAACAGCACATCGTTTTCTTCTAAGTTAGTCAGCAGCGCCGCCAAGTCTCCTGCTTTCTCAAGCACTGGGCCAGAAGTGGTTCGAATGTTCACTTCCATCTCATTGGCGACGATATTCGCAAGCGTGGTTTTACCCAAGCCCGGAGGACCAAAAATCAAAAGGTGGTCAAGCGCTTCATTTCGCAATTGAGCGGCTTTGATGAAAATCTCCATCTGATCACGAACGTGATCCTGACCTTGGTAATCTGCCAGTTTCTTAGGACGAATCGCACGGTCGATAACATCTTCATCACGAAACGAAGGATTTTCTGGAGCGATTAAACGATCGGCTTCAATCATATTGTTCCCTTGGGCTTTCCGTTACACCATTGATTTTAGTGCTTCACGGATCAGTTGCTCACTGGTCATATCCGGTTTAGCGATCTGAGAAACCACTTTCGACGCTTGAGTCGGTTTGTAGCCCAGAGCAAGAAGCGCACTGATTGCCTCTTCTTCTGCGTTGTTAGAACCCGCAGAGCCAGAGTCCGCAGGTGCTGCATCCGTAAATGGCGTAAACAGATCGCCAGCGCCCCACCCTTTCAGACGGTCTTTCATTTCTACGACGAGGCGTTCAGCGGTCTTCTTACCAACACCCGGTAGCTTCACAAGCGTTGAAATGTCTTCCCGCTCAACGCAAGAAACGAATTGGCTCGCTGTCATACCAGAAAGAATACCTAAACCTAGCTTAGGACCAACACCGTTCGCTTTGATCACTTCACGGAAAAGCGCACGTTCTTTTACTGTGTTGAAACCGTAAAGCAATTGCGCGTCTTCACGCACAACAAAGTGAGTATAAATAATGGCTTCTTCGCCGACATTTGGCAGTTCGTAGAAACAGCTCATTGGCATCTGAACTTCATAACCAATGCCATTAACTTCAATTAAAACTTCAGGTGGTTGCTTTTCAAGCAGAGTGCCGCGAAGACGTCCAATCACTATAAATACTCTTTGGAAATGAATTTGCGACAGGATAATAAAGAACTGGATAGACATCCAGTCCTTTATTCGGTGGGGTTAAATTTTTGAGACAACTTGATCAAGCTGTTGAGTCAGATTGCGCACCGCGACCACTTGCCCGTTCAGCTCGTTGCCGTATTGCGCGACAGTTTCGGCAATGGTTTTGGTGTTCACTACGCCGTTAGCAACTTCACTGCTGGCTTCATCTAACTCTTTTAAAGCCGTCATTTGCGTCGCCATGATGCCAGACAAACTCTGCACATCGTGAGAGATGGTGGTAACTTGCTGAATAATGGTGTTCATTCGCTCTGTACTCGACGTCACAACGCTTTGACCATGCTTCACTTCTTGCTCACTGCGATCAAGCAAGTTACGAATTTCCACTGCCGACTGACTACTCTTAGCCGAAAGCTCTCGAACTTGGTCCGCAACGACCGCAAAACCTCTGCCCTGCTCACCCGCTCTCGCCGCTTCAATAGCAGCATTCAGAGCGAGCAAGTTGGTTTGTTCCGCAACCGACGTAATCAAGTCCGCCACTTTCATGATGTCTTCATGACTGGTAATGATCTGGCTGATCGCTTGGGTAGAGTCCTCCAATAATTCCGAGCTTTTCTCAGCTTGTTGATGAACGCCCTCACTCTTCTCGCGCAGCTCTTCGACAAACTTGCTGGACTCTTCAATCCCAGTCGTCATGTGATGCACTTGCTGACTCATTTGCTCGGCTGCACTGGCTTGGGATTCACTGTTTACATTAAGGGCGTTCACTTGAGCATCCAATTGCGATGATTGTTCATCCAACACTTGGGAGACTTGTTTCAACTCACTTGAGTTTTGATTCGCCTGTTCTAGCACCTCTGCTAAACGTAGCTCCCCTTCTGTCGCCTTTTGTGCCACCAACTCACTTTCTGCTTTAGCTTTCTCTGCACTTTCAATCGCGATGTCTCGCTGCTTGGCGGTAAAGGCTTGCGCAATACAAATCACCACCAGCGGTAACACGGTACCTGACCATATCTCCACACGCTGCGCAGATTCTGACAACACGAGTTGGGGAAAACCAAAACCAGATACATGCTGATACGTCATTACCGCAGAAAGCACTATCACTAACGCGCTCCAAGAGATTGCCATAATACGAGTGCCAGATAAAAAGAAAGCGACGACTAACAAAGGCACCCAGTAAGTTTGGGTAGAATCGACCACGCCACCACTTTGATAGATGATGTTGAGTGCATGCACTGACATGCCAACAAAACCAAGATTGAGCGACAATGCTGGTTGTTTGAACCACCTCAGGCTAAAGGCGGATATTAGTTCGAGTGCGATTAAGAGTACTGAGGTGAAAATTAGGCTTTCATATCCATGTTTGGACCATTTGATCAGGCTGTAGATACCGACGAGGAAAGCGATGAAGGTAAATAGAGAGAGGATGTCTGCTTGACGTTGTTGTGTTCTTGTCCATTGAGTTTGGCGCGGCATAAATGCACTGCGCCACAGCGTGGCTGGATTCATGTTCAATCTTCCTTGATTGATTCCTTATTAGACTTCTGACCACTATAATTTTGTAACATTTTATCAACAAATCCAATCCATAAATCTGTCTGAGATGTCTCATTTTTAATACGAGAATACGCCTAACGGTAACGACCTTTTCTTGCACTGGTTGCTTTACCTGCGAGCGCCACTAGTGTCTTATTGGTGTTAGCGTGACAAATGGCAACACCCAACGCATCGGCGGCATCGGCTTGAGGCTTGGCTGGCAATTTAAGCATGTGTTGAACCATATGTTGAACCTGAACTTTGTCTGCGCCACCAGTGCCTGTTACCGCTTGTTTAATGAGACGAGCCGCGTACTCATGCACCGGAAGATCCGCATTCACAGCCGCCACAATTGCACTACCACGCGCCTGCCCTAGCTTTAGTGCAGAATCAGCGTTCTTCGCCATAAACACTTGTTCGATGGCAAACACATCAGGTTGAAACTGGGTGATGATTTCCGTCACGCCTGCGTAGATTTGCTTGAGACGACCTGGCAACTCTTTTTCAGAAGTGCGAATACAGCCGCTGCCTAGATATTGCAAATGACGACCTTGCTGGCGAATCACGCCGTAACCGGTAATACGAGAGCCTGGGTCAATACCCAAAATAATTGACATGAAAAGTCCTAATCAATAACTCACTGTAAGTATGAGAATAGTTGCCATTAAAACAAAAACTCCCGCAGGTGCGGGAGTTTTTTCTTTAATTGTTGTGCGCTTATTCTGCGTCTTTTTCTTTCGCAACTGTTACTGCAATCGCTAGCTCTTCTAGAGCCGCTGGGTTTGCAAGGCTTGGTGCGTCTGTTAGTAGACACGCCGCCGCAGTTGTTTTAGGAAACGCGATAACATCACGAATGTTCTCTGTCCCACATAGCAGCATCACTAGACGGTCTAGACCGAATGCAAGACCTGCGTGTGGAGGCGTACCGAATTTCAGAGCGTCCAGTAGGAAGCCGAATTTCAGTTGCTGCTCTTCTGCATCGATACCTAGAATATCGAATACCGCTGCTTGCATTTCTGCGTTGTGGATACGTACAGAACCACCGCCTACTTCGTAGCCGTTTAGAACCATGTCGTATGCGTTTGAGTTCGCTACTGCTGGGTTCGCTTTTAGCTCTTCCGCAGTCACACCTAGAGGTGATGTGAATGGGTGGTGCATCGCGTGTAGGTTACCTTCGTCGTCTTCTTCGAACATTGGGAAGTCAACAACCCATAGCGGAGCCCAAGTGCCTTCTTTCGTTAGACCTAGGTCTTTACCAAGCTTAAGACGAAGTGCACCTAGTGCTTCAGCAACGATGCTAGCTTTGTCTGCGCCAAATAGGATGATGTCACCAGATTCCGCTTGAGTGCGATCTAGGATACCGTTGATCACGTCTTCGCTTAGGAATTTAGCTACAGGAGACTGGATACCTTCCATGCCTGCTGCACGGTCGTTAACCTTCATCCATGCTAGACCTTTCGCACCGTAGATACCTACGAATTCTGCGTAGCCATCGATTTGCTTACGAGTAAGCTCAGCACCACCTGGAACACGGATAACTGCAACGCGACCTTTCTCGTCGTTTGCTGGACCAGAGAATACTTTGAACTCAACGTCTTTTACTAGGTCAGCAACATCTACTAGCTCTAGTGGGTTACGTAGGTCTGGCTTGTCAGAACCGAAACGACGAATCGCTTCGCTGAACGGCATTACTGGGAATTCACCTAGGTCAACGTTCAGTAGCTCTTGCCACATTTCACGAACCATTTTCTCAGTCGTTGCACGAACTTGATCAGCCGTCATGAATGACGTTTCGATATCGATCTGAGTGAATTCTGGTTGACGGTCAGCACGCAAGTCTTCATCACGGAAACACTTAACGATTTGGTAGTAACGGTCAAAACCAGACATCATTAGAAGCTGTTTGAATAGCTGTGGAGACTGAGGAAGCGCGTAGAAGCTGCCTTTGTGAACACGGCTAGGTACTAGGTAGTCACGAGCGCCTTCTGGTGTCGCTTTTGTTAGTACTGGTGTTTCGATATCTAGGAAGCCGTTGTCATCTAGGAAACGACGAACAAAGCTAGACGCTTTAGCTCGTAGCTTGATGCGGTCGCTCATTTCTGGACGACGTAGATCTAGGTAACGGTACTTCAGACGTTGCTCTTCAGAGTTCTTTTGGTTGAAGTCTAGAGGCAGAACGTCAGAACGGTTGATGATTTCAAGACCTGTTGCAAGGATCTCAACTTCACCTGTTGCCATGTCTTTGTTTACTTGGCTTTCTGGACGAACACGAACTTCACCAGTTAGCTTGATACAGAATTCATTACGAAGTGTGTTAGCCACTTCATACGCATCTGCCATATCTGGATCAACAACTACCTGAACGATACCTTCGCGATCTCGCATATCGATAAAAATAAGACCGCCTAAATCACGACGACGGTTAACCCAGCCGCAAAGTTCTACAGTTTGTCCTGCAAGGGACTTGTTCAGGTGACCACAGTAATGGGTACGCATAATGAAATTCCCAATCTCTCAAATATTGTTAACTACGCTCTGTCAGCCTCATTGCCGAGCAGAGTAAAGATCCATTTATACGCTGAAAGCCTATGAAAATCGACTACTCAACATACAATTAAGTGTGTTTTATCATTCATTGGTGGTTTTTAGTACAACAAATGTTCAAAAGCGCACCAAAGCGAAAAAATTGGTGGGGATTATAGCGTGAAATTACCCATTTCAGCAAAACTCTCGTAAAGTGGACTCAGGAAAAAACGTAAAGCAGAGATATGGATAATTTACCCCTTCGACTTGGATTGACCATGTGGTCGCACAACCAGTGGCAGCAAAGCTTTTATGGCAGTGGCACCAAACCCGCAGAGCGACTTGAAAAGTACGCGCAGGTGTTCCACACCGTAGAAGGCAACACCACCTTTTACGCCACACCGACGCTCAACACGGTGCAAAACTGGAAAGCCGCGACTCACGACGATTTCAAATTCACCTTTAAGTTGCCAAAAGCCATTACTCACGAACAGATGCTCAGAGGTTGCGACGAGCAGTTACGTGACTTTATGACGATCATGGAACCGCTTCATGAACGTGTTGGACAATGGACGATTCAGCTCCCTGCGGCATTTGGTCCAGAACACCTCGATAGATTAAAGAAGTTCTGTGCCAGCTTTCCGCCGAATTTCCCGCTTGGGGTGGAAGTTCGTCACATGGCGTTTTTCTCCAAAGGTGAAGAAGAACGTGCGTTGAATCAGTGGCTGTTAGAGAGCGGCATTGACCGAATTATTATGGACAGCCGCCCTGTATTCGCCGCGCAGCCGACGACTGAAGCGGTAATCGATGCCCACCAGAAAAAGCCTCGCGTTCCGGTTCATGCAATCGCAACCGCCAAACACCCGATGATTCGTTTTATCGGTCATCCAGACATGGACGACAACCTGCGCTTTTTCGAACCTTGGTTGAAGAAGCTGCCGATGTGGATTGAACAAGGCATTCAACCGTACTTGATGATTCACACACCAGATAACGTCTTAGCACCAGAACTGGCTGAAAAGCTATATAAGCAGCTACAACTTAAGCTCTCACTGCCAAATTTGTCTGTATTTCCTGCCAACGATGGCAACTCGCAAATACAAATGTTTTAGACAAGCTTATAATTAAGCAAATGACAGAGGCGCGAATTTCCCATAAAATACGCGCCTTTTTTGATGCCTGACATTTCAGGCGGCTTGTATGCAGAGATTTGGTTATGAACCCTAAGAGCAATCCAGATACTATTTTTTCGGCTCCAATCGATAAAATTGGGGATTTCACGTTCGATGAACGCGTGGCGGAAGTTTTCCCTGACATGATTCAGCGATCGGTGCCGGGTTACAGCAACATCATTTCTGCAATTGGTATGTTGGCAGAGCGTTTTGTTAAGCCTCACTCAAACATCTACGACCTAGGTTGTTCTTTGGGTGCTGCTACGCTGTCTATGCGTCGTCATATCAAACAAGAAGGTTGCCAAATCATTGCAGTGGACAACTCTCCTGCGATGGTTGAACGCTGTAAGCTTCACGTCAACGCATACCGCAGTGATACGCCAGTTGATGTAGTAGAAGCGGATATTCGTAATATCGAAATCGAGAACGCGTCGGTTGTGGTATTAAACTTCACACTGCAATTCCTTTCTCCAGAAGACCGCTATGCTCTACTAGAGAAAATCTATGTAGGTCTGCGCCCAGGCGGCATTTTGATTCTGTCTGAAAAGTTTGTGTTTGAAGATGAAGTCTCTAACGAGCTGTTGATTGACCTTCACCACGACTTTAAACGTGCAAATGGCTACAGCGAACTTGAGATCAGCCAAAAGCGCAGCGCGATTGAAAACGTGATGCGCCCTGATTCCAAAAAAGATCATAAAGAGCGTTTCGCAGAAATTGGTTTCTCAAGCTACGACGTTTGGTTCCAGTGCTTTAACTTCGGCTCGATGTTTGCGATTAAATAAGCTTCGCGACACAGTTCGCTCTCATTAGGACGTCATCCTCAAGAGCGAGGAACGAGCGAGTTGGGGATCTCTTATCAAAAACGATAAAAACCGAGATTCCCTATCACGTTCGTCCCTCACTGTAGGGAATGACACATTTAACTTTTACCTAGGGTCTGCTGACTCCATAAACTCAGTGAAAAACTATGTTTAATTTTGCTAATTTTTATCAGTTAATCGCTCAAGACACTCGTCTTCAGCCGTGGCTAAACGTATTACCTCAACAGTTAACAGATTGGCAAAACGCTGAGCACGGTGACTTTGGTCGCTGGCTGAAAGCGCTGAACAAGATCCCACAAGGTGCACCAAACCAAGTGGACATCAAAAACTCAGTAACCATCAGCAACGATACGCCTTTCCATGAAGGTGAGCTGAAAAAGCTAGAAAGCCTACTGCGTACATTCCACCCATGGCGTAAAGGTCCATACACAGTGCACGGTATTCATATCGATACTGAATGGCGCAGTGACTGGAAATGGGATCGCGTTCTTCCGCACATCTCACCACTAAAAAACCGCAGCGTGCTCGATGTAGGTTGTGGTAACGGCTACCACATGTGGCGCATGCTGGGTGAAGGAGCACGCCTAACGGTTGGTATCGACCCATCTCATCTGTTCCTAATTCAGTTCGAAGCGATTCGTAAGTTAATGGGCGATGACCAACGCGCTCACCTTCTTCCATTAGGGATTGAACAACTACCAAAGTTAGAAGCGTTCGACACTGTATTTAGTATGGGCGTCCTTTACCACCGTCGCTCTCCACTGGATCACTTGGTGCAGCTAAAAGACCAGTTAGTATCAGGTGGCGAGCTTGTTCTAGAGACACTCGTTATCGAAGGCGATGAGAACGCTGTATTGGTTCCGACGTCTCGCTACGCGCAAATGCGTAACGTGTACTTCTTCCCGTCAGCGAAAGCACTGAAAGTATGGCTAGAACTGGTTGGCTTTAAAGATGTGCGTATTGTAGATGAGAACGTAACGTCTGTAGATGAGCAGCGTACGACCGACTGGATGACGCACAATTCACTGCCGGATTACCTAGATCCAAACGACCCAAGCAAAACCGTTGAAGGCTACCCTGCACCTCGCCGTGCGGTGCTTGTCGCAACCAAGCCATAATTAACTGAGATTTCTGACATTGTCTTAACTCACTCCCTCCATTAAGACATTAACCTCTCTTCAAATCTAATTAAGGATGCGTCTTGCGTCCTTAATTTTTTGGCTTTTCGTCACTATTCCTCATTCTGTAAGAGTCTGAAGCAGATTCTTGCTTGTGAGCCTTTGGCGATAACGCTAAACTCTTAAAAAACAAACAACTTACTCCAATCCCAAGGTTTTCAATGTTTATACGATTGACTCCGGTTGTTGCCATCGCCTTACTATCTGGATGTACTTTGACCAAAGGCGAACAGTACCACCAAGAAACGTTAGCTGCTATTCAGGCTTCAGAAACGAATTTCAATACTCGCGTTACCAACTTAGAGCTTCAACTTAGTAACCAGTCGGATTACATCGAAAGTTTGGAAGACCAAGTGGATAAGTTAAATGGCGAACTCAATACCTTCCGTAAAGAAGCAATGGACGAAGTGAGAAAGCCTAAAGAACCTATCATTGTTCAAGCTCCTGCTCCCGTTCAAGCAACTCCTACCCATGACATTGTCCTTGGCTCAATTGAGCGAGTGACGATCGATTCAATCAAACAAACGTTCGACGCTCGCGTAGATACCGGCGCGGCAACATCTTCACTGAACGCTGTTGATATCGAAGAATTCGAAAGAAATGGCAAAAACTGGGTGCGTTTCCACCTAGCTGATAATACCAAGTCAGATGAAGAGAAAGATATTTGGATTGAAGCACCAATTATTCGCTACGTGAAAATCCGTCAAGCAACCAATGAAGAACTAGAGCGTCGTGCTGTAGTTGAACTTTGGGTGCGCGTTGGAAAAATTCATGAAAAAGCGCAATTTACGTTGGCAGATCGCTCTCAAATGAACCATCCTGTGTTACTAGGAAGAGAATTTATGCGCGACATCGCACTCGTCGATGTGAGTCGTAAATATATTCAAACGGAAGAAGATAAAAAATAATAAGGTAGATTATGACGTCAAGAATACCGTTTTACCTGTCAATCATCCTTTTGGTGGTTGCGGGCATCGCTTTGAGTGTTTTCAGACATCAGAATTACGGCGTTCCATGGACTCCAGGTGAAACGCGTCAAGTTTGGGATGTTGAAGCCCGCATTGAGTTCAATGCAAATGGCGGTGAAGTTAAAGCTTCTCTCGCTGCTCCTCATACACAAAAAGGCTACACCTTAATCGGTGAGTCGGCGTCATCTCCTGGTTATGGTGTTTCTTACGTAAACTCTGATTCAGGTCGTCGTGCTGAATGGTCTATCCGCCAAGCAACTGGCGCACAAACCATTTACTACAAAGCCCAATTCTTGGTTGATCCACAAGCAAAAGTGGATGAACAGCCACCAACCGGTGAAATTGCCAAACCAACCCTTTCAGCACCTCAACAAGCGGCAGCAAATGCGTTGATTGAGCGTGCAATGAGCCGTTCAGCAGACAATGAGACATTCGCTCGTGAGCTGATCAAAACACTGAACGATCCAGATAGCCAAAACGCAGCACTGATTCTAAATGACTTTGATCGTACCGATGCTCTGCACAAAATTCTGCTTACCGCTGGCGTACAGAGTAAGACCGTTGGCGTTATCGAGCTGGAAGATGGACGTCGCCGTCAAACGATTCAACCTATGGTTCAAGTTTGGTCTGGCGATAAGTGGGTACTCTTCTCACCAAACTCTGAGCAAGCTGCAGCGCAGCCTAACCTGCTTGTTTGGGATGAATCGAATGTTTCGCTACTTGACCTAGTGGGCGGCAAAAACAGCCAAGTTCACTTCTCTATGATCAAGCAGGAGCTTACACCGCAAGAAGCAACCAACAACAAAGTGGAAGCTGACGGTCTATTGAACCTGTCTATCCACAGCCTACCTCTTGAAGAGCAGGCGATGTTTAAGACCATCATGCTGATTCCAATTGGTGCTCTTATTGTTGTATTCCTGCGCGTTATCATCGGTCTTAAGACATCCGGTACCTTCATGCCAGTTCTTATTGCGGTTGCCTTTGTACAAACGCAACTTGTAACAGGTATCGTCGGCTTCCTACTGATTGTCGGTACGGGTCTGATCATCCGAAGTTACTTATCGAGGCTAAACTTACTTCTGGTCGCAAGGATATCCGCGGTTATCATCACAGTAATCATGATCATCTCTGTGTTTACCGTTGTGGCATTCAAGATTGGTCTGACTGAGGGTCTAACCATTACCTTCTTCCCAATGATCATCTTGTCATGGACGATCGAACGTATGTCGATTCTATGGGAAGAAGAAGGCGCGAAAGAAGTTGCCCTTCAAGGTGGTGGCTCACTACTGACCGCGGTACTGGTTTACTTGGCAATGACCAACACCTACATCCAGCACCTAACGTTTAACTTTATCGGCCTACAGCTCATTGTACTGGCAGGTATTCTACTACTAGGTACATACACGGGTTACCGTCTAACTGAGCTACGTCGCTTTAAACCACTAGCGGAGGACTAAACGATGTTTGAACGTTTTACTTCGCCAGCAAAACTCCGCCATAAAGGCATTATGGGGATGAACAAGCGTAACCACAGTTACATTGGTCGTTACAATGATCGTTCTAAATACCCTTTGGTGGATGACAAGCTCAAAACCAAAATTATCGCTGAAGCAGCAGGCGCGACTGTGCCTGCTCTTATTGGCGTGATCGCCAGCCAAGCTGAAGTGAAAAAGATTCACAAGATGGTTGAGAACTGGCCCGGTTTTGTAATCAAGCCAGCTCAAGGCAGTGGTGGTAAAGGTATCTTGGTTATCACTTCGCACAAAGATGGCGTATATACAAAGCCATCGGGTGCTACCTGCAATAAAGAAGAAGTTGAGCGTCACATCAGTAACGCACTTGCGGGTCTTTTCTCCCTTGGTGGTAAGAACGATGTAGCTGTGGTTGAGAACTTAATTAAGTTTGATGACTGCTTCGACGGCTTCAGTTACGAAGGTGTGCCAGACGTACGTATTATCGTATTTAAGGGCTACCCTGTTATGGCGATGATGCGTTGCTCTACAGCAGCATCGGATGGTAAGGCTAACCTTCACCAAGGCGCGGTAGGTGTCGGTATCGACATTGCTACTGGTAAAGCCATTCGCGCGGTGCAATTTGACCAACCAGTGACTCATCACCCAGATACGGGTAAAGACCTGTCGACACTGCAAGTGCCTCATTGGGAGCGCTTGTTAGAGCTTGCGTCCAGTGCTTGGGAAATGACAGGTCTAGGTTACATGGGCACCGACATGGTATTGGACAAAGAAGAAGGTCCAATGGTTCTAGAGCTAAACGCTCGCCCTGGTCTAGCAATCCAAATTGCAAACGGTGCAGGTCTCCTACCTCGCTTGAAACACATTGAGAATCTTGGCACTCCTGCTGAATATCCAAAACCAAAAGAGCGTGTTGCGTACGCAGCAGAGCAATTTGGCGTAAAATCTCAGTTCTAATCTAATCGCTAGCAGCCATTCTCGTGGTTGCTAGCTTTCTTTTCATATTTGAGCACTATCGCTCTCTTCCTAAGTAATTCATCGTTTTTATCACTGCAATCGATGATCCAGCTAACAAAATACACATCGATCGTTTCTTTTTTCTGCCGATTTTTGATTTTATATTTTCTCCCCCTTACTCAACTCGAGAGGTTGGGCGATGCTAACAAAAGAAACTAATAACAATGATACTCCGCTTGTTGAACAAGAGAACTTTGACCAACACCTACAACGTTTGTCGGAAATCTCTGTCCAAGCACTTGATGAGCTTGCTGAAATGATCGAAAAAGGAAACGACTTTTCAGAAGAATAGGACTTACCTTTTCACATTTAAGCGCCTGCAAAAAAGCCGAGCCTGTTGCCCTACAGACTCGGCTTATTTCGTTTTACAAATACAAAAACGCCCGCGTTTCTTGCGGGCGTTTTATTAGCTTCGGAGTTTAGGACTCAAACTCTTCAATCATCTCTTGTGCTTCAGTCTTAGGTTTATCGTTTTGACCAAAACCGCGCAGACCAACTACGTGTACATGCTCGTGGTCTTTAAACACCTTACGCACGAGTTTGTAGGTCGTACCTTTCTCTGGGCTGATATTTTCTGGCGCCGCGATAAGAAGCTGCATATCCAGACGGTCACACAGTTCAAACAACGTTGAGATAGATTTCGCATCCAGACGTGCTGCCTCATCAAGGAACAACAGACGACATGGTACGATATCTTTACTGCGCAAACGGCGTGATTCTTCTTCCCAGCTTTGAACAACCATCAGTAGGATTGACTGACCAGTACCGATCGCCTCACCCGTAGATAGCGCGCCAGATTCAGCTTGTAGCCAGCCGTCAGAACCACGGTTCACTTCCACACTTAGCTCTAGGTAGTTACGGTAATCCAGTAGCTCTTCACCCAGAACCTGAGGAGAACGTTGACCCATATCGATGTGTGGGTTCACGCGTTGGAACAGTTTCGCCATTGCTTCAGAGAAGGTAAAGCGAGTCGATTCAAACAGATCTTTATGCTGCTCTTGTTGTGTCGCTAGACCGTTCAGTAGCACTTCGTGACTTTCGCGGATCTTCACATTTAGACGTACGCCCTTCACCTGACCGAACGAGATGTTCGACAAACCTTGGTTCAGCATACGAATACGGTTTTGCTCACGCTGAATCGTCTTCTTGATGATGCTCGCTACTGACTCAGAGCTGATCGCTAGGCGGTTTTCACGTTGCGTTAGCTCTTCCGTTAGACGCGCCAGCTCTACTTCCATCTCTTCGATCGCTTCGACTGGATCATCAGTACGGATGATATCCTGACGAATACGCTCACGAAGATGTTGGTAAACCGCGATGTAGAACAGAACTTTACGCTCTGGACGTGCATTGTCTTCTGACAGACGCAGCGCATCACGCAGGTCGTCATTGTTCGCAACCGCGAGACGCAGCGCACCCAATGATTTATCCGACATTGAGCGCAGTTCATCCGCTGACATGTAAGCCAGTTCACGCTTGTGTAGACGACGCTCAACATCGTTCTCACGCGCCAGACGAAGTACTGAACACCAGCCAGCTTTCGCTGCAACCACGAAGGTACGCAGCTCAACGTATTCTTTCTGAACTTTCTTCAGACGTTTCGCCAAGCCTTTCATCTCTAGTTCAGTAGAGGTGATCGTGCGCTCGTATTCGCTCTTACGGCTACGAGACGTATGTAGACGCTCATGCAATTCATCACGACGACGCATTGCACGTTCTTCTGCACCTTCGTCCGCGTTAACGCCAAACTCTTGAAGTTCTTGTTTGAACTCTTGAACCGTTTCCAGTTTCGCTTGGTGTGAGCTCTTCAATGACGCCAATACTTGGTTGTATTGGTTCATTTGACCTTGGGACTGTTTCAACTCTTCACGAGAGCGAGTACGCATTTGTTCAGCTTGAACCAATTTCGCTTTTAGCTGCTCACTCAGTTCGCTGCTCTTGTTCAGTAGGTCAACTGAATCTGAGTAAGCGAAGTAGTGGCGACGCTCAACGAGATCTGAGAGTGCAAAAATTTGCTTCTTAAGATCTTGTAGCTGTTCGTCTGCCGCTTTGTATTCTGCTTCTAGCGCATCGAATTGCTCAGGGTCAGCATCTAGGGCAACAGCGACTTTTTCCAGTTCCGCCACCGCTTTCGCATGGTTATTTAGGAAAGCTTTTGCTTCTGAAAGCTGGGCGATTTTCTCTTCCAACTCATCAAAGCGTGCTTGCAGCGACTCATCTTCAATCAGCGCCATGTTTGGTGCTAGCTTGTCTAGAGAAGACAACGCTTGCTTGCTGGTTTGAAGCTGAGAACGTTGTTGTTGCTCTTTCGCATCCAGGTCAGCCAGTACGCGAGCAATTTGGTTACGCTTGTCACGAATGGTTGCCAGCGCTTGCTCTGGGTCAGCTTCGAATGCTACTTGAATGTGGCTTGCCACAAACTGGTTGAACGCTTGGTACAGACGCTGCATTTTTTGCGAATCGAATGCTGCTTTCGCGTGCTTCTCAACCACTTCCTCACGTTCGTTACGTAGTAGCTCTAAACGTTGCTCACGTGCTGCACGACCAAACAATGGGATTTCAGGCAAGCGAGAGTAACGCATTTGGCGATCGTTCATGCGAACACAAACCGCGCCTTCTAACTCTTCTGCGTCGAATGAGCTGTCATCAAAGGCATCGATGTCACCTTCAATGATGTACAAGTCTTCTGGACAGTCGTCTAGCTCTACCAGTTTCTCTTCGATACCAGATAGGTCAGAAACAACGATAGCGTGACGAGCCGGACCGTACATCGCACTGAAGTAAGGCGCGTCATCAATAGTGATGTCATCGTAGATCTCAGACAGCAATACGCCGCCCAGTGTATCTGCCAAACCTTTCAGACGAGGGTCGTTTGAACCACCAGGTGAAGCAAGACGCTCAATCTCGGTATCAAGCTGACTGCGACGCTCTGCCAGTTTGTCTTTTGCCAGAGAAAGGGTCTTCTCTTGCTCAAGCACCACTTGCATTTGGCTCATGACTGACTGGCTATCTTCTAGCTCAGCGCCACTTTGCTCACGCAGTTTTTCTAGCGCATCGTTCGCTGCAATCCACGTTGGAGCAATGGCTTCTAGCTTGTTGATTTCCGCTGCTGCATCTTGCTCTAGACGACGCTGTTCGCTGCGTTGTTCACGCACGTCTTCCTGCGTCATTTCAAGTGAGTCGATTTGCATCGCATGACGTTCACGCTCTTGCTCAAACGTGATTTCGTCAGTCAGTTCAACATGGAACTGCTTTTGGTATTCGTTAACGAGCTCACGTGCTTGACGTTGCTGGTTAAGGCTACGCTCAAGGTCACGGTGCTGTGCACGCCATTGTTGTTCGTTTTGCGCGACTTGCTGAGATTCACGCACTTTCGCAATTGCGGTTCTCGCATGTTCAGACGCGTCTTTACGCTCAACTTGACCAACGATGCTTTGTACTAGTTTAAGCGCCGTTTCGAATTGCTCTGCTGCAGCAGAAGACATATCCAATTTGTGCTTAACCGATAGCAACGCATTGGTGCTTTCTGATTCTTTGCTCTTAAGCTCAGAGACAAGCGCTTGTGCCGATTCTGCCGTTAGGCTGTCATCGCCAAGTAGTTGCTTCGCTTTTTCCAGCGCTTGAACCGCTTGTTGGTATTGAAGGGCGCGAGTTTGTTGAACGTCGAGTGCTTGTTGGTAGTCAGCCAGCTGCGTCTTAAGGCTATCCACCTCTTCTTCCGCAACGGTCGCTTGCTCTTCCACCATCATCACGCGTTCTTGCGCTTCTTCCACTACCATCATCTGTTCTTCAAGACGCTCACTCAGCTCTTCAAGATCTTCTTGGTAGCGTTCGATCTTCTCTTGCTGGCGTAATGCGTTTTGCACCAGTTGCAAGTGATCCGAAGCCGCTTGATAATCTTGCTCTAGCGCAGATTCCGACTCGATCAGCAGTTCCAGCTCTTCTTGAACACGGTTAAGCAGGTTGTTTTGCTCAACGAGAGTTTCGCGAGAACCGAACAGCTCTGAACGCAATGACAGCGTTTTATCCAGCTTGTTACGACGATCGTTCGCGTGACGCATGTAGTCCGCCGCCACGTAGTTAGTCGACTCTGTGATCAAGTGTTTGAACAAGTCACGGTCTGCTTGCGTGGTTTTGATCGCTTCTAGCGTCATGCGGTTTTCACGCAGTGCTGATTCCATATCTTGGAACGCTTTCTTCACGCCGCCGTTTTGTGGCAGAAGGTAGTCACGTAGCGAGCGTGTAATCGCACTTGAGATACCACCGTAAAGCGATGCTTCGATCAAGCGGTAGAATTTAGAACGGTCACCAGAGTTACGCAGTTTCTTCGGAATCACACCGAATTCGAACATCTGCGAGTGGTAATCCACGATAGAAGAGAAGGCTTTAAATTGAACGCCTTCAAATTCTGCGATCGATTCTTTTACTTCATTGATTTGACGTACACGAGCTTGAGTCGCAGATACGCTTTCAACCAAGATATCCGTTGGTTTTACATGGCTTGGAAGACCTTGGATAACAAACGGTTTGATGTCTACTTTCTTATCACGACCCGCTACTTGCTGCAGTTTTACTGCAAACAATAGGCGTTGGTTACGTGAGTTCACCACGTCTAGCGCCGCATAACATGCGCCCGGCTGTAACTTACCGTACAGACCTTTGTCGCGAGACGATTGGCTGCTGCCTGCTTCTGTGGTGTTACGGAAGTGCAGTAGCGTTTGGTCAGGAATCAATGCGGTGATGAACGCCGCCATTGTGGTTGATTTACCTGCACCGTTACCACCTGATAGCGTGGTTACCAGACCATCGATGTCAAACGTACGGGCAAAGAAGCCGTTCCAGTTGACCATGGTCAGCGATTGGTATTTACCGCGTTCAATCATGCTCATGCTTCACCCTCTTCTGTTGTTTCTTCTTGGGCTTGGTCGTCTTGATCTTCTTCAGACAATAGGCTGCCTTGGCTTGGCTCTTTGGTGTGCACTACCGCTTCACCATCACGGATCAGACGTAGCTGCGCTTCACGCATATCATCACCAATTCGTACATCGGCACCAAAGCGGAATACTGCTTCACTGATGCTGAATTTACCGGTTTCACCAATGTTGATGATCATGCCTAGGCGACGCAGGCGACGGAGTGATGTACGTACTTTTTCAAACAGCTTTTCTTTATCAAGATCAGAACCAGTCGCACGGTTCGTCACTAGCTTCATCAGCTTGTTTTCATCAGCCAGAGCAAGTAGCTCGTCGTACAATTCTTGGTTAGTGAAGATGCCTTCGTGCGCAAGACGTTCTGGGCTTAGGTAAAGGAAACACAGTACCTTACCCACCAGCATGTCCAGCTCAGAAAGGACACTACGACCAATCAAAGACGTTGAACGTGGACGGAGGTAGAAGAAACCTTCTGGCGCTTTAACCAATTCAGTGTTGTAGCGCTGGTAGAAAGAAGAAAGCTCAAGTTCGAAATCCGACAACAACGCGTGGTTGTCCAGATCTTCACTTGAAACATGACGCCCTGCTCGAAGCATGCTGTCTAGCGCTGGGAACAGAGGGTTAGAAATTGCTTTTGCCAGATTCTCTGACATGTATTCATTAGTATCGGTCGATGACATTCGCTTGTACCTTTGCCCCAAATTCGTTGATTGCTTTCCAGTCTGGCTGAACAGCTTGGTAGTCGGATTCTGAATAACCCAGACGTACCGCCTGATCAACGACAATGCGAGCTAAATCAAAGTGATGAGTATGAGGGTGCTGTGCAAGGTAATCTCGCAGTACCACGCTCAAGTCAATAGGCGCGCCTTGGTCTTTATGCGCTTTCAGCATGTCACCAATTCGCTCCGCCAACTCATCATTGACTTGTTGAAACTCTTCGTATTCCACTTCCATCGGAACTTGACCTGTTACCTCGTCATCACGCAGTACTAGGGCTTCATCACGAAGGTCAGAAAGCCTTTCCGCATCTGCATAAGTCAGATACCAAGGCAAATCAAAGTAGTCTTTAACGGACTGGCGTAGACGCGAGCTAAAAGCACGGTTCTTATCCATATCAATAGCAGTACGGATGAACTTGTGCACGTGTCGGTCGTAGCCAATCCAAAGGTCGATCGCTTGCTGGCCCCAGCTTGTGATTCGGTCCAGTTTCATCTGAAGACCAAACAAGGCTTCCTCGATAAACTCAAGCTCAGGGTCACCATAGACAATCTCTTGAATGTCTAGGATCTGAGTTTGCAGTTCATCACTGGCAGCTTGCAGCGTATCTTGAAGTTCACGCAACGTGCTTGATGTTTCTGACAGAAGCGCTTCACAGTTGTTGATTGCTTCACGCCAGTCTTTGTTAAGCAGGTCAGCAATCTGTTGTTTCACAGATTGTTGCTGCTCATCCATCACACGTTGGTTGAGATCAATTTGATCGAAGATTTCGCCTACAGAATATTTCAATATCCCGTACACGTTCTTCTTCCAGTGGCCCGGAGTGCCACCTTTTTGTGCCGCTTCAATCGCTTTCGCCATTTCATCAGCGACCATAGACAACTGAATAGAAAGGCGCAGTTTCGAGAACTCACGATGGCGCACGTAGTAGTCGGTAATTCCTATCGCTAATGGCGACAAGCGGTAAATGCTCGCTCCGTCAGTAATCTCACTGACAAAACGGCTCATAAGACGCTGCTTAACCATCTCGTTAATGGCATTGTTCGCACGGAAAGCCGAAGCTTCTCCCGTCTCATCAAAAAGTCGAGTGACGATGGCAAATGCGTCGTGCAATTCACCTTCACCCAATTCTTCATCGAACCTTTCATTACTTAATACAGCGATAGCAATCAAAAATGCCAGTCGCTCAGTGGTCAGGTTCAACGAGAAATCGTGCTGCTTTACCCAGCCAACCAACTCATCGATTGGTTGCTCTGCAGCATTGAGAGTCATCTCACTCATCGTTATTCCTGTTTATCGTTCTTCTTAGCCCACACATGAATATAGCGGCCTAATGAGAGGTATGGCTCTTGTCGACAAAGCTGTTTTTCTAGCGCCAACACATCTTCAAACTCGTAATCGCCCATGTATTGCATATTACCTATGTAATCACTGAATGAACGAATACCAGATTTACCACAAATACTAAAACCAGAATCTTCTATCCATTGATAAACCTCTTCAGGTTTTAGCCCTTTTTGTGGCTGTAGTTTAAATCTTTTTCGGTGAGGCATGCCGTCTAAAACATGAGGAATGTTGCCACAAACCACATTTTTATAGACCAAGCCGTGGTGGTTATAGAACATAACCGAAGCGATGCCCCCCGGTTTGACCTGCTCCAAAAGCGTTTCAAGTGCGGTTTTCGGATCAACCAACCACTCCATAACGGCATGGAACATGACAAGATCCACCTGCGCTTCCATGTGTTCACCAATGGATTGGACAGGCGAATGAATCAGGCGATACTGCTCAAGCAAACCGTTTTTTTCAATATCCTGCTTTGCTAGTTGCAGCATTTCCGAAGATAGATCACACAAAGCGACATGATGTCCGAGCTTAGCAAGCTTTTGCGACATTTGTGCTAAACCACCACCAGCATCAAGGACTTGTAATGCTTGATGGTCGGCGTCTAATTCACTTAGAATCTGTAGAAAATCTTCCCACACAATGATTTGTCGGATCTCCCCTTTATCGGAGCCGTAAATATTTTTTGCAAATTTGTGGGCGATATCGTCGAAATTGCGGTCTTCTGTCACTTCTGCTGAGTTATCATAACGGATTGTGCCGCTATTCTGTCACAAGGAAAGCAGGAATAAAGAGGGTTATCCTCATTTTTATTATCAATTGATGTTTTTTCGGACTATTTATGTATGTTTGAGCTGAAAAAAGTAATGTCAGCCTTGTTAATGCCGCTTCCGGCATTGCTAATCATAGGCTTGTTAGGTCTTGCTCTCATTAGTTTTACCACGAAACGTAAAACTGGCTGCTTTGTTGTTCTATTCTCTTTTGTCGGCATTTTCCTCGTTGCCTTCCAACCTGTTTCAACCAAGCTTCTGATGCCTCTTGAGCGCGAGTACAAAGCGTTTTTACCTGTATCAGGTAGCATTGACTATGTCATGGTGCTTGGTAATGGTCATGTCGTCGATGATGAGATCCCACCAACTTCTCAACTAAGCCGTACAGCGCTAATGCGCCTTACCGAGGGCATCCGTATTTTACGTATGTACCCTGGCGCTAAGTTAATTTTGTCCGGTTACGCAGGTGGATCTGAAATCAGTCATGCGCGCATGATGGCTAACGTGGCACTTTCTCTTGGTGTCGCAAAGTCCGACATCATCCTTCTCGAAGACGCTAAAGACACATGGGAAGAAGCCCGCCAAGCCGCTGCCTTTGTGAAGCAAAAAGACATTGTGCTGGTAACCTCAGCAAGCCATATGAAGCGTGCTTTGTACGAGTTTAATGCTGCAGGTATCAAGCCAATCCCTGCGCCAACCAACTTTATGGCAATTGATGACATTGAACAGCCATGGCAAAAGTACACTCCGAAAGCTCGTTACTTAGAACAAACCGAATTGTATTGGCATGAGTATTTAGGTGGGTTGTGGCAAAAGTTGCGTGATAACGTAGGTCAAACACCAATGGTTGAAGTAGAACAACCATAAAACACTTAAAAACGATTCAGTGGTCAAATTGCGGAAACAAAAAAGGAGAGCCAATGCTCTCCTTTTTCTTTAGGTATGATTTAATCACCAGCAAACATGTAGCCTTCACCGTGAACCGTCACAAAGATTTGTGGGTTCTTAGGATCAAACTCCATCTTAGCGCGCATGCGGCGAATCAGTACGTCAATCGTACGATCATTTGGCGCATCCACTCGGTGGCTGATCATATTCAAAATACGCTCGCGGCTTAGTACCTGATTTGGGTACGAGGACAGTGCAACCAATAACTCATATTCAGCTTTGGTTAGTTTCACTGGCTCACCATTACGGCTTAGAGCTCGACGCTGAATATCAAACGTCCACTCACCGAAGCGCACAATGTGTTCTTCATTAGTGTCGTTCGCTGCTTTTTGAGAACCGCTGCGTGCCGCAGAGATGCGCCATAGCAAGTTCTTCACGCGAACCAATAATTCCCTTAGTTCAAAAGGCTTTGTCACATAATCGTCTGCGCCCATTTCTAGACCAACGATTTTGTCAATGCTATCCGTGCGTCCTGTCACTAATATGATGCCGATATCTGATTGGCTGCGTAATTCACGCGTAAGCATAAGGCCGTCTTCGCCAGGCAGGTTAATATCCAGCATGATTAGGTCAACATCACCGCCTTGAAGCACTTCGCGCATCTCTGCGCCGCTTTCTGCTTCACTGACTTTGTAACCTTCATTTTGGAAATAGCCCGCGAGCTTACTGCGAGTTACAACATCATCTTCTACGACTAATACGTGATAGCTCATTTACACCACTTTCTGTCTTTTTTATTTTCCAAGACGTATTCTATTCATAACTAGTAACATTTCTAGTCATAGATACATTAAAAAGCAAGATTTTGCGATTTTATTGATTCAAAGCAAGCTTATTTACAGCCATTCACAAATACGCATATTTTCCAATAATGCATAACAATTATAGTTACTGCTATTCATCTTAATTGTTTACACTTAAGGGATAACCATTCAGGAGCAAAAAAATGCAAGAAGTGAAAGCTTTTAACGAGAAACGCGCAGAAATCTATTGGTGGTTTTCTAGCCTGTTCGCAAAAGAACTGACAGAGAAAGAACTAGAAACCTACCACAGTGTTGAAATTCGAAGCTTTTTAGCGGGTCTTGGTGAAAACGAATCACTAAAACCAGCTGTTGATACCCTTGTTGATGCACTCAACCGTTTACAAGACCGTGAAGACGCTCAGTTAGAATTAGCAGCGGACTTCTGTGAACTCTTTCTAAAAACAGAAAAACACGGCGCACTGCCTTATGCTTCAATGTACATCGGCGAATCTGGTTTATTAAATGATAAGCCAGCAGAAGAGATGGAAAAACTGATGGCAGACTTTGGCGTGCAAGTGGACGAAAATCTGAAAGAACCAGCGGACCACTTAGCGGTCGAGCTAGATTTTCTAGGCAACATGATTATCCGCTCGAACGAACTAGAGCAAGATAAACATATGGAAGAAGCGTTCGGAAAACAGAACGAGTTCATCCAACAACACCTTATGACTTGGCTGCCACAGTTTGCTGCTAAATGTAAGCAATTCGACGAATTTGGCTTCTACATTAGCGTTACGCAACTATTAATTGCATTTTGTAAACTGGACAGCACCTACCTTCTTGGTGAATAATTGCCACCTATTTTGGGGAGTCTGTCATTCAGACTCCCTATTTTATTCGTTTGTTTTTAATCTGGCACAGAGAAATACAATCAATTTAGCCGTTAAAATGTGACCTCAGGGGCACAAAACAACTGCCTAGAATATTGCCAGCTTGCTCGCATCAGTCTAAAATGTGAGCGCAAACGATTAAATATGATTTATATGTAAACCGCTGAAATAAAGCGGTTTTTGTGTTTTCTTAACAGGATTGCTGACCAATTCCTCACTTATATAAGAAAGGAATATGAGACTCAGCGATAAATGTTGCTACAAACCTTTTTATACCGATTTCGGAACAACCGCTGCCAAATATCTCAGCAATGCCCCTATTCGCAGTTGCTCGGTTTGCGCAAGACCCTAAGCGTATGGTTGTCTTCACTACGGTATTTACAGTAGCTCGATACAGGACATCATTTATGGCCACTATTAAAGACGTTGCTCGCTTAGCCGGCGTTTCTACCACTACGGTTTCGCACGTAATTAATAAAACTCGCTTTGTTGCTGAAGCAACTCAAGAAAAAGTAATGAAAGCGGTGGATGAACTTAATTACGCACCAAGTGCCGTTGCGCGCAGTTTAAAATGCAACTCAACTCGTACCATCGGTATGTTAGTTACTCAATCTACCAACCTATTCTTCTCTGAAGTAATCGACGGCGTTGAGAGCTACTGTTACCGTCAAGGATACACTCTGATCCTATGTAACACGGGCGGTATTTACGAGAAGCAACGTGACTACATCCGCATGCTAGCTGAGAAACGTGTAGATGGCATTCTAGTAATGTGTTCTGACCTTACGGAAGAGCTAAAAGAGATGCTTGACCGTCATTCAGACATTCCTAAAGTTGTCATGGATTGGGGTCCTGAAAGCTCACAAGCAGACAAGATCATCGATAACTCAGAAGAAGGCGGTTACATCGCAACAAAATACCTGATCGACAATGGTCATACTGATATTGCTTGTCTGAGCGGTCACTTCGAAAAAGCAGCTTGCCAAGAACGTATTGCGGGTTACCGCCGTGCCATGGCTGAAGCAAACCTAGCCGTTAACGAAGACTGGATTCTTGAAGGCAACTTTGAGTGTGACACGGCTGTCTTAGCTGCAGATAACATCAGTGCTATGGACAAACGTCCAACCGCTGTTTTCTGTTTCAATGACACAATGGCACTTGGCTTGATGAGCCGCCTACAACAAAACGGTATCAAAGTACCTGACGATATTTCTGTTATCGGTTACGACAATATCGAACTTGCTGAGTACTTCTCTCCACCGCTAACGACGATTCACCAACCAAAACGTCGTGTGGGTAAAAATGCATTTGAGATCCTACTTGAGCGCATCAAAGATAAAGAGCATGAGAAGCGTGTTTTCGAAATGCAACCAGAGATCGTTGTGCGTAATACAGTTAAGAAATTGAACTGATCTCTCGCTTGATTTTATAAAGCGCTCCTAAGAGCGCTTTTTTATTGCCTAAAAATAACTTTTTTTGGACATTTCATCAGAAAAATAATTTAAAGAACGAAGATAAGTTGCTGTTTTAACTCAAGGTAGCACATATCCTTGATAGACCTTTTGTATTACAATTATACATTCCAGAATATGAAACTTTACACATCAAATTACCACTATTAACTGAACCAAGATCACACTTCAACGTTTGAAACGTGATGTTAATTCAATATACGAAGTATCCTCAAAGAGTCACGCACAGGGCAAACCATCCGAAAGGGTGGGACGCAAAGCCTCCGGCCTGAACCATCTTATTAGATGGAAGGTAGCGGGGTTACCGATGGCAAATATGCATTAAGTGAGTTTACCCTTTAATGACATTGTGTCTGCATGCATTTGCTAATCTCTCGGACCTGATTTTTGGTGGCGTAATATTAATTACACCGAGATAACACACCATGGATAAACCGATACTCAAAGACTCAATGAAGCTGTTTGAGGCACTTGGTAATATCAAGTCGCGCTCAATGTTTGGTGGTTTTGGGCTCTTCGCCGATGAAACGATGTTTGCGCTTGTCGTAAACAATCAACTTCATATTCGAGCTGACCAACAAACTTCATCTGACTTCGAGACTCAAGGACTAAAACCGTACGTCTACAAGAAACGTGGTTTCCCAGTCGTTACGAAATACTATGCAATTTCTGATGATCTTTGGGACACAACCGACCGCTTGATTGAAGTTGCCAAGCAATCCCTCGAGACTGCTAAGCAAGAGAAAAAACAACAAGCAAGCACCAAGCCTAATCGATTGAAAGATCTACCTAACCTGCGTCTAGCAACTGAGCGTATGCTCAAGAAAGCGGGCATTGACTCTGTAGAGCAACTTGAAGCAGAAGGCGCGCTAAACGCATACAAAGCAATCCAAGATACGCATGCCTCTACGGTAAGCCTTGAACTGCTCTGGGCGTTAGAAGGTGCAATCAAAGGCACACATTGGAGTGTCGTACCTCAGTCTCGTCGAGAAGAATTGATGAGTGCTCTTTCCTAAAGCATTTATATCAGCATGACATTGAGTAAAAGCCGCAGTTTTCAAACTGCGGTTTTTTTTGAAATTTTTTATTGCCCCATTCTGTCTTATTATTTAAGAAGCCAAACGGAGCTATTGATATGAATAAGAAACTGATTTTAGGACTGATCCTACTCGCGACGATTATCTTTTTAGGCGTGAATTTTGGTCAATACCTAACGCTAGAAAACGCGAAGGCGCAACAAGAAGCGTTGAACACTTTTATTAGCGAAAACTTCGTATTCGCTGCTGCCACTTATTTCTTTGCTTACATTGCCATCACTGCGTTTTCGATTCCAGGTGCAGCAGTGGTGACTTTGCTTGGTGCGGCGCTATTTGGTTTCTGGACAAGTTTGCTGCTGGTTTCTTTTGCCAGCACAATCGGTGCAACGATCGCTTTTTTAAGCAGCCGTTACCTATTGAGGGAATGGGTACAGAGTAAGTTTGGAAACAAGCTAGGTGCGATCAACCAGGGTGTAGAAAAAGACGGCGCATTTTACCTGTTTTCGCTACGCTTAATCCCTGTTTTTCCATTTTTCCTAATCAACTTGTTAATGGGTCTAACACCAATGACTATTGCTCGATTCTACTTAACAAGCCAAATTGGTATGTTGCCCGGCACTGCGGTTTATCTGAATGCAGGTACACAGCTAGCAACCATTGATAGTCTTTCTGGAATTGTGTCACCAACCGTATTAGCATCGTTTGCTCTACTTGGTTTGTTCCCTATTATCGCTAAATGGGTTATGAATAAGGTTCGCCCTGCACAAGTACAGAATGGAAACGCTTAATGAAAATATACATCGCTAAAAATCCGGCTGAAGCTCATATCGTTTGTGAGCTTCTTAAAACCGAGCAAATAGCCTGCGAAGTGCGAGGTGAAGGCATGTTCGGATTGAAGGGAGAGCTGCCTTTTAGCGATGATACTGACCCGTATGTTTGGCTTTTACATCCGGAGCAACAGTTGAAAGCATTAGCCATCGTCGAAGACTATCGAAAACAAGCAGAACTTATTTACCAAGATTGGCAGTGCCCACAATGTTCGGAGCAAAATGAAGGTCAATTTGGCGCTTGTTGGCAATGCGGATATCAAATAGGGGAGCCTTAATGGCTCCCCTATTCTTTTCAATCATTTTAAGTTTAAGCGGCTAAGCTTTGCTGCTTAATGAACTCGATAGAGTGTTGATTGAAGTCATCAGGTCGTTCTACATTGCACACATGACCACAGTCTGGAATCTCGCGTAGAACACTTTGCTTATGTACCGCAACCATCTCTTTAACTGGCTTGATGAACATGTAATCCCTATCACCCATTAAATACAATGTTGGGATAGGCAGTTCACGATCTTTAAAGTATTTCATCAGGGGATTAACGTCAGCGGCTAAGATGAACCATCGTTTGAATTCTTTCTGGCATAATTTCTTTGCTTCGCGGATAAATAGGTGACGTGATTCTCGTTGGTTTTTTTGCGGCATAACAATGTAGGCAAACAACTTGTACAGCCACATATAAGGCAGAATGTGCTTTCCTAGATTACCTAACTTCACCAGGATTTGTGAGCGGGTATTTAAACGCGTAACTGCGCCACCAAGAACCATAGAGCGTACTCGCTCAGAGGCTAACTCAGCCAAATTACGAACAATAATAGTACCCAAAGACATACCGACAAAGTGCGCAGACTGAATCTTAAGATGATCCAAAACTTTTAGAATATCTTGAGTCACCGCCGTAAAGGTATAGCGACTTGTCATCAATTCTTTAAGCAGTTGGTTAGATTTTCCATGCCCTCGAAGGTCGATCAGCAGTAAGTTAAAGTGCTGCTTATACGCTTTGATCTGCTTAAACCATATCGAAGAACTGCCACCAGCACCATGCACGAAAACGACCCACTCTTTGCTAGTAGGGTGTATAAAGGTTTTATGGAATAAAAGTGGCTGAGTCATGTATCAGTATGAAAAACATTCTTTGTGAACAGGAATGGATAAATGCTACCACACTCCTTATGGGTAAGATAATAAAGGCACCCTATTCGGTGCCTTTCGTTACACTTTTTAAAGATTTTGCGTCAATTTAACGCGGCTCTATACAACTGCAAGTATTCTTCCGCAGCTTTACGCCAACAAAAGTCTTTCTGCATTGCATGAAGCTGTACACGCCTTACTTCGTTCGGACTCTGTGCGTAAAGCAACAGTGCCCTTAGCATCGTCAATAACAACGCTTGTGGTGTTGGCTCATAGAATACAAAACCTGTGGCTTCTTCAAGATCTGCGTCGTAGTCATTAACACTGTCTTTCAAACCGCCTACACCACGAACAATCGGCAACGTGCCATAAGCCATACTGTAGATCTGATTTAAACCACAAGGTTCAAATTCTGAAGGCATCAGGAAGAAATCTGAGCCAGCCTCAACAAGGTGTGCGAGTTCATTATCGTATGCTTCCACAAAAACCAACTTATTAGCGAACTGTGCTGAGACGTCTCTCAGTTGGGCAGCAAGGATAGGATCGCCAGTCCCCACGACGACAACTTGAACATCATGTTTGAGGAAGTCAGCCAATGCTGGTAGCAAATAATGCACGCCTTTTTGTTGCGTTAAACGGCAAACCATACCAAACATAGCGCAATCAGATGCTTCAAGACCCAGCTTTTCTTGTAGGGCTCTCTTACAAGCGTTTTTGCCACGCACCATGCTTTGTCGGTTCGCTTTGTAGTTCAACGGTAAACTAGAGTCCGTTTCTGGATTCCACGCACTGTAATCACAACCATTTAGAATACCCACTAAATCGTCAGCGCGTTGTTGAAACTCCCACGCCATACCATGACTACCTAGCTCAGTCTTAAGCTCTTCTGCGTAAGTCGGGCTTACTGCATTGATTTTGTCTGCATTCATCACCCCCGCTTTGAGCATGGTGATGTGAGTGGCACTGACGGCTGCATCAGGCACATTTCGACTATGGAACTCTGGAAGGCATTGAACATCGTCGTAACTAAATACCCCTTTGAACACCGCGTTGTGAATTGAAATAACGCTGCGAGTGTTTGCAAAGAAGGCTTCATTGCCGTATCGATGTTTGAGCAAGAATGGGACTAATCCTGTATGCCAGTCATTAGCGTGAACAATGTCCGGCTGGAAGCCAAGCTTAGGTAACATGTCCAAACACGCTGCACTAAAGAATGCAAAGCGTTCACCATTGTCTGTATAAGCTTGGTTGTTTTCGGCGTACATAGAAGGACGATTGAAATACGGCGGACAATCAATTAAGTAAACTGGATTATCCCCAAGCGTTAACTTAAGCACTCGGTATGCCGTATGTGGCCAACTCGTTAACTCTGTTTCTAGAACCGTTTCCGCTTCCGATAGTTGCTCAATGCCAGTATAGGCTGGAATAGAAATTCGTACATCTTGCTGAAGATTTTGAAGGGCTTCCGGCAGTGCCTTGGCTACATCAGCCAAGCCACCACTTTTAATTAGTCCTTCGACTTCAGACGCTACAAACAGAACAGACAAATTGTTAGTAGCCAACACGTGCTCCTTTTGGAATTACAACGATGCCATCATCTGACACATGGTAGTGTTTCTTATCTTCTTGTAGATTTACACCAATTTGCGTACCCGGCGCAATATCTGCGTCTTTATCTACAATCACGCGACGAAGCACACAACCTTCCCCGACTTTCACATCACCGAGCAAAATACACTGGCTGATGTCACACGCCGAAGCAATGTTGCTACGGAAACCTAATACTGATTTTTCAATACGTGAACCACGCACGTAGCTACCGTTACATACCAAGCTATCGATGATCTGAACTCGACCATTAACAGAGTCAGTAAATGTCGCTGGTGGCAATGGTGGGTAATAAGTATGAAGTGGCCATTTGCGGTTGTATAGAGAGAACGGTGCGTCTTTCTCAAGAAGATCCATATGAGCTTGCCAGTACGCATCAATCGTACCTACATCGCGCCAATATACTTCTTCTTTCTCACCCGTGATGCGGTTGGTACTGAAGTCATAAACAAACACATCACCACGCGGGAACATTTTAGGAATAATGTCTTTACCAAAGTCGTGCGTTGATGCTTCGTTATCAGCATCTTCAATAAGTTCGGCAAACAGTGTCTGAGCTTCGAAGATATAGTTACCCATAGACACGAGTGCGTGCTCTGGATCACCTGGGATAGATTTCGGATTAGCTGGCTTTTCTTCAAAGCCAATCATGCGACCTTCGTTGTCTACTTCGATAACACCAAATTGAGACGCTTCAGATAACGGCATTCTTAGCGCTGAAACCGTTAGCGAAGCCTCTTTCTCTTGGTGGAAAGCCAACATCTGTTTAATGTCCATTTTATAGATATGATCGGAACCAAAGATACATACTTGATCAGGTTCTGCCAACTCCATAAAACGCAGGTTTTGGTAGATAGCATCTGCCGTTCCTTCATACCAACGCTTGCCTGTACGCATCTGCGCAGGAATTGGGTCGATAAAGCGGTCGGTGATGCCATTGATGTTCCACCCTTTCTTCAAGTGGTGGAATAGAGATTGAGATTTGAATTGAGTAAGGACGTAAATGCGCATTAAATCCGCATTCACAAAGTTATTCAGAGCGAAATCAATAAGTCGGTAACTTCCGCCGAAAGGGACCGAAGGTTTACTGCGGGATTCCGTTAAAGGTCTCAAGCGAGAGCCTTCACCGCCAGCAAGAATCATTCCCAAAACACCAGCCATTCGTTGTTCTCCATATAGTTATAGCTTGGAACTGGTACTCGCTTGATATGAGCAGAACTCGGGGAGTCAAGCGAATACGTTAATACGTCCATACTGATGAGCTTCTATGAACCCTCACAATACGAACTGAAAAAGCTATTGCACATCCTCGTACGCACACGCCTTAGTTATTCTTTATTTTCGGCGCTAAATAACAGCATACAGTTGCATTATCTGTCTAATAAGTTATCGAACTGGAACTAAATTACAATTTAAAATATGCCATTCCGTGTAGTGTACAGATGTTGCTTACTCAATACGGTATCTTGATCACACAATGGGACGCAAACGATTACATTGTGAAAACAATTTACAAACCGATTAACTACACAAGTGCAGTTTTGCGACAGGATACGATGAAACTATGACCGTTGGATGAAAACAAGAATGGTGAAAATGGAAGAAAAGTGATTGGTGAAATGAATGAATTGTAAAATAGCAGGTAAAAAATAAGGCAGCGTATGAGCTGCCTTATCGATTCAATCTCTAGGATTATGCTTTCGCTTTTTTGCGCTTGTCCGTGATTTCCCACTTACCATCGATAAACAATGCCGTCCAACCACTTGGTTTTCCATTGTCTTCAGTGCGCACGTAGTTCTCTTTGCTCTTGCGGCTAAAGCGAACAACAGCAGGGCGACCATCAGGGTCCGCAGCTGGCGCGGTAGTCAGATACTTAAACTTCTCAGGAAGACGTTCTTCGAAGCGAGCAAGTTCAGAAACTAATGGAGCACGAGTCTCACGTGATTTAGGGAAGTTACTCGCAGCCATAAACAGACCAGAAGCACCATCACGTAAAACAAAGTACGCATCTGAGTTTTCACAAGGAAGTTCAGGGAAATGAACTGGATCTTCTTTCGGCGGTGCTACTTCACCGTTCTTCAGGATCTTACGAGTGTTCTTACACGTTTCACTTGTACAATCCATGTATTTACCGAAGCGACCGTTCTTAAGCACCATGTCAGAACCACACTTGTCACACTCAACAACTGGACCATCATAGCCTTTCACTTTGAATTCGCCATGCTCGACGATGTAGCCTTCACAGTTCGGGTTGTTACCACAAACGTGCATCTTGCGTTTATCATCGATCAAGTATGCGTCCATCGCCGTTTCACAGATAGGACAACGCTTCTTAGCACGCAGAGCTGCTGTTTCCACATCTTCTTCTAGAACGTTGATGATACCGTCTTCGTCACCCAAGTTGATGGTTGTCTTGCAACGCTCCTTAGGTGGCAATGCGTAACCAGAACAGCCTAGGAATACGCCTGTTGACGCGGTACGAATACCCATAGGACGGCTACAAGTCGGACACTCGATATCTGTCATCACAATGTGATTCAACTTCATGCCGCCTTCGTTCTCGTCTTGCTCCGCTTTCTCTAGATCGCCAGTGAAGTCTGTGAAGAAGTTATCTAGAACATCTTTCCACATCACATCGCCTTCAGCGATTTGGTCAAGCTTCTGCTCCATACGCGCAGTGAAGTCGTAGTTCATTAGATCGTTGAAACTGTCATCCAGACGGTCAGTAACAATCTCGCCCATCTTCTCTGCGTAGAAACGACGCTGTTCTACTTTTACGTAGCCGCGATCTTGGATCGTAGAGATGATTGAAGCGTATGTAGAAGGACGACCAATGCCGCGCTTCTCAAGTTCTTTTACCAGCGCCGCTTCTGTGAAACGTGCTGGTGGCTTGGTAAAGTGCTGTTTAGGATCTAGTGATTCAAGATCTAGCTTATCGCCCAGTTGAACAGCAGGAAGAATCGTATCTTCGTTTTTACCCATTGGGCGTTGAACGCGAGTCCAACCATCAAACTTAAGAATACGACCTTTCGCTTTTAGCGTGTACTCAGCCGCTTTCACACTGATGGTGGTTGAATCGTATTCTGCAGGCGTCATTTGACACGCAACGAATTGATTCCAAATCAGCGCGTACAGCTTATGTGCGTCCGAATCAACACCTTGTAGGTCTTCAGCTTTCACAGCGACATCGGAAGGACGAATTGCTTCGTGCGCTTCTTGTGCGCCTTCTTTGCTACCGTATGTTAGCGGTTTAGCTGGAAGGTATTTGTCACCGAACTCAGAACCGATGAAACCGCGAACTGCATCTACTGCTTCCGCGCTCAAGTTGGTTGAGTCGGTACGCATATAGGTGATGTAACCCGCTTCGTATAGACGCTGCGCCAGCATCATTGTCTTTTTAACGCCGTAGCCTAAACGAGTACTCGCTGCTTGCTGAAGTGTAGACGTAATGTATGGTGCAGACGGCTTACTTTTCGTTGGGCGGTCTTCACGCTTACATACTTCGTAGCTTGCGTTTTCCAGTACCGACATCGCCGCCTTGGTTTCAGCCTCGTTAACTGGCTTAAACGCAACGCCATCTTTCTGCGCAACAAGCAGTTTGAACGCCGTCTTATCTTTTGTGTGCGTATTTGCGTTGATATCCCAGAATTCTTCTGGAATGAAAGCGTTGATTTCACGCTCACGCTCAACCAGTAGTTTAACCGCTACTGATTGTACACGACCAGCAGACAGACCACGCGCCACTTTCTTCCATAGCAATGGAGAAACCATGAAACCTACTACACGGTCCATGAATCGACGTGCTTGTTGTGCGTTAACACCATCCATGTTTAGCTCACCAGGCGTCTGGAAAGCTTGCTGGATTGCATTCTTCGTGATCTCGTTAAACACTACGCGTTTGTATCGCTCTTCATCGCCACCGATGATCTCACGAAGGTGCCATGCGATTGCTTCCCCCTCGCGGTCTAAATCGGTTGCGAGATAAACGTAATCAGCATCTTTGGCTAATTTTTGCAGTTCGCTAACGACTTTTTCTTTGCCTGGAAGGATTTGGTAATTCGCATCCCAGTCATGATATGGGTTAATCCCCATTTTTTTGATTAGAGCTTTACGGTCTTTTTCTTTTTTGACACGCGCTTTTTCTTCCGGGCTCATTCCTTTAGTAGAAATGGCTGCGGCTTTTTTCTCACCAGTGCTTTGACCGGCCGTAGGCAGATCACGCACGTGACCAACACTAGACTTAACAATAAAGTCTTTACCAAGGTATTTATTTATCGTCTTAGCCTTGGCTGGTGACTCCACTATAACGAGCGATTTACCCATAACTGACTCTAACGTCCTTCATAATAATGCGGGTAACTAGCCCAAAGGAAGCTACCCGCATAATGTTCTATTTCATTGCTTCTTTTTTTACTATTGTGCGAGATGAAAAGAAGATCAACTGCTTTTTTGAAATTCAGATCCGATTGGTTGACAATTCATCGCCTTTGTACTTTGACGAGGCAGGGTACTGCAAAAGGTCTTGAGCGGCATATACTAAGCAGGCAAAGTTTCCTCTCGCTAGTCGAATTCGATAAATTTTGTCTCTCATCACAAAATAATTTGTCTTACGCGATCAGAACGTAAGCTTAAGTTATGCCAGTGAAATATCGGCTATTTGCAGATGAGAATCGCTTCGCTACTCCCTCTATATTAACGTGTGACGTTCGTAAAACACGCAATCACTGTTTTTAGTATGCAAACCCTTCACAATTGTGGGTATACTGCCCCCACTTAAAGTTTCATTGAATGACGAGAATGGTATGTCTGATAGAAAACACATTGAAGAGTTCGACCTTCTTTTAATTGCGAACCAAATCATCCAAGAGCACGATGACTACATTGAAGGCATGCGCGCAACAAGTGTAGAAGAAAAAGACGGTGTTTTGGTGTTTAAAGGTGAGTACTTCTTAGATGAAAAAGGTCTGCCGACAACCAACACTACTGCGGTTTTCAATATGTTTAAGTACCTAGCGCACCACCTTTCAAAAGAGTTCACATTGAACAAGTAAGCGCTTCAAATTCCAATAAAAAAGCCAGAGTCTCTACTCTGGCTTTTCACTTTCAATAAGGCGAATTAGCAGCTTAGTGCCTTTAACTTATCGAAGTAATCTGGGAAGGTCTTTGACGTACATTTAGGGTCGTTAATCGTCACTGGAGTATCACTCAGTGCCACTAATGAAAAACACATCGCCATGCGGTGATCATCGTAAGTATCAATCGCTGCGTGCGTAAGCTTAGGGACTGGTTTCACGATGATGTAGTCCTCACCCTCTTCCACCTCAGCACCGACTTTACGAAGCTCAGTCGCCATCGCTGAAAGGCGATCCGTTTCCTTTACGCGCCAGTTGTATACATTGCGAATTGCGGTTGTACCTTCAGCAAAAAGCGCTGTCGTTGCAATAGTCATTGCTGCATCAGGGATATGGTTATAATCCATATCGATGCCTTTTAACTGACCAACACGAGAAATGACGTAATCATCACCCCATTCGATTTCTGCACCCATTTTTTCAAGTGCATCAGCGAATTGGATATCTCCCTGAATGCTGTTCTTACCAATACCGGTTACTTTTACTTCACCACCCTTGATGGCAGCTGCGGCCAAAAAGTAAGAAGCAGAAGAAGCATCACCTTCCACCAAAAAATCACCCGGAGCGATATATTGCTGACCAGCTGGAATCACAAACTCTTGGTAATCATTGTTGATTACGTTGACACCAAACTGCTTCATAATATGGAGTGTAATGTCGATGTATGGTTTAGAAACCAACTCACCGTCAATATTGATGCGAATCTCACCATCAGCCAGCGGTGCTGACATTAAAAACGCTGTCAGAAATTGGCTAGAGATTGAACCATCAATCGATACAGAGCCAGACTTAAGTCCAGTACCAGTGATTTTCAGCGGTGGGTAGTTTTCGTTCTCTAGATATTCGACGTCAGCGCCTGCTGCTTTTAAGGCTGTCACTAGGTGACCAATTGGGCGTTCTTTCATGCGAGGTTCGCCAGTAAGAACGTATTCACCTTCACCTAAGCACAAGGCTGCTGCCAATGGGCGCATTGCTGTACCTGCGTTACCCAAAAATAGCTCAACAGGTTCAGAAACAGAAAATGGACGACCAAGCCCCTCTACGACACATTCTGTCTTGTCTTCAGACAACTGATACTGAACACCAAGCTTAGTCAGAGCGTTCAACATGTGGCGAATATCATCGCTGTCGAGAAGGTTGGTCAACCGAGTCGTGCCTTTTGCTAGAGCGGCAAGAAGCAAAGCTCGATTGGAAACGCTTTTTGATCCAGGAAGGTTCACTTCCCCTTGAATTTTATTGATAGGTTGTAACGTTAGGCTTTCCATTAAAAGTTGTTAATCCTTTGTGCTCTCACTTCACAATTTTTGAGAGCTAAACAATTCTTCGTGAATTCAGACTAACGAAAAAGCCACCACAAAACCAGAGCAAATCTACGCTAATTTTTGAATAATTAGTCAACTTCGTTTTTGCAGTACAAACATATACCCAAGTGACTTCAAGATGCATGGTTCAGACCGTTGTCATTGACTCGAGAGCAAAGAAAACAACGCAGTGTATTGGTTGCCAACTTTTGGCTTGGCTCCACTGAACCTTCAAATCCTAACCACGCTAACAAACCAAGCCATTGTCGCTACCCCAAACATCTCGAGGTTACTTAGAAATATCTAATACGCAATATCAACCCTGACACCATCATCAAAATACAGAATGCGTACATCATCACCACGGTTAAACAGCATACTATTATCAACGTCTTGAATGACGTTGATAAGTTTGTTGCCATCAACCTTAATTAGCAGCTCAACCAATTTATACTCAACCGTGTATTCGTAGTTATTTCGATTTCGAACGACTGCGGCCCCCGCGAGTGCGCCCACGGCAGTTGCGACTTCTCTACCTGTGCCACCACCAAATTGGTTGCCAACTAGACCACCAATTGTGGCACCAAGAAGCGTTTCCCAACCGTTACTTTGTGATTGCTTTACTTCTTGTTGAGTTATGTATCGCACAGAATCGACTTTGCCATACACCACTTGATTGACTGGTTTTGCTACATTTCTTTCATAAGCTGCATTGGCGAAAAATGGCAAAAACAGTATGATCCATGCCCATCGTTTTATATTAAGTCTTTCTCTGCTCATAATAAGCTCCTATAGGCTCTGATGTTGGTAAACTTCTCTTTATGGCTATCTATTTAACTGAACTTGATGATTCGCTCTCTTTTCCATCTCCCTATGATGCGCTGAGCGATCCAAACGGTTTATTGGCGTTTGGTGGCGACCTTAACCCCGACCGCATCCTATGTGGCTATCAACAAGGCATTTTCCCTTGGTATGGTCCCGGAGAGCCAATTCTCTGGTGGAGTCCATCACCACGAGCTGTTTTCGATCCTTTGACCTTTACGCCTTCCAAGAGTTTGAAAAAGTTTCAGCGTAAACAACAGTATAAAGTAACGTTAAACAACGCAACCGAACGTGTCATTCAGTTTTGCTCTTCCACCCGCCCTGCGGAAGAGACTTGGCTCAATGACGAGATGCAAGCTTCTTATATCGAGCTTGCAAAGCGTGGTCATTGTCACTCAGTAGAAGTATGGCACGACGATCAATTAATTGGCGGTCTATATGGTATTAGCGTCGGTCGACTTTTTTGTGGTGAGTCGATGTTTAGCCTCAAAGACAATGCTTCAAAAATCGCATTGTGGTATCTGTGCGAACACTTGGCGTCAAATCAAGGTCAATTGATTGATTGCCAGGTGATGAACCCACACCTAGCATCGCTTGGTGCATTTGAACTCCAACGCGACGATTTCATACAAAAACTACTATCTTTAAGAGATAAGAAAACCGATTTGGGCACGTTTGAGCCACAGATTTTGCAGGGCGCGGTATCATGAGCACAGATCTCCAACATATTCGTATTGGGTTAACCAACAACCATCCATGCAGCTATTTACCTGAGCGTGAAGAGCGTGTGGCAGTAGCTCTTGATGCTGATTTGCATACAGAGCAAAGCTATCAAGTATTGATGGCTAATGGTTTCCGCCGCAGTGGAGACACCATTTACAAGCCGCATTGTCAGCACTGTAGTGCTTGTCAACCAATCCGAATCGCAGTACCGGATTTCGTAGCATCCAAAAGCCAGAAACGTTTGCTAAACAAAGGAAAGGCACTGCATTGGGAGATGAAACCTGAGCTCGATTCAAATTGGTTTGAACTCTACAGCCGTTATATTTGCGAACGGCACCAAAATGGTACTATGTATCCACCTCGGGAAGACGAGTTCGCGCGATTTGCTCAAACAACATGGTTAACGACTGGCTTTCTTCATGTTTATGATGACGAAGCGCGCCTAGTAGCCGTTGCTGTCACTGATATTATGGAGCATTGTGCGAGTGCGTTTTACACCTTCTTTGACCCAGATTATCCTTTGTCTCTCGGGACCTTAGGCGTGCTTTTCCAGCTAGAATACTGCCGACAGCACAACAAACATTGGCTGTATCTAGGGTATCAAATCGATGAATGTCCGGCGATGAACTACAAAACTCGCTTTCAGAGACACCAAAGGCTAGTAAATCAGCGTTGGCAAGGGTAGAATACGCCCCAACTTTACATAATTACTGTTTAGCGGCAAAATTAGCCCGCTAATACCGCCTAATTTCTAAAGAGGATTAAATGGCTAAAGAAGACGTAATTGAGATGCAAGGCACTGTGCTTGACACTCTACCAAACACTATGTTCCGCGTTGAACTTGAAAACGGTCACGTTGTGACTGCACATATCTCTGGCAAGATGCGTAAGAACTACATCCGTATCCTTACTGGTGATAAAGTAACTGTAGAGATGACTCCATACGACCTATCTAAAGGCCGCATCGTCTTCCGTGCTCGTTAATCTCTGATTTTCGAATACAATAAAAAACGGAGCTCGTAGCTCCGTTTTTTATTGCTTGTCATTTGCTTTAAAAACCAGTCTGGCTTTGGCAATTCAATTCACGCTACAAGCTATACTCAAGTGACTTCAAGTTACAGGATTCAAAGCGTTATCACTGATTCTCTGTTTACCGAAAGTAAGCAAGGAAGACAACGAAGCGAAATAGCCAGCGTTTCAAATTGTTGCCTCGCCTTCAAATCTGGTCATTCTCGCTGAACCAAGCTTATTGAGGTTAATTGAGAATATATAGCAGGCATAAAAAAGCGCGCGACTAAGCGCACGCTTTTAGAACTCAACAAGACCTAAGCTTAGTGAAGCGCAGCTTCTTTCTCACTTAAGTACTCAAACTTAAGCTCGTCTTTCACCAACGTAACTTTCACTGTTCCACCGTCAACCAGTGATCCAAATAGAAGTTCATTCGCCAAAGGTTTCTTAAGCTGCTCTTGGATAACACGTCCCATAGGGCGAGCTCCCATCGCTTTGTCGTACCCCTTGTGAGCCAACCAATGACGCGCATCTTGCGATACTTCCATCGACACACCACGAGCGTCCAGTTGCACTTGTAGCTCCACGATGAACTTGTCAACCACTTGATGGATAACCGTTTCATCTAGGCTATTGAACCAAATGATATTGTCTAGACGGTTACGGAACTCAGGGGTAAATACCTTTTTGATTTCCGCCATCGCATCATGACTGTTGTCTTGTTGGATAAGACCGATCGATTTCTTCTCAGTTTCAGCTACACCTGCGTTCGTGGTCATTACAAGGATCACGTTGCGGAAGTCCGCTTTGCGACCGTTGTTGTCCGTTAGCGTACCGTTATCCATCACTTGCAGTAGCAAATTAAAGATATCCGGGTGTGCTTTTTCAATCTCATCAAGCAGCACGACCGAATGAGGATGTTTAATCACCGCATCCGTCAATAGACCACCTTGGTCGTAGCCAACATAACCTGGAGGCGCACCAATCAAGCGACTGACCGAGTGACGCTCACCATATTCAGACATATCAAAGCGCAGTAGCTCAATGCCTAGTAGTTTAGAAAGCTGAACGGTAACTTCTGTTTTACCAACGCCTGTTGGGCCTGCAAACAGGAATGAGCCAACAGGTTTGTTATCCACACCAAGACCAGCACGAGATAGCTTGATTGCTTCTGACAGTGCATCGATTGCCGTATCTTGACCGAACACAAGCATCTTCATCTTGTCATCCAGATTCTTCAGAATGTCTTTATCTGAAGATGATACTGATTTCTCTGGAATACGTGCCATCTTAGCGACCATCGCTTCGATGTCTGCAACACCAACGGTCTTCTTACGACGGCTTGCTGGTGCTAGACGACTGCGGGCGCCTGCTTCATCAATAACGTCGATTGCTTTGTCTGGCAAGTGACGCTCGTTGATGTACTTCGCTGACAGCTCTACCGCTGCACGCAGCGCTTTGTTGGTATAACGTACTTCGTGGTGCGCTTCATACTTAGGTTTCAAACCAATTAGAATTTTGGTTGTATCATCCAGAGAAGGCTCTACCACATCGATCTTTTGGAAACGACGGGACAATGCACGCTCTTTCTCAAAGATGTTGCTGTACTCTTGGTACGTCGTTGAACCGATACAACGCAACTTACCACTACTTAGTAGAGGCTTGATCAGGTTAGCGGCATCGACTTGACCACCAGAAGCGGCACCCGCACCGATGATGGTATGAATTTCATCGATAAACAGGATCGCGTCTTCTTCTTTCTCTAGCTGCTTTAACACAGACTTAAAGCGCTTCTCGAAATCACCACGGTATTTAGTACCAGCGAGTAAAGAACCAATGTCCAGCGAGTAAATCACACTGTTTTGAATCACTTCAGGAACCTGCCCCTCAACGATTCTCCAAGCGAGCCCTTCGGCAATCGCGGTTTTACCTACGCCAGCTTCACCCACAAGTAATGGGTTATTTTTGCGGCGGCGACAAAGTACTTGGATTGTACGCTCTAGCTCTTTATCACGACCAATAAGAGGGTCGATATTACCGGCTTTTGCAACTTGGTTTAGATTTGTAGCAAAGCTTTCTAAACGTTCTTCTGGGTTGGTTTCTTCAGGCGCTTCCGAGCCAAAAGAATCGGACGAAGAAGAGTCTTCGCTTGAACCAGAAGCTTTGGTAATACCATGAGAGATAAAGTTAACGATATCCAAACGAGAGATATCATTCTTTTTCAGCAGATAAGCGGCGTGAGACTCTTGCTCACTAAAAATAGCAACAAGAACGTTTGCCCCGGTCACTTCGCTTCGACCAGACGACTGAACATGGAAGACGGCGCGTTGAAGTACACGCTGGAAACTCAATGTCGGCTGGGTTTCGCGCGTCTCATCGCTTTCTGGGATGAGCGGCGTTGTTTGGTCGATAAAAATATCGAGTTCGTTACGCAAAGCATCAAGGTCCGCTTTGCAGGCTAGAAGGGCTTCCTTAGCTGCATCATTCTCCAATAATGCAAGTAGGAGGTGTTCGACAGTCATGAACTCGTGGCGTTTGTCACGTGCACGAGCGAATGCACCGTTAAGGCTTGACTCTAGTTCTTTATTTAGCATAAGTACCTCCCGAAAGAACAACTTTGGTTGCTCGAGCAAGTCTTCTTATTACGCTTGCTCCATAGTACATAGTAGCGGATGCTCATTTTCCCTTGAGTACATCGTCACTTGCGCTACTTTTGTTTCGGCAATTTCTGCACTGTATGTGCCACAAATTGCCTTTCCTTCATAGTGAATCTTGAGCATGATTTGCGTTGCTTTATCAATATCATGTGAAAAGAATCGCTCAAGCACCTCTATGACGAAATCCATAGGTGTATAGTCATCATTATTGAGTACAACGTTGTATAGCTTTGGCGGCTGAACTTTTGTACTTTCTCGCTCCAGAAGATCTGAGTCTGGAGTCACCCATTCAAAATTTTTACTCATGGCAATTCAAAGATATCGTATCAAAGGGTTGATGTTTTCGACCTATAAAAACAATCTACCATAAGCATGCCGTGCGGTGTAGTGAGATATGACACCTAATTCGATTTTGATAGATAAAATTTGCGTCCTCATATAGAGACTAATGCACCTCCGGCAGGCGCGCAAATAAAAGATTTTTATCTCTTAGAACGGTTATTTTTTGCTGTTAGAACTATCAATTTTTGCTCTGTTTCCATATAACCGATAAACATTCTTAAACTGCCAAGATCACACTTACAACGGAAAAGTCGCTAAATATCACGAAAACATCACTTTTTATTCATTTAGTAGAATCTTCTAATGTACACACTTGGTTTAGAATGCCTTCGCTCTATTTCAATACCTTGCAGACCTTTTATCTAAACTTCGGCGAACCACCTCGATTGAGTTTGCAAAATTGTTAATCTCAAAAGTGATTTGTTTTCAAATATGTTTCTTAATGTTGTCTTTCACTATTGACTGACGAGATTCATTGACTACAGTGGAAAGTGTTGATGCATAAATCCTCATTCTGAATTTGTTGGATTTCTAACAATTTGATGAATGTGGATGTGCACACTCGACGTGTGTTAGCAATTACTAGCATAGCAAGGCTAACAATGAGACCAAGCTGAAGGGATGGCTTGGGTGAAGTAACAACATCAGTAAAAAATGCATGAGGGATGTAAAAGCATGGCTACAGGTACAGTAAAGTGGTTTAACAACGCCAAAGGATTTGGGTTTATTTGTTCAGACGAAGAGGAAGGAGACATTTTCGCCCACTACTCAACTATCCAAATGGACGGTTATCGTACACTGAAAGCAGGCCAACAAGTCTCATACGAGATTGAAAAAGGTCCAAAAGGTTCACACGCAAGCAGCGTTGTTCCAATAGAAGGCCAAGCCAAATAAATAGAGCGCTGTCGGAAAGACAAATCATTTACTCTCGTAGAAGCACACGAGCTTTTATGAAGAGAAAAATAAACCCGCGTAAAGCGGGTTTATTGTTTCTATAGGTCTACCGAAGTAGCGTGTACAAGATTATTTATTGATAATAGCGTTCAGCGTTGCGCTTGGACGCATCAATGTAGACGCTAGAGAATCATCAAGCGAGTAGTAACCACCTAGCTCGCCTTTTACACCCTGCGCGTTGTTTAGCTCAGACACAATCGCTTCCTCTTGCTCTGCCAACGCTTTTGCGACAGGGGCAAACTCTGCTGCAAGATCCGCGTCTTCTGTTTGCTCAGCCAATGCTTTCGCCCAGTACGATGCTAAGTAGTAATGGCTACCACGGTTATCCAACTCACCTACTTTACGAGAAGGTGATTTATTTTCGTCTAAGAACTCGCCTGTTGCTTTATCAAGAGCGTCAGCAAGAACTTGAGCCTTCGCATTGCCCGCCACAGAGCTTAGGTGCTCTAGAGAAGCTGCCAGCGCAAGGAACTCACCTAGAGAATCCCAACGTAAGTGGTTTTCTTTTTCAACTTGCTGAACGTGCTTAGGTGCCGAACCTCCTGCTCCCGTTTCAAATAGACCACCACCGTTCATTAGCGGAACGATAGATAGCATCTTCGCTGAAGTACCAAGCTCCAAAATTGGGAACAAATCGGTCAGGTAATCACGCAATACGTTACCCGTTACAGAAATGGTATCTAGACCTTCTTTGATACGCTCTAGAGAGAATTTACATGCATCGATTGGCGCAAGGATCTTAATTTCTAGACCTGAAGTATCGTGTGCTGGAAGGTAGGCATTCACTTTTTTGATAAGTTCTGCATCATGAGCACGCGCTTCATCAAGCCAGAACACAGCCGGCGCACCCGAAGCACGAGCACGAGTTACCGCAAGTTTCACCCAATCTTGGATTGGCGCATCTTTGACCTGACACATACGGAAGATGTCACCTTCTTCTACTTCTTGCTCAAGAAGAACCGCACCAGAAGCATCTACAACACGTACAGTACCTGCTGCATCTAAAATGAATGTCTTATCGTGTGAACCGTATTCTTCAGCTTTCTGAGCCATTAGACCTACGTTTGGTACGCTACCCATAGTTGTTGGGTCAAATGCACCATGTTCTTTACAAAAATCGATAACCGCTTGGTAAATACCTGCATAGCTACGATCTGGAATCATTGCTTTAGTATCTTTCTGTTTGCCGTCTGGTCCCCACATTTGACCAGATGCACGCAGCATTGCTGGCATAGAAGCATCAACGATGATGTCACTTGGTACGTGCAGGTTGGTAATACCGCGATCTGAGTCAACCATCGCGAGTGCTGGTTGTGTTTCGTATACCGCAAGGATCGCCGCTTCGATTTCCGCTTTTTGTTCAGCAGGTAGCGCATCGATCTTCGCGTATACGTCACCGATACCATTGTTTACATCAACGCCTAGCTCTTCAAATAGCTTGCCGTATTTTGCAAACACGTCTTTGTAGTAAACCTTAACAGCATGACCAAAGATAACTGGATCCGATACCTTCATCATGGTCGCTTTCATGTGTAGAGAGAGCAGAACGTCTTGCTGTTTTGCTTCTGCAATTTCCTTCTCAAAGAACTCAACAAGCGCTTTCTTGTTCATTACCGAACAATCGAGCACTTCTTTGTCTTGTAAAGGGAACGCCGATTTAAGTTCTTTCACCGAACCATCTGCAGCGACAAATTCAATTTTTACGTCAGTAGCACCAGAAACGGTTGCCGATTTTTCACTACCGAAGAAGTCGTTGTCTGCCATGCTTGAAACATGAGATTGAGAATCCGCTGACCATGCACCCATTGAGTGTGGGTTCTTCTTCGCGTAATTCTTTACTGAAAGTGGCGCACGACGGTCTGAGTTACCTTCGCGTAGAACCGGGTTAACCGCACTACCTTTGATTTTGTCGTAAGTCGCTTTAATCGCTTCTTCTTCGTAAGTGCTCGGCTCTTCTGGGTAGTTTGGTAGCTCATAGCCTTTTGCTTGCAGCTCTTTGATAGCAGCTTTTAACTGCGGGATAGATGCAGAAATGTTTGGAAGTTTGATGATGTTTGCTTCTGGCATTTTCGCCAACTCGCCAAGTTCTGCTAGCGCGTCACCGATGCGCTGTTCTTCTTTTAAATGCTCTGGGAAGTTAGCGATGATACGACCTGCTAACGAAATATCACGAGTATCTACATTAATGCCAGACGATGCAGTAAACGATTGAATGATTGGTAGTAATGAATAGGTTGCTAACGCCGGGGCTTCATCAGTGATTGTGTAGATAATTGTAGGTTTTTCTGTAGGCATGAAATTTCCCTATTTTTTACTCAACTAAGCTGAACAACTCAGCAACTGAGTTCGTTGAATTTACGCATTGCTTAACGTTAGTAGTGCATTCCTCCTCACCAACGTGACATGCGGTTTGCACTCTTTCTTATAGTTTGAAGCTCTATGGCTCTCTATCCATGAGTGCACTTTGTGCCAAGTTTGCTTTCATGAAGTTCTTTTGCAAAAACACCTCTCTAAAAGCAACTTGGCTATATCATTAAACAAATAACACGAAATAGTCTATTATTCTGTGCGCTTTTGTTAGTTTTAGGCGCGCAAATGATAGCCGATAAGAAGAAAACTTAAAACTTTCAAACACAGTTCATTTACATTTTTGCAAGGTAGTTAACATGTCATCTCGCACGGGTCATGAAAAAGGTCGCCGTAGTAACCACTCTAAACCGAGCCATTTTAAACGCTCAGGCAAGTCAAACCATTCAAATGGACAGGCGAAAAATCGACCAGGGCGCTCTACCCGTTCATCAAAGTCAACAAAACCACGCATTACACCAGAAGACCGTAAGGTGATCATCTTCAACAAACCTTATGATACGTTGAGCCAATTTACCGATGGAGATGGTCGTAAAACGTTAGCGGATTACATCCCTGTCAAAGATGTATACGCGGCAGGACGGTTAGATAGAGATAGCGAAGGTCTGATGGTGCTAACAAATGATGGCATCTTGCAAGCAAAGTTGACACAACCTCAATCAAAGTCGCCAAAAACTTACTGGGTACAAGTAGATGGAGCACCTAATGAAGAGGACTTGGAAAAACTTCGTAAAGGTGTTGAATTGAAAGATGGCATGACATTACCAGCAAAAGTAGAAGTGATGCCTGAACCAAAGATCTGGGATAGAAATCCGCCCGTTCGGTTTAGAGCTAATATTCCTACAACTTGGCTAGCAATTACGATCATTGAAGGTCGAAATCGCCAAGTACGACGAATGACAGCACATATTGGCTTCCCGACACTGCGTTTAGTACGTTACTCCATGGGTGATATTGCGCTTGACGACTTGAAGCCGGGAGAATGGCGAGAAGTCACTCTCTAAGCTCGTCTAAGCTCGCACATCCAAAAACACCCACATCAAAAAATATAAAAAGCAGGTCAAGACCTGCTTTTTATATTTTTGTCGTCACCAATAATATTTATTGTTGAGCAACCCACTTCATGAATGCCTGACGTTCTTCGTCTGTCATTTCTAGGTAGGCAATCTTCGCTTTTGTTACCGGTGATTTTACTCTTTGCGCGCTTTTGCTAGTTGCCGTTACAGCCGTCGCTGCTTGTAGCTCAGACAATTCGACTCTCTTACCGTTAGCAAAGAAAACGCCATTAGCTTCATTGTATTCCGCTAGTTGCTCATCTAGGTTTGAGTAAGGGAACGCACCTTTCTCACCTGGCATTTTATATTGCGAGTAATCAATTGACTTATCGTTGAAACTTACTTTCCAGTCCATTTTGTCTTGTTCGAACAGCTTGTCTGCCTGACGTTTTTCTCTAAAAGATGGCGCATCAATATAAAGCTCACCCGCACCAGAGCTAAAGCCAAGAATATACGGTGCAGAGTAAACTTGAGTACGCTTATCACCGCGCCCAATAGCTTTGTTTACTTTTACAACTACTTGGTTAGAGCCATCAACAAGACCAAACGGTTCACTCAAATCATCCGCACTAACGCCATTTACAAACAGCACTTGAACGCCTTGAGCGGTAGTTAAGGTTGCTGAAGTATCAGCTTTATTTGTTGTGTCTGCGTTCGCTGTTGTACCAAACAACCCAAGCACAAATGCTACAGTCCAAGCTTTTAGTCTCATATCCTAATAACCTTAAAATTCAATTAATTACATCAAAAGAGTTAAATATCGCTTACGATTCATCACAGTTTGAGGAAATCATTGCTGAAAAGCCAATCATTTCTACATCATTGACTGTAGATAATTGGTAAGCGCATTCAAGTCTCAAAAATCTTCATGTACTCACTTAGTCCATGCTTTCAGGAGCCTAAGGAGATGCAAGCTTTTAATATAAAAAAGGCCGCAATAAATGCGACCTTTACTATATCTACTTAAGTTCTGAAATTAGAACGTGTAGTAAACACCAGCAACAACTAGGTCAGCTTCTTTCTTAGAAACGTTTTTCTCGTCGTTTTCGCTTGCAGTGTATTCGATGAACGTTAGAACGTTACCAGTTACAGCGTAGTCAGCACCAAACGTGTAGTAAGACTGGTCGTGGTCGCCTTCGTACTCAGTGAAACCAAATGAAGTGTAAACGCGTGCTTCGTTCATTTGGTAAGCAGCTACTGCAGACCATGTATCTTGGTCAGCTTTGTTTAGCTCTTCAGCAACGTAGTTAACTGCAGCAGAGAAGTTATCCATGTTGAAGCGAACAGCTGCACCCATTACTTGGTAATCAGTACCAGCAACGTCACGGTTCTCTTGATCTTGGTAAGAAGCACCAACAGTGAACATGTCGTTGATTGCGTATTGTGCAGATAGACCGAATGCAGTATCGATTTTCTCGTTTTGATCTAGGTATGCATCAGCGATAACAGTTAGCTTGTCGAAGCTACCTTTAACTGAAACAGCGTGACCAGCACTTTCTTTTGATTTTACGAAATCATCAACGTAACCAAGACCTTCGTTAGTGTTGTCGATAGTGATTGCGTCTAGAGAGTCGCCGAAATCACCAACTTCACCTAGAGCCACACCCCAGTTGTCACCGAAGTAAGCACCGAAGTATAGGTCATCTGTACGTACGCGAGCGTGGTCAGAGCTGCTGTCTTTATCGAAGAACTCGCCGTTTTCTAGTTCAAATGAACCGAATACTTTGATGTCTTCGTTTAGTTTGTGCTCTGCATCGATTTGGATTTTAGCCCATAGGTCAACGTCTACGTCACGCTTAACTGTAGTTTTGCCGTTTTCTTTGCCTTCTACAGTACTTACGTAAGTATCGATCTCACCCTTAAGGTTGAAAGAAGTTGTACCGTTGTCGTAGATGTTGCCTGCTGCTAGTGCAGACGTAGAGATGCCTGCTACTGCAAGAGCTACTAGAGTCTTTTTCATAATTAATCCACTGCCTTTTCTTAGATTGGGATATCCTTTCCGATTCCCTTTTTTATATTTTTGAGGTCGCTTGTTATCAAATCGCAACAATGCTTTACCTGCAAAATCTGGGCACTAGAGTGCAAAAGATTATTCTGGCTGTCAAATTTTCTAAATCACAACATCAAAAAACAAAAAAATCTTTATTTTACAGCAACATAGAAATTTAAGTTTCAATTATTCGATGAAGTTCTAAACAATCGACTTGATTTTTCTTAATTTAGCAAAAGATAAACAAAAGAGATAAACAACCTTACAACAACAAAAAACCGAATTAATTCAGAATAAAATTCTGGTCAAATGGCATTTTTGAAGCTTTATATTTTTCACCTAATGAAATTATTTTCATTTAGATTGAGTTCAATATTTTTTTGTGAACAAGATCTACATTCCACATAAAAGCATTCCGTTTTGTGAACTACAGTACAACTAGTGATGTGTGCTACTATGCGCGCCCCACGCGTTTGAGGCACTTATGCTAACTAGTAACATCCAAAAATCGATCAGAACCAGCTACCAGAACTTACAAGCTCAACTGGATAACTTTGTACCTCGAAGAGCGCAAAATTACCTAGTCGCAGAGATTGCTAAGACGTTGTGCGGGCAATACCACAAATCGAATAGAATGCTTGTTGCAGAAGCAGGAACAGGGATCGGTAAGTCATTGTCATATCTGATGGCAGTTATTCCCGTGGCAGTCTACAACAACCGAAAAGTCGTGATTTCGACTGCAACAGTCGCGTTGCAAGAACAGTTGGTGAATAAAGATCTCCCATTATTTCGTCGTATTACCGACCGAGAGTTTTCTTTTATTCTGGCAAAAGGGCGCCAACGTTATTGCTGCGCGGAGAAACTCGCAACGGCAAGTGGTGTCGATGGCGGACAACTTGCCATGTTTGAGACTAAGCCAAAAAAGAAAGACATTGATTTGTTGGAAACCATGTACCGTTCTCTTGCTCAAGGCAAATGGGATGGCGACCGCGACTCCTGGCCAAAACCTATTGATGACCATATCTGGCAATTGATTGTCAGTGACAAGCACAGCTGTAATAACAGCCTACCAGCTCATCGTAACTGCCCTTTCCAAAAAGCACGTTCAGAACTGGATAAAAATGATGTCATCATCGCAAACCATTCATTAGTAATGGCAGACGCCGATCTGGGTGGTGGCGTAATTCTGCCCGAGCCGGAAAATACTATTTATGTCTTTGATGAGGCGCATCATCTTCCGCACGTCGCACGAGACCACGCTTCCGCATCTGCAAGCTTAAAAGGAGCGGCAGCTTGGTTAGAAAAACTCAATCAGTCCACCAGCAAATTCTCATCATTGGCAGACGAGAAACGCGTCGCACGCTTTCGCAATGACTTGCAGGAGTCGGTACAAGAACTCATTCCCGCGCTTAGCCAATTAACAAAGCAATTTGACCCAAACCAATTTGAAGAAAACATCTATCGCTTTGAACATGGCGAACTTCCAACTTGGTTAGAAAATCAATCTAAAGATTTAAAACAGCTCAGTAAAAAAGCAAACCAAAGTGTCGCGAAAATTGCGGATTTGATTGCTGAGCGAGTAAAAGACGGGGAACTTTCTTCAAGGTTAGCAGAGCCAGCTCTGGCTGAATTGGGGTTCTACATTCAGCGCTTAGAAAATCTTGCTCAAGTTTGGAACTTGATGGCAGAGCCAACACGAGAAAAAGGGGCACCGTTAGCAAGGTGGCTTGAGAAGCACCCAGATCGTGAAGGTGACTATATTGTGAGCGTTTCACCTTTGGAAATAGGCTGGCAACTTGATCAACAAATCTGGAGTCGTTGTATCGGTGCGGTATTAGTCTCTGCTACGATGCGTGCACTGAATTCATTCCATTACTTTTGCCATCAAGTGGGAGTAGACGCAAAACCTGAGTCAGGTACGCAGTTTTTAGCCTTGGCGTCACCGTTTGATTATCAGAACCAAGCGGAGCTTTTAATCCCTGCGATGAAGTATGAACCTCAAGCGCCACAGTTTACCGAATATCTTATTGAAATTTTGCCTAAGTATTTAGAAGACAACAAAGCGAACTTGGTATTATTCTCGTCATATTGGCAGATGAACCAAGTCGCAGATGCTCTAAGTGCTGATTTTGTAAAACGAGGCTGGGCACTGCAAGTACAAGGCGAAAGTTCACGTGCAGAAATTCTAAAAAAACATAAAAAGCTCGTCGACCAACAGAAAACCAGTATTCTCTTTGGCACGGGTAGCTTCTCGGAAGGTCTTGATTTACCAGGAGAGCTATTGGAAAACTTGGTCATTACTAAGATTCCTTTTGGTGTCCCTACCTCACCCGTAGAGCAAGCGCACTCAGAGTACATAGAAAAGAAAGGGGGCAACCCATTCATGCAAATTACTGTGCCTGATGCGAGCAAAAAACTGATTCAAAGTGTCGGTCGTTTACTGCGCAAAGAGCGCGATTCTGGTAGAGTGACCATCCTTGATAGACGTTTGATAACAAAACGCTACGGGCAAGCCTTAATTGACTCGTTGCCGCCATTTAAACGCAAGATAGAATATTAGAAGAATAACGATTTATGGAAATGATTGAGCCAACCATGCTGTTGGTTTTGGCGCTCGTCGCTTTTGTTGCTGGATTTATCGATGCGGTTGCAGGCGGTGGCGGTATGCTCACCGTCCCTGCCTTATTGTCGTTGGGACTCCCTCCGCACATTGCATTGGGCACAAATAAACTGGCAGCATCGTTTGCCTCTTCTACTGCCGCTTTCACATACTACAAGAAGCGTTTGTTTAAACCACAATGCTGGGGACGAGCGTTTGTGGCGACTCTTGTTGGTGCCACGCTCGGCACATTGTTTGTCGACGCAATCAGTACTGAATGGCTAGAGAAGGTTTTACCTCTCATTATTCTTGCTGCCGCGATGTATACCGTGTTCCATAAAGCTCCACAATCGACTCACCAAAGCCCGACACCTGAACCATGCCCAATGTTGAATAAAAAGCAGTATCTGCAAGGATTCTCAATCGGCTTCTACGATGGTCTAGCCGGACCAGGGACTGGCGCATTTTGGACTGTAAGCTCAATGGCGCTTTATCGGTTGAACATCTTGCTCGCTTCCGGCTTAGCAAAGGCGATGAACTTTACTAGCAACTTCACTTCTCTTGTCACTTTTGCTGTTTTGGGTCATATAAATTGGGTGCTAGGATTAACAATGGGCGTATGTTTAATGGCAGGCGCATTTGTTGGTGCTCACTCTGCAATCCGCTTTGGTTCTAAATTTATTCGCCCTGTGTTTGTTTCTGTTGTCAGCGTATTAGCAATTAAACTCGCTTATGATGCGTGGTTTGTAGGCTTATCATGAACATCAAACAGCTTTCCAATGGTCTAGAACAAATGTCTGAGAAAGCGGCTTCACTTGACCATCAGCGAGGTCACCATGAGGCAATGCTGTTTGATGAACGCCTATTTCGCTGCCGCTCTCGTTTGTTAGTTCCTTGTGTCAATGAAGCAAGAGCGACATTAAACGACATCATCAAGGAGCAAAAAGAAGGTAAGTTAAATGCGCAACGAGCAGAATATCTGACTGACCGATTGGTTGCCCAAATCACGGCAATTCAACGCGAAATTTCTATCGCCGAGATACCTAAAGCAAAGCCTAAGAAATCTGCTCGACAAGACAAGTCCCTTGATGCACTAAAACAAGAAGTCGCGCAGCATAAAGAATGGGCTCGTCGCTTGCGCGAGATGGTTATAGAAAAACAACAAATAGTTGCCATTGCTCCAGCTCATTTACACACCGAAGCGCAGAAAGCTGTATTAACGGCAAAACAACGACTGATTCGCTGTGAAGCAGCATTAAGCGAGCTAGAAAAGCAAGTAACCCAAAGAGAGAACAATTGAGCATGTCTGAAGAATCGAAATCACCACTGGATGATGCCCCAGAAGAGATCAAGCTAGCTGTCGATTTAATTTACTTGCTAGAAACGAATGAAATCGATCCTAAAATAGCGCTAAAAGCGATTAAGATCGTACAAAGCGATCTTGAAAATAAGATCAACGCAAACTGATAGACAACAAATAGACAAAAAAGAGGAGCGATTTCGCTCCTCTTTGTTTAAGCTGAGTTTGCGTTGATACCACGTTATACTTTGAATTGAGACATTAAGGTTTGCTGTTGATCAGAAAGTGAGGTCATCTCGATACCTGCATTTTCCGACGTTTGCGCTTGATTAAGGATTTCTCTGCTCAGATCGCGAATGTTCGCCACACTTTGATTCACCTCATTAGAGACAGATTGCTGCTCTTCTGCCGCTTTTACTATCTGATTATTCATATCACTTATCGCAGCAATTGACTCAAATACTTTCTGTAATTCTTCTACCGCCATATTCACCTGTTGAGAAGAGGATTGCGCACTTTGATTCCCTTCTGTAATGGACTCAACAACCGCTTGCGTGCCCTTTTGAACATTAGCAATGACATCTCGAATTTCACCCACCGAACTTTGAGTTCGACTTGCTAAGCTCCTTACCTCATCAGCCACCACAGCGAAACCACGACCTTGTTCACCAGCTCGTGCGGCCTCTATTGCTGCATTGAGAGCTAACAAGTTGGTTTGCTCAGAAATGCCTTCAATAACAGAAAGAATTTCGGTAATGCTGGCGTTGTTCTTCGCTAGCTCTTCTACAACCGGGACGGCATTCATCATGGTCAATAATAGTTTTTGCATCTGAGCTTCAGACGCCAAGATCACTTTCTGACCGTTTTCTGCAGATTCACTCGCCTCACCAGCCGCCTTTACCGCAACTTCGGCATTTTGTACCACCAACGCCGCTGTTTGCGTCATTTCTTCAGCAGCAGTCGCGACTAAATCAACTTCTTTAAACTGCGAATCACTGCTATTTCGAGTAACGGCTACAACGTGTTTTGCATGTTCGGTCTTATCTGCAATTTGTCGAGATGTTTCTGCGACTTCTTTAATCGTTAATTGCAAACGCTCAAGAAATCGATTGAACGCCCTCGCAAGTTGACCAATTTCATCGTCTGTTTTAGCTTCCAAACGCTGAGTTAAGTCTCCTTCCCCTGTCGAAATATCTTCCAAACGAGCGACAACTTCTCGAATCGGCTTCACTATGGTCTTAGCCAGCAGTCCGGTTGTAATCAGTCCAACAACGACAAGTGCGACACCAACACTTAATTCAATAATAACGCCGTCTTGCATCTTATTGGTAATCAAAGCGTCTAACTGATCCGCATCAGCAAGCACTGCAGAACGAGGCATTTCAAAGATCACACCCCACGTTTGATTCGCTATTTGGATAGGCGAAAAGACCGTCATCCACTCACCAGAGGCATCCCATTCAACCTTGGCTTCACCGCCAAACAATAAATCAGTGAGATTGTCATTAGAAATGGTGGAACTCGAAAAAGGCTGTCCAGGGGAATCAGTGTTACTATCTGACGCTAACAAAGTTCCATCGAGACTGATCATTGATACCTTTCCAGCACCAGCAAACAAGCTCTGATCAGAATTAATCGCAATGCTCGCTAACTGGTCTAATCGTAGCTCTATACCCAAGAAGCCAATCGGCATACTCTCGACAATGAGTGGAATGGAGATCGATGTTGTTAAGAAGGAACCAGCATCGTTGGTGTTAACCCGCGGCGATGCAATGCAAGTTTGACCAGACGAGAGCGGACAGTAAAAGCGCTCAGCATTGTCGTTCTCATTCAAGGCTTGCTCACTTATCGTACTCGCTAACACGTTTTCACCATTGCTCGCTTTGGACCAATAGGTCGCAAACCGACCGACTTCATTAGAACCGACGTAATCGGCACTTCGATAGTTGGCATCTTCACTGTCGAGCATGTCTGGATTAAACACCAGATAAGCCGCTTGTATCGTGTCAAAGCGTAACACTGCCTGACGAATCATTTCATTCAGAGCGGAGCGAAGATCTTCACTACTGCCAAAATTCTCTTCCGAGTTGGTTTTAAAAAACAGCGCATTTGCTGCCAACATTTCAGCGCGGTAAGTCGCTTCATTGAGATACTCAGACACTTCCGTCGCGTTTAATAACGCTCGTGTCTGTAAGAGTTGTTCAGATTTTTCGATAACAGAAGAGCTAGTTTCTCGCTGCAACAACTTTTGGTTACCGAGCGCGTTGTAGACCGAAAAACCAATTAAAGATAAAGAAGTGACGAGAAGGCAAAGCCCGGAGAGTAATGTAATTTTCCACTGCACAGATATGGTTCGCATACAACATCCTTATTCAAGCAAACTCATTTTTGAGACTCATTAAACCATACGCGGGCACAATAGCAATTACATATTTAACAATTCTTTAAACTTATTCCGTTTACATGAGAACCATTTTCAGCTTGCCTTTGCAATGGTAACATCATGCTCAAACACGCCCTCTGAGAAGGATAAAAAATGAAAGTAATTAGCTTTAACATCAATGGACTTCGTGCGCGTCTGCATCAACTCCAAGCCCTCATCGACAAGCACCAACCTGACGTGATTGGTCTGCAGGAAATCAAAGTTCACGACGAAGCCTTCCCTATCGACGATGTAGAAGCAATGGGATACAAAGTTTACTTTCACGGTCAAAAAGCCCATTACGGTGTGGCAATGCTATGTAAACAAGAGCCTATCAGCGTTCAAAAAGGTTTCCCAACCGATAATGAAGAACACCAAAAGCGCATGATCATGGCGACGTTTGAAGATGAAAACGGTGAAAAAGTGACGGTTCTTAACGGTTATTTCCCGCAAGGTGATAACGTTGCTCACGAAACTAAGTATCCATACAAACGTCAGTTCTACAAAGACTTGATGACTTACCTCAACGATCACCACACTAACGATGAGCAGCTGATTGTCATGGGCGACATCAATATCAGCCCAATCGACGCGGACATCGGTATCGGCGAACCAAACCGTAAACGTTGGCTGAAAACGGGTAAATGTTCTTTCCAACCAGAAGAGCGTGAGTGGTTGCAAACGCTTCTAGATTGGGGCTTTGAAGATACTTTCCGTAACTTACACCCTGAAGTCGATGACCGCTTCTCGTGGTTTGATTACCGTTCGCGTGGCTTCGATGATAACCGTGGTCTTCGTATTGATGTTATTTTGGCAACACCATCACTCGCAGAAAAATGCATAGAATCCGATATTGACTATGAGTTACGAGGCATTGAAAAACCTTCAGATCACGCGCCAATCTGGTCAACCTTCAAGTAGTTCTTACTAACATCGACTAAAAATAAAAAAGAGCGCCAACAAGCGCTCTTTTTTGATGTTTGTATTGTCCTACATGAAGTGGAATGAACAACCCATCTTGTTAGCTCAATGGTCTTAGGTACGCCAAGAAGCGCTTCTCTGCCACTTTGAAGCACCACAAAATAATAAATGTCAGCGCCATGTAGAAGAGTCCCGCTGTCAAGAATGACTCAAATGGTGCGTAGTATCTTGAGTTCACCAAACGTGCTGCACCTGTCAGATCCATAATGGTGATGATGCCGGCGACCGCACTGCCATGAAGCATGAAGATAACCTCATTCGAGTAGGCAGGTAACGCGCGACGCAAAGCACTTGGAAGAATAATGCGACGGTAAGTCATAAACGTACTCATACCGTATGCCTTAGCTGCCTCTACCTCTCCCTTCGGCAAGCCATTGATTGCCCCGCGAATAATTTCAGCAGTATAAGCGGACGTGTTGAGAACAAACGCCACCAGCGCACAAAACCATGCGTTTTCCCAAAGCGTGTCTTTTACCGGAAAAAACTGGTCCATGCCGTAGTAGATCAGATACAGCTGCACCAACAAAGGAGTGCCTCGGAAAAAGTAAATAAACGCCCATGAAGGCAGGCTTAGTGCGTAGTTTGCACTATTACGTGCAATCGCAAGAGGAATCGATACGGCTAACCCAATCACCAGTGCTAACGCAACAAGCCATACCGTCGTCCACAATCCATCTAGGTAGACCGGGAAACTTTCAATTATCAATGAAAAATCCATGGTTTACCTCGCGTGAATACTAAATTTGCGTTCAACCAACTTAAGTAAGCCTGTTGAAACACTGGTAAAGAACAAGAAGATGATTGCAACCGCCATGTAAAAAGTGAATGGCATTTTGGTTGTACCCGCAGCCAACGAGCTAATGCGCACCATATCTTCCAGACCAATGATGGATACTAACGCGGTCGTTTTCAGTAGAACCAACCAGTTGTTACCAAAGCCTGGTAAAGCATGTCGGATCATTTGAGGCAATAGAATTCTTCGGAACGACATTATCGGGCTCATGCCATAAGCTTTTGCGGCTTCTAGTTCACCCTTGTCTACCGCCATGATAGCGCCACGAAACGTCTCTGCCATGTATGCACCGAAGATAAACCCAATGGTTAAAACACCAGCAATAAAGGGGCTGACATCGATGTAATCTGGCAAATACGAAGTCCACTCATGATTTGGGTCACTTGCAGTAAACCATTCATTGAGTGTTTCATTGATCGAGTAAAGGCTATTGTTAAGTAGAATTTGACCACCAAAGAAGATAAGCATCATCAGAACTAAATCAGGGATGCCACGAATGATAGTGGTATAAAGCGTCGCAACTGCTCTTGCCCACTTGTACGGTGCCAATTTCGCCAATGCACCCAGCATTCCGAGAATGACCGCTAAAAGTAGAGAAAGTATTGCGACTTCGATGGTTACTAGAGCCCCTTTTAAGATCGAGGCTTCATATCCTTGTAGATCCAGCATAGGTGAGTTCCTAATCCCTAAACTCAAAAGATCGACCGTTGGTTACTTCTAGGAACAAGCCAACGGTCGCTTAATTACAGCTTATTCGCCGTAAACGTCGTAGTTAAAGTATTTACCTGCGATTTCTTGATAAACACCTTTTTCACGTAGTGACAAAATAGCTGCATCGAGCTTTTTCGTTAGATCCTTGTCTTGCTTACGAACTGCAATACCAAAACCATCACCAAACCACTTAGGATCCGTTAGTGAAGGACCAACAAATTCATAAGCATCGCCACCAGCTTTGTTTAAAACACCCTCTTCTAGTGCAGACGCATCACCAAGCACTGCCGCAACACGACCGTTTGCAAGATCTAGGTACGCTTCGTCAAATGATCCGTAACGCACGATTTCAACTTTGTCGCCATAGTTATCTGTCAGGTATTTGTCGTGAGTCGTTGCACGCTGCACGCTGCACGGCAATTTTTTGACCATCAAGGTTATCAAAATCTAGGTTTGCACCTTTCTTAGCGATGAACTTGTTTGGAATCAGCGCGTATTTTCCTGTGAAGTCGACTTTCTTCTTACGTTCTTCAGTGATCGACATTGCAGCAATAATCGCATCGTATTTACGAGCAAGTAGAGAAGGAATAATTCCATCCCAATCTTGAGCAACGATCTGACACTTCACTTTCATCTCTTCACAAAGTGCGTTCGCCATATCCACGTCGAAGCCTTTTAGAGAGCCGTCCGTTTCTGTCCAGCTAAACGGAGGGTAAGCGCCTTCAATACCAAAGCGAACGGTTTTCCATTCTTTCGCTTGAGCGACACCAGACACTGCTGTTGCAGCAAGCGTTGCTGCTAATAACCACTTTTTCATTTCCATACTCCTGTGATTGCTTTTATTTGGTTTTGATTGTTGTGCTTATGGGTGGCAAAAGACTGCCACCCAAGAAATATTAGTAGATAGATGAGATAAATTGCTGTAATCGTTCTGAATCTGGGTTTGTAAATAGCTTAGCTGGATCTCCCTGTTCTTCCACTAAGCCTTGATGCAAAAACATCACGTGGTTAGATACGTCACGCGCAAATGCCATTTCATGGGTAACGACCAACATCGTTCGCCCTTCATCTGCCAAATCTCGCATTACTCCTAACACCTCACCAACCAACTCAGGATCGAGTGCTGAGGTCGGCTCATCGAACAACATCACTTCTGGATCAACAGCAAGAGCACGAGCAATAGCAGCACGTTGTTGTTGACCTCCGGATAGATGTCCAGGGTAGTAATCTTTACGTTCGTACAATCCCACTTTTTTCAAAAGCAGTTCAGCGTTTTCGATGGCTTGAGCTTTCGGTACGCCAAGCACATGAACTGGTGCTTCAATCACATTTTCTAGAACGGTTAGATGTGACCAAAGATTAAAGCCTTGAAACACCATGGCTAAACGAGAGCGAATGCGCTGAACTTGTTTCTCATTAGCTGGAACTGACTCTCCTGCTCGGTTGTTCTTCATCTGGATAAGTTCACCATTTACCCAAATTTCACCGGCGGTCGGAGTTTCAAGAAGGTTAATACATCTAAGGAAGGTACTCTTACCTGAACCGGAAGAGCCGATGATGGAGATAACATCACCTTTATGAGCGGCAAGTGAAATGCCTTTCAAGACTTCATTTTGTCCAAATGTTTTGTGCAGGTCTTTTATATCTAGCGCTGGTACATCATTCATGCGCCTTACTCCCTGTGTTTTTGTCACTGCAATTAAGGGACTCCGCCCTCTTTGAATTGGAACAAACTATCACCACCCATCGCAAGTTGCAACAAATTATTAACCTAAATAATTCGAATAGATAGATACAACAATCAAATGAATATGCAATTTTTAGCAATATATTCTTTTAATGCTGAATATTAGACGTAAAAAAGCCCCTCACAGGAAGGGGCTCTTTTTTGTAAAAATGTTAATTATTACTTAATCAACACCATAAAGTCAGACTTCTGAGCATTCGTATTGACCTTCTCAGAATCAACTTCACTGATCACAAGACCATCGTGATCCACTTTAAGATCGGTCACATCACCATGAGAGAAAAGAGAAACAAAGTCATAGCTATTTAGGTTTGCTTCAGCAGACTCCACGACAATAGATTGTGAGTAATCACTGGTAGAAGAAACTTTCAAATCTTGCTTCACACTGTCATCGAATGTGTAGTAGTACAATTCCGGAACAACGACATCACTCTCTAAAGTTGTAAATATCTTGTGTGTTACTCGGTGTAGTGTTCCAGAGTTAGACTCTGCACGATATGCGAGGCGGCTAAAGCCTTTATCTTGGTCATTGAAAGCAAAACCAGTATCAATCGTTGAACCTCTCACCACATGCGCTGCAGGCAGAGCATTTAGGTTGTAGTAAGCGCTTGGATCAATTGAGATATCCCATTTTGCGTCCTGGTACATCTTTTGGTTCAGCGCAACTGTCCAACCATTGATCGGTTTTTCAGCTGCAACACTGTAAGTCCAAGTTTCCGTTTTAGGTTCAAGCGGGTGGTAGAACTTCGTCGTTGACATAGGTAACTCTGCAACTTCGTAGTTGTAATCACCAACCAGTACACTGATGTCTAAAGTGTCATATTTAAAAGATGTTGGGTTCAAGATTGGTGAAGAACCAGTCATACCAACCAACGGCAATGGTGATTCACTTGACCAATCGCGAATACCATATTGGTGCAGTTCTGTCTTCGCTGCGTCCGCATATTGCAGCACGATAGTCGACTCCATCTTCGAACCAATAGCTCTCACATCCAAAGAGTCAATGGAATAAGCAGGCTTAGACTCTTTAGCAACTTGAGATATAAAGTTGTACTCTAAGCCACCAGCTTCTGTTGCCACATAGTTAAGATCGGTTCGGGTAGTCTTATTAAAGTTACCATTTTTGTTACAAGCAGACACCGCCTCTCGATTCATCGAGAACGTTGAGTTTCTAAGGTTATTGTCCTGTAAAAAGTCTCGACTAAAGCTGTTTGCCGTAAATACGGTTCCAGAAGCATCAAGCAACTGATAAGTAAAGTAGCCGTCCTCAGGAATGTCTTCTAGAACAAATTTCAAAGTAGTGCCTGATGGGTAGATAAAGTCGCCTTGACGGACACCATTCTTGTCAGAATAGAAACCAACAACCTTATCCCCTGTTAACTGTGCACTTACAGCTGGTTGATAAGTTAATACTTGATTGATGCCATTGCCATCTACTCTACGCTCGTAAACAGTACAACTATCTTTTTGTGCGTTTGCTTCACTGATGACATTTGGGGCAGCAAAAGTAAAAGTGAATGTAGTTCTCGGTGTAGAACTGCCACCGCCACCGCCGCCGCCGCCACCGCAACCGACCATTAATCCCGAAATGATTGCCACTAGCGGCAGTACTTTAAGCTGTTTCATGTCTTCTTCCTAAACTGAGCGGCAATGGTTAGCCAAAAAATCGTCTTTGCTCGGTACTAAGCAAGAATAAAGCCAGCTTTTAATATCACTCATGAATGATATCAATAAATATCGTTGAGTATTATTTCCGCAAAACCACATCTAATTTTATGCAACTTGTGTAATCGAATTACACACGAAATAACCAAGTTGTTCGCATGCCAGACACTTTCTGTAGTTTTCTTTCACATCTATTCTTAAAGTGATCTAAATCAATCACCCCAAAGGGCTATCTTGTTAGACTCCGCCCCAATGATGAGGAATTTTTTGTGCCTCAACACAACAAGTTATTAGCTATGCTTAGGCACGAGATATTCGTGTGACAAAATCTAATAATAGCTAGCATAGGACGTGCCGCAGGAAGCGGAAAAACACAATTCAATTTAGAATTCATAACTTTTAAATATATGAGGAATCTATGTCAGACGCAGTTAATAAAGCGCACTCTGATTCGGATATTGAGACTAAAAGCTACCGCGAGCTTCATCGTCCATCATCTGAGTTCGCAAGCCGTTCAGACTACCTAGACCACGAACTACAAATTATGAAGCCACGTCGATTTGGCTTGAACTTGCCAGGTCGTGACTTCCGCTTTGAGCTTGAAGACCTTGTTCCAGCACTTGCTGGTACTATCGGTATTATCGCAATGTACTCTGCGGTAATGATGTCTTGGGCTGAAGGTCTTACTGCAGCATGGGACCACGTCAACTTGGGCAAAGATTTTGCTATCGAAGTTGCACGTGTAGAAATGCTTATCCCTGCACTTCTTTTCTGTGTACTTGCTTCTGGTTTTATTAACCCTAAAGCCAACCTTGCAGGTAACCACGGTCCAATGATCCCTCTTATTGGTACCATCGCTCTTGCTGGTGCTCACCCTCTTGCATTGGCAATTCTAATCGGTGTGTTCGGTCTTCTACTGAGTTTCCTAAAAGGCGGCTCCAAACTGGTGAACCTCACCTCGGAAGGTACAGCCGGTGGCTTGCTTATCTTCTTGGGTTTGACTGGTACCATGAGCCAGATTACTTCGATTCAAGAATGGGCAGTTGGTCTGCAATCTTCTACTGTTGAAGCTGGTAGCATGGGCTATGTTGGTCTGATCGTACTGGCAGTCACTATCGCACTATACGCATTCCTTGCAAAAGTGAACAAGCGTTGGCTTGCTATTCCGGTGTGTGCTTTCACTGGTCTTGCAATCGCTTTAGTACTAGGTGCAGGTTTCGATATTAAATTCGTCACTGAAACAGGTCTTCCTAACCTAAACCCTGTTTACTGGTGGGGCAGTACTGAAGAAGGTTGGATGCTAGGTCTTCCTAACATGGAACACTTCATCGCATCTCTACCATTTGCAATCCTTGCCGTGGCAATGTGGTCTCCTGACTTCCTAGGTCACCGTATCTTCCAAGAATTGAACTACCCTAAAAAGACAGAAAAAGTATTGATGGACGTAGATGACACAATGACAATGTGTTCTATCCGTCAGATGGTAGGTACAGCAGTAGGTGGTGGTAACATCACTTCATCTTGGGGTACTTACATGATCCCAGCAGCGATCGCAAAACGCCCTATCCCTGGCGGTGCAATCCTTCTTGGTCTTCTGGTAATGATCATTGCAATCCTTGGTTTCCCAATGGATATCGCAGTATGGCCACCAGTAATGCGTGTTGCTCTTCTTGTAGGTGTATCTCTACCTCTACTTGAAGCAGGTATGCAGATGGTGAAAGACTCGAAAGATTCTCAAGCAGCAGGTATCTGTATCTTTGGTTCTGCAGTCGTTAACCCAGTTCTTGCTTGGGCACTGACTATGCTGCTAGACAACAATGGTCTGATTGGTGATAAAGAGCGCGCTTCTCGTCTATCCTTTGTCGATAAGATTGTGATCCCTGTAGGTGTACTTGTTATCTGTTTAGTCGCTATGCTTGCAGTAGGTATGCTAGAAGGACAATATGGCATTAAAGCTTGGCTATAATGACATTCGTTCAAAAATTGTGTGGGTAGCGCTCGTCGCTACCCAATTTTTATCGAGATTTTTTAGGATTTATTGATTTAGTTTAAGGTTTGCAAAATTTTTTTAGTGTAGCCTTGAATTGTGGTTGGGAAGAACCCACATTATTAGCAGTGACAATATTTATAGTTTTATGACCTACTCTTTCTTATTTAAGACTATAAATATTGTTATTCATTAAGAGTGTACTGTTCTCCGTTTAACAGTGGAGATAGCTGGCTCAACGGCGAACCAGTACGTATTTTTTTCTACTACAAAGGTAGGTATGTCATGGCAGAGCAATTTGCTAAAGCTTGGGAAGGTTTTGCTGCAGGCGACTGGCAAAACGAAGTAAACGTTCGTGATTTCATTCAGAAGAACTACACTCCGTACGAAGGCGACGAATCTTTCCTAGTTTCTGAAGGTACTGAAGCGACTAACAAGCTTTGGGCTAAGGTAATGGAAGGTATCAAACAAGAGAACGCGACTCACGCTCCTGTTGATTTCGATACTTCAGTTATCTCTACCATCACTGCTCACGATGCAGGCTACATCGAAAAAGACCTAGAAACTATCGTAGGTCTACAAACTGAAGCTCCTCTTAAGCGTGCAATCATCCCTAACGGTGGTATCCGTATGGTTGAAGGTTCTTGCAAAGCTTACGATCGCGAGCTTGACCCACAAGTTAAGAAAATCTTCACAGAATACCGTAAAACGCACAACGCTGGCGTATTCGATATCTACACTCCAGATATCCTAGCATGTCGTAAATCAGGCGTTCTAACTGGTCTTCCAGATGCGTACGGTCGTGGTCGTATTATCGGTGACTACCGTCGTGTTGCTCTATACGGTATCGACCGTCTAATGCAAGACAAGCTAGCTCAATTCAAGTCTCTACAAGAGCGTTTTGAGAACGGTGAAGATCTACAGATGACTATGCAGCTTCGCGAAGAGATTGCTGAGCAGCACCGTGCACTTGGTCAAATGAAAGTTATGGCTGCTAAATACGGCTGTGACATCTCTCGTCCAGCTGAAACTGCACAAGAAGCTATCCAGTGGACTTACTTCGGTTACCTAGCAGCTGTTAAATCTCAAAACGGCGCAGCAATGTCTCTAGGTCGTACTTCTACTTTCCTAGATATCTACATCGAACGTGATATCGCTGAAGGTAAGATCACTGAAGTTGACGCACAGGAAATGATCGACCACTTCGTAATGAAACTACGTATGGTTCGTTTCCTACGTACTCCTGAGTACGATGATCTATTCTCTGGCGACCCAATCTGGGCAACAGAGTCTATGGGTGGTATGGGTCTTGACGGTCGTACGCTAGTTACACGTTCAAACTTCCGTTTCCTAAACTCTCTATACACAATGGGTCCTTCTCCAGAGCCAAACATCACTGTTCTTTGGTCTGAGCAACTACCTGAAGGCTTCAAGAAGTTCTGTGCAAAAGTATCTATCGATACTTCATCAATCCAGTACGAGAACGACGATCTAATGCGTCCAGACTTCGAGTCTGATGATTACGCAATCGCATGTTGTGTATCTCCAATGATCATTGGTAAGCACATGCAATTCTTCGGTGCTCGCGCTAACCTAGCTAAGACTCTTCTATACGTTATCAACGGCGGTGTGGATGAGAAACTGAAGATCCAAGTTGGTCCTCAAATGCCTAAGATCACTGACGAAGTTCTAGACTTCGACGATGTATGGGGCAAACTAGACCACTTCATGGATTGGCTAGCTAAGCAGTACGTGACTGCACTAAACAGCATCCACTTCATGCACGACAAGTACAGCTACGAAGCTGCGCTAATGGCTCTACATGACCGTGACGTTCGCCGTACTATGGCTTGTGGTATCGCAGGTCTATCTGTTGCAGCTGACTCACTATCTGCAATCAAATTCGCGAAAGTTAAACCAGTTCGTGACGAAGATGGCGTAGCAATCGACTTCGAAATCGAAGGCGACTACCCTAAATTCGGTAACAACGATGCTCGCGTAGATGACATCGCTTGTGAACTTGTTGAAGTGTTCATGAACAAGATTCGTCAGCTTAAGACTTACCGTGACGCAATCCCTACCCAGTCTATCCTAACTATCACTTCAAACGTGGTATACGGTAAGAAGACTGGTAACACGCCTGACGGTCGTCGCGCAGGTGCTCCTTTCGCACCAGGTGCTAACCCAATGCACGGTCGTGACGAAAAAGGTGCTGTAGCGTCTCTAACGTCTGTAGGTAAACTACCGTTTGCTCACGCTAAAGATGGTATCTCTTACACGTTCTCTATCGTACCTAACGCTCTAGGTAAAGATGAAGGTTCACAACGTGCTAACCTTGCTGGTCTAATGGATGGTTACTTCCACCATGAATCTGGTATCGAAGGTGGTCAACACCTAAACGTGAACGTTCTTAACCGCGAAACTCTAGAAGACGCTGTTAAGCACCCAGAGAAATACCCTCAGCTAACAATCCGTGTATCTGGTTACGCTGTACGCTTCAACTCTCTAACTGCAGAGCAACAAGCTGACGTAATCGCACGTACATTCACTGAGTCTCTATAAGACTGATTGAATTAGCACTTTAAGTGATAGAACAAAGGTCGATGCTGAAAAGCATCGACCTTTTTTTGTTTCTTGAACTAAAGTTGTGACATTACAAAAGATTTTGTCTGGGATCTTCCGTATGATGCGTAAAAAGCTTGCAAACATACACTATGAAACTCAGTAAATTATTCATCCTTGCGCTGCTATCACCGGCAGCAATCGCATCCACCAAATCCACAGTCTCTTTCACTCTCGATAACGATGGCATTTTTGGCGTTGACCAAGATTATACCAATGGTATTTTTCTCTCTTACGCGACTGAACAATTGCGTGAAGACGCAGAATGGAAATGGTTTACATTAAATGATTCTAGCCAAAGCAACGTCGATAAGATTGAATTAGTGCTTGGGCATAAAATGTACACGCCAAGTGACATCGAAGCCGACTACCCACTTGTCAACGATCGTCCTTACGCGGGCTACTTACATACTGAAATCAACTATATCTCACTCACCGCTGATAAAGCTGTTCGCTACAATTTCACTATCGGCGCAACGGGTGAGAGCTCACTGTCTGAAAAGGCGCAAGAGCTGGTTCATAGCATTACTGGTTCAACCGATCCACAAGGTTGGGATTACCAAATTGATGACGAGTTGGCATTTAGCGTCGGCTACCGAGCGTTCAACAAATTGATGCGTAGCGAAGGCAAAACGACACAGTGGGAAATTACCAACGTTAACGATATTAACGCAGGTAATTTCCGAAGTGACGTTTCACAAGGTGTCATGTTTCGTTGGGGTACTAACTTAGCCAACAGCATAGGTGCCGCAAACATCAGCGTTGAAAGTCCATTCCATGCCAGCATGTTAGCTAAGAGCACATCAAGTTGGTTCTTATTCACGGGCTTTGAAGGTCGTTACCGCTTTAACGATATCACTATTGAAGGCGACCGTTCAGGTCTACCAGAGCCATCAGACCAATATGATGTCACACTACAGAACTGGCAAGCGAGTGCCGTTGCAGGTGCGGCTTGGTACAACCAAAACTATGGCGCAAGCTTAACATTTACAGTGAAAACGCCAGACTATGAGGAAGCCCAAACTGACGTTTACGGTACAGGCTCTTTGTCTTTGTTCGCCTTCTTCTAAAGAAATCTCCCCATACGGCGTGTGAGTTTTCATTCGCCGTTGTCTTTGCTCAATATCTCGCCAACGAAAGCCCACTTAGACTGTTTTAACCCTGCAATTTGTAATAAAATAACGGTCAGAATTTATTAAAAATGAGAGCAAAAGATGTCAACAACTGGTCGTATTCACTCGTTTGAGTCATGTGGTACCGTAGACGGACCTGGTATCCGTTTTATCGTCTTCTTGCAGGGTTGCTTAATGCGTTGTAAGTATTGCCATAACCGCGATACATGGGACACGCATGATGGCAAGGAAGTTACGGTTGAAGAGATTATTGCTGAAGCAAAAACTTACCGTCACTTCATGAACGCATCAGGTGGTGGCATTACTTGTTCCGGTGGTGAAGCGATGCTTCAGCCTGAGTTCGTTCGTGACTTCTTCCGCGCTGCTCAAGCAGAAGGCATTCACACTTGTTTGGATACTAACGGCTACATCCGTAAACACACCGACGTGATCGATGAAGTGTTGGATGCGACTGACCTAGTCATGCTTGACCTAAAACACATGAAAGATGAGATTCACCAAGACTTCATTGGTGTGTCTAACCGTCGTGTTTTAGACTTTGCTCGTTATCTACATAAAATTGGTCAAAAGACTTGGATTCGTTATGTGGTTGTTCCTGGCTACACGGACGAACCAGAAGCCGCTCATATGCTTGGTGAATTCATTAAAGATATGGATAACATTGAAAAAGTAGAGCTTCTGCCATACCACAAACTCGGCGCACACAAATGGGAGGCGCTTGGTGTTGAATATCCTCTTGATGGTGTAAATCCTCCATCTAAAGAAACTATGGACGAAATCCAGTCAATTCTTTCCCAATACCACTCAAATGTGAAATACTAAGTAGCATTAGGTTATTGAATAGATTAAAAATACCAGCAACTTGCTGGTATTTTTTTACCTATACGTAGGTATATGTGTCTAACGGACCAGCAGGTCTTGTGCCCTATCCAACTCATATTAGACGTATTAGGAATACGAAACCGTAAGTAAAGCTCATAGGAAAAGCGTTGGGATAACACATGGATTGGTTTAATTTTGTTTCGATCATCATTATTTTCTGGGTCGTCGTCGTTTATTGTCTCCCCGATTGGCGAAGAGTCGTTTGGCCTAAAATGGAACAAGAAAAGCCATTCCAACATTTAGTCTTCGCGACACTTTTCTTGATTAGCGTTTTGTGGTCTGCCCAAGCAGGGGTAAAAGAAGGGTTACAAATTCATTTCCTTGCTTTAACCACGCTAACTATGATGTATGGTTGGCGCATGGCTTTTCTATTTTGCATCCCTGCGATGGTCGTCAACCACTTGATTCATGACATATCGTTGTTGATGTTGCCAAGCGCGCTGGTGCTCTCTGCACTGATTCCAATACTTATCAGTTACAGCATCTTTCTTCTGAGCTACCAGTACTTACCACGTAACATCTTCGTTTTCATTTTTGTGGCAGGATTCTTCAATGGTGCACTTACCGGCAGCCTCCACTTGCTGATCAATTCTTTTTACCACCTATCTGTGGGTCACTATGATTGGCAAACCATCCAGCACAATTACTTTGTGTTTGTTCCGTTACTCGCTTTCCCTGAAGGTCTTCTTAATGGAATGGCTTTAGCGGTACTGACCGTTTTTAAGCCTGAGTGGCTGAGAGTTTTTTCAGACCGTGACTACATATACAACCATTATCACAAATAAGTTGTAACGCCCCATTCATACTGCATTTGTAAACTGGTTAAATTCGATAATTCTTGCCATTTTTCATATTAAATATGTGTTGAGATCATGTTTCACCTTCATCCGAAACGTTAACCTAAGCACATTAAAAATGTATTAGATTATTTAGTGAGGTCACCATGGAAATGTCAAACGCTCAACGTTTGATCCTATCAAACCAGTACAACCTAATGTCTCAACTTGATCCTAACAACGCAGCAAAATACAAGCGTCTACAGACTATTGTAGAGCGTGGTTACGAGCTACAAATGCGCGAGTTGAACAAAGATTTTGGCTGCATTACAGAAACCGAGTGTCGTGAAATCATCGACATCATGGAGATGTACCACGCAATGCAAGAATCAAACAAAATGCTGGATGACGAAGAGCGCGGTAAAGTCGACCAGCGTCGCCTTCAGTTCCTTGGCTTTGATATTGCGACAGAAGCACAACAAGTACACTATGTGCGCTTCCTAGTGGATTCAGAAGGTCTTTACCCTCAATTTGATAAAGCTGATCACCACTTCAATAGCCAAATGCCAATGTTAGACAAATACCGCCGCATGCTAAAAACCTGGCGCAACTGTCCTCGTCAATACCACCTATGTGCAAACGAGCTAGCACAAATCTTTAGTGCATAATTCAGCAAGTATTTGAAAAGGAGGGCAAAGGCTCTCCTTTTTTCTTTTCCCCTGTCACAAGTCAAGCTCATTCTATCAGCACAGTTTTATCTTTCATTCTCTAGACTTGTATACGAATCACTAATATCAGTGATTCAAAGCCAAATATCTGATTTCTATCACTCCTATTCACAACATAAATTTTTCAATCTCCAAACAGTGATTCAAATGTCACTTTTGCAATAAATTCATAATTGTTAAGCAAAATTGGAAATCCCCGACTAGGCTTAAAATGAGAAAGGGAGTGATTGAAAGGTACCTATCCATCGTTCTCCGTTGCAGTGAAAAAGTGTCCATAAAGCAAAGTCTTTGGTGTTGTCTAGCTTACTTCCAGTACAAACCAAACGTGATAACAGGACGTATAACTTCATACAACGAAGGGCATATCAAAGGTGGATAAGCCTGCGTCAACGTTCGTCGGTAGACTGACTAGTTAAAGGGGAAAGCGACATGAGTATTTTCGACCACTATCAATCAAGATATGAAGCTGCAAAAGATGAAGAGATGTCGTTACAGGATTTCTTAGCCCTGTGTAAAGACGACAAAAGCGCTTACGCTAATGCTGCAGAACGCCTACTGATGGCTATCGGAGAGCCAGAAGTCATTGATACTGCTCAAGATCCAAGACTGAGCCGTATATTCTCGAACCGAGTCATCTCACGTTATGAAACCTTCAAAGACTTCTATGGCATGGAAGATGCGATTGAGCAGATTGTTTCTTATCTCAAACATGCCGCACAAGGTTTGGAAGAGCGTAAACAAATTCTGTACTTACTCGGTCCTGTTGGTGGTGGTAAGTCATCACTTGCCGAAAAGCTAAAAGCCCTAATGGAAAAAATGCCCGTTTATGTGCTTAGTGCGAACGGCGAACGAAGCCCAGTTAACGATCACCCTTTCTGTCTGTTCAATCCGACAGAAGATGGCGAGATCTTGAAGAAAGAATACGGCATCGAACATCGTTACCTAAGATCTATCATGTCACCGTGGGCAGCAAAACGTCTGCATGAATTTGGTGGTGATATCACCAAGTTCAAAGTGCTGAAAGTACGCCCTTCCATCCTCGACCAAGTGGCTATTGCTAAAACCGAGCCAGGCGATGAAAACAACCAAGACATTTCGTCCCTCGTTGGTAAAGTCGATATTCGTCAGTTAGAGCATTACTCACAAGACGACCCAGATGCCTACAGTTACTCTGGCGCGCTGTGTAAAGCGAACCAAGGTTTGATGGAATTCGTAGAGATGTTCAAAGCGCCAATCAAGGTGCTACACCCTCTATTAACCGCAACTCAAGAAGGCAACTTTAATGGTACCGAGGGACTGTCTGCGATTCCATTCGACGGTATGATTCTGGCTCACTCGAACGAATCTGAGTGGCAAACCTTCCGCAACAATAAGAACAATGAGGCGTTCTTAGACCGTGTGTACATAGTGAAAGTACCTTACTGCTTACGTGTGTCGGAAGAAGTGAAGATCTACCAGAAACTGCTTGAAAACAGTGAGCTTTCTAAAGCACCTTGCTCACCAAGTACGCTTGAAACTCTGGCACAATTTAGTATTCTTTCGCGACTTAAAGAGCCTGAGAACTCGTCCATCTTCTCTAAGATGCGAGTGTACGATGGTGAAACACTGAAAGACACCGATCCGAAAGCGAAGAGCTACCAAGAGTACCGTGACTACGCAGGCGTTGACGAGGGTATGAACGGTCTATCAACTCGTTTCGCCTTCAAAATCCTATCTCGCGTGTTCAACTTCGACCAAACGGAAGTGGCGGCCAACCCTGTTCACCTGTTCTATGTTATTGAACAGCAAGTAGAACGTGAGCAGTTCCCTTCAGAAATGGCAGAGAAGTACCTTGAATTCTTGAAAGGCTATCTAGTGCCTCGTTATGTCGAGTTCATTGGTAAAGAAGTTCAAACGGCATACCTAGAGTCTTACTCTGAGTACGGTCAGAATATCTTCGACCGTTACGTCACCTATGCAGACTTCTGGATCCAAGACCAAGAATATCGCGATCCAGAAACAGGCCAACTGTTCGACCGTGCTTCTCTAAATGCTGAATTAGAGAAGATCGAGAAAACAGCGGGCATCTCTAACCCGAAAGATTTCCGAAACGAAATCGTAAACTTTGTGCTTCGTGCGAAAGCCAATAACAATGGTCAAAACCCAGTTTGGACCAGCTACGAAAAACTGCGCACGGTAATCGAGAAAAAAATGTTCTCCAATACCGAAGAGCTGCTTCCGGTTATCTCATTCAATGCGAAAACGTCTTCTGAAGATCAGAAGAAACACGACGACTTTGTCGCTCGCATGATGGAAAAAGGCTACACCGAGAAACAGGTTCGCCTACTTTCTGAGTGGTACCTACGAGTACGTAAGTCATCCTAACCAGTTTGAGTTAGGTCGCTTGTGAAACATGAAGAGGGCTATTTCATGGCGCAATTTATAGACCGAAGGCTCAATGGCAAGAACAAGAGCGCTGTTAATCGACAGCGCTTCTTGAAGCGCCATAAAGAGCAGATTAAAGAGTCGGTAGCTGACGCAGTGAATCGACGCTCGATCACGAACACGGAAACGGGCGAAGACGTCGCAATACCGCACAAAGACATTAACGAACCTATGTTTCATCAGGGTAAAGGGGGCGTACGTGACCGTGTGCACCCTGGTAACGACCAATTTATCACGGGTGATAAAATTGAACGTCCGAAAGGTGGAGGTCAAGGCGGCGGTGCTGGTGAAGGCAATGCTAGCCCCGACGGCGAAGGTCAAGACGAGTTCGTTTTCCAAATCTCAAAAGACGAATATCTCGACATCTTATTTGAAGATTTAGAGCTACCAAATCTCGAGAAAAACCAAATTGCCAAAATCACAGAGTGGAAGACCCATCGCGCGGGTTATCAAACCGCGGGTATTCCATCCAACATTGCCGTCGTTCGCTCGTTACAACAATCTCTGGCGCGACGCACCGCAATGACAGCAGGTAAAAAACGTCTTCTTAACGAGCTAGAGCATGAACTAACTCGCGTCAAGAACATTGAGCCTGCACAACAGCTCGAAGAAAATCGCTTGAAGAAGGAAATCGAAGAGTTACGTAAGAAAATCGAAAGCGTGCCTTTCATTGATACCTTCGACTTACGTTTCAAGAACTATGAGAAGCGCCCTGTGCCATCGAGCCAAGCGGTCATGTTCTGTCTAATGGACGTATCCGGTTCTATGGATCAAGCCACCAAAGACATTGCAAAACGCTTCTATGTGCTTTTGTATCTTTTCTTAACTCGCACGTATGAGAATGTTGAAGTGGTCTTCATTCGCCACCACACTCAAGCGAAAGAAGTCGACGAGCACGAGTTTTTCTATTCGCAAGAAACGGGGGGCACTATCGTATCGAGCGCGCTCAAGCTGATGAATGAGATCGTTCAAGACCGCTACCCTGTGGGTCAATGGAACATCTACGCGGCTCAGGCATCCGATGGCGATAACTGGGCAGACGACTCACCCCGTTGTCGTGACCTACTCGTCAATAAGTTACTGCCAAATTGTCAGTACTATTCATACATCGAGATCACTAGACGTTCCCATCAAACGCTGTGGCATGAGTATGAAAAGCTTTCCGAAGCCTTTCCAAACTTCGCCATGAAAAACATCCGCTCTGTGGAGGATATCTTCCCAGTCTTCCGTGAACTATTCCAAAAAGAAAATGCGTAAGGAGGCTAGCGATGAATACCGCAACGACAAACCTTTCGGGGGAAGCCTCGAAGAAACGCAGAGATAATATGCTGCCAGATGGTCCAGACTGGACATTTGAACTGCTGGAGCGTTACCACAAGGAAATCAAGCGTGTCGCGGAGCATTATCGTCTCGACACCTACCCTAACCAAATCGAAGTCATCACCTCAGAGCAAATGATGGACGCATACTCAAGCATCGGTATGCCTATCAACTACAACCACTGGTCGTTTGGTAAAAAGTTCATCCAAACAGAGCAGAACTATAAGCACGGTCAAATGGGTCTAGCTTACGAGATCGTCATTAACTCAAACCCATGCATCGCTTACCTGATGGAAGAGAACACCATCACTATGCAGGCACTGGTTATTGCTCACGCATGCTATGGGCACAACTCATTCTTTAAAGGCAATTACCTGTTCCAAACTTGGACCGATGCCAGCTCTATCATCGATTATCTATTGTTTGCGAAGAACTACATTGCGGAATGTGAAGAGCGTTATGGTGTGCACGAAGTCGAGCAGCTTCTAGACTCTTGCCATGCACTTATGAACTTCGGCGTTGACCGTTATAAACGTCCTGAAAAGATTTCAATTAACGAGGAGAAAGCGCGTCAGGAAGAGCGTGAAGCTTACCTGCAATCGCAAGTAAACGAGTTATGGCGCACCGTTCCACAATCGAAAACCAAAGAAGAAGACATTAAAGTTCGTTTCCCTAGCGAGCCACAAGAGAACCTGCTCTACTTCTTTGAAAAACATGCTCCTCTGCTTGAACCATGGCAACGTGAGATTGTGCGTATCGTGCGTAAGGTAAGCCAATACTTCTATCCTCAAAAACAAACTCAGGTCATGAACGAAGGCTGGGCAACATTCTGGCACTACACCATTCTTAATCACCTTTATGATGAGGGTTTGGTGTCTGAGAAGTTCATTCTCGAATTTCTACACAGCCACACTAGTGTGGTTGCACAGCCACCATATAACAGCCCTTACTTTAGTGGTATCAACCCTTATGCGCTTGGTTTTGCGATGTTCCGCGATATCAAACGTATCTGTGAAGAACCAACAGACGAGGACAAAGAGTGGTTCCCTGAACTAGCAGGAACAGACTGGTTAGACGCGGTTCACTTTGCCATGCATAACTTCAAAGATGAAAGCTTTATTAGCCAATACTTATCACCGAAGCTCATGCGTGATTTCAAGTTGTTTGCCATCAATGACGATGATCGTAAAAACTTCATCGAAGTTGCCGCCATTCATGATGAGATGGGTTACCGACGCATTCGTGAAACGCTGGCTGCGCAATATAACTTGGCGAATTTAGAGCCAAATATTCAGGTGTTTAACGTAGATGTCCGCGGTGACCGCTCATTAACGCTGCAATATGTCCCCCATAACCGCATTCCTTTGGATAACAGTTATGAAGAAGTACTTAAGCATGTATATCGCTTGTGGGGCTTCGACGTAATTTTGGAAGAAGTCAAAGACACCGGACACAGAGAGATCCTCTCAACATGTCCGAAACGCAATCAGTACGACACCAATATCTAACCGATACAGCTTCCAATCTATCGTAGATACAAAAAGGCTCCTCAATGAGGAGCCTTTTCTAATTTTGAAATCAATACCAAGCTTATTGTGCTTGCTTAGCGACAATCGCACGTACTGCTTCTAAATCTTCTGGCGTATCCACACCGGCTGCTGGTGCTTCTTTTGCAACTTCCACATGAATCTTTTCGCCGTACCAAAGTACGCGAAGCTGCTCTAGGCACTCGATTTGTTCAAGTGCACTTGGCTGCCAATTCACATAGGTATTGATAAAACCAGCACGGTAAGCGTAGATGCCGATGTGACGCATCAATGGGTTTGCGATCGTTTTGTCTTGTTTAGCAAAGTTGTCACGATCCCATGGAATCGTTGCTCGGCTAAAATACATGGCATAGCCACGCTCATCCGCGACCACTTTTACCGCATTCGGGTTGAAGACTTCCTCTTCCGATTCGATCTCCACCGCAAGCGTTGCCATGGGCGCATCGCAACCTGCTAAGTTATCAGCCACTTGGCGAATGATAGACGGCGGAATCAATGGTTCATCACCCTGAACATTCACCACAATGTGGTCTGCAGGAATCGCCATTTTCTCTACTACTTCGGCTAGTCGCTCAGTGCCAGATTCGTGGTTTGGCGAGGTCATACAAACCTTGCCACCAAACTGCTCTGCTGCCACTGACACTCGCTCATCGTCAGTTGCAATAATCACATCTTCTGCACCCGCTTGTAACGCTTGCTCGTAAACCCATTGGATCATAGGTTTACCACCAATATCTGCCAATGGCTTACCTGGTAAGCGGCTTGACGCATAGCGTGCAGGAATGACAACCGTAAAAGACATTAGCGTCCCTCGTCCATGCTCATGGTTCGAGCTTCTGGCTCAAGCAGAACAGGAATACCCTCTTTTATTGGGTAAGCAAGGCGATCCAATTTGCAGATCAACTCTTGATTATCTTTATCGTACGTCAGCTTACCTTTGCACACAGGGCAAGCTACAATCTCAAGCAGACGGTGATCCATAAGTCGCTTTAACCTCTTTTATTCGATTTAAAATTCGCTCTGCATCGTTTGATTCAAACTGAGCAGAAACAGGCAGATACCACCAATTATCTTGCGCATAGCTGTCACATTTGACGGCATCTTTTTCTGTCATAATCACATTCGCCCCTTGTTGAGCCAATGTGTGCAATTCTTGCTGGTCAAAGTCTTGATGGTCGGCAAAACCCTTCGTTACTTTAACGTCAGCGTTCATCGCATTAAGTGTATTAAAAAATCGTGGCGGATGTCCGATCCCAGCAAATGCAACGAGGTCTTGCAGTTCGCTCACCTCGACTTGCTGTTTTGTCTTTAAATTAACGGCTTTCGATGGCGCTAAAGACATTGGCATTTCGTTTTGCTGAGCTTGACCACCGTTAGTGATAATAAAATCGACGTTAGAAAGACGCTCTACCCCTTCGCGAAGCGGGCCAAGCGGTATAAGGCTTTCATTACCAAAGCGACGATTACCATCAACAATAACAAACTCGATATCTCTCTCAAGCGCGTAATGTTGAAGCCCATCATCCGTAACGATGATATCAACGCCCACTTCTAGTAATGCTTTCACTGCATTAGCACGGACTGGATCCACTGCCACTGGTGCGCCAGTTCTGCGATAGATAAGCTTAGGTTCATCACCACAATGTTTAGCAGGCGTACTATCATCAAGCAATAACGGATATTGCGGCGCTTTTGCGCCATAGCCTCTAGACACCACTCCAGGCTTAAAACCAAGTTGCTGCAATTGCTCTACTAGCCACACCACAACTGGGGTTTTGCCGTTCCCACCAGCAGTAATGTTACCAACAACGACAACAGGTACAGGCGCTTTATACGCTTGTTTTTTTCCAGATTGGTATTGTTGTCGCTTAGACTTACTAATTGCACCGAATAACAGACTAAGTGGCCACAGTAGCGGCCACAGTAAGTACTTGAGAGGGTGGTTTTCGAACCAGATTTTTTCAATCACAGCGCTTAAGCACCAAATTGGATTCGGTGAAGTTGGGCATAAGCGCCATCTTTTGCGATTAAATCGGCATGGCTACCACGCTCAACAATTGCACCTTCGTCCACAACCAAAATTTCATCTGCATTCTCAATCGTAGATAGGCGGTGGGCAATCACCAATACGGTTTTGTATTTCTGTAGCTCATCCAGAGCAGATTGGATTGCACGTTCAGATTCGGTATCTAAAGCAGATGTTGCCTCATCAAGAATAAGAACTGGCGCATCACGTAATAAAGCTCGAGCAATTGCTACACGTTGACGCTGCCCACCAGAAAGGCTTGCACCGTTCTCACCTATCATCGCGTCGAGTCCACCATCCATCTTACTGATGAACTCCATCGCGTGAGCTAGGCTGGCTGCGCGTTCAATGTCTTCACGTGAATACTTGCCTTCTGTTGCGTAAGCAATATTGTTCGCAATCGTATCGTTAAACAGATGCACGTTTTGCGAAACCAGAGCAAACTGCTCACGTAAGTTTTTCAGCTCATAGTCACGGATATCATGACCATCAAGTGAGATAGCACCGCCACTTACATCGTAGAAACGGTTAAACAAATTCGCAATGGTACTCTTACCTGAACCTGAGCGCCCCACTAAGGCAACTGTTTTGCCTCGTGGAATATCAAAGCTGACATTTTCCAATGCAGGCTTTTCAGAACCTTCATAGGTAAAGCTTACATCTTTCACTGCAACGTCGCCTTTTGCTCGCTCGACAGTGAATTTGCCTTCGTTCTTTTCTGTATCCAAATCCACAAGAGCGAACAAAGTTTGGCTCGCCGCCATACCACGTTGGAACTGTGACGTTACGTTTGTTAGTGCTTTCAATGGACGCATCAAACCAAACATCGCAGAGAATACAACAGTAAATGTACCCGGCGTTAACTGGTCTTTAATTGAGTCAATACTTGCAAGATAAAGCACCACAACAATAGCAATAGACGCAATCATCTGGATGATTGGGTTTGCCGCTGCTTGAGCTGTCACCAACTTCATGCTTTGTTGGCGCATTTGGTTACTTACTTTCTCGAAGCGTTTACCTTCGATATCTTGGCCGCCATAACTCAGTACTACTTTGTGACCTTTCAGCATTTGCTCTGCAGAGGCAGTCACATTGCCCATCATCGTCTGCATGTTTCTCGAGATCTTTCTGAATCGCTTAGAAACAACGCTAATACCAAAAGCAACAACAGGTGCAACAGCAAACAAAACCAAAGACAATTGCCAGCTATTATAGAACATCAGAACCAACAAACCAATGATGCTTGCGCCTTCACGCACAATGCTAACTAGCGCAGAACTAGTCGCCGCTGAAACTTGTTCAGAGTCATAAGTAATTCGAGAAAGTAGATTGCCTGTTTTTTCTTTATCGAAATAAGAAACAGGCATATGCATAAAATGATTAAACACCATGCGACGGATTTGCATTACCACATTGCCGGATACCCAGCTCAGACAATAAGTAGAGACAAACCCGCTCACACCACGAATAAACATCATGGCGAAAACGATAAGTGGAAGTGTACGTAGAAAATCAGATTCCGCACTACCAAAACCTTCATCTAGAAGCGGTTTTAGCAAGGAGATCATGTAGGTATCAGAGATAGCATTAACAACCAATGCTACAACAGCAACGATTAGACCTGACTTATAAAGGCGAATAAATTGCCATAGACGCTTAAACGTCTGCCAAGTCGTTTCATCAGTATTTATCGACATAGAAGTGCTTTGTTTTCTTACATTAAGACTCTTATTCTACTCCGTTACGCAGCATCTGCCTATACCAAGGGTCAAATGTCTCACTTCGTTTCGTTTCAAAATACCAATTCTCTTGCTCAATAAGGACGCTTATTTGACCGCCATTCCCCGTATCCAGCCATTTCGCATTGGCGTTCTCGTACGCTAAAACCACGTTATTTGCAGGCATTCCCCACTGATTCCCTTTTGCCAGAGATGCGATCGCCAGTTTTGGGGCAATCGCTTCAACAAACTTGGGGTTAGAAGAGCTCTTACTTCCGTGATGCGGGACAATCACAACATCACTTTTTAACTGATCGGGTTTTCTCACCAAGATCCATTCACTAACGGCTTCAATATCGCCCGTTAATAGCAACTTAAAATCCGTTTTGGTATCGACGACACGAATCACGCATGAATGTGGGTTATATGCACGTTTAACCAACTTCGGAGGCCAAAGAACTTCAAATTCTAGCGCTTGCCATTTCCATCGTTCCCCTGCAATACAAGGTTGGTAGTTAGCGTAGTTTTGGCTACTAAACTTACGAACTGGGGCGAAGTGCCTTTCGATATATGCACGTCCTCCAGCATGATCTGAGTCGGCGTGGCTGACGACAAACATGTCGATAGAACCGAACCCTCTGCGATACAAGATAGGAGCAATAACTTGTTCAGCAATACTTCCATAAGCCCATGTTTTACCCGTGTCATATAAAAGCACTTCACCGTCTTTTTCTAGGAGCACTGCAAGTCCATGCCCAACATCTAACACTTCAATACGCCAACCATCAGATTTTCGTTCATACCACAACACCAGACTTGTGATGACCAAGAACAAAACACCTGAAGCTTCTCGATTTAAAAATCGCATCGAAAGCACACAAACGCCCAATACCAGCACCCACAACGTTGCCTGTGAGCTAAGAGATTGCCAACTCCCCAAAGCAAATGGCAAAGACCAAGTAAGGGGTACAAGCATCCAATCTAACCACTGCCACAGCATGTTCGCCAAGTGCACTGAAAACGGGGTAATGATAAGTGCAACAAACATCAGTGGAACGACAACAAAACCGAACCAAGGGATAAAAATGAGGTTATATAAAATAGAGGAGAGGCTCGTCCCGGCAAAAAACAACCCACTAATCGGAATGATCAACACAGTGAGTACTAACTGAATTTTGAATAAGGTACCCAGTTTCCTAATCCAATTGCCACGGCTATGTTGTACACAATTCACTGCAAATAAAACGGCGATAACAGAGAGATAAGACAGCCAAAAGCTCATAGTGAGTGCAGAAAACGGCTCGATGCACAACTGTATTGCTACAGCAAGGAGCAGCACGCGCCAAGCGCTCCAATAAATCAAAGCAGACTTTAATAACAAGTAAATCAAACATACTGAAAAAGCTCGAGTCGTAGGCAAAGAGAAGTCTGCTAACCATGAATACAAAAAAGCAGTAGCAAGCCCAAACAAGGAAGGTAAAAAGACAAATTTTGGCAAAGCGTACCTAACAACAACCCCAAAGCTCATACCAAAAGCAAACGCCATTCCTATATGTAAACCCGAAATCGAGACCAAATGCAGTAAGCCACTATCACGTAGGAGTTGCCAGTCATATCGAGACAGAAGCGTACGGTCACTAAACGCCAAAGCACGAATAAGAGCGAAGTGTTCAAGCTGAACAATGTGCTTATGAACGACGGCGATAATTTGCGTTCTTAATGATGATCGCTCACGAATAAGCCACGCTGAATCCTTTGAAACGGTCGCCCTTGCCACAATGCCCTTTCCTACTGCCTGCTTTTCGGCGTCATGACCTGCTTCGTTTAAGAGCCCAAAGATGGGTTTAATTGTCACTTCGGTAGTGAACTCACTGTTAACTGCGAGTGGGAAAGGCGTTATCAACCGGATTTTCGGTTTAAAAAAAGGTAACAAGTTTTGAGAATTCACCTGATGGACACGCGCAATTCCTTCATATCCGTGACTTATTTGCGTAAAAGGGCTGTCAACTTTGCCATTTATGGTAATATTCACCCCTGCTTGAAACAGGGCTTGTCTTTGATGCTCCATAACATTGCCGTGGATAATGACAACCATAAAGCCCGAAATTACGCCTATGCTCAATAAGCCACGTCGTAATTTTATTATTGAGCCAGTGGCAATTATTCCCAGCAGCAACCAACGCCAATCTGGTATCGTCGGCCACCATGCAGACGAAATAACGCTCGCTACAAATAAAGCCAAGGTCAAACTTTTTTCTAAGAGAGTCATGTCGTCCTATGCCTAGAAAGCTGATAAAACGCTTCATGCCAGATCATGAAATGATCAAACGCCAAAAAGCACTGAAGGTCTTCGGCAACGTTTTATATAACCCAAACTTGTGGTGTTTAAATCGTCGCTCTGCGTCTGGTGCTTTTGCTGTTGGTCTGTTTATGGCGTTTGTCCCGCTTCCGAGTCAGATGATCATGGCGGCAGGTCTTGCCATCATGCTTGGTGTTAACTTGCCTCTATCAGTCGCACTTGTTTGGATCAGTAACCCAATTACCATGCCAGTGCTGTTCTACTTTGCTTACAAGCTTGGCGCCTTGGTCATGCATGTACCACCACAACCATTCCACTTTGAATTGTCGTGGGAATTCATCATGCAGCAAATGAACACCATAGGACCTCCGTTCTTACTTGGCTGCGCGATCTGTGGCGTAGTGTCAGCAATCATTGGTTATTTCGGTATTCGTGGTCTTTGGCGTTATTCAGTCGTGAGAAGCTGGCAAAAGCGTAAAGTACGATAAGCGCTTATTCACCAGTTGGCAGGTTATGGCGCGTTGAATGGAAAACAGTTAACGTTAGAAATGAAAGGTGATGTAACTCAAGTATGAAACGCATCGAGCCAATTAGAGATAGCAACGATATAGATAAAAAGGACCGATAATAATCGGTCCTTTTTTTGTTGTCTGCTATTTGCGAACTGTTCGCTGAGCTTTGTAGATTACTTGGAACTCAATACCGCCGCAGGATTAAGTTTCGCTGCACGGGAGGCTGGGTACCATGTTGCCAACAAACTCAAGATAATCGCCGTAATTGAAACCAAAGCAACATCTGGCCAATGCAATTGCGATGGTAAGAAGTCGACAAAGTAGATATCCCCCGAAAGAAATTGGTGACCAATTAAGGCTTCCAACCCCTTAATAATCGGTGTGAGGTTGAGAGCGACAAGAACGCCAACGACACTACCCGCAAGACTACCAAATACGCCCGAGAATACGCCTTGCCAAACGAAGATACGCTTAATCAAACTGTCTTTTGCACCCATAGTACGAAGAATCGCAATCTCAGCCGCGCGATCTTTAACCGCCATCATCAATGTCGAGACAATATTGAAACACGCGACACCAATCACTAGCACCATTACCAGGTACATAATGGTACGAACAAGTTGGATATCACGGTACAAAAAGCCAAATTGTTGTTGCCAGCTTTTTAGGTAAACATAAACATCAATTCGGCTACCGACTTCACGTACAATTGATGGTGCATTCAACACATCATCCGTTTTCAGCGAAATACCTGTAACGCCATCACCTAAGCGGGCATAGGCTTGAGCATCCTTGAGTGGTACTAGCGCTAATGAATGATCGATTTGACCGTTAAGCGTTAAAAAACCAGCGACTTTGACTCGGACTCGCTTTGGGGCTTGTACCTTATTCGTACTGCCTGATTGCGGGATCATTAAAGTAATATAGTCACCAACATCGACCTTTAACTCATTTGCGACACCACGCCCAAGAATCACTTGCTGTTGACCTGAGTAAAAATTTTGCCACGCCTGTGGGTCAATAAAGTCAGACATACTAGAAACAGCTTGCTCAAAAGCTGGATCCACACCGCGAACTTCTATTGCTTTTAGCTTACTGCCCTTTTCTGCTAACCCCGTAAACCGAACATAAGGTGCGGCAGCAACCACATGCTCATGACTTAGGGCTTGCTTCATGGTTTTGGTATAGTTGTGCAGTGGACCATTCACCCCCTCTAACTCACCATGTGGAATCACAGAAAGCACACGAGACTGTAACTCTCGTTCAAAGCCATTCATCGCAGATAAGCCAATGATGATGACAGCTACGCCAACCGCAATACCGATGGTGGAGGAAAGAGAAATGAACGATACCATCTTGTTACGCTTTTTAGCGCGACTGAAACGTCCACCAATCATCAATGCTAAAGATGAAAACAAAATTAGCCCTCCACGGTTGCTGTGTCTGTGGTAAAACGATCCACCAGCAAACCATCTTGCATATGCATTTGGCGATCCATTTTCGCGGCTAGCTCGTTATCATGAGTGACAACTAAGAAAGCAATATTCGACTCCTGATTTAACTCACGCATTAAGTCGTAAATCGCTAGCGCCGTATTGTGATCTAAGTTACCAGTCGGCTCATCTGCTAAAACCAAGTCAGGCTTATTGACCAAAGCTCGTGCGATAGCCACACGTTGGCGCTCACCACCAGAAAGTTCTGACGGACGATGATCCATTCGATGTCCCAACCCCACCTTCTCCAGAAGGGCTTTTGCTTCCGCTTTCGCATCTGCAACTTTCGCCCCACCAATCAACAGTGGCATTGCAACATTTTCAACCGCTGTGAAATCAGCCAGCAGATGATGGAATTGATACACAAAGCCAAGATGCTTATTGCGCAATGCAGCTTGTTTGTTGGAGCTCAAAGCAGACAAGTTCTGTCCCAGAAAATCCACTTCTCCTTGAGATGCATCGTCTAATGCTCCAAGAATGTGGAGCAACGTACTCTTACCCGAGCCTGATGAACCGACAATAGACACTAACTCGCCTTTATCAATATCAAAACTTACACCTTTGAGCACTTCAGTATCTAACGAACCCTCTCGGTAGACTTTACGAATATCACGACATTCTAATAGCTTATTCATAGCGAAGTGCCTCAGCAGGTTTAACAGAAGATGCTCGGAAAGACGGGTAAACAGTTGCAGCTAGACTCAGAGCAATCGCCAGCACTACCACCAGTAAAATTTGGAATGAATCAATCACGATAGGTAAGTGACCACCGAAGCTAAATAGTGCCACTCCCGCCGCTTCAAGAATTGCATTGAGGTTAAGTGATAAAGCAACGCCCATTGCACCACCAACAATGGCACCAATCACACCACTGCTTGCGCCTTGAACCATGAAAATCGCCATCACTTGAGATTGAGTCATTCCTTGTGTTTTAAGAATCGCGACTTCAGATTGCTTCTCCATCACCACCATGATCAAAGCGGAAATAATGTTAAACGCCGCAACACCAACGATCAGCCCAAGCATCAAGCCCATCATATTCTTTTCCATTTTGACGGCTTGGAAAAGCTCACCACGTTGTTCTCGCCAATCACTCCATTGCCAACCATCAGGCATTGGCTGATCAGCAAAATCAGTCACCATAAAAGGGTCTGAGAAGAACACACGCCAGCCAGAGACTGTATCTTTCGGTAAACGCATCAGCTTTGCCGCATCAGTCATATTAACAATCATAAGCTGACCATCGACATCTGAGCCCGTATTGAAGATGCCAGCTACCGTGAAATTACGTTGGCTCGGAATTCGACCCAGTGGGGTAAATTGGGTGGCATTGGTGACCATCAAACGGACTTTATCGCCCATCGACACTTTCAATGAGCGCGCCAAGCTGTGACCAAGGAATACTTTGTACTCACCTGCTTGAAGAGAAGATAAACGTCCTGCGATAAGGTGGTTAGAAATCGGGTCGCCAAGTTTGGGCTCTATACCAATTAAATAACCAGCTGTCAGTTGTGCAGAGCTTTGAATAACAGCCTCACCACGAACAATAGGTTCTGGTTTTGCTATGGTCGACATATCTTGAATGAACTTAGGAGCAGCTTCACTGAGAGGCGTTTTACTATCGTGTTGCGAAATCACAGCATGAGGAAGCACTCCTAAAATGCGCTCTTTCAACTGGGCTTCAAAACCGTTCATTACGGAAAGCACCGTCACTAACGCCATCACGCCAATTGTGATACCGGCTGTCGACATATAAGAAACAAATCGGCTAAATCGGTCTCCGGAGCGTCCCCGAAGGTACCGCAAGCCAATAAACAAAGAAATAGGATGATACATATAGGACAAACCAACTGGTTATCTAGTTATGAAGCCATTACTTAGCTAGTTAATACGGGTTATCTTACCTTACTCTTACAATGAAGAAGACAAGATAATCGCTAAATTTGTCAACGACATGCAATAAGTCCCCATTTACAGCAAAAAGTTCAGCCAGAGAAACGGGGAAACTTGATAACTTAACCTGATTAGCGATAATCAACCCCCTATCCTACTCATTCCTAAATGAAATGAGAGCGCTCGATGGCAGAAAAGGACCGAATTATGACAGAGCAAGAATATTTTACCGTACACCACAATCTGACTATCAACGTCGAAACGCTAGGGACGGACTTTGCTCTGCCAGATGAAGAGACTTTCCAATCCGAAATTCCAGCGCCTTTTATTGTCGCAAGTGAATTTAGCCATTTAGATATGTTAGCTGATAACGCGAGATTGGAGCTGCAAAACAAAGAGTTAAAACACGTCATCCATTTGCTGGATACTCAAAACTCTAAACTCAACTTACTGCTCAGCTTTATGCTCTCGCAACAAGATGACATTGCACTCCGTTTCCAGACTACGCAATTCGGCGCAAGCCAACTGAGCTACCGTAGCGATTCTGCCGTAGAAAAAGACCAACTGGTTCGTGTGAAGCTCTTCTTAGATCATCCTGCTGCAGCAATTTACTGCTACGCTCAGGTAGTAGAGTGCGAACCTGCCGAGCAAGGCTATGTAGTAACACTAAAGTACAAATTACTTCGAGAAGCTGACCAAGATTTATTGATTAAAGCCGCACTATACCAACAGCAAAAACTACTCCGTCAGCGCTCATTAGAGCGAGATAACAAATAATTACCATGACAAAAGCAACGATTCTGTCCGTCACCAATCCGTCTGAGCGTGGCGATAAAAAACAGCTTGGCAACTTACCGGGAGCGGCATTGCCGATGGCGATTGCCGAGCTAGCAAAACAACACTCTAGCCACTCTCTGCTAGTGGTACCAGACCCGCAAATCGCGCTCAAACTGCAAGCAGAAATTGAGCAATTTACCGACCAACCTGTAAGCCTATTCCCTGATTGGGAGACGCTGCCATACGACAACTTTTCTCCACACCAAGAGATCATCTCAGATCGTATTGCACGCTTATATCAATTGCCAAACCAAAATCGTGGTGTGACCATTGTGCCAGTGAGCACAGTATTACAACGCCAGTCCCCGCGTGATTTCTTACTGCAACACACCTTGATGGTGAAAACGGGCGACCAATTCTCGCTGGAAAAACTGCGTGTGCAACTGGAGAACTCTGGCTACCGTCACGTTGATCAAGTTTTTGGTCCAGGTGAATATGCAAGCCGAGGTTCGATCCTAGATTTGTTCCCAATGGGCAGTTCAGATCCATATCGCATTGATTTCTTTGATGACGAGATCGACACCATTCGCACATTTGATCCAGAAAACCAACGTTCGATCGAAGACATTCAGCAAATCCAGCTTCTACCTGCGCATGAATTTCCGACGACGAAAGCGGCTATTGAAGATTTCCGTACTCGTTGGCGCTCTCAGTTTGAAGCTCGCCGCGAGCCTGAGTCAATTTACATGCAAGTCACCAAAGGCACTTGGCCGGCGGGCATCGAATATTGGCAGCCACTATTTTTCGATCATACAGAAACGCTTTTCGATTATTTACCCGATGACTCTCAACTGATCACCTACGGCGATATTGAAGCCGCAGTCGATACCTTCTTGAATGACGTTGACTACCGCTACGATCAAAAGAAAATCGATCCACTGCGTCCGTTGTTAGCACCACATGAATTGTGGCTGAAGAAAGATGAGCTATTCACTCACTTCAAACAACTACCGCAAGCTCAGCTGAGCCTAGAGAAAATCGTTAAACGTGCAGGTCGCCAGAATCTCGCCGTTCAATCTCTAGCCGAGCTTGGTGTTCAACAGCAGAACAAAGAGCCGTTAGCGCGTTTACGCCAATTCAGTGAACAGTTTGCGGGTAAAATCGTTTTCTCTGTCGAGTCAGAAGGTCGCCGTGAAGCATTAACAGAGCTACTGCAAGGCATTAAAGTGCGCCCAGTAGTCCATGGTTCACTATATCAAGCGCTGGATTCTGACGATCGTTTCAGCCTAATTCTAGGTGCTGCGGAACATGGTTTTATTCATGAAGAGCTAAATTTCGCGCTGATCTGCGAAAGCGATCTGCTTGGCGATCGCGTTATCCAACGTCGCCGTAAAGACAAAAAAGCAGTCAACAGTGACACCGTCATACGCCACCTAGCTGAACTTAAGCCGGGTCAGCCTGTTGTGCACATCGATCACGGTATCGGCCGCTACATAGGCCTACAAACTCTTGAAGCTGGCGGTATGAAAACGGAATACGTAACACTTGAGTATCAAAATGATGCCAAGCTTTACGTACCCGTATCTTCACTGAACTTGATTAGCCGCTACTCTGGCGGAGCTGAAGAAAGTGCACCGCTGCATAAACTAGGCGGTGAAGCATGGGCAAAAGCTCGCCGTAAAGCTGCAGAGAAAGTTCGTGACGTTGCAGCAGAACTTCTGGATGTTTATGCCAAGCGAGAGCTAAAACCGGGCTATAAATTTGAGCTCGACCGCGGTCAATACGCAACTTTCAAAGCAACTTTCCCGTTTGAGGAGACCGACGATCAGTCAATGGCAATTAATGCGGTCTTGTCTGACATGTGCCAAGCAAAAGCCATGGACCGCCTAGTTTGTGGTGACGTTGGTTTTGGTAAAACAGAAGTCGCAATGCGCGCTGCATTTGTTGCCACAGACAACAGTAAGCAAGTGGCAGTCTTAGTACCAACCACTCTGCTTGCACAGCAACACTTTGAAAACTTCCGCGACCGCTTTGCTAACTTGCCAATTCGCGTAGAAGTCCTGTCGCGCTTTAAATCGGCAAAAGAGCAAAAAGTGATTCTCCAAGATGTCGCTGATGGCAAAGTTGATATTGTCGTTGGTACTCACAAGTTGCTATCAAGCGATATTAAGTTCAAAGATCTTGGCTTGTTGATTGTTGATGAAGAACACCGATTTGGTGTGCGTCAAAAAGAAAAAGTGAAAGCAATGCGTGCCGATGTCGACATCTTAACGCTTACCGCAACACCAATTCCGCGCACATTAAACATGGCAATGAGTGGCATGCGCGATTTGTCGATCATCGCAACACCACCAGCACGCCGCTTGGCGATTAAGACCTTCGTACGTCAACGCGAAGACTCCGTGGTACGCGAAGCAGTACTCCGTGAAATCATGCGTGGTGGTCAGGTTTACTTCCTACATAACCAAGTCGAAACGATTGAAAAAACCGCCGAAGATTTGCAAAAGCTGATTCCGGAAGCGCGAGTTACCGTTGCACATGGTCAGATGCGTGAACGCGAGCTCGAGCGCATCATGAATGATTTCTATCATCAGCGCTTCAACTTACTCGTATGTACTACGATCATAGAAACAGGTATTGACGTACCAACCGCCAACACCATCATCATGGACCGAGCAGATAACCTAGGTCTCGCGCAGTTGCACCAGCTTCGTGGTCGTGTTGGTCGTTCGCACCACCAAGCGTACGCTTACCTGTTGACGCCACATCCAAAAGCAATAACGAAAGATGCAATTAAGCGTCTTGATGCAATTGCGTCACTGGAAGACCTTGGTGCTGGCTTCACTCTTGCTACCCACGATCTTGAAATCCGCGGGGCTGGTGAGTTACTGGGTGACGAACAAAGTGGTCAAATTCAATCGGTTGGTTTTACACTATATATGGAAATGCTTGAACAAGCCGTTGAAGCCTTAAAAGAGGGCAAAGAGCCTTCACTGGATGATCTACTTCGAGAACAAACTGAAATCGAAATGCGTATTCCAGCTCTTTTGCCAGATGACTACATACCAGACGTCAACACTCGCCTATCTATGTACAAACGAATCGCGAGCGTGACAGATAAAGAAGGGCTATCAGAATTAAAAGTGGAACTGATTGATCGTTTCGGCTTGCTACCTGATGCAACGAAGAACTTACTGTCTGTCTCTGAGCTAAAAATTGCTGCTGCATGTCTCAAAGCTAAGAAAATTGAAGCTCATGACAAAGGTGGTTTCATCGAGTTTTACCCTGATGCTGACATAAACCCAGCATATTTAGTTAAACTCCTGCAATCACAGCCGCAAAAATTTGCAATGGAAGGTCCAACTAAGTTCAAGTTTAGCGTACCATTGACGGACCGACGTAAACGCATTCAGTTTGTTCAAGACTTACTGAATGATTTTAAACAGAATTTATTACCAACGAGCTAATAGTCGAATGAGAATACTGATCCCATTATTACTTCTTTGTGTCTCAATGCCATCATGGGCTGCGCGTCAATTTGATATTGAAGTAATTATTTTCAAGCGAGCAGTCGACGCTGAAAGTACCAGTGAATCATGGCCAAACAAACTGCCAACTATCGAAATGAGTAACGTCGGCAGCTTACAAAGCGATTCTTACCGTCAATCAAAAGGCGTCACCCTGCTTCCTCGTTCTTCTTACAGATTGAACGCTCAAGAAGCAGCACTTAACAACCATGCAGGCTTTAAAGTATTGAAGCACGTAGCGTGGCGTCAAGGTGACCGTGGTAAAGCAAGTGCACCAGTTTTCCGCATTGTTGGCGGGCGTGATTTTTCAGGATCATATAATCCAGATGGCAGCTCAATCACTGGCAATGCACATTCCTTAGCGACCGATGGCTATAGCGAAGAAAGCGTTAAAGGTCCACTTTATGAGTTAGATGGCAAATTACAAATCTACGTTCAGCACTATTTGTTTGCCGAGACAACGATGGACTTACGTGAACCGAGTGTTCGGGAGGTTCACATTGAATCGCAACCTTCAGAACAATTGTCTGAAGAATTTGGCGAAGTCGATGGTAACGTGCAAGTCGGTAACTTAGCAGAAGTCTCTCCGACTGTGACTGAAGAGACATTCTTGAAGAGCTTCCGAATGGATCAGAAGCGTCGTATGCGCAGTGGCGAAACCCACTACTTAGATAACCCATTAATGGGGATGATCATTCAAGTTCGTCGAGTACAATAAAACACAGTACCAACAACAAAGCGCAGCACTTGTTGCGCTTTGTTTTATTTGAAATCTAACATGGAAGTTGTATGAGTCCAGATTTTGAAATCATAACCCCTCGTTTGGCTCTCAGATTAATCCCATCTGAGGAAGCCCATATTCTACAACGCATACTGGCAGAATCCCCTTCCCTACACCAATGGTTAGATTGGTGTGATGAAAATGTCTCACTAAGAGATGCGCAAGATTTCTTGCTCGCTACGCGACTGAACTGGGTAAAAACAGAAGCGTTTGGTTTTGGCATTTATGAACGAAGTAGCGATAACCTTGTTGGTATGGCTGCTGTCAATGAGCTTTATCATACCTTCAATATGGCAAGCATTGGCTATTGGGTTGCGGACCGTTATCAACGCAAAGGTTACGCTCAAGAGGCAATCCGCGCGCTTGCCGAGTTCTGCTTCGCTAAACTCAATTTGACTCGCGTAGAAATCGTCTGTGATTTAGATAACACAGCCAGTCAGGCTTTAATTGAGTCTGTTGGTGCACAGAAAGAAGCGATTGCCAGAAACCGATTTATCTTTCATGGGAAGCCAAAAGATGGGGTCGTTTATTCACTGTTACCCAATGACTTGGAATGAAAAAAGCCACCGACATGCGGTGGCTTTTCTTCTATTTGTTATTTGATTCTCTCGCCAAATCTTCAACAAAGAACCAAAAATTCAAATTAGTGCAGTTTCAAGTTTGGACGCAATACGCGGTTGATACGACCAACCAGCATCATCAAACCCGTTTTAATCACACCGTGTAGCGCCATTTGGTGCATACGGTACAGTGAAATGTAAACTACGCGTGCGATGCGACCTTCAACCATCATAGAGCCTTTGGTTAAGTTACCCATCAAGCTACCAACGGTTGAGAAGCGGCTTAGAGACACTAGAGAGCCGTGGTCTTTGTATTCGTATGCTTTAAGCTCGCGACCATTAAGCTTAGCCACAATGTTAGTGAACGCTTGACTTGCCATTTGGTGCGCAGCCTGAGCTCGTGGCGGCACAAATGAGCCATCTGGCTGGGTACATTGAGCCAAGTCGCCGATAACGAAGATGTCGTCATCACGAGTGGTTTGCAACGTGTTTTTCACGACTAATTGGTTAATACGGTTCGTTTCTAGACCGGCAATATCTTTGATGAAATCAGGCGCTTTGATACCCGCAGCCCATACCATGATTTGTGCAGGGATTTTCTCACCATCTTTGGTAGTCAAACCGTCTTTGTCCGCTTGTGTCACCATGGTCGCAGTACGCACGTTTACACCTAGCTTAACCAACTCTTGATGCGCTGCAGAAGAGATACGTGGTGGAAGCGCAGGCAGAATGCGCTCACCTGCTTCAACTAGGTTTACATTTAGTTTGCTAGAGTCAAGATCGCCGAAGCCATACGTACGTAATTCTTTTACTGCGTTGTGAAGCTCTGCCGATAATTCAACACCAGTTGCACCCGCACCAACGATCGCGATATCTACCGTACCGTTACCGTTTTTTGCATGCAGTTTTAAGAATTCATTATTCATTTCACTACGGAAACGGTGCGCCTGTTCAGGGCTGTCGAGGAAGATACAGTTTTCACGAACCCCAGGCGTATTGAAGTCGTTTGACGTAGAGCCAATTGCCATAACCAGAATATCGTATTCCAGTTCACGGCTTGGCATCAGAAGTTCACCATGTTCGTCTTTTAGTTCACTTAGAATGATCACTTTACGTTCACGGTCAATGTCTTGAAGGCTACCCATTTGGAAATCGAAGCAATGGTTTTTGGCATGGGCACGGTAGCTCAATGCATCCACACCTTCGTCTAATGAGCCTGTTGCCACTTCGTGCAACAGTGGTTTCCACAAGTGGCTCGCTTTACGGTCTACCAGTGTAATTTGCGCACGGTTCTTACGACCCAGAGTGCGGCCCAGTTTGGTAGCCAACTCAAGGCCACCAGCACCGCCGCCTACAACGATAATGCGTGTCACAATGTTATCCTCTACAAAAATGAATATATGGGTTCAGCTCGACGTAGACTCACAGTTACGCTGCGGTCATACATCCAACCGATGAATTCTTTGGTCTCTAGAGGTGAGCTCACTTTTTGGATAAATCCCGATGCCATCATGTTATTGCCTACTCTTGTTTTCGGCTTATGGTCCATCGGATTATTCGCCTGAAACACACGATCTCAGACAAAAAATGGGCAAGTTTCTTACTCGCTCTCAATTTTTTTTGATATTTATCAAATTATTTTTACCAAGTTCATTATATAGAGCAATCCTTTGATGGCAACAAAAATCCTTACTCTGGATACGGATTGACTACTTTTCATCTGCTTGACGGTAACGTTTTCGTGCCACAAAAGGTTAAATCGATAAATCAAGCCGATAAATCGATACAAAATGTAAAATTTGGCAGAATCAGTGCGATAGAGTCAAAACCAATAGATACAAAAACAGCACTTCTTGAAGTGCTGTTTAAAGGTAGTTAAATTTTTATCTATTGGGCAATTTATGCGTTCTTGAATGCCTTCATCGCTTGCAGATGATGAGAGATTTTCTTGAACTTGTGCGTTTGGTTCTCATCCCAAATAATCTGATAATGCTTGTCCAACTCTGCCGCAGTTTTCGAATTGTCATGTATTTCATCTTCTTTGGATAAAATCACTAAACAACGATCTTGGTTTTTGGTTCGGAATTGCTCGACACATTTGGTCGCGATATCTTCATATTCTTCGGGACGATCAATGCGACCTGCCATCGTTTTCTCTGGATGCAGATTTGGGTTGAACATCACCTGCTTAATGCCGCAAAGAAAACCGATACGCTCTGACCAATATGCGCCAAGACCAACACCACAGATAAGTGGGGCTGGGTCATTCGCTTGGTCGATGACCTTAGACACTTCCTTCAACAAGTGCTGCATATCGTGCTTAGGATGAAGTGTGCTGTAATTGATGAAACGAACGTCATCATCGATGAATTGCAATTGAAGAACTTTTTCGTGGTTACCTGGGCTTGTACTATCAAAGCCGTGCAAGTAAATAATCATGTGTACCTCTCCCTGTGACTTGCTGGTACTTCACTTTAAACTACCACTATTTCCTTATGGTTAAAGAGGAAAAAGTCATGAGTTATCAAAACAGTGATCTTCCATACATAATAAGTCTTTAAACTCATTCGCACTGTCTAAGTATTGTTCATCATCCCACAATTTGTAGGCGATCAAATACCATAACATCGCCATCATAATGGTCCTTGGCATCCACGCACGTACGCCTTCCAGCCACAGAGACACATCATCAATTTGACGAATCTGGCAATACTGAGCAACACCCTGCTCAATTGGCACATCGGCAAGCTGCAAAATCAAAGTGAGGTCTAATCTTGGATCAGATAAAGCGGCGTATTCCCAGTCTATGACCTTCACCCCTTCTTCACCACGAACCAAGTTATAACAACCAAGATCGAAGTGGCACAGTGCAACGGGAACTTGTTCAACACTCGGTTCCGACCGCCATTTTCGATACAAGGTTTCAAACTCTGTACCAATGTACTTACCACCTAGCTCTAACCAGTAGTGATCAATTCGTGACAAGTAAGAGAAAGGAACCAAAGGAATCGCCGTCGAAGGATATTCATGAATAGCAGCAGCGATTGGCAATAATTCATCAATATCGATACCAGGCTTAGTCAATGTCTCACCCGGAACCCACTCCACTAGCAAACCTTGCTCATGAACAAAGACAGGTTTAGGTCCGAGGTTAAGCGGGGCGATTGCATTGAGCACTTGATATTCGTTATGGCGAGATATAGCAAAGGTCTTGCATACGTTACTGGTTGGTCGCCAGACATACGCAAGACCCTCTGAAGATTCCAACCGCCAACAACGATTGGTAAGTCCACCAGTGACGGTTTGAACCTTCACTGGTGGTGAAGTAAAGAAGCCATCAAGAGTATTTAAACTCGGATCTAACTGTTTCGCTTGTTGCCAAGAAAACCACGCCATGAATGACTTCTCCACTCAAGGTCATATGACCAAAAAGAATCAATTAAAGACCAAATAGGCTCTTAGATTGCTCTTTACGGATTTCTGTTTCATCCGCCCATTCAATCAGACCTGTTTCTAGATCCATTAGACGCATCGTCATTTTGTAGTAAACGTCTTTGTCACTGCCTGCATTTTTCACGATGCTAGAAAGGTTGCCGTAAAGCATGTATTGCGCACCGACCATTTTACCGAATTGGATAGCTGTGCTTTGGTTCACTAGCTCGTCAGTGTTTTGGAAGTTAAGTTGCTCACGAACAGATTCCACACGATCCATGTCTACAAAACGGAACTTACCAGAGTTCAGCATCTTAGTAGAGATAGTGTCAGTAATAGATTCAGTATCGATGTGCTCACTTGTTTTGTTCTTGATGCGCTCAACAAACACGATAGGACGTTGGTCACGAGTAATTGCTGCCACTGAACCTGACATCATCATGCTGTCGACCATTTCGCCAGCAATTTTTTGTAGATCCGTCGAGCCGAAATCAATCGTAGTTGTTTCTGTCGCTTGCGCATCACCGTAAGAGACCTTGTTTGAACAACCACCCAGAATGACGGCAAGACCTAAAAGAGCAATAATACTTTTTTTCATGAGAGTTCCTTAGTTTGTGTTTCATACCAAGGTGCCTCCACCTTGGCAAAGCAGCATAGCCGCCGAAATTGTGTTACTCGAGTTGAGTTAGTTATCATCTGCTTCGCGAATTTGTACGCGAAATTGTGTTCCGTTTGGGTTCACCGTCACTTCAGACAGAGTCACCTGTTCGAATCCACGCACAATCATTTTGCGCCACGGACCAGGTTTGGTGTTCACTTCCAGACCTGTATTGTCATACCAATAAAAGCGATAAAGAATGTGCTGGTCACCTTTGTAGTTACTGCTTAACTGCACGACACCTCGTGGGCGATCATCCACGTAAGTCGTTGTGATGTTGTCAACTAACAAACGGCTACCCAAAACATTGTCATTAAAAAACACCTTTTGAGTTTGACCATCAATTCGGATACCTGCGGTGTTGTCAGCACACCCGGCTAAACCAATGATCACCGCTAAGCCTATAAGCCATGCTCTCATTACAACCTCCCTAGTTGTTTATGCCACACTGTTGAGTGCGATCCCTGACGGGACACCCAAACCAACGTGGTTTGTTGTGCTGGCACGTCAAATTGATACACCTGATCACCTAAGTTAAGATTCTGCTTGCCCGGCTTCACCACTTTCGAAGCCGTTTTCACCGTCCCCGGGAGCGTCTGCCAACTTCTGGTATCAGGTTGTTCAGTTAATGTATTCCAAACATTGAAAAGAATGTTGCCGACGTCATCGCCTTTCTTCGCTGCTTCTTTTCGAATTCGGTCTTTTGCCCAAACACGAATTGCCTGACGAATAACAATCGTCGTTAAACGTTCGTTCAAATCGTTTTGAGCCATCGAGTTAACATCAACTAAAGTGCTCGATGGTAATTTGCTACCATTCAATGCCACATCGCCGAAACGCTGCGTTCCACTTTTTGGGTAATAAGGTAATGCGAGCGAATAAATTGCACCATCACCTCGGCTGTCATATATAGGCAAATCTATACGCCAACCTTGTAATGCTTCTACAACACCTTGTTCGTCGATCACGATCACGCGACCTTGCGACTTACCCAACCCTGAAGGTGCTTTACCATAACGTTTTTCAAGTAAACGTAAGTCTTCACGCATGCCGAGCTTTTTTGCGGCATACATGGTGCTTTCAATCACTTGCTTATTGTTTGGCATCACCGCAAGGGCACGACGGTAATCTACATACGCACTATTCAAATCTCGTGACGCTTCATATAAAAGACCCGACAGATAGAACAAGTAGCCATTTTGTACTGAACTTAGCTTTTTACCCGCATCTGGGTAGTTTGCAAGCACGCTACCTAGGTTCGCCGACATGCCTTGACTCTTAAGATCCTTCTCTGCGCGTTTTAGTTCCTTTTCACGTGCTTTCTTCGCTGCTTCTTGCACTTGGTTAGCACGGCGCATTTCTACCAGCGCACCTTCGAGATCATTCTTTTGCAAATAGTTTAAACCTAAGTACAAATGCAAAAAGCCGAGCTCATAATCGGCAGGCTGATATTCATTTAGATTGTCGTTAACGGCAAGAGAACCAACGCTGGTTGCTGTTTCCGTAACAGAAATGGTTGCACGATCTTGTTGTTTACGAACTGCACGATCGCTTTCTTCTAATGAGTTCAAGCTGGTAGGGTAATCCTCAGCAAGAAACGAAATTCTTCCTTGTTCAAAGTTTCCAAGGATTTCGCCACCTACATCACTTGATTGCAGTTGTTCAGCTTTGGCGTATTCACCAGCAACCACCGCTTGGTAGACTTCTTTATTTTGGTCGCTGTAATGACTGAACAGATTGCCAGCGGATAAGTTCGCACATCCCGTAGCAAGTAGGACCCAGCTCATCAATCCAAATAGCTTCACACCATGTTTCACATTTATCTCCACAAATGTGTCGTTCACAGAAATATACCCAAGTAATTTCAAAATATTGGCTGAGCCAAACATCCCGAAGTGCTTGGGTATAAAGAAGTGGATGAACTGCTTCATCCACTTCTAATAGATTAGCTCAATACCATTGGACCTAAAGGACGACCGCCCACTAGATGCATATGAATATGATAGACTTCCTGACCGCCATGTGAGTTACAGTTTACAATCAAACGGTAACCGTCTTCTGCAATGCCTTCTTCTTTAGCCAGCTTTTTCGCAACCGTGAACATGCGCCCCATCATCGCTTCATCTTCGGCTTCCACGTCATTAGTTGTCGGGATCAGCTTATTTGGAATGATAAGAATGTGGCTTGGTGCACGCGGATTAATATCACGAAACGCCGTTACTAAATCATCTTGGTAAAGGACATCTGCAGGGATTTCTTTGCGAATAATTTTGCTAAAGATGGTTTCTTCCGCCATGGGTACTCCATTTTATAAGGTGTGTAACCTATTTAGTATGCGCTAAGCCAAAAGCGAGCTCAATAAAAAACAGTGTTCACTTAACATTATCAATATAAGCCGTTACGTTGAAGCTTTTTTTGTCGTGTCCGTCATAAAACGTGCGTCTCAAACTCAATACAATCCAATGAATTTTGTTACTTTTTTAAGACATTTCTTATTTATCTTGTCTATTTTTGGGAGAGGAAGCTCACTTATGCGAGGTTCAGTTATTAAACGGATGTATGCAGGCTTCGCGCTAATCATCGTCCTGTTTGCGGTCACGATTGCCATTATGATGGGGGGCATGAATGATATTCACGGTAAGTTTGAGACAGTATCCAAGTCTTCACTACCACTTGTTTCACTATCTAACCAGACCAGTGTGGAACTGCTTTCAGCAGATAAATCTTTTAAGGATTTCCTGACCACAGAGAATAAACAACGCATGGATGAAATGCGTCAGGAATTTGCTAAATCTCAACAGCGCTTTGAAGGGACATTGAGTCAACTTGAAATCGCGAGTCAAATCTACCCTTCTCTTGCCGAACCATTTTCTCAACTTAAAGAACTTGAGCAGAGCTACTTTACCGAAGCAAAAGAAGCCATGGACAACTATGAAGCAATGTTCTCTGCACAAGAAGAAGTGCAAAAATCATCGCGTCGTTTCCAAAAGCTCAACACAGAGCTTTCTGTTGGTCTTAAAGAATACGTTGCAGATCAATCCAGCATCTCAGTGAAAGTGATGGCAAAAAGCTACTTCATTAAATTAAAAGATGCTGAAGTTATTACCTCGGATGCGCTGGCAAGTACCAACCCAGAATTCGTAACTCAAGCGGTAGCAAAAAACCGTAAAGCAGTCACGCACCTAAACTACGCGTTCCGTGGACTTGTGACACAACTGCCTGAGCTGCAAAAAGCCTTCGGCGAATCCGTTGAGCAGTTTACTCGCGACGTAGGTATGCGTGGCGGAGTATTGGATCAACACAACAGTTACTTATCGGCTCGATCTGCGTTGTACAACAACATTGCTAACCTAGCGACAAAAGTAGACTCTAGCATGGCAATTCTTGAACAATTCACCACAACCGCAACCGACAAGCTGAACGAGTCTCTCGCTGACGCTGGGGACATCTACTCAGCGGGCGTGACTAAAGCGATTGTCATTGCTGTTATTGTGGTTCTCTTTGCAACAGCGATCGGCTACCACATCGCGCAAAGTGTTCGTGAACCACTAACTCGTATCTTAAAAGCGTTGGAAGGCCTTACAGAAGGCGATATGACGCAACGTATCGACAACCGTTACAACAACGAATTCAGCCGTGTGAGCGGTCACATCAATACGCTCGCGGATAGCCTGCACAACATCCTTGTGAAACTAAACGATGCATCAGACAACTTAGCAACAACCGCATCAACCAACGAGCAAACTTCTTCACAAGCACAAACACAATTGAATTCTCAACGTGAGCAAACCGCTAATGTGGCGACAGCAATGACTGAGATGTCTCACTCAGTACAAGAAGTCGCGCAGAGTGCACAAGGCTCGCTAGAGATGGTACAACGTGTTGAGACAGCGTCTGACCAAGGACGCAACGTGATGAACAGCAATATCTCGACCATCAACCAACTTGAGACACGTTTAAACGAATCAGTGTCTGCGGTTTCTGAATTGCAGAAAATGAGTGGGCAAATTGGCTCTATTCTGGATGTAATTCGTAACATTGCTGAACAAACCAACCTACTCGCACTGAATGCGGCCATTGAGGCAGCACGTGCTGGCGAGCAAGGTCGTGGTTTTGCAGTTGTTGCCGACGAAGTTCGAGTGTTAGCTTCCAAGACGACACAATCGACAACTGAGATTGAGTCAATGATCAGTAACCTACAAACCAGTTCACAAACCGCGAGTCAGGTGATTCAAAGTTGTATGAGTGATATGGAAATGTCGGTGGAACAAGCATCAAAAGCAAACAGTTCAATGGAAGAAATCCAAGCACTGATCATCGAAATCAGCCAAATGAGCACGCATATATCTCAGGCGGCAGCTGAGCAGAGCGAGACTTCTGCCGATATTGCACGCAGCATTGAAGACATCAATAGCATTGCAGACCAAAGCTATCACGCGATGTCTAGCATTGCGCAAACCAGCGAATCAATGACGCAACTTGCGCATCAGCAAAATGAACTGGTTCATCGATTTAAGCTATAAAATCGAACGCGACAAGTAGCGGATTTATTGCAACCAACTGTATAAGGGTGACTTTTTATTAAAGTCACCCTTGTTTTTTATGAGCCTTGTCTACATATGGTTATTATGGCTTGCTCATCCCTTTTCTTTTCTCTTTTCGAGCAAGCCAAATAAGAAGGAAAACCTATGGCTGTTCATGTTGGTATTATCGACCAAGATCCAGTGAGATTAGTCACTCCTCTTTTGGATAATCGCACTGTAAGTACACATATCGTCTTCATCGGCGACAAAAGCCAATCCGATATGTACGAGCGACTGAGCGCAGTATTAGAGCAGCGAGAAATTACTTCCGAATTCTTTGAAATTCCTTCTGCAGTAAACACTTCTCTGATCAAACAATCTGTCCACAAATTGGCAAAAGACCTCCACGACCGAGGCGAAGAAGTTAAACTCAATGCAAGCTGTGGTCTTCGTCACCGTCTGCTTTCCGTGTACGAAGTCTTCCGTACTTATCGCTGGCCAATCTTCGTTGTAGAGCCAAACAGTGACAAATTATGCTGGCTTTACCCAGATGGCAAAGAAGACACGCAAGTAGAAGACCACATTACGATTTCTGACTACCTTACAATTTTCGGTGCGCGCGGTGAATTCCACCACGTAGACCTTCCTCCTCAACTTGACCAAAAGCTGTATGAACTTGGCGAGCGCTGGGCGTCTAACGCGTTAGAGCTTGGTCCTGGTCTTGCTACACTAAACTACCTTGCAACAACGTGTCGTAAAGAGCAAAAGCTAGATGTTGAGCTTTCTGAGAAACAACAAGGCTACCGTGAACTGAACATGTTGTTGACCGACTTGGTCGAAGCGCAAATCGCCACTTACGAAAACGGCGTACTGACGTTTGCTGACGAAGATGCACGCCGCTTCTCAAATGGTGAGTGGTTAGAAACTCTGGTTCACAGCACCGTTAAACAAATTCAAGACACCATGCCGACCATTCAAGACCGTTCGTTGAACGTGCAGGTTTATCGCAAACTCGGTGAAAGTGAAGTTCGTAATGAGCTTGACGTGGCAACGGTGGTGAACAACAAGCTTCACATCATCGAATGTAAAACCAAAGGCATGCGTGACGATGGCGATGACACGCTCTACAAACTTGAATCGCTGCGTGATCTTCTTGGCGGTCTACAAGCAAGAGCGATGTTGGTGAGCTTCCGCCCACTGCGCCATAATGACATCACTCGTGCAGAAGATTTAGGTTTGGCACTGATCGGTCCTGATGAACTCAAAGATCTCAAAACTCACCTTTCTGCATGGTTTGAAGCCGCTGGCGGTTCTGACGAAATCTAGTTTTTAACCTCCAATCAAAAAATGGGAAAGCAGCCCTCTCGGCTGCTTTTTTTTATTGCGTCAGGTTTAAAGTTGTTGCACCCAAACAAAACGAACAGATAGAAAAACCAGAGGCGAACCTCTGGTTTTTCCCGTTTGTTTAAATGCCAACTAATGTTGTACTTAAAGCATCTTACGAGCGGCTTCTACTACAACTTTAATTGAGCGAGCTTCCGTTTCTTTCAGAGTTGAATGATCTGGAATCTCTTTTTGTGTACGGTTGATGATTACACCCGCCACACAACCTGCTTTCAGGTCAGAGCTTGCACACATGGTTAGCAATGTTGCTGACTCCATTTCGAAGTTCAGAACGCCCATGTCTTGCCACTCTTGCATAGAACCTTGGAAACGCTTAACAACACGACCAGAGAAAGTATCGTAACGCTCTTGACCTGGGTAGAAAGTGTCACTTGAAGCAGTCACACCCATATGAACTGTTGCACCAGACTCTTCAACTGCAGCTTTCATTGCTGTTGCGATTTCGAAATCTGCTACTGCTGGGAACTCCATTGGAGCAAAGTGTAGGCTCGCGCCATCTAGACGAACAGAACCTGTCGTAACGATCATGTCACCTACGTTTACGTGTGGTTGGATTGCGCCGGTAGTACCAACGCGTAGGAAAGTACGAACACCAAGTTGCGCTAGCTCTTCTACTGCAATAGAAGTAGATGGACCACCGATACCTGTAGAACAAACCACAACAGGTTTACCGTCTAGCTCTGCACGGTATAGCGTGTATTCACGGTGACTTGCTAGAAATACTGGGTTTTCCATTTCTTCTGCGATTTTTTGTACGCGTGCTGGATCGCCTGGAATGATTGCTAGAGTAGCACCATTAAGATCAGCTTCAGTAACACCTAAATGGAATACAGCTTGAGACATAAGTCGCTCCTTGTTGTGGCTTATTTTGTAAACAATAAGCTCATTAATAAGTTGTTGGGTACAGATGCACTGTAGCGAACCTTTTACCAACATTGAGTGATCATAATCACAATGAAACAATGTAATAAATCTACACTTTCAAATAAAAACGGTTTGGATCACACTTTACAGACCAAAAGATCATTTCATTGCATAGTAATCAGTGATTCACCAAACGAAACCATCACTAAGACCATCTCGATTAACAGATATAAAAAAGCCTGAGACGTCTCCGCCTCAGGCTAATTCTTAATACACGTTTATGATTATTTTACTTGCTTAGTTTCAAAGCGTAATAGTCTTAGAGCGTTCAAAGTCACCAAGGCAGTAGCCCCGCTGTCGGCTAATACCGCAACCCATAACCCGGTAATACCGAGTAAGCTTGTCACCAAGAACACGCCTTTCAAGCCTAAAGCCAACGCTACGTTCTGACGAATATTATTGAGCGTCGCACGTGATAGCTCAATCATCGCAGGCAATTCAACCAAGCGGTTGTGAGTCAGGGCCGCATCTGCGGTTTCTAGCGCAACATCCGTACCACCACCCATGGCGATACCGATGCTGGATGCTTTCATCGCCGGTGCATCGTTAATACCATCTCCGACCATCGCGACAGTGTGTTGCGCTGATATCTCTTCCACATAGTGCACTTTATCCGCTGGTAACAGACTGGCTTTGTAATCAAGACCAATCTGGTTAGCAATAGCTTCTGCACTACGTGGGTTATCACCGGTTAACATGACTGATGAAATACCAAGTTTCTTCAGTGCAGCAACCGCTTGCTGGGCGTCTTGGCGAAGCGTGTCTTGCCATGCGATCAAACCAATGACTTCATGATCATGACGAGCAATAACGACCGTTTTACCCTGCCCTTCTAACTCAACCACTTGTTGCTCAACCTGTTGCGAGATTGGGAAGTCTGCTTTCGATGGTGCGATGACTTGAACCAACTTCCCTTCAACCACACCTGTCACACCAGAACCAACCTGCGCAGTTTTATCTGCCGCTTCAGGAATATTGATGCCTTGCTCTTGCGCTTTACTTACCAGCGATAACGCTAGTGGGTGACTTGAGCCAATCTCAATCGACGCCGTTAAGCTTAATAGCTGCTCTTCTGTTACATCGAATGGAACCACGTCAGTCACTTGCGGTTTACCTTGTGTTAAAGTACCTGTTTTGTCGAACGCGACAGATTCAACACGTCCCAACAGTTCCAACGCTGCACCGCCTTTGATCAAGGCACCTCGTTTTGCTGCCGCGGCTAAACCTGAGGTAATCGCTGCAGGAGTAGAGATAACCAAAGCACATGGACATGCTATCAATAACAATGCTAAACCGCGGTATACCCATGTCTCCCAAGGTTGTGCAAACAGCAATGGCGGTGTGATGATGACTAATAGAGAGACAAGCATCATCAGCGGTGTGTACCAACGACTGAATTTATCTAGGAAGCGTTCAAGCGGTGCTTTGCGTGACTCTGCTTCTTCAATCAAATGCAGAATACGGTCGATCGCGTTTTCACCTTGGCGAGACGTCACTTTCACTTGCACGACTTTGTCGACAACCACGGCACCCGCCATGATTTTTCCACCTTCAGCATGTTCAACTGGAACGGATTCACCGGTTAGTGCGCTCTCATCAAAGCTTGCTGCTTGGGTCACAAGTAGACCGTCAGCAGGCATACGACCACCAGGAGCGACTTCAATAATGTCACCTGGCTGAAGCTGTGACGCTGGCACTTCTTGACGTTCGCCGTCCACAATTAGTGTCGTATTTTCAGGCACTAAGTCCATCAATGCCTGAACACCACTGCGAGCACGAGATGATGCGTATGCTTCTAACTTTTCACCAATAAGGAAAAGCAATAGCACCATCGCTGCTTCAGCAGTTTCGCCAAGGTAAAGTGCACCTAATGCTGCGACACTCATTAATGTTTCAATCGCAAACGGAGTGCCACTACGAGCCAATTTCACCGCTTTCATTGCAACCGGATACAAACCAAGCAAACAGGTTAAGGTAAACAGCCAAGTACTTAACGTTGGGTTGAAATCAGAAATGATGCCAGCAAACGCCATTGCACCTGCGATCGATAGGATTTGTACATTGTCTTTAACAATGCCTAACCAACCTTTCTTTTCTGCTTTTGGCTTTGGTGCATCGGTAGAAGTTAATGGAAAACCAGTTTGTTGAGAGACCTGCTCAATTACAGCCGCGACGGCACGGTTATCAAAATCGACGACCAATTTTTCGGTTGCGAATAGTACTTTAGCGTTGGTAACCCCTTCTACAGAGGTAATCGCCTTCTCTAGCTTTTGGGCACAAGAAGGACAGTCCATACCAGACACTAACCAGCTATGACGAATGGAGGATTCGAGGGGTTCGGCAGGACCTTCGTCTTCGGCAGACTCTGAGCTACAGCCGCCGCTACTGCAGCAAGAGCCTTCTGAGCCGACCACGCTCGCTTGCGTGATATTGAGAGTTGGTTTTGCCGGTGCGCAGCAAGAGTCGTTTGCACCTACCGCCACCGCAGATTTGATTTTGCCAGATTGGCAACCTTGATGTTTTGTACACATAATTCACTTTCCTTATTGGTGATGAGTCTCTTTCTGCCACTAAGGATAAACCTTGGAGCTAGCTCCAAGGTCAAGAACAATATGATGAATTAAGCAAAATTACGCTTTTTCTTCTTCCAAAGCCGTTGCGACTTCGTCGATCAATACCGCGTCATGCGAACAGAAAGGCTGAGTGTTAACACAAGTAATCGCAGGGTCATCTTCAATAATGTCTTCCCCAAAGTTCTGCATCAGATCTTTGATGTGCTTGTTCAGTACTACCAGTGCAAGTAAACCAAATACAATCGTACCCACCGCTTGTCCATATAGCACACCAAGTGCGCCATACCATTGAGCCCCAAAGTACACAAATGGTAATGTACCAATTGTCGCTTTACCCAAATTCAATGCCGTTGAATAAAGCGGTTTACCAAGGTTGTTAAACGAGGTATTCGCAACAAATAAAGTGCCATTGAATACAAATGTGATAGCAACGTAAGTGCAGAACGCGACAACAATAATCGCGGCATCCCCCGTCAAACTAAACATAGCGACGATGTAATCTTGCAAAACATAAAGCAAGGCACAAACACCCAGCGTGTAGATAGTGGTAACCAACAAAGAGTCTGTCAGTGTTCGCTTCACGCGGTCCATTCGCTCCGCGCCAAAGTTCTGCCCAATGATAGGACCAACCGCACCAGACAATGCAAAAATCACAGCAAAACACACTGGTGTTAAACGCCCTATCACCGCAAAGCCTGCGACAAAGTCCTCACCGAATTGAGCAATATGTGTCGTTACAATCGCGTTGCCAATTGGCGTTGCGGTATTAGTGATGATTGCTGGAATGGCAATCGCCAAAATCGGCTTAAGGTTATTTTTGAAGATATCAAATGTTGGAAAGGACACCAACTGATGCACTTTCACCAGTGGATAAAGGGAGAATGCCAATACCGTAAAACGAGCAATCACCGAGGCCGCCGCCGCACCTTCCACGTTCCATTTGAAGACAAAGATAAAGAGAGGATCAAGAATCGCGTTAACGATACCACCAGCCAACGTGGCCCACATCGAGCGTTTAGCATCACCAGCAGCACGCAAACCTGCACCGGCTGACATACCTAATGCCAAAATTGGCGCACTTGGTAGAAGAATGTTGAGATACGCTTCAGCACGCTCCGCCGCAACTCCTTCCGCACCGATGGCTGCGAGTAATTCAGGAATGTGGATGAACATACCAATGGTAATGACCAAGCTGATCATAAAAGCCACCAGCATGATGCTACCACTGGTCAACTTCGCTCGTTCGAAATCCTTTGCACCGATCGCTTTGGAAACTAAAGCGCCCATCGCTATCGAGGTACCTATCGATGCTGAAGTTGAGAAGAAAATTAATGTTCCCGCGAAACCAACCGCCGCAGCCAACTCGACCTGCCCCAACATACTGATGAACAACATATCGAGCAAATCGACGACAAACAGCGCCATTAAACCCACGGAACCCGCTCCGGACATCACCAGAATGTGGCGCATGGTTGAACCTTGGACAAACTTTGCGTCTTGCGTAGACATATTCTTCCTCAACGACAAAAAGACGCCGTAGCGTCTTTCGTCTTCATACTTATTGTTTTGTTATTAAACGGGGTGTTTGAAACATTCGTTCAGCGTTTTTCCTATCGCTCTCAGCACATCGCGTCTTGTAATCACACCGACGAGTTTCTCTTTATCATCTACCACAGGGTACATTTTTGGCTTGCCTATCTTCATCATGTCGGCCAGCTCAATGATCGACATATCCGGCGATACAGACAAAACATCATCATGCATACACTCTTCTACTGTGTGCGTGTCCTGACAGTGATAACTGGCTTTAACGAGTTTGTCCAAAAGGTCTTGTTCAGAAAGGAATCCAATGACTTTCTCGTTTTCGTCGATAACAGGTCCACCTAGAGTAACACTTTGCATCACCTTGTCCAAAGCCGCCGTCAACGACATGTTCTTGGTGAAAGTCACTGCCTGTAACGTCATGTAATCTTTAACTTTTAGTGAGTGCATTCTTATCTCCTTAGCGGCACATTTTTGCTGCCTTTAAGATAAGTGTCGTCTAATTTCTTGATTTTACTAAATGGAAATTAGTAATTTTATCCATAGATTTAGTCTATCGATCTCTAATCGAATCAATACATAAGACAAAACAATAGATGCTCGGTTGCATATTTATATACCATCAACACCGCCCTCAGCTCGATGAATAACCATGAGAATATAAAGCATGAGAAGAGGTTGGATAAGTAACCAGTCGTTCAGAAATTTAAATGAGAAATAACTAGCTATGCAGCAAAGACAAAAAAGCCAGCCTATGATCGGGCTGGCTTTCGACGTTATATCACGCGACTAAATTATGCATTTTCCAGTGAAGCTACGATGTCACGCGCTACGGCTTCCGCCACTTTGATGCCATCAATACCCGCAGAAAGAATACCACCAGCATAACCGGCACCTTCACCCGCAGGGAAGAAACCTTTTAAGTTAATGCTTTGGAAGTCTTTGCCACGCTTGATGCAAACTGGAGAAGACGTACGTGTTTCAACACCGGTAAGCAAACCATCTTCTGATGCAAAACCTTTGATCTTACGATCGAATGCTGGAATTGCTTCACGAATCGCTTCAATAGCAAATGCAGGTAGCGCTTTTGACAGGTCAGTCAATTTGATGCCCGGAGTGAACGATGGCTCAACATCACCCAGTGCGCTTGGATCGCGACCTTTCAGGAAGTCACCAATTTTCTGCGCTGGTGCGTCGTAGTTCTCACCACCGAGTGTGTAAGCGCCCGATTCCAGTTCACGTTGGAAACGGATACCTGCTAGTGGATCGCCTGGGTAATCTACTTCTGGTGAGATACCGACGACGATTGCGCTGTTCGCGTTACGCTCCGCACGAGAGTACTGGCTCATGCCGTTCGTTACTACACGACCTTCTTCAGAAGTTGCCGCAACTACCGTACCACCAGGGCACATACAGAAGCTGTAAACCGTACGACCATTCTTACAGTGGTGAACCAGTTTGTAGTCTGCAGCACCAAGAATTGGGTGACCTGCGTTTGGACCAAAACGCGCTTCGTCGATCATCGACTGTTTATGCTCGATACGGAAACCAACAGAGAATGGTTTCGCTTCCATGTAAACGCCACGGTCGTGCAGCATTTCAAAGGTATCACGAGCACTATGACCTACCGCTAGTACTACGTGACGAGATTTGATCTCTTCACCGTTTGATAGCGTTACGCCTGTGATTTGACCATCTTCCATATGCAGATCGTCAACACGAGTGCTAAAGCGGATCTCACCACCTAGCTCGATGATTTTCGCGCGCATCTTCTCGATCATGGTAACCAGTTTAAAGGTACCGATGTGCGGCTTACTTACGTATAGAATTTCTTCTGGGGCTCCAGCTTCAACAAACTCAGTGATCACTTTGCGACCGTAGAAATTTGGATCTTTCACTTGGCTGTAAAGTTTACCATCAGAGAAAGTACCTGCACCGCCCTCACCAAACTGTACGTTCGATTCTGGGTTAAGTGTACGCTTGCGCCAGAAGCCAAACGTGTCTTTAGTGCGCTCACGTACTTCTTTACCACGCTCAACGATGATTGGGTTAAAGCCCATTTGAGCCAAAACCAAACCCGCAAAAAGACCACAAGGACCGAAACCGATCACCACTGGGCGCTCAGTTAGGTTCTCAGGTGCTTTCGCCACAAACTTGTATTCCATGTCAGGTGTTTGGCGAACATGTGGGTCTTTTTCAAATTTCGCTAGCAACGCTTCTTCATCACCTTCAACGATGATGTCTAGCGTGTAGATAAGATGAATATTGGTTTTCTTACGAGCATCGTAGCCGCGTCTAAAGACATTAAAAGAGATAACTTTCTCAGCAGCAATGCCAAGCTTTTTAGTAATCGCGTCCAATAGCGCGCCTTCCTCGTGATCAAGAGGAAGTTTAATTTCATTAATACAAATCATGTGATGTCTCGTTATGGTAGGTGTCTTAGCCAGAACTGCTATTTTCTCCTCGTTAATATCAAGGGTGAAAAAGCAGTCAGCTCACAATGGCGCGCATTTTACGAGAAATTGAATTGTCTGTCATACTAAATCCAAGTTGCGCGGCGGAATTAACGTAGCGAATGTTGAATTTTGCCTTGGGATGAGTATTATCCCCATTCTTCAATTTTGACTAACTTAAGAGCTGATTATCATGGCGTTTGTCGTAACCGATAACTGTATCCAATGTAAATACACTGACTGTGTCGCGGTATGCCCTGCTGATGCCTTCCACGAAGGTCCAAACTTTATGGTAATCAACCCGATTGAATGCATCGATTGTGGCTTGTGCGTGGATGAATGTGCCGCAGCCGCCATCTTCCAAGAAGACGAGCTACCAGAAGATCAAGTGATCTACAAAGAGCTCAACGCAGAACTTGCAGAAATCTGGCCGGTACAAACTGAAGTGAAGCCAGCAATGGATGAAGCAGAAAAGTGGAACGGCGTGCCAAATAAATTGGACATGCTAGAAAAATAAGCGCATTAAAACGAAAAAAGCGTAATGAACCTCAACTTGAAAAAGTCTGGCTCGTTACGCTTTTTTTGTATCTATGATTCGTTGCTGCGATTAGCTGTGTTGACGACGCATGTTGTCCAGAATAATACCTGTCGCCATTGCTACGTTTAGAGACTCTGCACCACCAAATGCTGGAATAGTAATCTTGTCAGTCACAAATTTAGACGCCGCTTCACGCACACCATGAGATTCGCTGCCCATCAACAAAATACCGTCTGCTGAGAATTCCGTTTTGTGCACGCTCTCGCCTTCAAGAAAAGCACCATACACAGGCAAGTTTGCCTCTTCTAAGTAGCTTGGTAAATCCACTAGGCTAACTTGCACACGACCAAAGCTACCCATGGTTGCGCTGATGGTTTTTGGGTTGTATGGGTCGGCACAATCCGTACTCGCGATGATGTGCTCGATACCATACCAGTCTGCTACGCGAATGATCGTACCTAGGTTCCCCGGATCAGATACGCCATCCAACGCAATCATCAAGCCTTTTGCCTGAGGCACTGTTACGTTTGGAATTTCAACCACAGCAATGGCTGCGTTATTGCTGACCAGGGTACTTGCCTTGGTTAAGTCATCAAGTGACGCTTCAATACATTCGAAACCGTTTAGTTCTTGGCTGTGCTGCTCTAGAAACTCAGCAGTCGCAAAAATCTGCTTTACCGTGAGCGAGCTGTTCGCTAACTCCAGTACGTTCTTTTCACCTTGAACCAGAAATAAGCCGTGCGCTTTACGCTGCTTCTTTTGACCTAAAGCACGCAGCAGTTTTAGTTGGTTTTTTGAAATCATGAAAATATCCCAGATGAAAGTTGGTGAAGTACCAGATGAAAACGGAGAGGATTATAGAGTAAACCTTCGCACAGCTAAAGAGATGCCTTGCTTGAGAGAAAAGAAAAGCCCGCCAAGCTATCACTCTCGGCGGGCTTTAGGTCTCTGTCGCTTCCCTATGCTGCAAGAATCGACATCACCATTCTTAAACGACTTTGGTTTTCGTCATCTCTTTGATACCAGACAAAATGAACGTCGGCAGTGAAGACACTAATATCACACCAAATAGGTGACCAGCACTCAGCGCCTCGGTATTAAAGATAAGCTGACCAAGACTCGTGTAAATAACGCCAAGAGACAGCATTGCTGATACTGCGACTGCCCCCAGTAGGTATTTGTTGGTGAATGGGTTCTTACGATATAACGAGTTAAACGTACGCGAATCAAACAAGTGCCATAACTGGGCAAAAATCAACATTGCGAATGCCATTGTCTGTGCATATTGAGCGCTTTGACCGCTGCTCAATGCCCAGTTGAACGCCAAATAACTCATTCCGCCTAATGCTAAACCACGCGTCACAATACGTGTACCGAGATGGTCGCTGAAGAAACTTTCGTTACGCTTGCGCGGCTTACGTTCCATCAAGTCTTTCTCTTCTGGCTCAACACCCAACGCCAAAGCAGGCAAGCCGTCAGAGACTAGGTTAATCCAAAGAATCATCAATGGCGTGAGTGGTAGAATCGCCTCAGGCCCCATCATCAAGAAAGCAAATAAGATAACCGACACTTCACCCACGTTCGCTGTCAGTGCTTGGCGAATGAACTTACGCAAGTTATCGAAGATCTGACGTCCTTGGCGCACGGCTTTCACGATCGTACTGAAGTTGTCATCCAGAAGGATCAAATCACCTGAATCTTTGGCCACCGAAGTACCGGTAATACCCATCGCAACACCAATGTCAGCTCGACGAAGGGCAGGTGCGTCATTAACGCCATCACCCGTCATCGCAGCCACTTCATTGTTGTGCTGCTGAGCTTGAACGATACGCAGCTTGTGCTCTGGCGTCACGCGGGCAAAGACTGCCACTTCCGGGCAAATCTTACGCAATGCCTCATCGTCCATTTCATCCAGTTGTGCTCCCGTTATAACCAAGTCTTTTTCACTGCGGATAATGCCGATTTCGCGTGCAATTGCCGCTGCAGTGAGTGCATGGTCACCCGTGATCATTACCGTGCGAACGCCAGCGTTGTAACAACTCTCTACTGCATCTCGAACCTCTGGACGCGGAGGGTCCATGATTCCATACAAACCAAGCACGGTCACATCTTTCTCTAGCTCAGCAGGATCACGCTTTAGGTCATCCTCTGTCAGCTCTTTGTAACCCACCGCCAAAGTACGAAGCGCTTGCCCTGCGAAGTCCTGAATTGCCGCTTCATAATTCGCGATGACCTCTTCTGCTGGACTTGCCGCTAACGCAAGGCTACCTGTCGACATGGTTGGAGCTGTTGGTAGCTCACCACCATCAACCATAAAACCAGAGGCATTACGCAACACCACATCTGGCGCACCTTTGATAGCAAGGAAGTGCTTACCATCAGGTCCTTTAACAATCACTGACGCCATCTTACGTGCAGAGTCGAATGGGAACTTCTCGACGATAGAGTAACCGCCTGTTGATAGCATGTCTGATTGTTCCAGACCCGCTTTTGCCGCGGCAACAATCAGCGCACCCTCGGTTGGGTTACCACGCACTGACGAATTATCACCATCTTTGATGTATTCCGCATCATTACACAGGGTCGCAACTACCAAGCCTTTCATCATTTCTGGGCTTTGCTTTGCATCAACCGTATGACCTAGAGGTTTGAATTCCCCCTCAGGGCTAAAGCCTTTGCCCGACACTTCCCAGTAACGACCACTTGCATCGTACGCTTTCATTACCTGCATTTGGTTTTGTGTCAGCGTACCGGTTTTATCCGAACAGATAACCGTGGTTGAACCGAGCGTTTCAATCGCAGAAAGCTGCTTCGCCAATGCGTTGTTCTTCACCATACGTGTTGAGCCCATGGTCAACACAATTGAAATAACCGTTGGTAGACCTTCTGGAATTGCTGCTACCGATAGAGAAATACCCGTGTTGAGGATTTCGAGCCAAGGCATACCATGGTAAAGACCGATACCACAAACCACAGCAACCACACCCAAAGCCGCAACCATCAAGGTCTTCGCGATGGTATCCATACGTTCTTGCATTGGTGTTTTGGTTTCTTCGGTGTTTGCCATCATGTCCGCAATATGACCGACTTCCGTCTTCATGCCTGTGCTGACTACTACACCTAAGCCTGTACCTGTCGTCACAATCGTGGTCATAAAGCCCATATTACGCTGATCACCAAGACCAACGGTTTCGTCTTCAATCACCTTGACGATTTTATCAACCGGCTCAGACTCACCAGTAAGCGCAGCCTCATCTACTGCGAGACGGTTCGCTTCGATGATACGCACGTCCGCTGCGAGGATGTCACCCGTATTAATCTTTAGGATATCGCCTGGCACAATGTCACGCGCCAAGACATCAACCCATTCTCCATTGCGACGAACTTGTGCGGTTGGGGCTGCCATTTCTCGCAGTGCTTCCATGCCCTTCTGAGCTTTAAACTCTTGCCAAAATGCAATGATGGCATTGATGAAGATGATCACAGTGATGGCAATCGCATCAACTAGGTGACCAGTGAAGAAGGAAACAATCGCACCAATACCCAGAATGAAGATCAATGGGTTCTTAAATTGGTGTAGAAATAGCTCAAGCGCAGATTTGCCTTCTTGCTCTTGTAGCTCATTTTTGCCGTGTTCAGCCTGACGCTGTTCTACTTCTTCCGAAGTCAGACCTTGCTCAGTTGATACATTAAATTGAGTCAGTGTTTCTTCAACCGACTCAGTAAACCACTTTTTAGTCATGGGGGTCTCCAAAAAGCATTCAAGCGACATCAGTACAATTTCAAACTGATAAAAAGCATTCGCTGAATAGAATTGAGTTAAATCACCTCGCTCGTCACCTTTGCACCGTTTATTTTCATTTTGAATATTTATCAAGAATCTATTCAGTGTTATGTCAGCGAGTAAAAATAACCTACCCGAACCAATGAATACTTGTAATTAACTTTCAGCCCCGAAAAAGGCGAATGCGGACGAATCTTTGACCCCAATCAATCTCAATTTTATTTTGTCATACAAAAAATAAAACAAGTGTAAAAGATCATGAATAAGACCCCGAATAGACGGAAAATACACTTCATATTTCCCGAAAAGTGTAATTTTTCTACAGATTAATTTTCTTAAAGATTGCTAACAAATCTAACAAGCAGACAAACCATTCGAATAAACAGGAACGAGAAGATAAAAGAATTGCTAACAGAAAATAATGATGCGAGCACTGTAAGAATATAAAGCCTTGCATTCATCGGTAATGAATATTTATTTTCTGAGCATATTCTGGGAAAAATGAATAACGCGGGTAAAAGCGCGACTTTAGATTCCTTCCCATAGAATGAAGCTCATCCATGTATACCCAAGTAACCTCGAGATGCTTGGTTCCGCGAGAATGACTTGGTTTGAAGGCGAGGCAACAATTTGAAGATCTAGTGCTTCTAAATCGAAAATTGTTAACGAAGCATGCGAACCAAGGCAACTCGCCCATCGGGAGCGTGTCACTGAAGCAACTTGGGTATAGGTACAGAAATCAGGGTATTGAATGGCTCCAAAGTGCAGAAGATAAAAACGAAAAAGCCCCGCTGTATAAGCGAGGCTTTTAAAGGGTGGGACCCCAGCCACATCCCGGCACACAAGTCACACGCTGCGGCTGCTTCCTTCCGGACCTGACCGAGTTCACGAGCTATTGTTGCGAGAGGACCAGAGCCCCATAATTCTTGCTTTGAGAGCTTGTCTCAAATGATGTGAGGATTATTCAGCATCGCCTCTCGGATTGCAAGGGCTAAAGCGACGAATTTGTCCTTTTCACTTCCGTTTGGACAAAACTCGGTCAATTCAGTCTATTAAAGCTAAACCATACAAGGGTTTGCTTCATTACAATTCCGGGAAGCTTGTTTGCTCGAGTACATATCTTCATCTGCTAAATGCAGCGCTTGCTCAAGACTAACGCTTCGCTCTCGCTTGACGGAAACACCCACAGAAATGGTTACCACATTCAAACCATCAGATTGTTCGTCTTTGGCATCCAGTGAACTCAGCTCTTCAACTGCTCGACTTAACTGAACCTCAGTAGGATAACCAAGCAAAATAAACTCATCACCACCAATACGATAACTTCTACCCGCCCACACACGATGTATTTTGAGCGACAGCAATTGCAACACTTTATCCCCTGCTCGATGTCCAAACGTATCGTTGATTTGCTTGAAGTGGTTAATATCGAGATACAAGACCGCAAGATCCTTTGGTACACCCTGTCGGTACTTAAGTTGTAACGAGCGTCGATTTCTCAATCCAGTCAAGTTGTCAGTGTTTGATTGACGGTATAGGTACAAGCTGACACCAACCGCAAACACCAGCACAAAAACAAACACAGCTTGAGTCTGCGTCGCCAAACGAACTTCATATTCTAAGGCGGTTCGCCAATCTGGTCTTAAGTCATACTGAGCAACAATTTTCTCCAAATCTAGCATGGAGATTGCTCGACTAAAGTATGGGGCGAGAATTTCACCACGCTGATTGGTTGTTAACCCTATCGACAATTCCGATTCGTAAAACTCACCAATCGCATCGTCTTGTTCAATTGGAATTAACTCACTCAAACGTAAGAAATGATTCAGCATAGCGGTGTCCATCGCAATGTAATCAATCTCTCTGGCTAACAAGGCATCTAATGTTGCTTGCTGAGAATCAAATCGCTTGAGTTCTTTTAATGGCAACATTTGGGTAAGCATTTGATCAAAAAAGTCATCTTTTACCACACCAATACGTTCAGAAATAAGCTGAGAAACATGGGAATATACGTTGGGCTTGTAGCCCAAGCGTTTCACCATAACCGACGTCGGTTGGTAATGAGGCTGAGGGAAGTAACTGAAAGCACGTCGTTCTCGACTGATGGTCAGTGGCGCTAATAAATCGAATTCACCTTGGATAAATTGGGCGTACATGGACTCCCAACTTTCATCAGGCTTGCTGATAACCACACAATTCAAAGCCAAAATTTTACAACTTTTCATTACGACGTCTGCTGTCATCCCTTCGATAGAGCCGTCCTCTTTATAAACCACGTAAGGAAAGATAGATTCAAACTTGATAGTAAGAGGCTGCTCTAAATCGATTGGCAGTCGTTTGATAGATTCACGCAATGCTGTCTGTCGAAGTTCAAACTGATATAGCGCAACTTGTTCGCGTAAGTGCTTTTGTACCGATTCATCGTGAATAAAATTGGCAAACGTCGACAACTCATCAAGATGTGATCCTTTCTGGCTAACAATAGAAACAGGCTTGATGGAGATTTGGTCATTAAGAAGTTTGGCATCAAAGCCTTCTAGCAACATAGGTTTGAGTTGATTGATAGCATCTACTACCCCATCAACTTGACCAGAACGCAGCAGTGCCACCGCTTCTTCATGCCCTTGATAAGGAACTTGAAGCAACTCAGGGTAGTTTTGTTGAATAAGCTCTGCATAGATGGTGTCTTTTGGTACCCCAACAACACTCGCTTCACCTAAGGTCGCATCATTCAAACCATACAGATAAGTATATTCAATGTTAGTTGGACGTGAATAACTGAACTTCAGTGCACGTTCTGAGGTGTAGGTGATATTCGCAGCAAAGTCGCTCTCACCGTTCGCAACAGAATCCAAAATAGCGTCGAAACTCGAGTAATTCACGTACTGGATCGAAACACCAAAATGTTCTGCTACTGCGTCAAATAACACGCGAGTAACGACATCATCCGCCTCTGTCGCTACCTTATAATTAGGGGCTTGTTCCGGTTCTGCTTTGAGGCTCAAACTCAATAGAAAGCAAGCAAAAACCAACAGCCTTTGAACTACTTTAACCATGACAAACGTTTCTAAAAGGACCCTTCATACATATTGAAGGTAGGATTGAATTTTTATTATTAAATGCACAATAAATATGAAAGGCCGAACATATAACATTCGGCCTATTATTTCATAAACAAATCAAGAGTCTGCCGCACGGGTCACTATTTACCCAGAGCGACTACAACTATTTCATAACTCTGCCTGCTCATCGCTACTACGTAAGATGTAGTCCGTCATCCAAGCCGTTCCGAGCAAACAAATCCAAACAACAAAGACAGGGTTTGGTACTTCAATGTTTGGGCTAACGACTAATGCAGCGAACCCTACGGTCGGCAAAGTCCAGCAGAGCAACTTACCCCAACGCATCGAATTTCGAATCTTAGTTAACGCCTCCATAGAAGCCAGAATTCCCGTAATACTTAGTGCGACAAGCACAGCATAAGGCAAATCAGCTAACCACAGTGGCAGCAACAACAGCAATGACCACCAACTGTGTTTTTCTGAAGGTTTCCAATGATTTGCTGCCCACCACATGACTATCACTGATAAGGTTTGTACCACTGTCAACCACGCAGAGCCATCAAGCTTCCCGGCTTGTTGTGTCACCATAATGCCTACTTGTAAGGTCAATACAATCAGACCAGCGGTAAGCAATACGCCTAGTGAACTACGACGTGAGAACACGACCATTAATAGTGGGAATAGGATCAAAACGCCCACTGACAATGCAATCGGCTGCATCGACAGAGTGACACCATAAACGGTCATGGCACCGAGCAGAATCAAACCGGCAATTCCTCCTTGTGGCAATATCCACAGTGCGGGAATCATTAAGGCGAGAACGGGGATCTCTCCTTCGCTCAAACTGATGGCACGAGCACACACCACGGCAAGAAGAGTCGTAATAAGAAATTGAAGTGTCGAAAAAATCATAGCGCCTCCTGGCTTCCCCAACCAACTTGGTAACTCAACGGCATGTCAAACTGGGCATTAAAAGTCGTTGAGCGGGTCTATATGTAAACTAAGCATAAGCTTGTTTTTGTATTTCCAACTTACTCTGAAAGATCACTTGCAGCTCACAAAATAAACAATAAAAGGCGGTGAAGAAAGATGAGCGACAAATGATGTTAAGGAGCAAGAACTGATAGCGAAGTACAAGTCTTGTGTATTACCATTCCTTGGTAAACAACAATGGACACTTTCAGTATGGACCAATTTTTAATGCAAATCTTTGCTGTAATTCACCAAATTCCCACCGGACGTGTTTCTACTTATGGTGAAATTGCCAAAATGGCTGGCTATCCGGGCTACGCAAGGCATGTTGGTAAAGCGTTAGGTAATCTACCCGAAGGCAGTAAACTGCCATGGTTTCGTGTCATAAATAGTCAGGGGAAGATTTCGTTGAAAGGTCGCGATCTGGAAAGACAAAAGCAAAAGCTTGAAGCTGAGGGAATTGAGGTATCTGAGATTGGAAAAGTCTCGCTCAGAAAATACAAATGGCAGCCTTAATGGCTGCCATTTTAACAATCAGTTTGGCTAACGATTAACGAGTACCAACAAGACGAATGTTTGCTTGGTGCGTTTGTTCTGTATCTGTAATGACAGGAATGCTTGTGTCATTGATAAAGCGCAATTTACCATCCACTTCGATACGAGCACGTAGGCTGTAACGGTGGTTTGGTTTGATATCGTTGCTGTTGTAGCTCAGTTCAAATGCCAAAGGTACTTGTTTACCCTCTGTCTCGAATGTTTGTTTCGCTAGTACTTTAGCTGGGGCATCCGCAAGAGAAACATCTTCTAGCGCAACCGTAACGACTGCGTGCGGAGGCAGTGCAATACGCTCGCGATAAGCCACTGTACCTGTAATTGTCTTCATAGACGCCTCAGCTGATTCCATTTCTGTTGTTTGAGAAGTTTGGCAACCCACTAGTGCAGCACCGAATAGTAAAGAAGTAACAAGTAGTAGTGTTTTTTTCATAGTTTCCTCAACGGGTGTATCAATTCGCGCTAAGTATAGAGGGAGATTATTAAACTGTCTGCTGTACGCTTATCTATTTGACAATAGTTTGACTAAGTTAGAAATTATCAAACAGTTGATTTTGTTTCATAATTGAAGCAGCAATAAAAACAAGGTGAGGAGACATCATGAGTAAACCACTAAGAGAATTGCTCAGCCTACTACAACTCGAAAAACTAGAAGAAGGCTTGTTTCGTGGTCAAAGCGAGAACCTAGGTTTACCTCAAGTTTACGGTGGCCAGGTTATTGGACAGGCATTATCTGCTGCACGTTACACTGTAGAGGACGCACGCACAGTGCACTCGTTTCACAGTTATTTCCTCTATCCTGGCGATCCAGAGAAACCAATCATCTATGACGTAGAGAACCTACGTGACGGGCGCAGCTTTAGTACTCGTCGAGTCAAAGCGATTCAAAATGGTCGTCCTATTTTCTATCTAACGGCGTCTTATCATGGCGATGCTCCTGGTTTTGATCATCAAAACACCATGCCAGATATTCCTGGGCCGGAGAATTTCCCTTCGGAAACTGAGCTTGCCAGCCATATTGCAGAATTCTTACCCGAGCGTTTACGCAAAACATTCTGTGGCGAAAAACCTATCGAGACTCGCCCAGTCAACATCGTAAACCCATTGAAACCTAAGAAAACTGAAGCGAAACAGTACCTATGGATTCGCGCCAATGGAGAAATGCCAGAGAACCAACTGATTCACCAATATCTCCTAGCTTATGCGTCGGATTGGGGCTTCCTAACAACGGCACTTCATCCACACGAAGTGTCATTGATGACTCCGAACTTCCAAGTGGCAACCATCGATCACTCTATCTGGTTCCACCGCCCGTTTAAGATGGATGAGTGGTTGCTGTATGTAATTGAAAGTCCAACCGCCAGTAACACTCGCGGTCTAGTTCGTGGGGAAATCTACAACCAACAAGGTCATCTTGTTGCAACGGCCGTTCAAGAAGGTGTGATGCGCTTTACCAAATAGCTCTTCTCACAAATTGGGACTAAAAAAGGAGTGCTTATGCACTCCTTTTTATGTCAGTTAGTTTTTTTGATATTCAAAAGTAACAACAGACCACTCGTACAAGCTGTCAGGAAGACCGTACTCACCTTCACCATAAATCACACCTGGTTCCGCGTATTGTCCTCCTCTCTTAGTGGCCATAAACTCGCGATGTCCACGTCGGTACTGAATCAATGGGCTGACCATCTCGTATTTGGTTCCTTTTTCAAGCTTGCTGTCATCAATAACCAAATAACGAGTCATACGAATGGTTGCACCGGTTTTACAGTAACCTTCCGCTGAATAGTCGATCGCTAAGAATGGGCGAGGATCATTAGGGTCCAATAGTGCACTACAGCCATCAAAACGAGCAATATGCATCCACACAGCTCGCACTGCCATTGGGTCATCATTATCTGTTGGCCTCATCAGCAACAGGGCAACTTTACCTTCGCCATTCTCAACCAATTCAGCATCTGTAGGCTCTCGTAATAAGCTCGCTCCCATAATACCAAATTCACTTTCTTCTAAATTAGCGAATCTTTGTGCATTCAATTCACTACCAACGACCGTTTGACCACTTGTTAAATGTGTGTACTTATCCGCCACACCAGAAGCAGAGAGGTTGAGTGCTACTGTTACCGGAGTGTCACTCATCTCTTTGTAATCGCGGGTTTCTTTCTCAGCAATACGAATTTGCACAACGCTACTAGAATCATAACCTTTTAAGGTGATAACACCGCGTGAAGGATCTAGTGACGCTATATTTTCACGTCTGGTGTTGTGTAGTACGTAACTGCGCTCGCCAATTGCTCGACCAAAATCTAGCACCACTTCTTTGAAGGGTTCAAACTCTACGTCTTGGCGAAGTACAGATAAACCAGGGTGATCGGCTTTGCCTATTTTCCCCTGATAGCTGACCTTTTTAGTTAGGTAGTTACGTCCTGTCAGCGTGGCTTCAACCATGTAATCTCCAGCGTGCAGTATCGTTAACTCGCCATTGTTTGAAGCCATTTTTACAGACGGCGCTGATTGGTTGATCAAGCGATATTCAGCTTTGACACCATCACCGTTTAAATTAGGTTGTAACTTGTCACCAGAGCCATATGTCGCTTGTGGATAGGCAATAGTCGCACGGCTCTCAATCGGTTTAACGGTAACACTAAAGCTTGCTTGTCCAGCGGAGTATTGCTCATTGCCCACATCAGACACGACAATTCTTGTGTTGCCAGCATTCAGAATACGCATTTCACCTGAGTTAGGGTCTAATGAAACCACATCGGTTTCTGAACCTTCAGCAAACGCATAGCTGACCTGACCAACCACCCCTGAAATTGTCGGTTTGGCTACCGATGGTTTAAGCGCGTTCCAATTAACTTCGACATCAGAGCTAATCTGGATTCGACTCGGTGCACTCAATATGGTGAAGGTTACCGTTTGCTCTGGTCCCGCGGTATAGTTCTGACTCTCTTTACGACGTAACGTTAAGGTTGTCACACCCGCTTTATACACGTGAACCAGACCATTCGCGATGGCATCAGCAACACTCGGCTGGGTATTATCGAGAACTTCAATTCCATCGCCAGAAGCGAGCAACTCAAAATCACGTAATAACTGGAACTGATGATTTGTGCTGTATACAACCTCATAGTCTTTCACAGGCATTGCTGAGCCTTGAGCCTTGGCGACATTAAGAACGACATCAAACTGAGTCGATTGATAATACTCACCACCATCATCTTCAAAGCGCAGCGTATAGCTGCCTGCTCTATTTACATAGATTTTACCGGCAGCAATTTGCAGCCCTTCAGGAATAGAATCAACTAAACTGAGTTTGCCTTTCTGACCAGCAAACTGCAGTGGAACTGTTAACTCATCTTGATAAGTGAGAGCAATTGCAACATCTTCCATGTCTGGGTGCGGTGCTGGAGCAATATCAACCGTGATTTGAGTTTGCGTATTAGGAAAATTGCGTATTTCTCGCTCAATAATGTCGATTTTTGCTTGACCGACACCTTGTATGATCAGAGCGTCTCCATTTGGGGATACACGAACAACATCTTGCCCTTCAGCCACATCAAAATAGTAGTCGCCCTTTGCATTGCTAACGAGAGGATACAGCGATTGGTTAGCACTGTAGTTTGCAGCGATATTGATAGAGTTGAGCGGCTGACGCTTACCTTTGGCAACGTTCACCACAAAACGGGCTGTTTGTTGCTGCTGAACAAAACCTTGGCTGTATGTTGCCGTCGCCTCTATTTCGACCTGCCCTGCGTTATGAATCAACAGTAAACCGGTGTTCTTATCAAGAATTTCAACAACATCGGATTGGACGTTACTGTCAGCAAGCTTAAACGTAAGACTCTCAGTTTCGACGTCATCCAGTCGAACTGGTTCTAGCGTTAAACCGTCCCTATAAACAGGGCTTAGAGGCGCAAACTGTAATTGTTCAGCACCAACTTGGAAAACATGGACATTGGCATAAATATCGCGCGCTTGGTAATAATCATCTCCCGTATCGTGAATACGGATTCGCGCCTGACCTTGCGCTCCAATAGCATACACGCGACCATTTTGGTTTACGCGAACCAAGTGCTCATCACCATCAACCACTTCAAAGCTTATTTGGCCTCGTTGACCACGAACAACCAATAACTCACCGTCTTTATTCAATGCGTTCAAATTGAGTTCGTTGACCACTAAATCGGGGTTAGTGCCTTTGCTCACTGTCACAGTGAACTCTGCCTCAGAAGACTCATAAATCGAGCTGTTATCCGTCGCTTTTACCTTCGCGATGCCAGGGCGCAGAATTTGCAATTGCCCAGATTCATCAATTTGGACCACATTAGAAGGTGTTGAAGAAAGAATTTGGTATGTGATCGTGCCCTGCACATTGCTCATCGTTGTATTAAGAACGTGACCAACGCCATCAAAGGCAAGCGTTGTGTCTTCTACCTTTAACTGAGCACGGCTTTGCTTGGTCGTTTGAGTTGAAGAGTTTGAATTATCGGGTTTGGAATCACCGCCCCCACCACCGCAACCTGCAATAACAGCAGCGAAAAACAAGAGAAAATAATATTTTTTCATTTTTTGTAATAATTTCTTACATCAGGAATGTGGCGCGATAATAATACGATGTTTTATTCATCACCACCCCCATTTGGGATTAATTTCATACCTATCAACCCCGAAATACATTCACAAGATCCATAAATTGCCGACAATTTTCGAAAACTTGCAAAAATAAAAGACAAGCAAACGTTTACCTTACGTTAAATTATTAAATTAGCGATAATAAATATTGGGTTTTCAACAGGTTAAAATATAAGCACCAAATCACACTTTGAGGTGCTAATAATTGTAAGAGGTAAAAGAAGTGAGCCCTAAAAAGGCGCTCACGGAGATGTGAAAGAGAAATTAAACGCCATAAATTGGTAGCTCAGTAGTGTACTTTATCGGTTCCATAGCAAAGGTTGATGTTACGTTGGATAAACCTTTTACACTGTTCACCAATCGTTTATAGAACTCATCAAAACACTTCATGTCTTTGACGACCACTTTCATCATATAGTCGTATTCTCCTGCCATGCGATAGAACTCCATCACTTCAGGGAAATCACTTACGGTCGTCACAAAATGGTTATACCACCCTTCTGAGTGATCACTGGTTTTGAGCTGCACAAACGCAATGAAGGATAAATCTAACTTCTCCGCGCTCAGTAGCGCGACACGCTTTTCAATATAGCCTTCATCTTCTAGCTTTTTTAAACGCTTCCAGCAAGGCGTGGTCGTCAGATTAACTCGCTCAGCTAAGTCATTTAATGACAAGGTTCCATCATTTTGGAGGAAAGAAAGCAACTGCTTATCGATTTTATCTAAGCCCATTACTATAAAAATCCTTTAATGTAGAAAATTTTTCTACTTTTGATAAATAACAGAACAATAATAGCAAAGTTTTTCTCTGCAGTTATAGGTAGATTATCCCTATAGACAAAAACAACTACCCTACAGAATTTCGAGGAGTCATGTTATGTGTACTGACCACAACTGGATCAACAATGCTGTACGCAAAATCGAAGCAGACTTTCAACGCTCAGCAGATACCCACTTATTCAAGTTAGATCTACCTTCTTTGGAAGGCATCGATATCTACTTAAAAGATGAAAGCACCCACCCGACAGGCTCACTAAAGCACCGCTTGGCACGCTCGCTGTTCCTTTACGCGATTTGTAATGGTTGGGTTGGTCCAGAAACCACGGTGATCGAAGCATCATCAGGCAGTACAGCGGTTTCTGAAGCGTACTTCGCTCGTCTTCTTGGCTTACCATTTATTGCGGTGATGCCAAAAACGACGGCACGCAAGAAAATTGAACAAATCGAATTCTACGGCGGCAAAGCGCACCTTGTTGACCGTTCAGACCAAATTTACGATGAGTCTCGTCGACTAGCGAAAGAGCTAAACGGTCACTACATGGACCAATTTACTTACGCTGAGCGCGCAACTGACTGGCGTGGTAATAACAATATTGCGAACTCTATTTTTAGCCAAATGGAGTTGGAAGATCATCCAATCCCAAGTTGGGTTGTAATGAGCCCAGGTACAGGTGGTACGTCGGCAACCATTGGTCGCTTTATTCGTTACCAAAAATACGACACAAAACTGTGTGTGGTGGATCCAGATAACTCGGTATTCTATGACTACTTCCAGTCTGGCAACGCAGAGATTAAAGGCGAAAACGGCAGCAAGATTGAAGGTATCGGTCGTCCACGAGTAGAGCCTAGCTTTATCGCAGGTGTGGTAGACGAAATGCGCAAAATTCCTGATGCTGCAAGCGTAGCAACAGCACATTGGCTGTCTGGCTTAATTGGTCGTAAAGTTGGCGCGTCGACAGGCACCAACCTATATGGTGTTCTTCAGCTTGCATGTGAGATGAAACAACGGGGTGAGACTGGCTCTATCGTAACGCTTCTGTGTGACTCTGGTGAACGTTACCTAGACACTTACTACAACACGGATTGGGTAAAAGAAAACATCGGTGACATTCAACCTTACCTAGCACAGCTTGAAATTATTCAGTCAAAAGGTTGCGTTGAACCAGCATGTTGCGGTCCAATCACTGAGTAAAACTCAGACGCCAAATAAAGAAACAGCCCGCTCAATCAGCGGGCTATTTTTTATCTGCTTAATACAGAAAAATCACTTCTTCTGGCGTGCTTCAAATGCAGCCAATTGCTCTGGCGTTGCTTTAGGTTGGTGGTTCTGTTTCCATTCATCGTAAGTCATGCCATAGACACGCTCACGAGCATCATCGATATCGATATCCGCACCTAGTTCTTCAGCTTCTGCTTTATACCATTTGCTAAAGCAATTGCGGCAGAAACCAGCAAGGATCATGAGATCAATGTTTTGCACGTCTTTATTTTCATCCAAGTGAGCCAACAGGCGACGAAATGTCGCTGCATCAAGCTTGTCTTGCTCTTCTTGGGTTAGATTTTTGTACTTGAATTCAGCCACTTTACTTTCCTTTTATTTATCTCGCAGTTCATAGCATAGAAATGAGTGAGCGTGCTGAGTCTAAAATTTGCGTCATTACAACAAATTTCCTTGTAAAATCACGCACTCACCCAAAAGACTGATATGATAACCGCCAGTTATCTTATTGATTAAATTAATACTAATTCTAAAAACGGTCTTTCACAAAGGTTATCGCCAAGTTATGAAAAACGCCATCCTATTATTATCTGCATTGACCATGAGTCTGCCAACTTTCGCTACTCAAGAACAAACTCACCAATCTTATTTGTACCTTGGAACTGGTAATGTGGGCTTCGACACGCCGGAGTTTGGTTCTGATCGAGACAGTGGTTGGTCAACACCTCATATTACAATTGGCTGGGGCTACAACGTAAACCAATACCTTGCGTTTGAGGGTGTGTTGCGTTATTCACAAAATGAACTTAAGAATGATTCTCTTAAGAATGATTCTCTTAAGACAGATTTAGACCTTCATTACTACCAAGCAGGTATGTCAGCCGTACTAACAAGCGATAACTTGGGTGATACACCATTGTCACTATTTGGTCGCGTGACCGCATTGGGTACTCAAGCAGAAATGTACATTCCTGATGTTCAAAAAGTCACCGATGACTCTGGCGCGCTATTCAACGTTGGTGCAGGTATTCACTGGGACATGAGTAAAGATATTTGGCTTCGTGCTGAGTACATCTACAATGTGGCAGATATGGGCTTTGATAACTTTTATGACAGCTATGAAGGTGTCCAAGTAAGCTTAGGTAAACGCTTTTAATCAGACTTTCCCAAGCTTATATTACGTTCAGAATTGAAGACAAAAAAACCGAGGTCATTACCTCGGCTTTTTTGAATTTATTGCACGGAGTCACTAAGCAACTTATTGTTCAGAAAACTGACCAGCGGTGTCTTGCTTCACATGACTACTGCCTTGACCCGCATCCAATGAGGTCAAAATGTTTTCTTGGCGATCTTGAATCGCACCTGTTAACTGCGGTAACGCAGTTGTCGCTAATAGCGCCATTGCACCAGCAACTAAAACCATCTCAACCATGTAACTGCCACGGAATTTTTTCAAGGGAACACCTCAATAGTAACGCCAGCCAAAGTATTAATCCTCAGATACATTGCCTGCCAAGACCCATCATTCGGTCAAACACGATGAGCGAGTCCTGTGCCCCTCGAAGAAGTGGCGAAATAACAACCAATAATTATCATTAGATCTATAAATAGCCAAGCGGAAAATATAAAAAAACCGAACAAAAATTGTTCGGCTTTTATATTCAACGTCTTAGCGGTAACACCTTATGGATGAGCAATACGTCCTTTTGTGTCGTGGCTTAGCGCTTTGTTCAACTCAGCCTCTACATGACCAGGTGAACGTGTCTTCGCAGAGATCAATCGGTACATCGCAGGGATAACAAACAGTGTCACTAATGTCGCAAAGCCCATACCGAAGAAGATAACCGTACCGACAGCCACACGGCTTTCATAACCCGCGCCTGTCGACATGATCAAAGGAATCGCACCGGCAAGTGTTGTGAATGCAGTCATCATGATCGGACGTAGACGACGAGCTGCCGCATCAGTAATCGCTTTTTCAAATTCAATGCCACGGTCACGTAACTGGTTAGCAAACTCAACGATCAAGATGCCATTCTTAGTTACCATACCGATCAACATGATCATGCCGATCTGACTGTAGATGTTCATCCCTTGGCTCATCACGACCAAACCAAGGAAGCCACCAAAGACCCCCATCGGCACAGTGAACATTACCACTAGAGGGTTGACGAAGCTTTCGAACTGCGCCGCCAATACGAGGTATGCAACTAACAATGCCAAGGCAAATACAACTGCAACACTGGCTTGATTCTCTTTGAAGTCCTTTGATTCACCAGAATAGCTCACTGAAATATCACCCGGCAGGTTATCAATCGCTTCTTGGTCTAAGAAATCAAGCGCCTCACCTAAAGTGTAGCCTTCTGATAAGTTGGCAGTAATGGTGATGGATTTCTGTTTGTTATAGTGAGACAAACGAATCGATGCAGCCACTTCTTCTACCTTAGTCACCGTATCTAAAGTCACTAGCTCACCGCTGGTAGTGCGCAAGTAAATCTGGCTTAAGTCAGCCGCGTTATTGAAGCTATTTTCATCACCTCGAAGGTAAACATCATATTCTTCACCACGGTCAACATAAGTCGTTTCACTTTTACCACCAAGCATGATTTCCAGAGTTTCAGAAATGTCTTGAACACTCACGCCAAGTTCAGCCGCGCGGCGTTTGTCGACAGACACCAATAGCTCTGGCGTTTTCTCTGAATAATCGATTTCAGCGCCTTCCATCATTGGTGATTCTTCAGCTTTGTTCTTGAGCATTTCTGCCCAGACTAATAGCTCATCGTAGTCCGATCCGCCCAAGACAAACTGCACTGGTTCGCTCGATCCACCACGGAAACCCGGCATGAATGGGAAGACACGAACGTCAGGAATACCTGCCAGTGATTTACGAACTTGATTCAACGCATCTTGAGCAGTGACATCACGTTCGTTCCAGTCTTCCAGAATCATGATAACGAAACCCGTTTGGTCACCCGCTTGACCACCGAATGCTGGTGTTTGGATACTGAACGATTTCAAGAATCCTTGCCCCAGTAACGGCATTAAGCGATCTTCTACAATGTCCATGTTCGCTGACATACGGTTATAGGAAGTTGCATCAGCACCACGAACAAAGGCAAAGATCACGCCTCGGTCCTCTTGCGGAGTTAACTGTGCAGGCACTTGATTCATCAAGAAGTAACTGCCACCCATACACGCGATAATAACCAAAGGTGCAGCCCAACGAACTTTCAACGCACCGCGCAGCGCTTTACGATAACCTGCTTCCAATTTCGCAAACAGCTTATCAACGGCTTGATTAAATCGGTTTGGTTTCACGTTCGCTTTTAGAATTTGACTGCCTAAAACAGGAGTAAGCGTCAAAGCAATTAAGGACGAGAAGATCACCGACATGGCCAACAAAACTGAGAATTCAGTAAACAGCAAACCGACCATGCCATCCATAAAGGAGATCGGCAGGAATACCATCACAAGAACTAACGTTGTGGCGATAACAGCAAAACCTACTTCACGCGTACCTTTGTAAGCCGCCAATAATGGTGATTCACCACGTTCAATATGGTGGAAGATGTTCTCTACTACTACGATTGCATCGTCCACAACCAGACCAATAGACAGGATCAACGCCATCAAAGTAATGAGGTTAATAGAGAAACCAAAATAGTAGGCAGCGATGAATGATGAAATCAGTGACACTGGTACCGTCACCGCAGGAATCAACGTTGCTCGTGCTTGACCGATAAAGATGTACAAAACCAGAATTACCAGACCACCCGTAATAAAGAGTGTACTGTAGACCTCATCGATCGAACGTTCGATAAAGACAGTGGCATCATAATCAATAGCTAGACGAGTCCCATCTGGCAAAAACTTCTGGATTTTATCCACTTCAGAACGCACAGCCTGCGCAACTTCTAAAGGGTTCGCATCTGATTGAGGCACCACCCCCAAACTGATGTTCACGACACCATCACTCTTAAAGGTCGAGTTTTCGTTTTCTGCACCGATGAACACATCAGCCACGTCTTTTAGGTAAATAGGCGTGTTGTCACTTGCACGTTTCACCACAAGGTATTGGAAATCTTCTGGCGTGTTGTATGTACGGGCAGTTCGCACTGACATCACTGTCGAATCGTTTCGAACTTCACCACCCGGACTTTCTAAGTTTTCACTACGAAGCGCTGCTGTAATATCAGAGGCAGTAACCGAACGTCCTGCCATCAGATCTGGTTTGAGTTTCACGTACATCACTTTGTACAAACCACCAGACAGATCGATAGAACTAACACCCGAGATCAAACTGAAACGGTCCATAAGCACACGTTCGGCATAATCCGTCAATTGTGTGCGGTCCATCTCTGATGAGCTGAGGTTAATATAGAGAGAAGCTTCACCAGAACCATTGTTTTTGTAAACAACAGGATCATCAGCTTCATCTGGCAACGAACGCTGTGCTCTAGCTACCGCATCACGAACATCACTTACGCCGGTATTAAGGTCATAACCCAATTCAAAAGTGATGGTGATACGCGACATGCTGTTGCGCGTAGTGGAGCTAATTTCATCAATTCCACTGATGCCCGAAAGTTGATCTTCCAGTACCGAAGTAATTTGGCTTTCAATGATGGTTGCAGAAGCGCCTTCATAACGAGTGCTGATCGATACAACTGGACTTTCGATATCTGGCATTTCACGCACTGCAAGTTTGGTAAACGACACAAAGCCGAATACACATAGCAGCATGCTTAATACCAGCGCCGCAACAGGGCGTTTTACGGAAACGTCAGAAAGTAACATTAATTTGCTTCCTTAGCCGCTTCGTCTTGCGCGCCCTGCTCACTGGTTGCATTCGCAGTTTTCGCTTTTCCTGGTGCGATGATTTCTTTCACTTCGACGCCATCGCGCATGTTCACAATACCTTGCACGACGATCTTGTCGCCAATCTCTACACCAGATTCAATCACCACTTCATTATCGACACGTGCTCCCAAGAACACTTCTTGACGCTTCGCTTTGTTGTCTTCATCAATAACGTACACAAAACGCTTCGTTCCGGAATATTCCAGCGCTTGAACTGGGATAATTGGTGCTTCAATCGCAGGGAATGCCAAAGACGCATTCATAAGCATGCCTGGCTTCAGATGGTTTTCTGGGTTGTCGAATTCGATACGAATACGTAAGTTCAACGTTTCTGCACTGATACGAGTATCGATGCCTGTAACTTTACCGACAAAATCAACACCGCTCCAAGCGCTGGTCGTCGCGTGAACCTCCATACCAACAGATAACATGGATAGGTAACGCTCAGGTACTTGCAGATCCAGTTCCATTACGGACAAGTCATCTAACGTCAGCAACTCAGAGCCTGCACTGACCATTTTTCCTCGACTAAAATCGATAAAACCAACCGTACCGGCAAAAGGTGCACTGATATTTAGATCCGCTAGGTTAGCTTTTGCTGCATCTAGACGCGCTTCCGCAATCTCTACGCTTGCTTTTTGCGCATCAATTTCCGTTTGAGTAATGGCATTACGTTTCACCAAACGCTGAAACTCTTTTAACTTACGCTGTTCATCTTTTAGGTAAGCTTTTGCTTCTACTAATGCTGCTTGCGCTTTGTCATCATTTAGTAGAATGAGCAGCTGATCTTGTTGAACGTTTTGATTGGCTTTTACGGGGATATCTTTTACCTTGCCAGCAACTTCAGAAGCAACAATCACTGATTGGGCAGCTTCTAGCTTACCAATCAATGATAGAGATTGGTTGATTTGATGCGTCTCTACTTGTTCAGTTACGACCGTAACCGTCGATGGACCACGTTTTGCAGCAAAAGCCGCAGGTGATGCCATTAAAATAGAAAGCGTTAGAACGGATAAAGTGGCTCTCATACTCATAATTTTGACTACTAAACAGATAAACTTATGTCATTAAACTGATTACAGTTTATCAGTTGATACGACGCCTAACGTCAAGTAGTGTAAATTCAAGTAAAAAGTCAGTTTCTCTTTTGTATAAACGACATACAAAACGCTGACTTTCTACCATCTTTGCCCAAAAAGGCAGCATTCAACTTAAAAACGTAAGAAAAACGCTTTACAGCTTGAGCGAGTTTGCTATGATGCGCTCCGCACTTGAGAGATGTGTTGGGAAAACATTCTTAAGTATAAAAATACCCT
>NZ_BCUF01000001.1 GCF_001591145.1 Vibrio harveyi NBRC 15634 = ATCC 14126 = KCTC 12724 | reverse complement strand
GGTTACTTGGGTATATACCACCCCTCCTATCTTTCGACTTAATAAAGATAGCCGTTTATCTTACCAACGATTCATCCCATGCAAATCGAGCAAACAACTGCTGCCAAGTCTCATCGATATTGGCTTTCATCACGATTTCTTCATCAGTGAACGGATGCACAAAGCGCAGCGCTGATGCATGCAACAATAAGCGATGGGAATCAAATTCCGTGCGATAAAGTTTGTTGTGTTTACCGTCACCATGCGTCGTATCCCCAACAATTGGATGACGCAGGTGCGCCATGTGGCGACGCAATTGATGCTTACGCCCTGTCTTTGGCTTCATCTCCATCAAACAGTAGCGTGTAGTTGGAAACTTACCCGTAGAGTATGGCACTTCCACTTTCGCTAACGGTTTGTATGCCGTTACGGCGTCTTGCGCTTCTTTCTCTTGTGAAGCGAACTTATCAGCGATCTTATCCAGCTCAACTTTCAAGGCGTAATCAAGAACACCTTCTTCTTCAATCCAGCCTCGAACAATTGCATGATAGGTTTTCTCCATTTTATGCTCAGCAAACATAGGCATCACTTGCGATGCGACTTCACTGGATAAAGCAAAAACCAGTACACCTGAAGTTGGGCGGTCCAACCGGTGCAATGGAAAAACATGCTGACCAATTTGATCGCGCAATGTTTGCATCACGAACTGAGTTTCGTGCTTATCCAACCAACTTCGGTGTACCAACATACCCGCAGGTTTATTAACCGCGACAAAATACTCGTCCTGATAAACGATCTCTAGTACCACTGGCTCAACCGATGGTGATGTTTCTTGTTCTGACATTGAGGTTACTTACATAGTTCGTCGATGGTTCGAATGGTTACCAGTAGCTCGGCGTAATGCGGCTCTTGTTTCCATACTTCTGCAAAATACGGCTCGATAGAAAAGCCTCGAGGTAAAGATTGATTATCTTCAACTAACGCACGCATACGGGCAATAAAGATCCATTGTAACCACTCATGTGGATGCAGCGTGTCAATCGCGAAAGGTTCTGTACTCTGTAGCGCTTCTGCAGAGGGCATAGTTTGTTGCCACAACTCATGATGCTGCAGTTGTGCCTCAAGTTGTTGAAGTAAGTCGACCAATTGGATGTTTGTTGCCATTAATTCCGTCTCGAACCTTGAATTAGCCAAGAATGATACCATTTCTTGTGAAAAGAACATTAGGATGTCGTATTTAATGGAAAACATTCAAACCCTCACTCAGTTGCTAAGCAACAGTCAGTGTGAGTATCAAATCTTCGACCTTGGTCGTCGTATCAAGACCATCGAGCCACAAGTATTTGCTGACGTGGAAAAAGGTCAATGCCCATACCCATTCCCAATGCAGCGAAAAGCACACTTGGCGATCGCATACTGGAATGAGCAAAAGCAACCTTGGATTTGGTTCTTAAAGTTCGAGCTGGATGAGCGAGGTCTGCTAAAGCAAGCGGATATCGGCAACTTCATTAAATACGTCGTAGAAGCGATGGGTACTCGCCTAAGTGAAGAAATGACAGAAGAGCAGCAACAAAAGCTCTCTAACAACCCATACACCTTCAAACCCGCAGAAGAAAAGATGGCAGTCTTCCATAGCCAAGTTCGCGCAAACTTGGACTTACCCACCAGCCAATACTACGAGCATACTCAGCACTACTTTACGGGCGGTTTAGGCTGGGAAAACTGGCAAACAGTTGGTCTGCAAGGTATTACTGATATGGCGGCTCGTCTGGGTAAAGAACAAAATGCCGTGACTTTGCGTAAAGCCCTTAACTACTTACCCAATGAACCGCTATACGCCCTACTTGGTGCGTTAGAGCATGTTGATTTGCAAGAACGTTTGGCTAAGCGCATTGCAGAGAAAGCGCAGCAAGAGATCGAAAGTAACGAGCCCGATCTGTTCTTACTCTCAGCTTTAATCCGCTCTCTAGCAGGCGCACCAACCGAGATTTCCTTGCCAATCTTGAAGGCAATTTTACAAAGCCCACGCTTAAGCCACCAAGAAGTACTAATCGGTATTGCAGGTCGTACGTGGCACCTACTGGCTGATGCTAGCATTGCTGAACAATTTTTATTGCGCCTCGCACAAACTGGTAATCAGGCTTTATTTAATCAGCTATTTGCCGATTTAGTTATGCTGCCAGAGCTAAGAATGGTATTGCTGCCTTTGCTGCACTCTAGCCCATCGGAAGAGCTAGCGACTGCATTGGTGAAACTGCAGCAAGCAACAAAGGGATAATGAAGGATTAGGGATGATCGGTGACCTATTGGCCATTTTAGGACTGTGCTTTTTCTGCTTTTTGTTTTGGCAACAACGACGTCAATCAGAGTTGGCAAAAGCGGCGATTACGCGTAAATGTGAGCAGTTAGATCTTCAACTGGTAAGCATCGCTTTTGGTGCCCATAAACTGAAAACGCCAGACGGAATCTGGCGTTGGCATACAGTGTATCAATTTGAGTTTTCATCTCTTGGTGATGATTGCTACCAAGGTGAATTGACGATGATCGGGTTTAGGCCGCTGAACTTTCACCTACCGCCACATCGCTTGTAAATTCCATTTCAAAGTAAGGGCCGTAAAGGTCCTTGCTCTCTCTCGTCTTTATAAATCCTAGTTTTTCCAGTACTGCCATGGATGCTTTGTGATGGCTATTCACATTTGCTTTGACTTTGTGTAGCCCAAGCTCACGGCATGCTTTCGGGAAAAACGCCTTTAGCGCTTCTGTCGCTAACCCTTTACCCCAATAAGCTTTATCAAAGATAAACCCTAGCTCAGGTTCATGATCTAGGTTTGAAATGAACACGTGTCCCATATAATCACGGCTGGTACTTTCAAGCACCGCCATACTGTGGACATTCTCATCATCCAGAATCTTCTCAAACAGTTGTTTGGCAGAAGACACCGTATGAGGTCCATTCATCTCTGCGCGATTTTTAGCACAGCAATTCAACATCACGAACTCTAGTTGCAACGACTCATTGTAGGGTAGAAGAAGCATTCTTCTGGTTACTATGGTCACATCTGTTCCTTGATTACAGCAAACTTAATTTATCCACATAACAAAAGTTCAATAGCTTTGAACATGTTATGCGGCACATAACGCCTTTTTGAGAAGCCGAAAGTTAAACCAACTGATTGGAAAGGATATTGATCTGGATTGTTTTTTATTCAGTGTTATGAGGAATTTATAAATAATGTGATATTGCCACTTTCAATCATCCCAAAATATAAAAGGGCTTAAATAAGAAAGACCCCGACACAAGCGTATCGGGGTCATAGTCTTACTCGCAGCAGTCCGGCTACTAATTAGTGCTCCATGCATCATCCATAATAGTGGCTGATTCCGTCAGCTTAGTCCTTACGTCGCCGTCCTAGCGGTGTCCTTATCATCCTGATAGCTAACATTCCCCGTTAGCGCACATCACTTGTTCCTTGAGCGGTGTCCCTTGCATCATCCTGATGCTGTCCCTACCTCAATCCTATGAGGGGTCCATTGTCTATCCTTAGTCATCAACATCCTATTGATGATTGTGTCCTTACAATGTCCTACGCTCCTTGCTTGATCATTCATCCTGAATAACCAAATCGTCTTCCTGACGATAACCAAATCCTTGGTGCTTTCCTGTTCCATGTCTGCTTCCTGCCGACAAGGTTTAATTTACGCTTTTCCCTTCAAATCACAATCTACCCTAGAAAATCTTTTGGCAAAAAACTTGGTTAAAAACATGTTAAAACCAAACTTTTCAATAGCTTAGCTTAAATATTTTCTATTTAACTGATGACGAAATCGTTTTCTCTCACAACCACTGTGAGAGATCTCGCACAAGGCTCTGCCGAAATTGCTATTCGCTAAAATCGACCGTGCAAAGTATGATGATAGAAGTCATTTTAGTATGGATAAATTATGTTAACTCAAGACGTCACTAAAGAGCTGGAAGCCGTGATGGAGCAACTGCAACAGCAGGGTAAAGAACCCACTGTGGCTCTGGTAAAAGCTCGCATGAAAACACCTGTGCCTATGCCAGCACTGATTGCGACTATTAAAAGTTGGAAGAGCGCAAACCGCATTCCGAAAGTTGAAGTCGCGGTCCAAAAACCAAAAGAAGAGAATCGCATTGCTGCACTTGAAGAGACAGTAGCCAAATTGACTGCTCGCGTTGAAGAACTCGAAGCGAAATTGAGTGAGAAAACGTCATGAAATTATGGGTAGATGCGGATGCCTGTCCGAAAGTTATTCGCGAAACAATCGTACGCGCGGCTGAACGTACTGGTGTTGAATGTACATTTGTGGCAAACCATGTAGTGCCAGTACCCAAGCGTGCCAATATTCACTCTCTGCAAGTACCAGCGGGCTTTGATATTGCCGACAATGAAATCGTTCGTCGTGTAGAAGCCAATGACTTGGTGATTACCTCTGATATTCCATTGGCAGACGAAGTGATCAGCAAAGGAGCTCAAGCATTAAGTTCACGAGGCGAGTTATATACTAAAGACACCATCAAAGCGCGTTTGAACATTCGTGATTTCATGGACACCATGCGCTCAAGCGGTATTCAAACAGGCGGTCCTGCGGCTCTGTCTCAAACTGAACGCAGAGAGTTTGCTAACCATTTGGATCGTATTTTAGCCAAATTTAAGAAGTAAAACTCTCACCTTTTAAATTGAGCCAGTTGATCAACACCTGGCTCATTAGTGAATATTTTGTACTCAGTCTTGCAAACAAAGCGTGTTATCGCTCCCATTCGCATTGTCTCACTTATTTTTTTAACCTTTTCGATATAGACCCAATATGCAACTTAAATTATTTTGAACGGCGTTTTTAATAACTTTGTAGAAAATAATGGGCTTTAATATCCTTTCCAGTGGAAGCTATCTGCCAGTCAATCAATGGTCAGATCGGGAGATGGATCGCTTCCTAAAATTACCCTCAGGGACTTGTCGAAACAAATTTGATGTTGAATATCGTCATGTAGCCAGCACGAAAGAAACCGCTGTATATATGGCAATGCAAGCGATAATGCAATGTCTCGGCAACACACACTCGCTAAGTTCTGTTGACCTCCTTATTTATGCCAGTGGCACACATCATCAGGCTTTACCTTATGATGCTTCAGCAGTTTTAGCTGCATTAGACGCACCGACATCGCTAGAAAGTTTTGATTTAAACAGTACCTGTTTGTCTTTTCTCTCAGCTCTCAATCTTGCTCAGAACCTTTTCATAGCAAAACGCTACCAACGTATTATTATTGTCACCAGTGAGCTCGCTACGGGCATCACACTGAATCGCAGCTTCACACTCAAACCTGAAGTTGCGACCTTATTTGCCGATGGTGCAGCAGCGTTTTTACTAGAGCAAACAGAGAATGAAGGGCTGATCACAAGCCACTTTGAAACGCATCACGCTGGGTATTCATTCTGTCAAATTAAGGGGGGAGGCAGTCATATCAACCCGCATACTTCAGAGCATCAAGCCTATTTGAAAAACTGCCAATTTGAGATGGAAGGCAAAGCACTGTTTAAGCATGTGCGCAAAACTTTGCCAGCGTTTCTTGAAAAAGGCTTTAGCTCCTCTCCAGTCACTCTTCGCGATATTGACTACTTTCTTCCACACCAAGCGAGTGCTCACGGTTTAAAGAAGTTACCCTCACTTGTCGGTTTACCAAAAGAGAAAACCGTTAATCACTTTTCTACTTTGGGTAACCAAGTCGCTGCGTCACTGCCGATAAATTTGCACTGGCTACGCAACCAACCAGGCACACAAGGGAAACATGTGTTATTGGCGGGCACTGCTGCTGGGCTCTCGTTGGGGATGGGCGTACTTAAATTATGAGAATATTAGTCACAGGTGGCAGTGGTATGCTGGGTAGTGCGATTCTACGAATGTTTCACCAGCAACATGAACTGCACTTTACTGCGCGAAATACTGTCATCGCAAAACAACTCACAGACCAATTCAATGTCACACCGCATTTAATCAATTTAGAGGATAAATCAGCGGTTCATGAAGTATGCCAAGGTATGGATGGGATCATCCATTGCGCTGCACTCTCAAGCCCTTGGGGTAAGTGGGAAGCATTTTATCAATCCAATGTAGATGCCACAAAAAACCTTATCTGCGCGGCGAATGCACATCAGGTACCACGTTTTATCCATATCTCCTCCACCAGCGTCTATTTTGACCACAAAGACAGGTGGAACATCCGAGAAACAGACGATATTGCTTCGCGTTGGTGTAATGATTACGCGCACACTAAATACTTATCTGAACTTGAAGCCATACAAGGGCACAGCAAAACGATCATTTTAAGACCTCGTGGTATTTTCGGTCCGAACGATCGCGCGATTATCCCAAGGGTACTTAAAGCGATAAAAAACGACACACTATTTCTGCCATCCGGGCGAAATCCAGTTGTTGATCTGACTTATGTCGATAATGTTGCCCATGCTGCCATGCTTGCTTGTACTCAAGCGGAACAACTTCAACATGGTGACATCTTCAATATATCCAATAATGAGCCAATGCCGATTGAGACCGTGCTAAGAGCTTTATGTGAAGCATTGGACATAAACGTTAAATTAACATCACTCCCATACCGCTTTGTGTTGCCGTTATTAAAACTCAGTGAGCAAATACGGATGCGCTTACCACACCAACCGGAGCCAAAGCTCACTTCATACAGCGCAGGGCTATTTAACTATCACCAAACTCTAGATATCAGTAAGGCGCAACAAAAGCTGAATTACCAACCACTTTTTTCAGTTCAAGAAGGAATCCAACAGTATGCAGACTGGTCTAAAAATAAAAATCTTTGAGGCTGGGCACTGCGTACACCCTGGTTTTGTCGTCAAGCCCGGCTCTGGGTTAAAACCAAGATCGTTTCCAGCGGCTGTCGCGTTAATTCAACACCCAACTCAAGGTAACATTCTGTTTGACACGGGGTATCACGAGCATTTTTTTCGTGCCACTCGCCCCTTCCCTGAACGCTTTTATGCTTGGACAACCCCATGTCACTATCAAAAAGAGCACGGAATTGTGGCTCAGTTAGCAAAAGAGAAAATCGGACCTCATGAGATTGAACATTTGGTTCTTTCTCATTTCCATGCCGATCACATCGCTGCCGTGTCTGAGTTTGCGCACTCTCAACTACATTGCCAACAAAAAGGAGTGGACGCCCTAACTAAGAGTGGTCGAGTGGGAGGCGTAAGAAAAGGATACCTAAAAGCGCTACTCCCTCAACAACTCGAATCCAACTTGGTCATGCACCGTGATTTTTCCATACCAATTGGTGAAATCCTTCCCCATTGCCAAGGCGTTGATCTGCTTTGTAAAGATATGTTCAACGACGGCTTAGTTTATATGGTGAGTTTACCCGGGCATGCAGCTGGTCAAGTAGGGCTTTTAGCAAAGAGAGAGCAAGGTTGGCTGTTCTTATTAGCAGATGCCTGTTGGTTAATCGAGAGCTTGAGTGAAAACATCGATCAACATTGGCTCGCGAACATGCTTTGCGATGATACCCAAGCTTACAAACAAACACTCGCTGAGTTGAGAAATTGCTACCAGAATACCCATCACTTTGTGCGCTTTGTGCCTTCTCATTGCCAAGCGACAATCCAACAGTTAATTACAGAAGGATGGATAGTGTGAGAACTTTTCTCTCTGAGTTTTGGCGTACACGTTACCGCCCTTTTAGCTCAAGAACACATGTTGAAAAGTGGCAACAAAAACAGATAACACAACATCTGGATTGGGTGTGTCGTCATTCTCCTTATTATCATTCATTTCAAGGAGCGTCACTCTGTGATTTCCCAATCATGAATAAGCAAACCATGATGGAAAATCTTTCTGAGTTAAACACAAAGGGTTTGGATGCAAACTCATTAATGCAACAGGCGTTAGAGGCAGAACAATCACGTAATTTCGCAGCTTCAAAAGTTGGCAATGTAACTGTTGGATTGTCTTCGGGCACCTCTGGTATGCGTGGATTGTTCCTCGCGGATAAACAAGAAACGCAACTCTGGGCAGGCAACATTTTAGGTCGCCTCTTACCCGGCTTGTGGGGAAAACATCGAATTGCTCTTGCCCTGCGAGCCAACAGCCCGTTGTATAAATCCGTAGCAAAAGGTCCCGTTACATTCTTTTATGCTGATTTAAACAAACCTTACCAAGAGTGGATAAAGGAACTAGATGAGTTTCAACCCACGCTTTTGGTTGGTAGCGCTCAAGCCCTTCAACTCTGTGCTCAATTCAGTGGTCAATTTGGTCAGCCAGCGATCCAGCCAAAGCGGATCATTTCTGGAGCAGAGGTGCTAACCGAGAGCGACCGTCACTATATTTCTCAAAAATTCGATAGTGAATTGCATGAAGTCTATCAATGTACTGAAGGTTTTCTTGCGTGCACGGACCAACAAGGACAAATGCGATGGAATCAAGATATTGTCTATATTGAAAAACATTGGCTAAACGCTGAACGCACTCATTACAGCCCTATAATCACTGATTTTCGTCGCAAAACTCAGCCAATTATTCGCTACCAGCTTGACGATATCATTGAGAGCAAACAGGACGACGGCGTATTTGAACCACTCGGAGCCATTGCCGGGCGATGTGGCGACTGCCTAACATTGAACGCAAGCCAAGTACCAGTGTCGGTGCTGCCTGATCTTATTTACCGATCCATCACTTTAGAAATTCAGGATCGTGTCGATTACCGAATCACCCAAACCGGAGCGCAGGCTATTCAAATCGAGGCGGATGTTTACCACCACCCGAGCATTTATCGAGCCCTAGTAAAACTGTTTGATCAACTAAAGCTTGATCCAGTCACATTCAATTATCGCCCCGCTCCGATTTGGACTCCGATGAACAAACAACGACGAGTGGTGAATACATGCGGATTTTAATCACTGGCGCCCGAGCTCCCGTCGCATTAGAGTGGGCAGCAATGTGTATGAACCATGGACACGATGTCGTTCTCACTGATTCATTAGCACAACCTCTGGGGGCGTTTTTACGAGGCATTGAGCATTACGTAAAAACGGCTTCACCTCGATTTTCGTTTCCTACTTACCAGCAACAGATCCTCAATTTACTAACTCAGCAGCGCATTGATATGGTGATACCGACTTGTGAAGAAGTGTACTATTTGGCACACATCGCCCAACAGTGTCCGAGAGTCCATTTTTTTCTACCCAATTCGACATTACTGCGCTTACTGCACAACAAGTTTACCGTCTTTGACCAACTTCGAGATTTACCCGAGATTTCCCTACCTAAAACTCGTTTGGTTACCGATAAATATGACATTGAGATTGATGCTGGCTCAGTACTCAAACCGGTTTACTCTCGATTCGGCGGTGAAGTGATACGAGATATTACCCGTCAGTCTATTTCCACTCTCACGATGTCGACTCAACACCCTTGGGTACAACAAGAAAAAATCCACGGAGCACCTATTTGCAACTACGCGATTTTTGAACATGGTCAAATGAGAGCGCACCAAGCTTATTTACCCAAAAACTGCGTAAATGGCTCTGCCGCTAGTGCATTTCAACCAGTATTTGATGATCGATTAGATGCATTTATGACTGCTTTTGGACACCGGCATCGCTACCATGGTCAAGTTTCATTCGATTTTATCCAGACAAACAATGAGCTATATATAATCGAGTGCAACCCAAGAGCCACTAGTGGTTTACACCTGCTCTCACCGCAATGTATTCAATTGTTTCCCGAACTTGCGTTCTCTTTTCCTACAAAACCGCAGTTACACCATCTAGGTGCGGTTTCGCTTATCGCACAAGGCTTATTATCTCTCTTTAAAACAAATACTTGGCGGGATTGGCTATCTGGCGTCAACGTAATGCAGCAACACAACTTACCGATCAGGAGCCAAATGTTGAGCGTTTTTGAACTGCTTCAATTAGCAAGGAAGAACAAAGTGAAATTGGCTGCGGCTTCAACTGTTGATATAGAGTGGAATGGTGAAGAATTGCCTTCATAATGCCTTTCCATCAAAACAGGTTATCAAGTGAGGAAATGGTCTCGCCAGTTAGCTCCTTATCAAACGTAAAGCGACGCCTACTTCTCCGTTGTAATAATTCACCAATGAAATATAAATCCGAAAACTCCGTTCTCTGTAGTTATAACAAGAAAGGAGTTTTATTTATGAATGCACGGATCGTCCTTCCCCTATCATTACTTTTTGTCTCTGCCACTTCACTTGCCAATCAAGAATCTTTTGGCATTGTGGGAGGCAGCGTTACCTATGGCGAAAACGTCTTTTCCGTCAAAGACAAACCTCAGTTTGGTGCCACCCCTAACTTGTTCTATTCCGGTCCTATCGGTTTTGTCGATGGTAGCTTAGCAAACTGGCAAGCGTTACCTTATGTGGGGCTATCAGCAAACTGGCGTTTCGCGGAAGTCTCCGATACGTTTGCCGATCTGCCAAACGGTATTGACGATCGTGATGGGAATGGTGAGCTTGGTATTACTTTAGGCACTGTTGGCGCGAGATTGACTTATCTGCATGATGTCACCTCAGAACATAATGGCTACGAAGTTCAACTGCATCTCGGTCGGACGCTAGAAACTTGGTTACCGCCGTTTACCCTCACCCCCTTTCTAGAAGTCGATTACCGAGATAAAAAACTCTCTAACCATCTGTACAGTGTTTCAGCACAAGAAGCGGCAGCATCAGGACTAAAAGAATTTAAGGCCGATTCTACTTTTGTTTATCAAGCCGGAGTTATTGGTTTGTATGAGTTCACACCATCTTGGATAGGCATTACAAAGGCTGAATTCATTCATCATGATAGTGAGAGTCCTTTGATTCAGCGTGATGTCGGTTGGTCATTGGAAGTCGGGCTAACGTATCGTTTTGCAGGGCTATAAGTAGACAAAAGCCTGCGATAAACGCAGGCTTTGATTGAGCTGAGTGAAGCTTCTAGTTAAGGCGTGTAGTACGTTGCCGCACCTGGACCTACTGGTAGACCGAATACGAATACCCATAGATAGAATAGAATGCTCCAGCCAACAATGAAGACAATTGAGTAAGGTAGCATGGTAGCAATCAACGTACCGATACCTAAGTTCTTCATGTAGCGTGTGGCTACCGCGAGGATAAGACCGAAGTAGCTCATCATCGGTGTAATGATGTTCGTTGTTGAGTCACCAATACGGTAAGCCGCTTGAATAGTTTCAGGTGCGTAGCCCACCAGCATCAACATAGGTACGAAGATTGGCGCTGTTACTGCCCACTGTGCTGATGCCGAACCAATCATCAAGTTGATGAAGCCACACATTAGGATGAAGGCGAAGAACAACATTGGACCAGTTAGACCAATTTCCTGCAGGAAGCTTGCGCCCGCAACCGCAAATACCTGACCGAAGTTTGTCCACTTGAAGAAAGCAACAAATTGAGCGGCGAAGAATACCAAAACAATGTACATACCCATTGAAGACATTGACTTCGACATTGCATCAATCACATCGCGATCATTCTTCATAGTGCCTACAACGCGACCATAAACAAAGCCTGGTACTGCAAAGAAAACAAAGATAAACGCAACAATACTCTTTAGGAATGGAGAGCCCGCAACCGTACCTGCATCAGAACGCAGAACACCATCAGCCGGAACAATAGTCCATGCCAGTAGTGCAGAAACGACCAGTACTGCGATACCCGCCAGCTTAAGACCTTTCTTCTCTACGTCAGTCAAACCACCCATTTTATCTTGAGATAGGTCTTCTGCCGCTTCTTCATCATTGTATTTGCCAAGTTTTGGCTCAACGATTTTTTCAGTTACAAATGCGCCTGTAATCGCGATGAAGAAGGTAGAAACAAACATGAAGTACCAGTTTACTTCTGGACCAACGGTGTAAGTTGGGTCAATCATCTGCGCTGCTGTTTCAGTAATACCAGACAACAGAGGGTCAACCGTACCGATAAGTAGGTTGGCAGAATAGCCGCCAGATACACCAGCAAACGCAGCGGCTAGACCAGCAAGTGGATGACGACCTAAAGAGTGGAACAGCATCGCCGCTAGTGGAATCAGTACCACGTAGCCAAGCTCAGAAGCCGTGTTTGAAATGATACCAGCGAAAACAACCGTTACTGTAACCATGCGCTGAGATGCGCCCATGACAAGACCGCGCATTGCAGCAGAAAGTAGGCCAGAATGTTCTGCAATGGCAACACCAAGCATCGCAACCAGTACGGTACCTAACGGTGCGAAGCCTACGAAGTTTTTCACTAGGTTAGTTACAATCAGTTGTAAACCTTCAGCATTTAGCAAACTTACAACTTGGATCATGCCATCTGCAGCGCGACCCGGAGCACCTTCAGGGCGAGGGTCAACAACGGAAACTTCAAAGTAACCAGCAATGCCGGACATAACTAGGATTGCGAGACAGAAAATGGCGAAAAGTGTGATTGGGTGGGGTAATAGGTTCCCCAAATATTCAACTGTATCTAAGAAGCGCGTAAATAGTGGCTTCTTTGGCGAGTTTTGTTTCATTGAAGCAGATGAACTCATCTGTTCCCTCCTTGTATTTATTCCTGCGCGTTTGTGACAAAAATGTCACAAAGCTTGCGCAGGGTACTCGACACAAGGGTTAAGTGAAAGTTCAAAACGTTACAGAATGTAACCAATAGTCGAACTTATGACCTATAATCGATAAAAATATAGTTATATCACCCACATATAGATCATAAATCAGAATTATAACTCATCACATTCCATAAATTACCACCATATTTATGGTTATTTCTGCACCGCCTTAAAACGTGGATTCGTTTTGCAAATCACGTATAAACGCCCTCTTCTTTTGACGATTTGACAATCAGGATGGCGGTTTTTTGCACTCTTTAATGACTTAACGACTTTCATCTCTTAATCCTTATCTTTGCCAAATTGCCCAAAACGACGATTGAAGTTCGCAATACGACCTTCTGCTTGTACTACACGTTGCTTCCCGGTATAGAACGGATGAGACGCAGACGATACATCGAGTGTGAAATATGGGTAAGTTTTGCCATCTTTCCATTCAATAGTTCGGTCGGTTTGCAACGTTGAACCCACAACAAAATATTCATCTACGCTAGTATCATGAAATACCACAGGTCGATATTCAGGATGGATACCTGGTTTCATATAACTTGTCCTTTTGATTAACTGTTATGTTATAACATTTTAATTAATAATCATTCTCAACAAGAAAAGCAAGCAAAATTTGTGATACTTTGCTCCTTAAACCCCAGTTAAAGATCCTACTCATGTATTCCATTGAGCCGATTGGCATTATCGAAAGCCCTTATAAAGAGAAATTCGCCGTTCCTCGCCAGCCTCGTTTGGTACCCGCAGCACGCTCGCGCGTTAAACTACAAGGTGCGGCAAATAGCCCCGAAGCCGTGCGTGGATTAGAGCAATTTTCTCACGTATGGTTACTGTTTTTGTTTGATCAGAATTTAGAAGCAGGATGGAAGCCGACGGTACGTCCCCCTCGTTTGGGCGGAAACGAACGTATTGGCGTGTTTGCTTCACGTTCTACCTTCAGACCCAACGGTATCGGCATGTCCGCAGTGGAGGTCAAAGGTATCAGTAAGAAAGGCGACCAGATCTATTTAGATCTTGGTAACGTAGACCTAGTCGATGGCACACCAATTATCGATATTAAGCCATATATCCCTTACTCGGATTCGATTACAGAAGCACAGGGTGGTTACGCAGAAGAAGAGCCTGAAACATCTCAGGTAGACTTCTCTTCCATTGCACTGGAAACACTCGAAAAGCGTAACGATACTGGTTATGTGAAAACAGTTCTCGAGCAAGTTCTGGCACAAGATCCTCGTCCGGCTTACAAGAAAAACAAGCCTGACAGCAAGGAATATGCGGTAAATTTGTTCGATTTAAACGTCAAGTTCACGGTTAGCGATAACTTAATAACAGTTACTGCGATTGAAAGCTTTTGACAAAGGCATTTGGCTGATATTATAGGCGGCTAACAATTTTCCCCTCGTGGGACCTTCATACTCCTGCCCATTCTGGCTTGAGTATCTAACTTTAATAAACGGATAAATTTAATGCGTACCAGTAATTATCTTCTTTCTACTCTGAAGGAGACTCCAAACGACGCAGAAGTAGTGAGCCACCAGCTCATGCTACGCGCGGGTATGATCCGTAAGCTGGCTTCAGGTCTTTACACCTGGCTGCCTACTGGTCTACGTGTGCTGCGTAAAGTCGAAAACATCGTTCGTCAAGAAATCGACAATGCAGGTGCAGTCGAAACTTTGATGCCCGTTGTTCAGCCGTTTGAACTATGGGAAGAGACAGGTCGTTCTGAGAAGATGGGTCCTGAGCTACTTCGCTTTACTGACCGTCATACTCGTCCGTTTGTTCTTAGCCCTACAGCTGAAGAAGTGATCACTAGCCTTGTGCGTAACGAAGTGAGCTCTTACAAACAGCTTCCGCTAAACCTGTACCAAATCCAGACTAAATTCCGTGATGAGCGTCGCCCACGTTTCGGCGTAATGCGTGCACGTGAATTCTGCATGATGGATGCATACAGCTTCGACATCGACAAAGAAGGTCTAGAGAAATCTTACCAAGCGATGCACGATGCTTACTGTAAAGCATTCGATCGCATGGGTCTTGAGTACCGTCCAGTACTTGCTGACTCTGGCGCTATCGGTGGTAGCGGCTCTCAAGAGTTCCACGTACTTGCTGAAAGCGGCGAAGACCTAATCGCATTCTCTACTGAGTCTGATTACGCAGCGAACATTGAAAAAGCAGAAGCAGCAGCGCCTGCGGGTGATCGCGCAGAGCCAACTCAAGAGATGACACTGGTTGATACACCAAACGCAAAAACAATCGCGGAACTTGTAGAGCAGCACGGTCTACCAATCGAGAAGACGGTTAAAACTCTATTCGTGAAAGCGTCTGACGAAGTTGATGCTGACATCATCGCTCTTATCGTTCGTGGTGACCACGAGCTAAACGAAGTGAAAGCAGAAAACCTACCTCAAGTTGCTTCTCCACTAGAGATGGCATCAGAAGAGGAAATGCGTGCACTTATCGGTGCTGGCGCTGGTTCTCTAGGCCCTGTAGGTCTTAAGCTGCCATTCATCGTTGACCGCTCTGTTGCTGTAATGAGCGACTTCGGCGCGGGTGCAAACATCGACGGCAAACACTACTTCGGTATCAACTGGGGTCGTGACGTTGAACTAGGTCAAGTTGAAGATCTGCGTAACGTAGTAGAAGGCGATCCAAGCCCATGTGGTCAAGGTACGCTAATGCTTAAGCGTGGTATCGAAGTTGGTCACATCTTCCAACTAGGTAATGTTTATTCAGAAGCAATGAACTGTGGTGTTCTTGGTCCTGACGGTAAAAACGTAATCCTAGAGATGGGTTGTTACGGTATCGGTGTTTCACGTGTTGTTGCTTCTGCAATTGAGCAAAACCACGACAAATACGGCATCATTTGGCCAGACGCACTAGCGCCTTTCCAAGTAGCTATCGTTCCTATGAACATGCACAAGTCTGAAGAAGTGAAAGAAGCGGCTGAGAAGCTATACGCTGAACTGACGGCTATGGGTATCGAAGTACTATTCGATGACCGTAAAGAGCGCCCAGGCGTAATGTTCTCTGATATGGAACTTATCGGTATTCCTCACACTATCGTGATCGGCGATCGTTCAATGAAAGAAGGCAACTTCGAGTATAAGAACCGCCGCACTGGTGAGAAAACCGCAGTTGCAATGGCAGACATCGTTGAGCACGTTAAAGCTCAACTTCAATAAGCTGCACTAAGCACATTGTACTGAATACATAGCGATGAAAAGGGTTGGCTTCGGTCAGCCCTTTTTTATGTCTGTTTTTATGGGTATAGACCCTCTCTGATATTTGCGTTGTTAATCTTTGGTTCAGATTCATCACCTTACACTGGATTTAATCTAGTAAGGAGGTCACTCATGGATCTAAAAAGTCTTCTTAACCAAGCGCTCAAATCAGACCTACTCAAGCAAGGCGCCGATGCTCTTGGTAAACAAACTAACAATATCAAATCTTCATCGAGCTCTAACCAACTGAAAACACTTGGTGCGGGCGCAATTGGTGGCGGTCTTATCGGCATGCTAATGGGCTCTAAGAAAAGCAAAAAGATGGCGAAGAAAGTGGGCACTGGAGCTCTAAAAGTCGGTGGCGCAGCGGCGTTAGGTGCTCTGGCTTACAAAGTCTACAACGATTGGCAAGCGAAGCAGGATACGCAAGGCGTCAACGAAACCTTCGATCCTGATGACAACAAACACGCGAAACTGATCCTTAAAGCCATGATTGGTGCAGCCAAAGCTGATGGTCATGTCGATGAACAAGAAATGGCTCGTATCGAACAAGCCCTGACAGAAATGGGCGCGGACGAACACGTAAGACAACTGGTTCATCGAGAACTTCACAAGCCTCTTGATCCTGCAGAAATTGCGCGCTTGGCAACATCACCGCAACAAGCATCAGAAATTTATCTCGCGTCATTGATTGTGGCAGATGAACAAAACTTTATGGAAAAAGCCTACTTACAAGAGCTTGCGAGGCAGCTCAATCTTTCTCCAGAAGTCACACTTCAATTGGAAGCACAATTACAGTGATGAATGTTTGCTCAAGTTGTCTGTGAATTTGAGCCAAAACAATTCTCTGCTTTGAGTTTCAAAACGGCTATGTGTATATTTGAGAGCAGTTATCATTTATTAAGGATTTAGCCATGCAAGTATACGGCTGTTGTGATTTGGTTCGTGAGCTTTACGCTCAAATTGGTAGTGGCGACCAAGCTTACGTTCCTCAAGCAATCTCATGTGCAGTAAGAGCACTAAATGATGTTGCTGCTGACGAGTCTTTACCAAAAGACGTTCGTGATAAAGCAGCATTTGCTGCAGCAAACCTACTGATCTCTGATTTCGAGGATAAGTAATGAATCTAGCGAACTTCGAATCCATGGATCCAATCATGCTGATGAGCATCGTCAACATGAAGCTGCGTGATGACTTTGGTGGTGATCTGGATAAGTTGGTTGCATTCTTTGATATCGACCGAACAGCACTTGAAGCAAAACTAGCTACGGCGGGTTTTGACTTTCTGCCTGACGCTGGCCAGTTCCGTTAATCGCTAACCAATACGGACAACGTAAGCAACGAATAGAAAAAAGGGCTTGATGCATTCATCAAGCCCTTTTCTTTTGTGCTTTGCGTAAGCTGATTAGCCGAACGAAGCCCAGATAACTGTCGCGACCAGAATCGGACAAACAAACTTCACGTATGCCGGCCACAGCTTACCGAACCAACCTTGAGTGAACTCCGGGCAGCCTTGCTCAAGTTCTTTAATCTTCGAGTGACGGTTCCATACCCAACCACCAAATAAACAGAACAATAACGCCGCCATAGGCTGTAAGTATTGCGTTGCGATAGTCGCAACCATGCCAAACAGAGCACCAAAGTTAAATACGATAACCACACTAAATAGCGCAATCAGACCACCTAAAACCCAACTCGTCGTGCTACGTTTGGTGTTAAATCGCTCACCCACCAATGCCACTGGGCATTCAAGCATCGAGATAGATGATGTCAGTGCCGCAATCGTCAGTAGTAAGAAGAAGACGATTGAGAACAGTTGACCAAGCAAACCTAAGCTATCAAACATCAATGGCAGAACAGTAAATACCAGCGTATCAGAACTCAATAGCGAACCATCTTCTGCGTAGATTTGAACGCCTTTTTGCATCGCAACGAACATCGCAGGCATCACCACTAGACCCGCAATAAAGGCAACTGCGGTGTCTACCATGGTTACGTTCATTGCCATCTTCGGTAGGTTCTCTTTCTTGCTTAAGTAAGAGCCGTAAATAAGCATCGAGCAGCCACCAATGGTCAGAGAGAAGAAACCTTGTCCCATTGCTGCAAGAATAAGCTTGCGATCCCATACTTTCTCGAAGTCAGGCACTAGGTAATGCTTCAAACCTTCCATCGCACCGTTTTGCGTCATGATGTAGATGAACAGCAGACCAAATAGAACAAACAGTGCAGGCATTAGTCGTGTAGACCATTTCTCAATGCCTTGCTTCACGCCGCCTTGTACGATCAAAATGGTTAATACATAAAATGTAATCGTACCAAACAAATTGCGCTCAACACTGAAGCCTTTCAACCATTGTGTTGCTGCCTCCATGCCCATAATGTCGGTAATAGCCCCCAACATAAAGCAAATCAACCAGCCGCCAACAATCGAGTAGAATGCCAAAACAGCACTTGGCACACTCAGACCAATCCAACCAACAAGACCACCAAGCTTTTTGCCTATTGGGTTGCCTGTTAGAGAGCGCATACTATCAACTGGGTTGGCTTGACCATGACGACCGATCGCCATTTCAACCACCAGCATTGGAAATGCAACGATAAGAATCATCACCAAGTAAACCAACAAGAAGGCACCACCACCGTTACTTGCTGCTTGAGTAGGAAAACCCCAAATGTTACCTAGACCCACCGCAGCACCAGCTGCCGCTAAAATGAATCCAAGGCGAGAGCCAAAATGCTCACGAGGCTGAGAAGAAGTTTGTTGTGTCATACCACTCACACAAAATATCAATGAACTAGCTGACTAGTACACTATAGCAATATCGTCTACTCAACAAGAGTGATTAGGTTAATTACTCGACAATCGGATCAATTAGCAGACATTCAGTTTGTAAATTTCCACGTACATCTCATATTCACCACGTATCCGTTTTTGTCCTTTTGATGAATTTATAAATCAGCGTGAAGTGAGCCGAAAAATAATGAGTCGGTTTGTAAAGCATGAATAGTTCAGCGTGATTTCGTGTTGAAAAGTGAAACATAACGCTTCGATTTTCTCTCCTGAGGTCTATTTATCAACTAGTTATCTAACTATATCTGTTCATGTTCTTGCGAACATCGAGTAACTCAAGGAGAGAAAAATGAAGTTCACTCTACTGCATGGTGCAGTGATAGCGACCCTTAGTGTTAGCTATCAAGCTCAAGCCTACAATTGCCAAACTTTACCTGTATGGGATAACACAACGGTTTATAACTCCGGTGAACAAGTGCAAACCAAAGGGGCTGCGTATGAAGCGGCGTACTGGACACAAGGTAATGATCCGGTAAACAATTCAGGTCCATGGGAGGCTTGGAAAGGTCTTGGTCAATGTGATGGTGGCAGTACAAACCTACCTCCTACGGTGTCCTTCTCTTCTCCCGCGAATAATGCGCAAATCCCAGAAGGCAGCGTGATCACCTTATTAGCCAATGCCGCAGATGAAGATGGTCAAGTCGCTCAAGTTGAATTTCTTGCCGGGAACCAAACCGTAGCTATTGTAACCCAATCCCCGTTTCAAGCTGACTGGACAGCATTGGAGGGGGTCTCTCAGTTAACGGCGATCGCAACCGACAATGAAGGTGCCGTAACCACAACCAATGTGTCTATCTTCGTTCAACCACAAACCGAACTACCACCGCCAGTCGTTTCTCTAACGAACCCAACAGGCACAGAAACACCAAGTGTAGGTGACACTATTTCGGTAACCGCCGATACAGCAGACAGCGATGGTTTAGTCACCCAAGTTGAGTTCTTCATAAACAACCAATCGGTTGCCGTCGATACCACTGCACCGTACGAATACGTCTGGACTGCAGCAGTTGGAACTCATACCTTTAAAGCGCAAGCAACCGACGATTCAAACCTATCGACCATGAGTCAAGAAGTCTCACTCGTCGTGAGTGACTCCAACTCTGGTGGTTGTGCAGACGCCTTGCCTTATGTTGCCGGTAACCGCTATGAAGTCGGTACACTAGTCTCTAACCTCAACCAGAAATACCGCTGTGATGTTGCAGGTTGGTGTTCTTCTGATGCAGCCTGGGCTTATGAACCGGGTGAAGGTTTGTACTGGCAAGATGCGTGGACTGGCTTAGGAGCCTGCTCAACGCCGCCTCAAGTTGCTATTACCGCACCAAGTGAAGGTCAAGTCTTACTTGCTGGTAGCAATGTTGAGATCTCAGCAGATGCCAGTGATGCAGATGGTAACGTGAGTCAAGTTGAGTTCTTTGCTAATAGCACCAGCTTAGGCGTGGTCGCTCAAGCGCCATATTCCGTTTTATGGAATGCAACGCTAGTTGGCACAAATCAACTTAAAGCCGTTGCAACAGACAACGATAATAATATTTCCGAGTCTGTTGTTAACGTGACAGTGAGTGACCAAGACTTGGTGATTTCATTGACGTCACCGAGTGCAGGTCAAACCGTAGGTTTAGGTAAAAATCTCGTCCTAAGCGCGGATGCAACCTCATTAACCTCTGGCGTTAAACACGTCGACTTTATGGTGAACGGAACAATTGTCGCAACAGACACGACAGCACCTTACTCGACGAACTGGACGCCAGCCGCGATAGGCAACTTTACAGTAAGCGCTCAAGCCACTGACCTTTCAGGCACAACAGCACTCTCTGATGCCGCTTCAATTACCGTGGTCGAGAAAACCGAGAAACGCCACAAGTTGATTGGTTACTGGCACAACTTCGTGAACGGCGCAGGCTGCCCTATCCGCTTAGCTGATATGTCTGATGCATGGGATGTGATTGATATTGCCTTTGCAGAAAATGACCGCAACAGCGATGGTACCGTACATTTCAACTTGTACTCTGGAGACATCTATAGTGATTGTCCTGCATTAGATCCAACCCAGTTCAAACAAGACATGGCTGCATTGCAAGCCAAAGGTAAGAAGTTTGTTCTATCTCTTGGTGGCGCTGAAGGTACGATTACACTGAACACCGACCAAGATGAAGCAAACTTTGTATCGAGCCTGACCGCACTGATTGCCGAATGGGGCTTCGATGGTTTGGATGTGGATCTAGAAAGTGGTTCTAACCTACTGCATGGTTCGCAAATCCAAGCGCGTTTAGGTCGAGCTTTGTTGCAAATTGAACAGAACATGGGCGGCGATATGTACCTCACCATGGCACCAGAACACCCTTACGTGCAAGGTGGCTATGTGGCTTACAGCGGCATCTGGGGCGCATACATTCCAGTGATCAATGAGACGCGCAGCACGCTCGACCTACTACACGTACAGTTGTACAACAATGGTGGTTTGCCAAACCCTTACTTACCAGGATCGGCACCAGAAGGCTCAGTGGATATGATGGTGGCGCAATCTAAGATGTTGATGGAGGGCTTTGAATTAGCAGATGGCACCATGTTTGAGCCACTGCGTGATGACCAAGTCGCGATTGGCTTGCCATCGGGACCGAGCTCAGCTAACTCTGGTCAAGCACCAACACAGAACATCCTTGATGCGTTAGATTGCTTAACCAAGGGCACTTCATGTGGCACAGTGAAACCAGCGTTCAACTACCCGAACTACGCTGGTGTGATGACATGGTCAATCAATTGGGATGAGCACGATGGCTTTAACTTCTCAAAACCAGTGGGAGACAAGTTAACTCAAATGAATGCTGAATAACTCGAATAGATACTGAATAGTACCCATGTAAAAAGAGCGCCGATAATAGGCGCTCTTTGTTGTTTCTGCTTCGCAAATTAAATCGTGAAGACTTGATAGTCTTTTAGCTCTGGAATTTTCTTCAGCAGATCCTGTTCTTCACCAGCCATATCATCCAGTGATTCACACAAATCTTCCGCTTGTTTCTCTACGTCTTTCGAGTGCTCTGCTAGGCGTTCTTGTACCTTAGCTTGCAGTTCTGTCATGCTTTCAGACAGTGCAGTTAAATTCAAACCACCATCTTCTTTCATCTTGGCAGACAACGCATCAAAAGCGCTGGCTAGGAATTCTTTGTTGAAAATTTCTTGTGCCTTCTCGAAGTCCTTTGACCACGATTCTGTCATCGACTCAAAGCTGTCAGCAGGCAGAATAAAATCACCATCTTTGTAGTAACGCGCTTCCACATCTGCGAAGAAGTCTTTTATCGCGACTTTAACATTATCAAACGAGTCTGGCGCATCAAGACTGACCGCAATGTCATCAATAATGTCGTTCGCTAATGCTAAGCCATCACTTGCCAGTTGTTTTGCTTGGGGAATATAAGCATTCATCTTCTCGCGGTAATTCTCGATTGCCGCTTTCTGATCATCATCAAGCTCAATCAGTTCGCCTTTAATGAACAGGTTATTGTCTTCGTCGACAACCGCTTTTTCACCATTGGTATGTACGATTTCTAAGTTCTGACCATCCATACGAACTTCGTTGTTAATATCGACGCGACACTGGGCTGCATAGCCACTGGCGCTGATGGTCAACAATGAGAGTGTGAGCAGTTTCTTCATTACTTTCTCTTTTTTCATGATTATTCCGCTTAACTATAACAACCAACTATGGATACGATGTCAGCAAATCGTCACGACTTCATAACAATTTGTTTTATCACCAATTTTCACATCAATCTCTTCCCCTTCTTCTCTGCCAATCAAAGCACGACCAAGGGGAGATTTTGGAGTAAGTACAAATACCTCTTTGCCTTGCCATTTAACAGTCAGTCCACCAGAGCAAGGACCGATAAAAAAGGTTTTTTCAACATCGTTCTCGTCGACTAATTCCACATAAGCACCAACCGCGATACGAGCATCGACAAAGTCACGTAGGACAAGAGCACGGTACTGACGAAGCTCTTCTTCACTTTCTTGCACACGCATCGCTTGCCCGTGCGCCAGATACGAAGCTTCAAGTGCTAGGGTGTCGTACTTGTGCTCTGGCACTGTTTCTTCATCGGTCGCGGCGTCAATGGCTCTTTGTGTCGAGGCGTGAGCAACGTGCAATTTATCTTCAAGTTGTTGAATGATTATTTGGACTAAATCAGCTTTGTTCATACTTTTAGGGCGCGCGTTAGGCACTCAGGGTGTGTTAATGTAACCCAGTTTATCATCAAACCAAGGTTTCCCTATTATGCAAAGTGCCTCGCTTCAGCAAACGCTTCAATCTGTGTTCGGATTTGACTCATTAAGACCCGGTCAACAGCCAGTGATTGAAGCAGTGATGAACGGACACTCGGCAGCAGCCATCTTTCCGACTGGTTCGGGGAAATCACTTTGCTACCAACTTCCTGCAACCCAGTTACCACACCTAACACTGGTGATTTCACCACTTCTTGCTCTGATGAAAGATCAGCTCGGTTTCCTGCAAAGTAAAGGCATAGCTGCGGCATCTATCGACAGTAGCCAAAGCCGAGAAGAAGCGCAGCAAGTTATGGCTGGCGTGAAGAATGGGCAGATTAAGATTTTGATGATTTCGGTAGAGCGGCTCAAGAACGAACGTTTTCGTGAATTCATTCGTCAGATTCCGCTCTCTTTGATGGTGGTCGATGAAGCACACTGTATCTCGGAATGGGGTCATAACTTCCGTCCTGACTACCTTAAACTGCCACAATACCAACGTGAACTGAATATCCCTCAAACGCTCTTGCTAACCGCAACGGCAACGCCAGCGGTTATCGAGGACATGCAAAACAAGTTTAATATCACTGGTGAGGACATTACGGTTACTGGCTTCTATCGTCCTAATCTCGATATTTCTGTGGTGCCTTGCGACGAAGAAAATAAGCAAACGCAACTGAATGACATCATTGCTGCAACACCTAAACTACCGAGCATCGTGTATGTCACTCAGCAACAGACCGCTGAGCAAGTTGCCAGCTCTCTTATCCGTTTAGGCATCAATGCTCACGCTTATCATGCGGGTATGAAGAGCGACATTCGTGAGAAAATTCAACAACAGTTTATGGACTCGCAAATCGACTGCATTGTCGCAACAATCGCATTTGGGATGGGGGTAGATAAATCTGATATTCGCCGTGTTATTCACTTCGATTTACCAAAATCTATCGAAAACTACGCACAAGAAATTGGGCGCGCCGGACGTGATGGACAGCGTTCGGAGTGTATTCTTTTGGGCAATACCTCCGGCTTAACGGTATTAGAGAACTTTGTTTACGGTGACACGCCAGAGCCAAGCTCAATCAATTATGTACTGGAGCAAATTCGCGAGAACACTCCGCAGTGGGAGGTGATGGCGTTGCGATTGTCTCGCGACAGCAACATTCGCCAACTTCCGCTAAAAACCTTATTAGTTTACCTAGAGCTAGCAAAAGTAATTGAAGCCAAATACAGTTATTTCGCAGAATATCGCTTCAAGTTTTTACAAGAACAAAGTTTCATCCTCAATCAGTTCCAAGGCGAGAGACGTCAGTTTGTTGAAGCCATTTTTGCTTGTTCAACCAAAGCCAAAGTATGGTGCCAAGTGGATTTAGAAGCATTATGGATGAACTATCAGTCTGAGCGCAGCCGTGTGGTTGCGGCGCTAGATTACTTCCACCAAAATGGCTGGATTGAATTAGAAAGCAAACAGCTTACGGATGTTTACTCGGCTCTCCCTACCACTCAAAGCCAAGAAGCTATCTCTCAGCATTTAATTGAGTTGTTCCAATCCAAAGAACACAAGGACATTGAACGAATTCATACTATGTTGAGTCTGTTCCAATCGTCAGACTGTTTAAGTCACCAACTGGCGCAGTACTTTGCCGATCACGATGCTCCAACTCAATGTGGTCACTGTTCAGTGTGTCGTGGACAAGTCGCATCTTTTCCTCAACCACAACAAACACAACCTGAATTGGCACACCTATCCACTTGGGTTGATGAATTTGTCCAGCTTTCACCAACGGCGATTAGCAATGCAGCTGTCGCACGCTTCTTATGTGGAATTAGCACACCAATTATCACGCAACTGAAAGCGAGCAAGTTACGCGGTTATGGGTCAATGGCAAATGTTTCTTTTGAGCAAGTACTAAAGCAGGTTGAATTAGCGCGAGCTTAGAAGAAACTCAATTGACGCGCTTGTTGCTCAGGCTTGAGCATCACACTTAAGCCTAATAAGCGTATCTCTCGACCATTTTGGCGCTTGAGTATATCTCTTAACAGTTCTTTAAAGTCATCGAGCTCTAACTGAGGGTGGATGTGCTCAATTGTCGTGAGTTGAAAATCGGCAAATTTGAGTTTAATACCCTGTTTGATAATAGACTTATCTGGACTGGCTTTTTCCAAACGTTTCTCTAGTTCAGGGTAGAGCTTGTCTTCAATCACCTGCCAGCATTCATCGTAAGTCACAATGTTTTCGCTAAAGGTGCGCTCGACCCCAACCGACTTACGTTCACGCTCAACCACCACTTCACGATCGTCGATGCCATGACTACGTTTCCAAAGCGAAGCACCTTGGCGTCCAAATTGACGTAGCAGCTCACGATAGTCGCTGTTTTTGATATCCTCACATAGGTAAAAGCCCGCTTGATGTAGCTTCTCCAAGCTCACTTTACCAACTCCTGGAATCTTTTCTAACGGCAGTTTGTCTACGACTTCTTGAACCTTTTCTGGCGGAATAACAAATTGTCCATTGGGTTTATTCATGTCTGAAGCCACTTTGGCAAGAAACTTAATCGGTGCAATACCTGCCGATGCAGTAAGTCCAAGCTCATTCCAGATATCATTGCGGATCGATTCTGCGATTAAGGTTGCAGAACCCCGACAAGCAGTCGAGTCAGTCACATCAAGATACGCCTCATCAAGTGATAGTGGCTCGATAAGTGGCGTGTATCGCTCGAAAATGGTACGGATCTGTTGGGATACTTGTTTGTATACGTGCATTCGTCCCGGGACGACGAGCAAATGGGGGCAAAGTTGAAGCGCTCTGGCTGTTGGCATCGCACTGCGCACACCGAATTTACGCGCTTCATAGTTACAGGTGCTGATCACGCCGCGTTGTTTCTCATGACCGCCAACGGCAAGCGCAATACCACGATAACTGGGGTTGTCACGCATCTCGACCGCTGCATAAAAGCAATCCATATCAACGTGAATTATTTTTCTGACTCGCTCAATCACGTTCCGCACACAAATAAACACTGTTTAAAAAAACAGTATAGCTGTAAATACACGTATTGGAAATAGTGTTATCTGGAGTCAGGTAGCAACAATTTTTCATGGCATTAAAGTGACATTTCATTATTATTGACTTCTATAACACTAAAGTTGATTTATATACGAAAGTAGGGAAACTTTTTGAGTAATAAAATACTGGTCGTCGAAGACAGTCGCGCCTTTAATAACTACTTACAACAAATCTTAAATCAGGCGGGTTATGAAGTACTTGCTGCCGAAAGCTATGCGGAAGCACAATCTATTTTAACGTCTCAGCCTGAGCTTCTCTGTGCAGTTTTAGATTACTGCTTACCGGATGCGCAGGACGGTGAGATCATCGATTTAGTCCTTTCTCACCAACAAAAAGTCATCGTGCTTACGGCGATGTTGCAAGATGATGCTCGTGAAAAGATGCTGGCAAAAGGCGTACTCGATTACATCTTAAAAGACAGCATGGCCTCCGTTTCTTACCTTCTTCCTCTGATTAAACGCCTGACCAACAACCAGCAACACAAATGTCTGGTTGTTGATGACTCAATGACGGTTCGCCGCCATGTCGTACAATTACTTGAGCATCAATACATCCAGACATTGCAAGCCGAGAATGGTCAACAAGCAATCGAAGTTATTGAACAAAATCCAGATATTACCTTGGTTCTGACCGACCATGATATGCCAATCAAAGATGGCATCACTATGATCCGAGAGCTTCGCCAAAAGCTCGATAAAAACCAATTGGCGATCCTTGGGATCTCTGGAAGTGATGACCACTCAATGACAGCGCGCTTTCTAAAAGCGGGAGCAAACGACTTTCTGTACAAGCCTTTTAATCAAGAGGAGTTCTTTTGTCGGGTCCATCAAATCTTGGATATGAAAGAAGCCACAACAGATTTATTTAGAATGGCGAACCAAGATTCACTCACTGGCTTATGGAACCGTCGCTTTCTATTTGGGCAAACATGTGACAGCGATGAGCAACGCAATATTGCTATGCTAGATATCGATTTCTTTAAGAAAGTGAATGATAACTATGGTCATGATGGGGGCGATGCTGCACTTGTTATGGTCGCCAATATATTAAAAATCTATTTTCCTGATGATGTGATTGCACGATTCGGGGGTGAAGAGTTTTGCATCCAAGCCTACGGCAGCTACGACGACTTTGTGACACGTTTAGAGCAAATGCGTCAACGCGTAGAGAAAACTCCGATTCCTTATCAAGATGACCAGATTCAAGTAACCATCAGCGTCGGTGTTTCAAACATCAAGGGCAATTTAGATCAGCAAATTAAAGTCGCGGATGACCGTTTGTATCAAGCGAAAGGAAACGGGCGGAATCAAACCGTATCTCAGTAGACGGCACTTAATGTCACCAACCTAATTCAATATTCAAACAGAAACCAAAGCCGAAAAAACAAAACCCAGCCATTGGCTGGGTTTTATCATTCTTGTTATCGCATATTAAGCAATGCGATCTTTTTCCCATGCAGCAAGCTTCTCAGCGCGGGCTGCTTCACGTGCTTCGCGCTTCTTACGTGCATCACATGGTTCTGGGCAGTTACATACTTTCTCAATACCAACCGCACCCAGACCGCCACAGCTGCCTTTCACAACCTTCTTTTGGAAGATGTAACCAACTGCCATCGCTGCAATTACCGCAACAAAGACAGCAAAAGTAATTAGAAATGTACTCATAAGGACATGCTCACTTCTGTTGTTATTTCTTCATGAACGGCTTGTATGCTTCCGAAGCCAGCTCTTTAAAACCATCATCCGTTTTCACAATCATGAAAACAGGAATATTATTCTCATTTGCGATTTCCATGCCTTTGTCTTCACCTAGCACCATAAGACCAGTTGCAAGACCATCAGCTGTCATCGACGATTTATCCAGTACCGTTACAGACACCACCTTATGATGGATTGGTTTGCCCGTATGCGGGTTAATGATATGAGAGTATCGCACACCATTGCTCTCAAAGTAATTACGATAGTCACCGCTTGTTGCAATTGCCATGTCACCTGGTTCAATAATCTCTTGAATTGAACGCTCATCAACGGTTGGTTTTTCAATCGCAATACGCCATGGCACACCTTCACGGTTTATGCCTTTCAAACGCATTTCACCGCCAACTTCCACCATGTAGTTATGAATGCCTTCTGATTGCAGGTAATCTGCCACAACATCCACACCCCAACCTTTGGCAATCGTCGATAAGTCAACGTACAAGTTTGGAATATCTTTCGACAGCTTGTTACCTTCAACAGAAAGGTGATGGATACCAGTATTCGCTTTACGAGCTGCTAGCTCTTCATCTGTTGGAACCACATCCGGGCGCGCTTCTGGACCAAAGCCCCATAGGTTCACTAGTGGACCTACGGTTACGTCTAGTGCTCCTAGAGTAAGACCGTTCAAGCGAATCGCTTCTTTCACTACCGTTGCTGTTTGTGGCGATACTTCAAATGGCTCGCTAGTTTTATGTTGATTAAAACGGCTAAGCTCTGAATCTTCACGGTAAGTCGACATTTGATCGTTCACTTCTTCTAGTAATCGATCGATTTCAGTCTGAAGCGCTTCTGGTGAAGGTAAACCATCTTGCTCGATGTATTTAATGTTGTAAGTAGTCCCCATCGTTGGACCACTTAAATGAATTTGATCCGCAGGCTGCTCACAGCCAGCCAAAACCAATAGAGAAGCGAATGCAACAAGCCACTTTTTCACTTGTTTACTCCTATTATCGTTAAATTGATATGGAAAATGGGTTCTCTTGAGATAAACCGATTTCCTATATCAACTGTTGAATATCATTTTGTTTTTTACAAAAAATAATGGCTAGCCCTTATAGAGCTAGCCATAGATTCAATCACTTGGGAGGATTAACCACCGAAGTCATCTAGAAGGATGTTCTCATCCTCTACACCTAGATCTTTTAGCATACCAATTACAGCAGCGTTCATCATAGGTGGACCACACATGTAGTATTCACAGTCTTCTGGCGCTTCATGATCACGTAGGTAGTTCTCGTAAAGAACATTGTGAATGAAGCCAGTGTAACCATCCCAGTTATCTTCTGGCATAGGGTCAGACAGTGCACAGTGCCATACGAAGTTATCGTTCTCAGCCGCTAGGCCATCGAAGTCTTCTACGTAGAACATCTCACGCTTAGAACGTGCACCGTACCAGAATGACATCTTACGCTTAGAGTGCAGACGTTTTAGCTGGTCGAAGATATGAGAACGCATTGGAGCCATACCTGCACCACCACCAACGAATACCATTTCAGCATCAGTGTCTTTCGCGAAGAACTCACCGAATGGACCTGAAATCGTACACTTGTCGCCTTCTTTTAGAGACCAGATGAACGATGACATGATACCAGGTGGTACATCAGGATTATTAGGCGGCGGCGTAGCGATACGCACGTTCAGCATAATAATACCTTCTTCTTCTGGGTAGTTAGCCATTGAGTAAGCACGGATCGTTTCTTCGTTTACCTTAGACTCGTAACGGAACAAGTTAAATTTGTCCCAATCTTCACGGTACTCTTCAGGTACATCGAAGTCAGCATACTTAACGTGGTGAGCTGGTGCTTCAATCTGGATGTAACCACCAGCACGGAAAGGTACTGATTCGCCATCTGGAATTTGTAGCTTAAGCTCTTTGATGAATGTCGCTTTGTTATCGTTAGAGATAACTGTACATTCCCACTTCTTAACGCCGAAGATCTCTTCAGGAAGCTCGATATCCATGTCAGTTTTCATTGCAACCTGACACGCTAGACGCTCACCTTCACGTGCTTCACCTTTAGTAATATGGTCAAGCTCGGTAGGTAGGATGTCACCACCACCTGATTTAACTTTTACGCGACACTGACCACAAGAGCCACCGCCACCACAAGCAGAAGATACGAATACGCCAGCACCAGCTAACGCAGATAGTAGCTTACCACCTGGTTGTGTAACGATCGCCAGTGAAGGGTCATCGTTCACAGAAATTGTAATGTCACCTGTTGGTACAAGCTTAGACTTAGCGAAAAGAATCACTAGTACTAGCGCAAGTACGATCAGAGTAAACATCACTACACCAAGAATAATGTCCATTGACTATTCCTTAATTGTTGCGGTTTACCCGACTTACAGTTGAACACCAGAGAAAGACATAAAGCCTAACGCCATAAGACCTACAGTGATAAACGTGATGCCTAGACCACGTAGACCTGGAGGTACATCTGAGTACTTCATCTTCTCACGGATACCTGCAAGAGCGACGATCGCTAGCATCCAGCCCACACCAGAGCCGAAACCGTAAACAACAGATTCAGCAAAGTTGTAGTCACGTTGTACCATGAAAGATACACCACCGAAGATCGCACAGTTTACTGTGATCAGCGGTAGGAAGATGCCTAGCGCGTTGTACAAAGGTGGGAAGAAACGGTCAAGAACCATCTCTAGGATCTGTACAAGTGCTGCGATTACACCGATGAAGGTGATGAAGTTTAGGAAGCTAAGGTCTACGCCCTCAACTAACGCGTTCTCTTTCAGAACTAGGTTGTAAACTAGGTTGTTCACAGGAACCGCGATAGTTAGTACTACCACTACTGCAACACCTAGACCGAAAGAGGTCTTAACTTTCTTAGATACGGCAAGGAAAGTACACATACCTAGGAAGAAAGACAGTGCCATGTTTTCGATGAAAATCGATTTAACTAGCAGACTGATGTAATGTTCCATGACGCCCTTACTCCTTCGCTTCTACTTGTTCTGGTTTCAGAATACGGATTACCCAGATTAGGAAGCCGATTAGGAAGAATGCAGATGGTGCTAGTAGCATCAGACCGTTTGGCTGGTACCAACCACCGTTGCTCACTAGAGGTAGAACTTCCATGCCGAATAGCTTGCCTGAACCGAATAGTTCACGGAAGAAACCTACGGTGATAAGAACGAAGCCGTAACCTAGACCGTTACCGATACCATCAATTAGCGATGGGATTGGCGCAGATTTCATTGCGAATGCTTCAGCACGACCCATTACGATACAGTTCGTGATGATAAGACCTACGAATACAGATAGCTGTTTAGAGATATCGTATAGGTAAGCTTTAAGCACTTGGTCTACCACGATTACTAGCGATGCGATGATTGCCATCTGAACGATGATACGCACACTGTTAGGAATGTGGTTACGGATCAGAGAAACAGAGAAGTTAGACAATGCAGTTACGAAAGTTACCGCTAGTGTCATTACAAATGCTGTTTCTAGTTTAGTTGTTACTGCAAGAGCAGAACATACACCAAGAACCTGCAGCGCGATCGGGTTGTTGTCCAACACCGGCGCCATAATGCTCTTTTTAATGTTTTGTGCGCTAGACATTAGTTCAGACCTCCGTCACGAACTTTTGCTAGGAAAGGACCAAAGCCCATGTCACCTAACCAGAAGTCAAATGTACCTTGAACACCGTTACCAGTTAGTGTCGCACCAGATAGGCCATCAACGCCGTGTTCAGAACCTTCTGGAGCACCACCTTTAACAATCTTGATTGCTGGTTTGTGGTTCTCGTCGAATAGTTTCTTACCAACGAATTGAGCACGCCATGCTGGGTTTTCTACTTCACCACCAAGTCCAGGAGTTTCACCTTGCTCGTAGTAAGTAATACCAGACACAGTGTTACCGTCAGTTTCAACCGCAACGAATGCGTACATCATAGACCATAGACCGTTACCGTGAACTGGAATGATAACTTTAGAAATGTCATCACCACTTTTCACTAGGTAAACGATACCTGTGTTAGCACGACGTAGGATCTTAGCTTTGTCTTCATCAGCCGTTAGCTTGATAGACTCAGCAGGATCTTTAGCTGCTTTACGTTGGTCGTAGTTAGCTGCTGTAGAGCCGTCTTCAGCTTTCTCTACAAAATCACCAGTTTTGAAGTCAACTAGACGAGGTTCGATGTACTCAGCAAATAGCTCAGGAACTTTCTTACCTTCAGCGTCGATACCCGCAACTTCGATGATCTTAGATTGCTTATCTAGTACAGCGTTAGCTTTTTGCTGGTCACGCAGACCCACTGCTGCTGTTGATACGATGATTGAACAAACAAGGCTCAACCCGACAACAACACCCAGCGTCTTTTTAATGCTGTCGTTATTACTTGCCATAGCGTGCTAGTCTCCGCTTGATGTTCTTCTCGATAACTACATGGTCGAACAGAGGTGCGAACAGGTTCGCGAATAGAATCGCCAGCATCATACCCTCTGGGTAAGCCGGGTTAACTACACGGATCATCACACACATTGCACCGATTAGGATGCCGTACCACCATTTACCGCCATTGGTAAATGAAGCTGATACTGGGTCAGTTGCCATGAAGAACATACCGAATGCAAAACCACCTAGAACTAGGTGCCAGTGCCATGGCATGTTGAACATTGGGTTGGTGTCAGAACCGATCACATTGAATAGTGTCGATACTGCGATCATACCGATCATTACACCTGCGATGATGCGCCATGAAGCGATTCGCATGTAAACGATCATCGCTGCACCGATCATTAGAGCAAGCGTTGATACTTCACCAATTGAGCCTGGGATGTTACCGATGAATGCATCCATCCAAGTGATAGGAGCGCCAGTGATGTTGTTGATCAATGCGCCGCTACCGCCGTGAGCCCATTGGCTAAGAGCAGTTGCACCAGAGAAGCCGTCAGCCGCAGTCCATACTACGTCACCCGAGATTTGCGCTGGGTAAGCGAAGAATAGGAAAGCACGACCTGCAAGAGCAGGGTTCAGGAAGTTACGACCTGTACCACCGAAGATCTCTTTAGCAACAACAACACCAAATGTGATACCTAGTGCCGCTTGCCATAAAGGTAGCGTTGGTGGAACGATAAGTGCGAACAGGATAGAAGTTACAAAGAAACCTTCGTTAACTTCGTGCTTACGCACCATACAGAAAAGCACTTCCCAGAAACCACCAACAATAAATACTGTTGCGTAGATTGGTAGGAAGTAAGTCGCACCTAATAGCATCTTACTGCCAACGCCAGCTTCCGCACCGATGGTGCCACCAAGCATTTCTGTTAGCCAGTAGTGCCAGTTACCTGCGATAACTGTCGCTAGTTGGTCACCAGCGTACATGTGGTTAAGTGCTGCGATAGCTTGGCCACCCGCATTGTACATACCCCAGAACATTGCTGGGAATACTGCGAACCAAACCATGATCATGATACGTTTTAAGTCAACGCTATCACGAACGTGCGAGCTACGTTTTGTTACTAGACCTGGCGTGTAGAATAGTGTTGCTGCTGCTTCGTACAGTGCAAACCACTTTTCGTGCTTACCGCCTGGTTCAAAATGATGCTCGATATCCTCAATGAATTTCTTAAGCATGGATTACCCTTCCTTCACGATGGTATCTAGGCATTCACGAAGTAACAGACCGTACTCGTATTTACCAGGACATACAAAGGTACACAATGCTAGATCTTCTTCATCCAGTTCAAGCGCACCAAGTGCTTGAGCACTATCAGTATCGCCTGCACATAGATCACGAAGTAGCAGTGTCGGTTCCATATCAAGCGGCATTACGCGCTCGTAGTTGCCGATTGGAACCATTGCACGGTCACTACCGTTAGTCGTTGTTGTCATGTTGAACAACTGACCTTTGAAGATGTGACCAAGGAAAGATTTCGTGATTGAGAACTTGTTTTTACCAGGTACAGCCCAGCCAAACAGTTCTTTGTCACGACCTTCGCGTAACACAGAAACTTGTTGGTGGTAACGACCTAGGTAGGCATGTGGACCAGACGCTTGAGTACCAGAAAGTACCGAGCCTGAAATCACACGAACTTCACCAGGCATCAACTCGCTGTCAGTTAGGTCTTCAAGAGAAGCACCAACAACTGTACGAAGAAGACGTGGGTTGTTCACAACAGGACCAGCTAGAGACACAACACGATCAGTGTAAAGCTCACCCGTTAGGAAAAGCTGACCGAACGCGATAACGTCTTGGTAGTTGATGCTCCATGCCACATTTTCTGCATTCACTGGGTATAGGAAATGCATGTGGGTGCCAGCAAGACCTGCTGGGTGAGGGCCATCGAAGACGTGTTCTTCTACGTTTGACTGAGAAGAGCGTGGCAAGCTAGTGCCAGACTTACATACGTAAACCTTGCCTTCTGTCAGGGCTGAAAGAATGTCTAGACCGGCAACGAATGCTTCTTGTTGTTCATTGATGATCAACTCAGGCTGTGCTGCTAGTGGATTAGTATCCATTGCAGTTACGAAAATAGCCTTAGTAGCAGACTCGATTGCTGGAACCTTGCTAAACGGACGAGTACGTAAAGCGGTCCAAAGACCAGATTCAACCAATTGAGTCTTGATCACTTCGCGATCTAGACTTGCTAGTTGAGCTGCTTCGAACTTATCAAATGTAACCTGCTCTTCGCCTGCTACTTCAATCACTACTGATTGAAGTACACGCTTAGCGCCACGGTTAATTTCGATCACTTTACCGGCTGCTGGAGCAGTGAACTTCACGCCAGGGTTCTTTTTGTCTTCAAAAAGAACTTGCGCTTTTTTCACTTCATCGCCAACGCGGACATGCATGGTAGGACGCATGCCAACGTACTCTTCGCCAAGCAAGGCGACTTTTTTGATGGTCTTACCATCATTAATCACCTGGGATGGAGCTCCTGCGATAGGAAGATCCAAGCCCTTCTTTATTGTAATCATACGCACTTGCACTACTTTTATCGGGAAAAAGATTCTTTTGATTGCGTAACTTTTAGACACGACATCAGTGTCCGGTTTTGATGTTGTTTAAAACATCAAAATCGCAACATCCTATTAATTATCTCGTCACAAATATTAGGCGAGATTTATCAGGTGCCGTAGTCTAGCATTTTTTAGGAACTTGATGCCATGACCAATCTTAGGAAAGGAGGGTTTATTTCGGTAGAACAAGGTCTAAAAGGTTAAAGAATAGTCATAAGTTTGACCGAACGCACAAATGCCAATTCCCATATATTTGATATGGAATAAAAACATTCACGCTTTGAAACATGCATTAATTTTCATTCATTTGTTGAAACACTGTTAACACTTTTTATAACCTTTATTTGTGCCACATTTTTGTCCCGAAAAGATGTAAAACAAAAAAAGATGACCGAAACCATCTTTTTAAATCAGTGTTTTAATCGCGCTCTAGCGACCGCCACCCATACACATAGGACTATCTGGTGCCCCATCTTGTTCAAGCTTCCACTCTTCGTTGGTGTAAGTGTGGATTGCTAATGCATGAATGTGATTATCGAGCTCATCAGCCAATACAGTATGTACCTGACGGTGACGTCCAATAAGGCGCTGACCCGCAAATGCATCACTCACCACAATCACTTTGAAGTGACTTTCAGAACCCGGCGGAACGTTATGCATATAGCTCTCATTGATCACTTTCAAATAATTAGGTTGCAGCTCACTGTGCAGTTTCTTTTCTATGATTTCTTGGATCATATTCAGTCCTCATTGATGCCAATTCGGTAAGTATATACTCTAGTTTACTAAATGAAATCAACGAAACGCCCCGCTGCGAGTTCTTCAACGCCAGGTAGTTCGCTAAAAGCCTGTGAAAATCAGTAAATTTGACAGCTTTTTGTATCTTGAATCTTCATCATTTGCGACAATAATCACTAATTTCCGAATCTACTTACGTTTAGTTATGAAAACCGAATTGAATCTTCATGATCGTAGCCTGACCCTACATCGTTTCCCAATGCGCTCTAATGAGACTCTTCAAGCATGGGACGCAGGTGATGAATACCTCATCAATCACGTGGAAGAACTTGCACTGCCTGACAATCAAAATATCGTGGTTATTAACGATAACTTTGGTGCGTTGGCTTGCTGGTTTTCAGACAAACACAATGTCACTTTAGTCAGTGATTCTTTTATCTCCCACAAGGGAGCACAACAAAACCTAGAGCAAAATGGTGGCAACAAGGTCGCATTTCTCACCACCATGGATGAGATTCCTGCGAATGCAGACTTGGTTTTGTTACAGCTACCTAAAAGCAACCGACATCTTGTTTGGCTGTTGAGTCAATTGCGTAAAACGTTGCCCGCGACCTGCCCTATTATTGCGGTCAATAAAGCGAAAGAGATCCATACTTCGACACTGAAATTATTCGAAAAATACTTAGGCGAGACAAAAACCTCTCTAGCATGGAAAAAACACCGTCTAGTCTTCTCACACGCAAATGCGCAACCTGTTGTGGAAGTAGACCCAATGACAGTATGGGGAGTTGACGGCGAAAACATCGAACTCAAAAACCTGCCAAATGTTTACTCTGGTGAAAGCCTGGATTTGGGGGCACGCTTTATGCTTCAACACCTCCCTCAAGATTCGGAGCTAAAACACGTCATCGATCTTGGTTGTGGTAATGGTGTTCTATCCGTAAAGATGGGGCAATTGAATCCCCAAGCACGCCTGACTTGTGTCGATGAGAGCTTTATGGCTGTCGAGTCTGCGAAACAAAACTTATTGGCGAATTTAGGAGAAGAGCGTGATATTCAGTGCATTGCCAACAACTGTTTGGATGGATTTAAATCAAGCAGTACTTGTATGGTGATGTGTAACCCGCCTTTCCACCAGCAGCAAGCGATTACTGATCACATTGCATGGCAAATGTTCTGCGATGCCAAACAAATACTGAACCAAGATGGCAAACTATTGGTCATAGGAAACCGTCACCTTGGTTACGATGCGAAGCTAAAACGTCTATTTGGCGACAAAAATGTGAAATTAGTCGCTTCTAACAATAAGTTCGTGATTTTACAGGCAACGAAAAATCCTGCTAAATTAGGCGCAAAGCAATAAAGTCCTGACTTTAGCAAAATGTTTAAAAGGAATAATAAGATGAAAAAACTGGTACTCGCGGCTTCGGTTGCTTTGCTTGCTGCATGTTCAGCGCCACAACAACCTCAACTGAATCTGATGCCTGAAACGACATTAAGCACAAACCCTATCGTACAAGGTAAGAGCTATAGCCTAACCAGTAAAGATGTACGCGCAGCACAATACGTTGCACTTGTTGACAACGGTCGTTCAAACATTTTGCCTCTTCATGCAAAGCAAAACCTACGCATTTCTCTTGAAGAAGCGCTAGAGAAGCAGTTCTCTTCTCAGGGCTTCCACTCTGATCTAAACAGTGACAATTCGATTGAGCTGCAAGTTCAAGAAGCGTTGGTGAACGTGAAGCATTCAGTGATGGAAAATCATATGGATGCAAAAGTGGTACTAGAGATCACGGCGGAAACTCCGCAAGGCAAGCTTGTTAAGACCTATACTGGTACAGCTAAACGTTCGGGAACATTAAGCGCTTCAGATTCAGATATTGAGCAAACATTAAATGATGTTGTTGCTTTAACATTGAAAGAAATCGCGAATGACCCTGAGCTTCGTCAATACATGCAGGAGCGATTCTAATGCTACGCAAAGTTATTCTTTCTCTCGCGCTATTGAGCTGCAGTGTTTTCGCCGGTCCGAAAGTTGCGTTTGAAACAACACTGGGTAACTTCACCGTTGAGTTAAATGAGGAAAAAGCGCCAATTACTGTCGCTAATTTCCTTAAATATGTCGAAGACGGTAGCTACGAGGGCACCATTTTCCATCGAGTGATCCCTGGCTTTATGGCACAAGGCGGCGGCTTCAACCAAGATATGCAAATGGTGAAGACATACGCACCAATTAAAAACGAAGGTAACAATGGTTTAAACAATGACCGTGCTACTATCGCGATGGCTCGTACCAACGCTCCAGACTCTGCTACTCGCCAGTTTTTCATTAACCTAGTAGATAACGACTTCTTGAACTATGGCGCTCGCCCACCGGGTTACGCTGTGTTTGGCGAAGTCACTGAAGGCTTTGACGTCATTCAAAAGATGGCACAACAGCCAACCAAATCTGTCGGTCGCATGCGCGATGTCCCTGATACGCAAATCGTCATCACCAAAGCAACACTGCTCAAATAGCCAAACTCATAAGCCCTTTGAATATTCGAAGGGCTTTCTCTTTTAGTGGCTCAATTTTAACGGATTGATTTATGTCTTCATTGCCTTCCATCACTTGGTTGGAAACGGTAAAAAGTTACCTTGATAAACGCCTGCTTTGGGTTTTCATGTTGGGTTGCTCCAGTGGCTTCCCATGGGTACTTATTGGTTCAAATATGTCGGGTTGGCTGAAAGATGCAGGTCTCACTCTGTCTGCTATTGGCTACTTCGGCAGTGTATTTGCGGTGTACGCAATCAACTTTATGTGGGCTCCTTTGGTCGATCGCGTCAAGCTGCCTGTATTACATCGCTTGCTAGGGCAGCGTCGTAGCTGGATCTTTCTATGCCAAAGTGTCGTGCTGGTCGCGACTCTATTTATTGCAGGTGTAAATCCAGCGGAAAACCTAGTTTTCACCTCACTGCTCGCATTGTGTATTGCCACCGCGTCAGCAACACAAGACATTGCGATTGATGCATTCCGTATTGATAGCTTTCCAAAATCAGAAGATTCGAAATTACCGCAAGCCTCCGCAATGGCAGTAATTGGTTGGTGGACTGGCTACTCTTTACCTGGTTACTTGGCATTCATCAATGCAGACAGTGTCGGTTGGAATGGCGTGTATTACGGCATGGCTTTTATTGTCATCATTTTGATGCTCTTCACTTTGCTGGTAGGTGAACCGAAAACACAGCGTGAACAACTTCAATCGGAAGCAGAGCAGCGCCATAAAGAAGTAGTTGGCTCTAAATTAGTCGCTTGGTTTACCGTTACCGTTGTAGAACCTTTCTTAGATTTCTTCAATCGAAATGGTGTTCGTGTTGCCATCACGCTTTTATTGTTTGTTTTCCTATTCAAGATTGGGGAAGCATTCTTAGGTCGTATGTCCATCGCTTTCTATAAAGAGATAGGTTTTAGCAACGAGCAAATCGGTTACTACTCGAAACTCATTGGCTGGGGCGCGACCATGCTGTTCACCTTTGTCGGCAGTATGTTCAACGTTAAGTTTGGTATTGTACGTGGCTTGATGATTGGTGGTATTGCAATGGCAGCAAGCAACCTGATGTTTGCTTGGATCGCGAAAGTCGGACCAAATGAACACTTGTTCTTGGCGACGATCATTGTTGATAACTTCACGACGGCATTCTCGACAGTGGCGTTTGTATCATTCTTGACGATATTGACCGGTCAAGCTTTCTCAGCGACTCAATACGCATTGTTGGCGTCGCTAGGTAACTTTGGGCGAACAACATTGGCGTCATTCAGTGGCGAACTGGTCGATTATCTGAATGATTGGACCACATTCTTCGTTATTACTGCCGTAATGGTTGTGCCAAGCTTGATCATGCTCTATTCATTGCGACACTACTTTACTGAGTTGCTGGAAAAGGCAAGACAAAGAAATTAAAGAAAAGATGATGAAGAAAGCCACCGAGATAAGGTGGCTTTTTGTTTGAGTTCCTAGCTTATGGATACATGCCTTTACCAAACAGATTGAAGATTCTCGCGACACCCTGTGTGAATATCATTGGCTCGGTCAGTACCGTTAAACATAAGCAGTCTTCACCAGGCTTAGTAAAAGGGCTATGTTTTACTGACGCATCTCTTACCAGCATATCTCCCACTTCGTAGTGACCATCTTCATCACTGAATCCACCATGGAGTACAAGTGTCGATTCTTGTCCTTTGTGCGTGTGCTGTGGAATACGAACATCTTCACTTATATACATAAGGTTAACGCGCGCATCTTCCCCTAAATCCAATTGAGCGCTATACACTTTTCCACCGTAACTCTTCCACTCCCCCACTAAATCTGAAAAGCGACTGAGCGTTTTCGGAAGCTTGAAATCTTTACCCGCAACTGCCACCTTCGCTACATCTTTAATAATAATGCTATCTGGTTTGGGTTCTGCCGTAATAATGTCGTTAAACATACTGTCAAACTCTGCATCGTATTCTGGTGAAATGTCACCAACGACAACATTCGCCTGTGCAGCTTCTAACTGATTTACATACGCTCGGCATTTGGAACAGTTTTCTAGATGTGTGGCAACCACCAGACCAGAAACTGCATCAATACTTCCGGAAGCGTAAGCTTCTAACAAGTTGTTATCTGGATGTTTGTTCATAATTGCTCCGTATGCATTGAATGCCTCAACTTCTCTACCGCGAGTCTCAATCGTGATTTCACGGTCCCCAAAGGTATGTCGAACAACTCAGCGACTTGTTGGTGTGGCAACTCTTCGAGGTATACTGCCTGCAAAACGTCTCTTTGATTCTTCGGCAGGATGTCTAAAAACTTCACCACCTGATCTTTGAGCATGTCTTGCTCTGGCGAATAATGGTCCACCAAATCAGGCGGATAATAATCTGATGGCCAAATGTCGTCAGAATGGATGTGTAGGTCCTTACCCTTTTGCTTTCTTAGTAAATCAAAACAAAGGTTACGGATAATGGTGTAAATCCATGTCGACAAAGCACTCTTGGTACCATCGTATAAATGAGCCTTTTGCCATACCGTTGCCATGGTTTCTTGCACCATCTCCATCGCAACTTGCTCGTTACCGACATGTTTGTAGGCGAACTGCTTAAGCTTTGGTGCATAGAAACGAAATACGAAAGCAAAAGCGTCTTTATCACGCGCTTTCACTTTATTCATGTATTCATTCCATTCGCTTCGCCCCAATTTTTGTGGGCTTTCACTCATCATAATCAGCCTTAATTGTTGGGAGGAGTTGCCCCCTCCCATCCTATGTTACTTGGTAATGTCACCAACAAGCAGACCAAAACCACCATTGTCATCAATTGCAATCGCCTGATATACCATGCCATTTTCTAGTGTAGGCAAAGGCGCAGGACCAATGACCGGAGTTTTATCACCTGGCGCTGTTACGGTTACAAAGTAATCGCCAGCAGTGACGTAAACATTTTGAGCACTATCTTTATACGCAAAGTTAGCTAATGCTGGATCACTTTGAGAAATATCTTGCGACGGTGTTAGATAAACATCCACACTTGCGGCTGCTGGATTTGCTGCTGCGTGAGTGACATTCAGTACCGCGCTTGTCGCAATCGATCTTCTGTTGTCCGATACCACAAGAGGCTCTACCGCAAGTGGTACCGCTGTACCCACAGCGTAAACACTGTAAGACATGCCACTATCCAAAGTTACATCAGCATCGATAATAGGGTCAGCTAGCCCCGCATCAACTGTTGCATTGTAGGTACCTGCATCAACCGAAAGGTAATTAGAGATATCTTTAAACATCACGTCGTTAAGTACGACATTGCCATCCAGCGCGACGTCCACATTTGGTGCACCATCGACAAGATGCCCTACTCTCAACTCAGATTTACTGCCTGTATTTAAAATAATAGACGACCCCATACCATCTAGCACTAGTAGCTTGACTGGTGAGCCCGAGATCGTACCGCCGGTTTTAATGGCAGCAATAGTCAAATCTGCGTTTGCAGGGAGCGGTATGGTACCGGAGTCAAAAGCAACGTTACCACCTGCAACAAGACGAACTTGGTAATCACCTGCAGCAATATTGAGGACGTCTGTCGAGTCTTTATACCCAAGAGTGGTAATAGGCGAAGAAGAAGCAAGGTCTGCGCCCGGGGCTGTTACATACAAGTCAACATCACCTACACCAGCAGCCGCATGCACAACTTGTACATCCAAACTGTTTTCATCAGCCATCGACATTGCGCTTCTTGTCACAATCAATGGCTCCACTGGATTAGCCGACCCCATTGCAGCATCACCAACAACAAATGCGGTGTATTTAAGGTCTGAGTCTAAATCCAACGACGTCTTATCAACCACGGTTGCAACTTCACCACCTGGCAGTTGTACGTCAACTTGAACCGAGTTTGTACCCTCGCGCAGTTTTACGTAGCCTGAACCCACACCGTAATCTACCCCAGTTAACGCTGCTTGGTCGTTAATCCAAACATTTGCTAAAGGGGCATCTGCCGAAGCGTGTACCGCTTGTAAATTCGAATATTCAATCGAGTCGCTGTCTGAACCACACGCAGCAATCCCTAGCACAGCAACCAAAGTTACTGCGGTTTTAGTTAGTCCTTTCATATCCTAGTCTCTCTTTTCGGTGGGGCGTCTATGGCTTGATTGAGAAATTCCAATGCTGGCAGGCAATCTTTTGCACCAACCAGCTTCTCAAACAACGCACTGTCGAGCGGCAGTAATTCAAGCCAACGTTGGGTGACCCACGAAGCATCATCATAAAAACGATGCTGGTAGAGCCTGCCCACCTGAGGAAACTGTTCGTATATATGATCGAGCTGCTTGCTCAAATAAAGAAAGTTGGGAGTGGGCGTTGGTTCGCACCAATTTTCAATCCACTCAACCTCAGCATGACGAAGACCATCTGAATCTGCTCGTACGCGCGTGACAGTAAAACGCTTTTCACCAACAACGGTGATACCAAGAAGCCCATCACTCAGTGTTTCGAAATCAACGATGGTGACCAAAGTACCAATAGACGACACATTCCCTACTGCTTTTGGATCCTCTCCACTACCAACAAGGCAAACGCCGAACCCGACATTTTGAACGCTGCATTCTTTCACCATGCGTTGATACCGTGGCTCAAAAATGCGCAAATTCATTTTTCCTTCTGGCAGTACAACCGAGGTTAAAGGGAATAACATGACTTCTTTCATTAAATCGTCCTCTTTGATTCCCAAACTCATACGAACGGTGTATTGGAGAGATCACTAACGATTTATGTTGGTTAATCGACTGGCTTAAAAAGTCATAAAAACGTTTACGCAAACGACATGCGTCACATATTTATTGCAAAATGATGCAACAAACGAAAAGTTCCGTGAAATAAACTTATTTCGTGACGAGCCTCACTAAAAACCTTCATTTTTGCATCCTTTATCACTTTCATTTGGGATTTTTATCGCTATTATTCCCGCCAATTGGAAAGCGCAGCAAAGATTGCGTGTTCTGAATCATTACAAACATAGAGAGTCCCCTTATGCGTAAATCACTTTTAGCTCTTAGCCTTCTAGCGGCTACTTCAGCTCCTGTAATGGCTGCTGACTACTCAGACGGCGACATCCACAAGAACGATTACAAGTGGATGCAATTCAACCTAATGGGTGCATTTGACGAACTTCCAGGTGAGTCTTCACACGACTACCTAGAAATGGAATTTGGCGGTCGCTCTGGTATCTTCGACCTATACGGTTACGTTGACGTATTCAACCTAGCGTCAGACAAAGGCAGCGACAAAGTTGGAGATCCTAAGATCTTCATGAAGTTTGCTCCACGTATGTCTATCGACGGTCTAACTGGTAAAGACTTGTCTTTCGGTCCAGTTCAAGAACTTTACGTTGCAACACTATTTGAGTGGGATGGTACTGATTACAAAACTAACCCATTCTCAGTAAACAACCAAAAAGTTGGTATCGGTTCTGACGTAATGGTTCCATGGTTTGGTAAAGTAGGTGTTAACCTATACGGTACTTACCAAGGTAACCAAAAAGATTGGAACGGTTTCCAAATCTCGACTAACTGGTTCAAACCATTCTACTTCTTCGAGAACGGTTCTTTCATTTCTTACCAAGGTTACATCGATTACCAATTTGGTATGAAAGAGAAATACTCAAGTGCTAGCAACGGTGGCGCAATGTTCAACGGTATCTACTGGCACTCTGACCGCTTCGCAGTGGGTTACGGTCTAAAAGGCTACAAAGACGTTTACGGTATCAAAGACTCTGACGCACTTAAGTCAACTGGCTTTGGTCACTACGTAGCTGTAACTTACAAGTTCTAATAGAACCCATAAGTTCCCCAAAAATGGCGCCTTCTGGCGCCATTTTTATTTGCTTTCCTTTTTTCCCTCATTATCCTTGCAGCAAACCTTTTTAATGAGAGCGTTTGGTGAATATTCTTATCCTTGGACCTGGAGCCATTGGCTCACTCTGGGCGACCAAATTCCAACTTGCCGGACACAACGTCTCCTTGTGGGGAAGAACCTCAGATAGTAAGCAACTGCTTCAACTTGATGACTCTCCTGCAATTAATTTTGCTAATCAACACCTTCCTTCTGTACAAGCCGCAGACCTGATTGTTGTGACAGTAAAAGCATGGCAAGTAGACGAAGCGATAACCCCTCTTTTGCCGTATATCAACACTGATACCATTGTAATGCTGATGCACAATGGCATGGGAACAGCACCACTTTTGGAAACAAAGCTCACTGATAACCCTATCGTGATTGCAACCACCACACACGGTGCCTATAAACCAAGCAAAGCACAGGTTCTTCATACTGGTCACGGTCACACCCAATTAGGTGGTTTTAATACCAAAGGCAATCAATGCGAATTTCTTGCGCAAGTGATGAACCACGCTTTACCAGAAGTCAGTTGGAACCCAAACATCAATGCTGCGCTATGGACCAAGCTTGCGATCAATTGTGCAATCAACCCCCTGACAGCCATCCATCAATGCAAAAATGGTGATCTTGCTGCTCCTGAGTTTGCAGTGACATTAAAAAGCATCACTTATGAGTTGGTAGCAGTCATGAACAAAGAAGAGATAAAGATCGATTTTGACTCTTTACATGCCACAATTATGCAGGTGGTTAACGCTACAGCTGCAAACTACTCTTCTATGAGACAAGATGTCTTTCACCAACGTCGTACCGAGATAGACTTTATTACTGGTTATTTGCTGCAAGCTGCCGAAAAACACCAAATTAGTACGCCAGAGAACGCAAAACTCTATCAACACATCAAACAGATTGAACAAAGCTGGACAGAACAATGAACAAAAAGATCTTAGTACCTATCGCTCCGGGCACAGAGGAAATGGAAGCGGTAACCGTTATCGATATGATGGTTCGTGCTGGTTATGACGTGACGGTAGCAAGCGCAGACTTCGATGGTGCTCTTATAATGAAAGCCTCTCGCGGTGTAACACTGACAGCGGATTGTAAATTGGTTGATATTGCTGACGATGAGTTTGATGCAATTGTTCTGTCTGGTGGTGTTGGCGGCGCAGAAACCTTCCGTGATAGCACCATCATGATTGAGATTCTGAAACAGCATATGTACGAAGGAAAACTGGTTGCCGCGATTTGTGCAGCGCCAGCTTTGGTTCTGCAACATCATAACCTTTACCCTGAAGCCCTGATGACATGTCATCCAAGCTTCCAATCTCATATTCCTAAAAACAAATGGCGAGCTAAACGTGTCACCATGGATGTGAATCACAACCTACTGACAAGTCAGGGACCAGGAACTGCACTTGAGTTCGCGATGGAAATCATTATCAAACTTTCCGGTAAAGAACATGGATGGATGGTTGCTGAGCCGTTAGTCACTATCCCAACACTGCATTATCACGAACTCGGTGACGAATAATGTTTGACGTAAACGCTGTACGCGAACAGTTCCCAGCCCTAAATCAAGACGTCAACCAATCGCCTTTGGTTTACCTTGATAGCGCAGCAACAACACAAAAGCCACAGTGCGTGATCGATGTGATTAGCCGTTACTACAGTGCACAAAATGCTAACGTGCACCGCGGCAGTCACAGCTTAACAGCCAACGCGACCAGTCAATTTGAAGCGGCTCGTGAAACCGTTGCGAAGTTCATAGGAGCAAGCAGTTCAAAAGAAATCATTTGGACTAGAGGCGCAACCGAAGCACTAAACCTAATCGCACAAACTTATGCTCGCAGCACACTCCAAGCCGGTGATGAAATCCTGATCAGTGAAATGGAACACCACGCGAACATCGTGCCTTGGCAAATTGTCGCGGAACAAACGGGCGCGAAAATCGTTAAAGTTCCGATGACCTCCGATTGCCAATTCGATATCAATGCGTTTGAAGCACTATTGTCGGAGCGCTGTAAAATCGTGGCGTGTGCACAAATCACCAATGTCACTGGCTCTCGTCAACCTATCGAGAAAATCATCGCAACGGCACATGCAGCAGGTGCGGTTGTTGTTGTTGATGGTGCTCAAGGTATCGTTCATGAACCGTTGAACTTGGCAGAGCTTGATGTTGATTTTTATGTCTTCTCCGGTCACAAACTGTATGCACCCGCTGGGATTGGCGTACTGTATGGCAAACTTGAACTTTTAGAAGCAATGCCACCATGGCATGGCGGCGGCAAAATGGTCGAAAGAGTCTCGTTTGAGAAAACCACCTTCTCTGCCTTGCCGGGTAAGTTTGAGGCAGGCACACCAAACGTCGCCGGCGCGATTGCTCTAGCGAAAGCCATCGATTGGTACCAAAGCTTCGACCAAGCCGCAGTAGAGGCACATCTGCATTCTCTGCAGGACAAAGCTTACCAAGCACTAAGCCAGTTGGACGACATTCAAATCCTCGGTTACCAACCGAGCGCTTCAGTACTTACCTTTGTGATGGATGGCGTTCACCACCAAGACATTGCCACGCTGCTTGATCAACAAGGTATCGCTGTTCGTGCCGGGCATCACTGTGCGCACCCTCTGATGGATGCGCTCAACGTTAAAGGCACGGTGCGCGTTTCTTTTGGTATCTACAATACGTTAGAAGATGTTGAAAAGCTGATTGCAGCAGTCGAGAAAGCGGTCGATATGCTTTAACAGTAAAAATACCACTGTAGATTTATAGAAAAAGGGTTGAAACCGTTTGGCTTCAACCCTTTTCTTTATTCTGTTCTTTGTGCGGTTTTAACTAACCCCAACTACTGAGCCTGTGTTTTGATCTGCTCAACAATCGCTTTCAAACCATTACCACGCGATGGGCTTAGGTGAGCAATTAAACCGAGTTTTTCAAAGTAAGCATCAATATCAAACGCTTGGATTTGCTCTGCCGTTTTGCCATCGTAAGCCGCCATCACCAAGGCAATCAGACCACGAACGATACGCGCATCAGAATCAGCGCAGAAGTGCCATACGCCTTCTTGCTCTTTGCTCACCAACCACACTAGGCTTTCACAACCAGATACCGTAACTTGCTCTGATTTAAGCTCTTCAGGCATTTGAGGCAACTTTTTACCCCATTGAATTACCTGACGGTAACGGTCTTCCCAACCTTTAAATTGCTGCATGGTTGCAGCGATGTCTTCACTGGTAATGTCAGTGCCAAACGGTGAAACAGGAAAATCAGTCATGATGCGCTCTCTTCTCTGAATTACTTCTTATGCTTTTGGATCAGCTTTTCAACGATACGAGATACCGCAACAAAACCAAACGTTGCTGTTACAACCGTCGCTGCGCCAAAACCACTGGCACAGTCCATACGTTTTGGACCTTCTGCTGTCGATTTCACGCCGCATACTGAACCATCGGCTTGTGGGTACTTCAATTGCTCGGTAGAGAACACACAATCGATACCAAACTTACGTGCTGGATTTTTCGGGAAGTTATGATGACGACGCAATGTGTCTTTGATCTTCTTAGCCAGTGGATCTTGGATTGTCTTGGTCAGATCTGCCACCATGATTTGGGTTGGATCGATTTGACCACCAGCACCGCCGGTTGTGATCACTTTAATCTTGTTACTACGGCAGTAAGCCAATAGCGACGCTTTTGCTTTTACACTATCGATCGCATCCAACACGTAATCGAACTCTTTGCTCAAGTACTCGTGCTGGTTATCTGGCGTGATGAAATCGTCAATCAGATTGACCTTACACTCAGGGTTAATCAGCTTAACGCGCTCTGCCATTACTTCAATTTTGCTTTGACCAACCGTGCCAGTCATCGCATGAATTTGACGGTTAATGTTAGTCACACACACGTCATCCATATCGATAAGCGTCAACTCACCAATACCAGTACGTGCCAGCGCTTCTACCGCCCATGAACCAACACCGCCAATACCAATCACACACACGTGTGCAGCACGAAGAATTTCTACTTCGCTGTTGCCGTAGAGACGACGAGTGCCACCAAAACGTTGGTTGTAGCTGTCAGATGCCGGAGTATCGAGTTCACGCATATTGAAGTTCCAGATGATCGATAGAAAAACAAAGAGTGCGATTTATACGCACTCTTTGAAGAAATGTCTAGATGATGAGAGGTGATTCCTCTCACTAGGCGCTTATTGTAACTTCTCTGGTGGTAAAGCCCAAGGCGCTTGCGTTGGTGTGTTTTCCAAACCCAACTTCCATACTCGGCCAAAGTGCTTGTAATGACCCGCTTCGGTACCTGCACGTGGTCCCATACCATGGTACAAGTCGAGATGGTTTTGTTTTACCGCTCCGCCAGTGTCCAGCACAATGAGAAGGCGGAGTTGGTGCGCACCACTCCATGTACCGTCTTTATTAAGTAACGGTACTTCTGCCAAAATTGGCGTACCCATAGGAAGAATCGAGCGATCGCCCGCCACCGATGCCATTGGTAATAGAGGGATACCTGCAGAACCCGTTACCGGCGCATCCGCTTGTGGCGCGAAGAAGACATAAGATGGATTTTGCTCAAGCAACTCACGAACCGTTGCTTCATCGTTTGCCATTACCCACTCTTTGATTGCTTTTAATGACATCTTTTCACGTGGTACTTCTCCACGTTCAATCAAAATTCGACCAATGCTCACATAGGCTTTGTTGTTCTTGCCTGCATAAGCAAAATATTCCAACGTGTCATCATCTTCAAAATGAACAAAACCGCTGCCCTGCACTTCCATCATAAATGGGTCGATCATATTTGGCGCGTAACCCAACTCAAGCCCTTGCCCTTCTAGTGCGCCATTGTAGATTTCGGCACGAGTCGGACAATCTGAGCTACACGTCGGCTTGCCATACACTGGGTATTTAAACGTTTCATTTGGCTCATGGCGTAATTCCATCACCGGAGAGAAATATCCAGTAAACAACACGTTACCCTTTTTATCCCCACCACCAAGCTGCGCAGCCTGAATGCCATATGCACTCAAAGCTGTCGTATCGCCACTTTGCAATGCCCACTCGCTCAATTTTTCATACAACGGTTGGTACATTTTTGCCATTGAAGGAGAGTTAATCACCACCTGCTCTGCTTGCTTATTGAATTCAGTAAAGTCTTGCGGTTTGTTTGATTCCACCACATCCGTTTTATTTAGGATGTTTGGAAACTCGCCATCTAAATATTGTTGAGCGCGATCGTTTTGATCGGCGGCACAACCAAATAGCAAAGCTAAAGAGACGATAGGAAGGAGTTTTTTAAGCACGTGTTTTTTCCATAAAAGAAGATAGCAAAAGGATGGCAAACAAATGCACACGACGCAATTGAAAAGCTGCGACAAAGTGTATCAGCGCTAAGGCAAATGCTCTGTTTGCTGTCAATTTATCCATTTAAACTGGGTTGAGAATAATAACAGCAATGGAATCAAACGATTGTCCGGAAAATGTTTGTGAAAAGTCGCAAGAACATAAAGATGTGACAAAACGCGACGCCCTGCCATCATGCAACGAATCGCGCTTTAAAAGAGTGGGTTATCGAACCGCTAAGTTAGAGTGTCCTTCTAAATGAAAAACGGGCAGATAATGGGCATTCGCATCTAATTTCATCTCGGCATAGTGCTGCCCGACAAACTCAAAAGTGCGAACAGTTGAACCCACTTTATAAGACAAGCTATCACCATCAAACTCAAAGTCAGTAGCGACCGTGGAGCCACGAACCATCACCCCTCGTTCACTCAGGATGAACTCTTCGCGGGCATAAGGTGCAACATCTTGCTCCACCCACTTGCCATAAACGGTAGATTTAGGAATCGGCGGATTTACATAGCGCGTAATTAAGTCGCCGTACATCAAAAGAACGGCAATCGTCCCAACAAGCGCAGTTAACATCAGAGAACGTTCTGTCCACTTGCGTAATGTCGATTTGGTTGATGAATTTTGCTCGGTTTGAGCAGTGATCGCAGCATTCTTATTTACAACTGAAGACATGAGGCTCACGTAATTAAACTAGACCGGAGCATTGTACCCTCTTCGCCCAAACAGAACCAAGTATCATACTCTCGATGTTTGGACTCTATTCCAAAAAATTGCCTTGCCAACAATTGAATAAAAAGACAATATTAGAGCATAAATAAACACAAGGAATGGCTGTAGTGAAAATTCGTAGTACTGCTCTGGTTAAAGGATTCCGTCAATCCACGCCCTATGTAAACGCACACCGTGGAAAAACCATGGTGCTGATGTTAGGCGGCGAAGCGGTTGCTGATAAGAACTTTGGTAACATTATCAATGACATTGCATTAATGCACAGCCTTGGCATCAAAGTCGTCATCGTCTATGGCGCTAGACCACAGATCAATCAACTGCTGGAAAAACAAGACCTTACTACGCCATATCATAAGAATATCAGGATCACCGACGAAGCCGCACTTTCGGTAGTTATGCAAGCAGCGGGACAACTTCAGCTAGCCATTACCGCACGCTTATCTATGAGCCTTAACAACACACCAATGGCAGGCACGCAACTTAACGTTGTAAGCGGTAACTTTGTCATCGCTCAACCTCTTGGTGTTGATGATGGCGTCGACTATTGCCATAGCGGTCGCATCCGTCGAATCGATACCGATGCTATTCACCGTACACTCGATCAAGGTTCGATTGTGTTGCTCGGTCCTATTGCCAGCTCAGTAACTGGTGAATGTTTTAATCTGCTTTCTGAGGAAGTGGCGACTCAACTTGCGATCAAGTTGGGAGCAGATAAACTGATTGGGTTCTGTTCAGAACAAGGGGTCATTGATGACAATGGCAATGCGGTGGCGGAATTATTCCCTATCGAAGCCGAACATGTCATTAAAAAGCTCACTGAAAATACATCCCCAGACAGCGATTACCACTCTGGAACTCTGCGTTTTCTTAACGGTTCGATTGCAGCTTGCCGAGCTGGAGTACCTCGAAGCCACCTTATTAGTTACAAGGTGGATGGCGCACTTATCCAAGAATTGTTCTCTTTTGACGGTATCGGTACACAAGTCGTCATGGCAAGTGCAGAGCAAGTGCGCGGAGCCAATATTGATGATATCGGTGGTATCTTAGAATTGATTCGACCTTTGGAAGAACAAGGCGTGTTGGTGAGACGTTCCCGAGAACAATTGGAGCAAGAAATTGGTAAATTTACTATTATCGAAAAAGACGGTCTGATTATCGGATGCGCCGCCTTGTATCCCTATGTCGAAGAACGCAAAGCAGAAATGGCGTGTGTCGCCATCCATCAAGACTATCGCGATGGCAATCGAGGGTTGTTATTGCTGAATTATATGAAGCATCGCTCTAAGTCTGACGACATCAACCAAATCTTCGTACTCACTACGCACAGCTTACATTGGTTCAGAGAACAAGGCTTTTATGAAGTAGGCGTCGATTACTTACCAGGAGCAAAGCAAGGTTTGTATAACTTCCAGCGCAAGTCAAAAATCTTAGCTTTAGATCTGTAGAAACAACGAGCAAGGGCACGAAAACTACATATCTTATTATGCAAAGCATTACATTGACACTGGTCGCAATTTAACCTTTTCAATATACATACTGTTGGTTATACTCTGTTCAATGTTTGATTGAGTTTTAATCAATCAACAGTATGGATCTAGGTGAACGTTCTTCACCCTAAAGTGCTGAGAGCTTTGACAACTCAGCACAATACATCAAGGACAGCTGTTACTCTTAAAATGAATAAGATGAGCACTGTTATGAGAACCATTATTTGCAATTCGCTTCAAAGCTTTTGGGATATGGCAGACAACCAGTTTTTGGAAGGGCTTGATGTCCATTGCGTGTTCCCCGTCAATGATGCCATCAGAGATTTTATCTTGGCTTATCAGCAGCAGTACAAAATTCGCAGCGTGTCATTTACCAATGCGTTTACACAAAATTAAAAAAGACCGAGCATCGTGCTCGGTCTTTTTGTTTTAACTAGATAAACGAGATACTAACCCACTCGATCGGGTAGTTTTCACCTTAATACCACGCTTGAGGACATTCATCTCAGCGTACATCGCAAGGCGTTTCTTCGCGCGAGTAATTCCTGTGTAGATCAGCTCGCGAGTGAGGATTGGACTGAAATCTGGCGGCAAAATCATTAGCGTGTACTCAAACTCACTGCCCTGTGATTTATGAATGGTCATCGCATATGCGGTTTCGTGCTCAGGGACTCGGCTTGGCAGCACCGACTTCACGCTACCATCCGGCAATTCGAAGAACACTTTAAGACGCGATTCACCTTCGCTGTCATCTCGCATACAAATGCCGATGTCACCGTTATACAACCCTAAACCATGATCGTTACGCGTGACCATTACTGGTCTACCGTGATACCAAAGTTCATCTTGGGTTTGAATCAACTTACGTGCTGCTAGTGCTTTTTCAATGCGTTGATTTAAACCCGTCACACCAAAGTCACCTTCACGAACGGCACACAATAATCGGCATTGATTAAAGGTATCCAACACGGCTTTGGCTTTGTGGGTCAGTGTCTCTGGTTCCCCAGTCTTCTGGTCAATCTCTTGCTGTCCGATGCGTTTTAAATAACGACCATATTCGGCAACCAAAGTCTGCATCATCTGATTGTAGTTTTGGCTGCTCAGTGCGAAATGCTCGATATCAGCAAAATCACGATTCCAAACGTCGTCTACTTTTGCGGCTGAGCCAGCATTGACCGCTTTCGCTAGCTGACCGATACCAGAACGAGCATCGAATCGGTAACTCTTTTGCAGCATGCACAAACTATCGGCAATCGAAGCATTACAGTTGGTGCTGTACGCCAAGGTGTCAAAGCCTGTTAACTTCGCGACTGCAGACGCCTGCTCTTTTCCGAAGCCAAATGCGTGGAACGAACAGATATCACCTAGCACCGCACCTGCCTCTACCGATGCCAACTGGTCTTTATCTCCCAGTAGAATCAAACGTGCATGCTTTGGCAGCGCATCGACAACTTTGTACATCATCGGCAAATCAACCATGGAGGCTTCATCCACCACTAAAATATCGAGGTGCAGCGGATTTTGTTTGTTGTGACGAAACTCTGCACTGTTCGGGATCGCGCCCAACAGGCGATGCAAAGTGCTCGATTCGGTTGGAATTTTCGCTTTAAGCTCAGGCTCCACTGGCAACTCTTGAATCGCTTTACCAATAGATTCCGTCAAACGCGCTGCCGCTTTACCTGTTGGCGCCACCAGCTTGATGGTGAGGTTTTTCTCTTGTCCTGCTTGCTCAATCAATGCGGCAAGCAGTTTGGTTACCGTAGTAGTTTTACCCGTACCCGGACCACCGGAAATCACCGCAAAACGACGCGTCAGTGCTACCGCTGCCGCGACCTTCTGCCAGTTGACACAAGCTGATAACGGTACCAGCTTGTCCAGCACTTGCAGATCGTGAACTTGTTTCGCTTGGCAGACTGCCGCATCAATGGCTGACCAATCGAGACTGTCTACAGTGACCACATCCAAATGGTCACAGACTAGCTGCTGGCGTAACACTTGGTTGCTGGTTCCTGCCTCTGCCGCTTTGGCTAATGCATTGAACAAAAAGTGATACTGACGAGCAAATAAATGATGCAGCAACTCAGACAAACGCGTGAACTCTTGAGGCTGAAGGTTTACAGCCGCACTGAGTTGATTGAGCTTGTCTGCCAACGTCACTTCATAGTGCCAATAGCGATGTAAGTAGAGCCGTTCGCCATCAAACATCATTGGCAAGGCTTCACCTTGTGCACCGACCAAGGCTGACGCTTGCAAAATCTCAACCCAATTAACGCCTTGCAGCTGAGTATTAAGCGCTAACGCAGATTCTCCAAACAGACCAAGCTTACTGGCAAGGTCCGCTGGTTGCCCTTGGCTATCAAACAGAGGCAAACAGATGTGTCCTTTCCCTAACTCACTGCTGACCACGCCAGCAATAAATGCCAGTTTTTGGCTGTTCGCTTGTTGCTCAACTTGCGAATAGATAAAGCGCGCGAACTGGAAATCCAATTGGCGAATCGCCCCTTTATTTGCTAGCGATTCTAACGTTGCCAATAGATCTGGCGTTGCCGCTAGATCTCGTGTTGCCACAGGGCTGCTTTGCTCAGAAAGAAGATCATTGGTTTTCATCAAATTAACTCCATCTGACCCGATTCGCTGGATCGTGTATCAGGTGCTTGACCATCAATCAAATGATCCATTTCTTGTAAAAATTCGAAAGTTGGCTTGGCAGAAAAAATACCGTGATCACTTTGCCCATCCATACCACGCAAGAACAGGTAATAAACGCCGCCAAAGTGCTGTTCATAATCATAATTTGGCAATCTGCTACGCAAGAAACGATGCAGCGCCAAGGCGTAGATTTGGTATTGCAGATCGTAGCGATGATCCGCCATCGCCGACTTCAACGCATCGCCATGATAATGGAACACATCATCGCCTAAGTGGTTCGATTTCCAGTCGAGGACGTAGTATTTACCTTGGTGCTCAAACACCAAGTCAATAAAGCCTTTCAACATGCCTTGCACGGTTTGGAAACCCAGATCGCCCGCTTTGGCAGACAGCGGATCATGACGTTGAATCACACGATTCAATGCTGGTGCAGATAGCACTTCAATCGGCAGTAAGAATTCCATCTCAACCAAACGTTGCGCCGGACCTTTCTGATTGAGTAGCAGTGCTTTGCTATCCAAAGGCGTTGCCAGCACGGTATCAATCAACTGTTGCAGGATTGGCAACCATTCTTCATCAAGCTGTTCGCTTTCCATCAAGCCAAGGATGATTTGGGTGTTCTCTTCCGTTGTCGCTGGTTGAGTAAACTCAATTTCCTCAAATAAGCTGTGCAGGAAAGTACCCGGACGTGCACCACGCGGGAAGTTGAAGATAGAGCGTTCTGGCTCAACCAATTCCGCTTCATCTTGCTCTTCTGAAGAGTCGATATCAAAGCCCGTGATTTCAATCGTCGCGTCATGTTCAGCATGATGAGAACCTTGCTTAACCAAGCCCGAGTAACTGGTGATGCGCCAGTTTCTATCAATCGGGTTTTGCAGCTCTTTGGCAGTCAACGCTTCTAACTCGGTTTGCTCCGCAACATACATCTCATCGTGCTGCTTTGGAGGCTCACAAATCACGACGTTATCGAGATTCTCTTGCTGCTTCTTCAGTCCTACAAACAGGTCGTTGATGCCACCCTCTTGACCATTTTGCACCAAGTAACCAATCGCACTGTGATGCACACCGGTTGGCTCTTTGGTTGAGCGACCATTGCGCAGCGGCGAAGCACCAATAAAGCAGGCATACACGGCTCGCGTTAGCGCTACGTATATAAGACGCAAGTCTTCAGCAAGGCGCTCTTTATCTGCTTGTTTTAACGACGCATCATTGCCAGTGATATCGAGTACGGTGCGATCGTTCTCTGCGTCGTAGTATTTGGCTTCACTTGCTTCTCGGTAACCAAACACAAATGGCAAGAAGACCAAGTCATATTCCAGACCTTTAGATTTGTGAATGGTGACGATTTGCACCAAGTTACGCTCTGATTCCAGACGCTGAATTTGGTCATCACTGCCACCTAGCCCATGTTCTGCATCGCTGATGGATTGCGCTAACCAACGCAGCAAACCATGGTCGCTGTCTAATTCGTTGCTCGCTTGCTGCAATAGTTCACCAATGTGCATCAGATCGGTAAGTACTCGCTCACCGTTCTCACTTTGCGAGCTCGCCCCTTCTTCTAGCAAACGCTCAGCAATATGACGCTTACTGATCACTGCTCGCAGCATAGGAAGCACACCACGTTGCACCCAAAGCTTACGGTATTCTTTGAACTCGTTAACCGCGTTTTCCCACACGGTTTCATCGTTGTTGAGGGCGTCTAAGCTGGCTGCATCTAGAGCAAATAATTCTGATGCTAGGCTGGCACGCAATGCTCTGTCATTTTCTGGCGTTAACACCGCTTGCAGCAAACGCTGTAAGTCTTGTGCGACGGAACTGGTAAACACGCTATCGCGGTTAGAAAGATACACGCTGGCAATGCCTTGGTCTGCTAACGCCTGTTTGACCATGCGACCTTCGCTACCCGTTCGTACCAGCACCGCAATGTCGCCCGCTTTGACTGGTTTCTGCTTTTCGCCATTAACCAGACAGGCTTGACCTTGTTGCGCTGCGGTCAAAATGGTTTGAATTTGGCTTGCTGTCGCCTCTGCCATAGCGGTGAGGTATTCACCTTTTGGCAGAGGTTTATCTTCCGCTTCTTGCAGCCAATAAGTCAGTGCAGGCTGTTTTTGACCACCCATGGTCCAAACGCGTTTGTCGGCACTTGGGCTGTAATCCACAGAATGGAATGGAATGTCAGAGTCATAAATAAACGGGCTATCTGGCAGAGCAAAAATCTGGTTCACAGCCAATACCATATCGGCACTTGAGCGCCAGTTGGTACCAAGCGTGTAGTGAGCACTAACTTGGTTACGAGCCTTAATGTAAGTGAAGATATCCGCCCCACGAAAGCCGTAAATCGCCTGCTTCGGGTCACCGATCATAAACAAACCGCACTCAGGATTATCCAAATAAATGCGGCTAAAAATACTGTATTGCAGTGGGTCGGTATCTTGGAATTCATCGATCATCGCAACCGGATAAAGCGTGCGAATGCGCTCTGTCAGTAGTGCGGTTTCATCGGTATCAATCGAGGCAGAAAGCTGAGTCAGCAAGTCATCGAATGACAACCATTGCTTCTGATTTTTTGCTTTTGCCAGCATCACGCGACAATGCTCAATCGCATGAGCTAACAATGGCGCTTTTAAGCTGATTGGGTTGGCAAGGAAGGCTTCTATCGCCTCAAACACCGGGTGCTGTGGCGTAGTGCCTTTCGGGGTTTTCTCAAACAACACATTCTGGGCGAACTTCTCCAGCTTATCTGGATAGTCATAGCCCGTGGTTTCTGTCGAAGCCCATACGTTGACCGCTTCTAACCACGTCGGTAGAGACTTTTTGGTGTAGCTGCGTTTGTTGACGTCGGAATCAGAAATCAGTGCGAGGAAGTCCTCTTGGCTATCACGCCACTGGGCTTTCAAAGCATCAATTTGCTTTAAGTTTTGCTCATGCAAATCGGCAAGGCTACCTTGCATTGCAGGAACAGAGAGACTTAGCGGCGCACCCGTGAGGTAGTTGCTGATGTCATACAAAAGATCCGATGGCGAACCCCAGAGTTGGCGTACTTCTCCAGCCAAAGCGAATGGCAGAGGGTAGAAATTACGACGCCAGTAATCGGCAACCACTTGCGCTTTGAGATGGCTTTCGTCTGTCACAAACTCATTATTGAAACGACTACCAGATTCAAACGCGTTTTGCGTCAGCATGCGTTGGCAGAAACCGTGAATGGTGTAAACCGCGGCTTCATCCATTTGGCGCTCTGCTTGCAATAGGATCTCAGCGGCTTGCTTATGATCCTCGACTTCTTCCAGCAAAGGTTGAATCACAGGATCTGAGCTTTGTCCGCGAGCGAATGCGATCCTCGCGTCGTGAATACGCGCACGAATACGATCACGTAACTCTGCAGTTGCGGCTTCAGTAAAAGTCACTACCAGAATTTGATCCACAGTCAACGGCACGCGATGTTTGGTATCAGTCGTGCCATGCCCTAGTAGGAGTCGCAGATACAAACCCGCGATGGTAAAGGTTTTACCCGTACCCGCAGATGCTTCAATTAGCCTTGCACCATGCAGCGGAAAAGTCATGGTTTGCAGTGGAGTTGGAACTGACATTTGCGCCATAACGCTGAATCTCTCCAAGTATTCAACAAGGACATGTGGATCTTCAAAGGCGTTTCGCATCTAAAGATCAACAAACCCTATAATGTGATCTATCGTTAAAAATTTTATTAATGAGTCTAATAGGTTGGAATATTTAAACCTTTGTGGGATCTCACTCACGGTTATCATTACGGAGTACCGTTAGTATGCGCCTCACGAGATAAGCCAAGCCTTTCAGGCGGCTACACTCAAACGAATCATGGTCCCTCTGACCTTGTGGCCGTACAGCGAACGCCCTACAAAAAATAATGATTTTCTGGCGGCCACCCTACTCTCTTCTTTATCTAAATAATCCAACTTATTCTTATACCCAAGTGACTTCAAGATACAGGATTCAGAGCGTTGTCACTGATTCCCTGTTTATCGAAAATAAGCAAGGAAAACAACGCTGTGTAATAGATTGCTCTTTCCAAGTTGTTTGACGATGAAATTGCTTCAGTGACACGCTCCCGAAGGGCGAGTTGTCTTGGCTCGTATACTTCGTTGACGATTTTTAATTTAGAGCCACTAGATCTTCATCTAGTGGCCTCGCCTACAAGCCAAGTCAATCTCGCTGAACCAAGCATCTTGAGGTTACTTGGGTATACTTTCAGCATCCATCGCCGTCAATCTTGCGCCTTGAAGAACCAATGCGGTCAGCGTGCGAACTTCTGCTGCAAGCTCATCATTCCAAGCAGACCAAATACGCGAAATATACGCATTGTTTCCTTCGCCTGGGCTCATGTACCCATCATTGAATGCGTCCGCCATTTTCTTCAGCGATTTCTCTTCGTCATCAGCCCAGTGGCCACGACTAAAGCCCGCCTCGACACACGCCAGTGCTGTTTTCGGGAAATATGGCAATGGCTTAGTCATGCCTTCAAAAAACAGACGTACTAATTCAGCAAGAAATTGTTTCGCTTGCTCAGCGTCTGCCATTGCAGGGTAAACTAAATGTACCGCGCCTTCCTTACGGTCATAACCGATAACGTGGGTCTTTCTAGGCTGACCAGAGGCAGACATAGCAAGATGATCAATCCATGCAGCAAGATAATCCTGCGCACGAATTTTACCGCTTCGGTAGCGAATCAACCCAGACTGATAACACTGAGTTAGCCAACCGGTTAGACGGATGTTTTTTCCTTCACCAAGCACATCGAAGGTAAGGTCGATTTCTAAATCGTCTTGCGGCGCACCGGATAAAAACGCCAACTTATCCACCAACTCTTCCGCTTGCACGCGGTTGGTTTCAAACTCGATATCACCAAATGCGCCAACCGGTAATTTGCCCTGCGCGCGTTGCTCACTCATGAAGTGCTTGAGTACGTCTGCTTTTGCGGACGGCTGAGTAATGGCGGTTTCGAGCAAGGTTTCTAATAACTCATCGCGCATCTGATAGCTTTCTAAGCCACCTAAAACAAACGGCTCATCGTCTTCCATCACAGGTAACGGCGGCTCGAACATCACTTTCAAACGACGGTTAAAGAAATACTGCACAGGCAAACGCCAGAAGCGTTGTAATTCCACCAAATCCAATTCGATTGGGAAGGTTGCGCCAAGCAAGTAATCATCCAATGCGCGGTTAAACTCGCCACGCGCATGACCATGCGATTGATTGCTTTGGGTCAACGCAGCTGGAATCCACTCTTTGGCATAGCTTGAATGAGAACCTTGGAATGCGCTTGGGCTGAATGGCACCATGGCATGTACGTTCACTAACTCGTTGAGTAGTTTATCTCCGGAGTCATCGACAGGCTGGTCTTGATCGCCATCTAGGCAGTAGTTCTGATGGCAATATTCCATCAACTCCGACACCAGCACAGACGGCACGCGCTCAGTGTTGTCTTGGATAGAACGTCCAACGTAACTGATGTACAAACTTTGTTGCGCAGACAACATGGCTTCTAAGAATAGGTAACGGTCATCGTCTCGGCGTGAACGGTCGCCCGGTTTAGTGCGCCCTGTCATTAGGTCAAAACCTTCTGGTGGCATTGAGCGCGGGTAAACACCATCGTTCATACCCAGCAGACACACGGTTCTAAATGGGATCGAGCGCATCGGCATCAGCGTACAGAAGTTCACTTGTCCAGCAAGGAAGCGCTGGCTGACCCGCGTCCCTGACAGCTTGTTTTGTAGATACTGGCTAACAATAGATGGCGACAAGGCATCATCAAATGCCGCATCGGTTAGCTGTTCTTTCAGTTGGCTCAAGGTATCTCGAATCGACTTAAGTGCCATTTCCCCTTCTAGCTCAACAGAGAAGAAGTCATCCAACATTGCCACCAAAGTTTCACGCCATGCATCAATCGACTGAACATGGGAAAGTTTGCGGCGATATTGGCTAATTTGTTGAATAAAGTGGGCTAACTTACCAGCAAGTTCTGCGCCCATGCCTTGCACTTCATTGTATGGCGAGAGGCTACCCTCTTGCGCTTCAAACAAACCGGCAGATTCTGGCATCGCGTAGCCTAATAACATACGCTGAATACCAAATTGCCATGTATTTTGGCGTGTTTCTGGCAGTTCAAATTCGCTGCCCGTATGGCTATCTAGCCCCCAGCGAATGCCGGATTCTTCTACCCATTGTTTGGCTTGAAGGAAATCATCTTCGCTTAAGTCGAATCGCTTCAAAATCGCCGGCGTTTCTAACAACTCAAGTAATTCAGAAGCCAAACAACGTGTATTCGGTAAATTAACAAGTTGCATGAAAGCCGCCAAAATTGGGCTTTCTTGATCGGCCGTTCGGTCTGAAATCGAGTAAGGAATAAATCGCTCACCCGGCGCATTGCCGAACACCGCCTGAATCGCAGGGCTGTAGGCATTGATGTCTGCCACCATGACAATAATATCGCGCGGTTTCAGTGTCGGATCGGCATCGAACATCGCCAGAAGCTGGTCATGTAGCACTTCCACTTCTCGCATTGGGCTGTGGCAAGAGTGCAAGCTCAGAGATTTATCACCCAAACTCACCACTTGTTTGTGCTGACTGCTGTCGATTTGCTCGTCGTCTTGGTGCTCTTCTAAATTAAGAATGTCAGCTTGAAGTTGATGGAGCAGACTGTCGCGCTCAACATCAACAAAAGCTTCTATCTCATGGGATTCAAGCTGCGACAACAGATACATGTTATCGCGTCCAAGTTTGCCCATCGACGCCAACAAACTGTTACCCACCACATCGGTATGCAGCTCATCCACCACGTTTTCTTCTAGTGAACCTTTTAACTGCTCAGTCTCACCTTGCACTTCAGAATGGTCTTCTTGCCACACCACGTGCTGGCGATGCTTTGCGGCTAAGCGAGCTAGGAATTTACGGTCGCGTACCTCACCCCAGTAATAGCGACAAGGGTTGGTAAACATAAGATGCACATCAATGTGTTCACCAATGGCTTTGAGCGCATCCATGTAACGTGGCGGCAGTGAAGAGATACCAAACACAAACAGACGCTTCGGCAGATGATCAAAGTTACCGTTGAAGTTTTCGAGCGTATCAATGAAGTGTTCGTACAAATTGGCACGATGATAAGGCGATTGCCCAAGGGTAACCGTGTGGTCGTACAATGCCTGCCACAAAATCGGCTGCCATGGGTGTTCGTCTTCAAGTTCAGGTACCGTTTGTCCTGCTTCCCAGCTTGCAATCCATTCTGGGCGATACACCAAATAACCATCGAAAATATCGGCAATTTTCTCTGCCAATTGATACAGTTTGGAGTTGTCACTGTCGTCTTGAAGATAACGTGCCAAAGGTTCGAATGACGCTTCGTTCAACAAACCCGGAAGCAAGTGCATCAGCTTCCACGTCATGGCTTCTTTGTTGAAGGCACTGCGCTTTGGCACATCAGCCAATACTTGGGTAAACATTTCCCAGATAAAGGTCGCTGGCAGCGGAAACTCTAGGTTTGCCGCAACACCAAACTCTTTCGCCAATTCCATTTTTAACCACTGAGACATACCCGGGCTCTGCACCAGAATTTGCTCTTTTTCGAATGGGTTTTCTAATGGGTTGATGCGAATCAGTTCAACAAGAAGTGATTTGAGAACATCGACCTGATTGGAGTGATAGACAGTAAACAAAGTAAGTGCACCGAATGCCAATGGAAACTGCTAGCAAGCTTAGCACAGCCGCATTTATTCCTAGAGCGATCTCGATAGCTTAAATAACAAAAGGTTAGAGAACACTCAAACTGTGCTCAAATAACCAACAACCGACATTTGTAAGCAACGTCTTACACGCAAATACAAAGCGTGACATCAGTCACAAGTATTTCATGATAAAAAACACTGTTTTATAATCATCACAAATTTTTATAACAATACCCATCATATTGAATATTGGTTTGAAACCAACAATTGGAGGCGAAATTGCTCCTCTCTTCGGTGGATATCCACTCTAAGTTCAATTAAATGGGCGAGAAATACTGGAATATCAAAGTATGTTACGCAAACTTTCTTCTAATAGTGCTTGGCTGATGGCTTTTTTTGCCTGCTTTGCTCTTTATCTGTCGATCGCTTGTTACCCATTTTTGCTGTCAAATAGCCAAGCAGAACCGCTCACATTTCTGCAAAAGTACTACTTAATCGCGACACAACTAGGCTGGCTGGGATTGATTGCTATGCCAATGATGTTAGGTTGTTTATTGCTGTCCTTTCTGCCGACACGCATGTTCAAAGTCGTTGTGATCGCCATTGCAATCGCAATCTTGATCATGCTGAAAGTCGATATCCTCGTTTTCCAGCAATACAAACTGCACATCAATGGTCTATTGATCCGTATGTTCTTTGAAGGAGGTCGTGACGTATTTGAAATCTCTTGGATGAGCTGGTTGATCTTTGTTAGCGAAATTGCACTGCTTATCATTGGTCTCGCATGTACCGTTTGGCTTAGTCACAAACTTGTTCAGAGCCGGGGGAAGTTTATCCTGCTCAGCATTTGGTTTGCTTTGCTGCTAAGTAGCCAGATGATCCACGCTTATAAAAATGCGCTCTACGATGATGAAGTCAGCCAATTTTCAAATAACTGGCCACTGTATTATCCACTCACTGCACGCCAATTTATCTACCGTCACGGTTTAGTTGACCAAAGCATCGCATCTCAAAACCGAGTAGAACTCAAGAATATTGAAAGCAGTTCACTCAATTACCCATTGGCGCCTATTAAAGTCGAACGTAAAGATAAACAACCTAATGTCCTTTTCATACTGGTTGATGCGTGGCGCTACAGCGATGCAACACCTGACATCATGCCAAATGTCAGCAAGTTCACCGAAAAAACGGTCAACTTCTCTCAACACATGAGCGGTGGTAACTCTACTCAAGCGGGCATTTTCAGCCTGTTCTACAGCTTACCAGCAACGTATTGGAACAGCTTTTATGCGAGTCAGAAATCGCCTGTATTCATGGATACATTGCAAAACCAAGGCTATCGAATGGGCATTTTTGGCTCCGCACCATTAACCAGCCCACCTTTGTCTCGCACTGTCTTTAAGAAGGTGAAAGATCTTACGTTAAAGCAGACTGGCGAAACACAAATCGAACGAGATCAACAGATCACCGATGAGTTTATTCAGTTTCAAAAGCAGGATAGCGACAAACCATACTTTAGCTTCTTGTTTTATGACTCTGCCCACGGCACCAGTTTCCCAGAACCTGAATTTGCCAAATTCAAACCTTACTGGGAGCGCGTCGATCATATTCTGCTCGATAACGATTTTGACGCCTCGCTTTACCACAACCGCTATAAGAACTCGTTATATTTCATTGATAGTTTGATCGAAAAAGTTCTGAAAAACGTTGATCTGGAGAACACCATTATCGTGATTACCTCCGATCATGGGGAGGAATTTAACGATCATAAAATGAACTACTGGGGTCATACGGGTAACTACAGTGATACTCAAGTACACGTGCCGCTGTACGTTTATCTGCCAGATCATCAGCCGGAACAAATTAATTACCGCACAACGCACTTTGATATCGTGCCAACCCTAATGAACGAGCTATTCGACGTTAAAGGGGAAACCCAATCTTACAGTGTAGGACGAGACTTGTTTGACAATTGCGTTCCGCGAGATTGGTTCATCGCTGGAAGCTATTACAACTATGCGCTGGTAGGTAAAGAAACTATGTTAGTGGTAAACCCTGGTGGGCACTCTCAGCAACTCAATAACCAATTGAAAGTTGATAACGAACACCAAGTACCAGTGAACGCCATCCAACAATCGTTGGATGAAATGTCGCGCTTTTACAACAAGGGATAACCAGTCCCTAGTTTGATGAATTAGTATTGTGTCGAACTTTCCTGCCACCCTATTCGGGTGGCTTTTTTATCTACTCGTCAACATAGAATCTATTCGTCGACGTATAACCTAGTCTACCAATATAAAAAAAGCCTCTTGGCGAGAGAGACCAAAAGACTTTGCTTTACGAGTAAAACTTCAGCTTTATGCGTGATGTGTGGTCATCAAGCGTGGTTGAATGAGCAAGTTATTGATGTATTGCAAACCTACGTAAGTCACCACAATCGTTGCCACAATTAATTCGATGCCTGCTAGACCACGAACTTGTTGTACATAGTGCGCTGCTAGACCATTTGCTTCCATCCAATTTGCTGTTTTGAACAGAGCTGTCGCACCAATCACCATTGGGAAGGTAAACGCTGCATAGCCAGGGCTAAATGGCAGTCTTAGCAGTTTAAAGAAAGCTAAGTAGATGATGGCTGTCATCAATACCGCGATACCAAACAATAGAGCAATAATAACTGGTGAAGGCGTTGCTGTTACAGTTAGGTAACCGGCCAACGATAGGCTTGCTGGTGCCGCCATGATTGCCATTGTTGGTTTTGCTGCATCTGGAATTTCATGAGTGAACATGAAACGGTAGATCATCATTGGCAGCATCACAGCGTAAGCCACCATACCGAAGATCAATGCACCATGTGCAATTGGTGCAAGCACTGGGTTACCAGAGAAAGACACGTCTGCAACGATAATACCCACTGGCGGTACGAACCAGCTTGGCACCATGTGGTGTAGTTCGAAGTCTTTCGCGCGGTGGTACAAAAAGCTCACAAGGAACACGATATGTAAAGCTACCGCCACTAACCAAAGCACGTCACCTGCAACAGAGAAGAAATGCCCTAGTGAGTTTGAAACCACCATAGTTCCCATTGCGAAAGTTGGAACGACACTACCCACCACAGGGTGCGCAAGATCTTGTCTTAACAAGTGATTGTGAAAAAGAAATTTAACCGCCAAGATTGCTAGCAATACACTTGCAATACCTGCGCTAATCCACTGTCCATAGCCATGTAATTCGGCGAAGTTTTCCCAACTCCAACCCAAGCTCGCAATACCAAGAGCCAGACCCGCCATTGGGGTTGGTGCTCCCATTACTTTTGCTTTTGTTCTTTGAATCATTACGACCTCAAAATCTAGGCTAACTTTCTATGGGGTGTATATTACTCTTGCACTTCGTTCCAATATATCTAATTATTTAAAACTAACGTTCAGATTTACTTAACGGAATATCATGCCTAGTCATATCTCTCTTAAACAACTGAAAGTTTTTACTACGATCACTCAGCACAAAACGCTGACAGCGGCTTCAGAAAGCCTGTTTCTTTCGAAAGCAGCGGTAAGTATGGCGCTGTCTGAGTTAGAGAAACAAATCGGACATCACCTATTTGACCGGGTGAACAACCGCTTAATTCTCAACCAAGAAGGACAAAAACTTTTGCCCCTCGCGGATGAACTCCTCAACCGAGCTCGGGATATTGAGAGTGTGTTCGATGGCGACCAAACCTTATCGGGGCTGCTACGCATCGGTGCCAGTGACACCATCGGCAACCAAGTTGCGCCTTACCTGTTAAGTGATTTTCGTAATGAAACGAATCACCAATCACAGAGTTTGTTCATCTCCAACTCTGCCCAGATTTGTGACATGTTGATCGCTTACGAACTCGACATCGCGCTCATTGAGGGCAAGACCATACACCCAGAGCTAGAATCAACGCAATTCAGCGAAGATGAAATGTGTGTGATTTGTCCACCTGATTACCCTAACTATGACGAAGGACCTATCAGCCTAAATGAACTCGAAGACACCGAGTGGATTCTGCGTGAAGCTGGTTCTGGTTCTCGAGAGTTTTTTATGCGCGTTATCGCTCCGCGTTTAGAGCATTGGCATGAGGCTTTTCAGCTCAACACCACTGAAGCGCTGATCAATTCGGTATCTGCTGGGCTTGGTTTAGGTTGTTTGTCGCGCTTATCCGCAGAACCTGCAATTCGCGATGGTCGAGTGAAGATGCTCAACATGCCTTTGGATATGAAGCGCCGTTTCTGGCTTTTGATCCACAAAGAGAAGTATCAAAACCCACTTCTGCGCACGTTTATTGAATTTTGCCAAAATTGGGAACGCCCAGAGAACCCGCACCTTAAAGATGACTAGTTCGAGGTGGATAGTTCAAGGTAGAGAATCCAAGGTAGATAGCTCAAATGCTGGTCAGTTAGTTGTACCCGGCTCTCATTCTGAGGCTTGTCGCTAGACTTAATTGGTCAAAAACTGTATAAAAAGCCAGTATAAATTCATCAAGTTAGAGGACCAACCATGGCTGTAATCGTCAAGTACGTGGTAGAACGCAATGGAGAAGAGAAAATGACTTTTACCTCTAAAGCGGAAGCTGACGCATACGACAAAATGCTGGATATGGCGGACGAGTTATTCTCACTGCTAGGTAAAAGTGAACTTCTAGAAGACGAAGGTAAGCAAGAAGATCTTGCAATGTTCCTTGCGCAAAACAAAGAAGAAGTACTTTACGCTTTGGGTGCAAAACGTAAGCCTGCGCCAAAAAAAGCAAAGAAGCTTGAAGCTGTTGAAGAAGATAGCGAACAAGAAGACGCTGCGTAAGCCTCTCATTTGTTTAACAAAACGTCGCACCATGCGGCGTTTTTTTATGCCTTCCGTTTGTCGCCATATATCTCTGAGAATATAAAGAACCGATTTAATATCCCAAATTGCTCTAAATTTCATGTTGCAGATTAGTGTGACTTAGATCTAATCTAAATGGGCACGGTGATGGGGTACCACCGGAATCGAAAGATTCAAACCGCTTTTAAAGCTGATGACTCCTACAGAAACGAGAACAGGTAAGCCCTGTTGGAAGTACTTTTGCCTCTAGTGTAAAAGTAAGAGTTCTGTAGTGAGCAATTCAACTCTTCTCCAACCCCGCTCCTGTTTTCTCAAAAATTAAAAAGATATCCAAAATAGTTGTTAACTCAACAAGGCGACAAACGCGTAAGCCTCCTGAACATAGTTTTTCTATTTGATGGAGCGAATAAGAGCAGTCAACGCCGTTGAGTCTGACCAATATGCTGGATATCGTACACTGGGAAAACATTATGCAATACTCACACGAAATCCAATCAATGTGCCCGATTCAACGCGGCGATCTTCATGCTTCTGCACCGATCCCTGTTGAAGGCGCAATGATCAATCCAAAAGACGTTATCGCGATTTCCGGTCTTAGCCACGGCGTTGGTGCTTGTTCTCCTCAACAAGGTGCAGCAAAACTGACCCTTAACGTCAAAAACGGCATCATCGAAGAAGCTTTGATCGAAACGATCGGCTGTTCAGGCATGACTCAATCTGCAGCGATGGCCGCAGAAATCCTAACCGGTAAAACCATTCTTGAAGCACTCAACACTGACTTAGTGTGTGATGCTATCAACGTCGCGATGCGCGAAATCTTCCTTCAATTTGTTTACGGTCGTACTCAATCTGCTTTCTCTGAAGGCGGCTTGGAAATTGGCGCGGCACTGGAAGATCTTGGTCAAACTCAACGCAGTCAAGTGGGTACCAGCTACTCAACCAAAGCAAAAGGCGTGCGTTACATGGAGTTGGCTGAAGGGTACGTAACAAAACTCGCGCTAGACGAAAACAAAGAAGTGATTGGTTACCAATATCTCAACCTAGGCAAGATGATGAAAGCCATCAACGAAGGCGTATCTGCTGCAGAAGCCGCAGACAAAGCAACGGGGACTTACGGTCGTTTTGACGAAGCCGTAACGACTATTAACCCACGCCAACAATAATTGCCACCAAGAGGAAAGAGATTATGAACACTCCAATTACTGAATCTGTACGTCGCACATTAGACGAAATGCAACTTTCTTCTCTGGAAGCGGCTTACCAATACTGTATGGATCGTGGTATCGACCCTAAAGCACTAGTGATGGACACTCAACCTATCGCGTTTGAAAGCGCGGCAGATGCCTACACACTGGGCACCGCTTTGGCGATTTTCCGCGGAGCAAAAACAGCAGAAGAAGCGGCAAACATCATCGGTGAAGGTCTTCAGGCGTGCACTAAACCCGGCAGCGTGGCAGAGCAACGCCAAGTGGGTATCGGTCACGGTGCATTGGCGGCTCGTCTATTGAATGAAGACAGTGGCTGTTTCGCTTTCCTTGCCGGTCACGAGTCATTCGCAGCGGCAGAAGGCGCAATCAAAATCGCATTGAACGTGAACAAATCACGCAAAAATCCGTTGAAAGTGATCCTGAATGGTTTAGGTAAAGACGCCGCTTACCTAATCTCACGCATCAATGGTTTCACTTACGTACGCACTCAATACAACTACCAAACTGGTGAGTTAGTGGAAGTAGAACGTCGCCGTTTCTCCCAAGGTCCACGTGGTGAGATCCTTTGCTACGGTGCAGACGATGTACGTGAAGGCGTGGCTATCATGCATAAAGAACAAGTGGATGTGAGCATCACTGGTAACTCAACCAACCCGACTCGCTTCCAACACCCAGTAGCAGGCATCTACAAAGCAGAACGTAACCGTGAAGGCATGCCTTACTTCTCTGTGGCATCAGGCGGTGGTACTGGTCGTACTCTACACCCAGATAACGTGGCGGCAGGTCCTGCCTCTTACGGTATGACCGATACCATGGGTCGCATGCACGCCGATGCACAATTCGCAGGTAGCTCTTCAGTACCTGCACACGTAGCGATGATGGGCTTCATCGGTATGGGCAACAATCCAATGGTAGGTGCAACTGTTGCACTTGCCGTAGCCGTCGGTGAACTTAGCCTTTAAGCCGATTTAATCGCTTTCTATCCAAAGCGATTAAATCCAACAAACCCAGTGTAGGGGGAGTGACTTCGGTCCTCCCCTTATTTTTTGCTGCGCCCCTTTTCCAACTTCACTTTGTCTTTACCCCAAATCGGTCTGAGAAGGCTTTTGCGACACATTTCTCATCAGACAAACATATCTCTAAAAAGACAAAAGGTATCCATCTACAGACTTTCTCCATTTCCCCTCTTTAAACTCCCCAACACTCTCTTTATGATGACTGACAACTTAATTATTTCTTGTCAGTGAACAGACGAGACACAAGACTCAACACATGGAGATCAACTATGGCTTTCTTCTCTCTAGCCTTTGGTACGGCAACTAAAAATCGCGACGGCAAAATCATCGAAGCGTTTTTCCCAAACCCAGTTCTTAACCCAAGCGAAGCGCTTGTTAACGCACTAGCAGCAGTAGCAGGTTACGAGCAAGGCAACCAAGCTATCGAGATCTCTGCAGCACAAAGCGCAGAACTGGCAGCAGCATTTGAAGCAAACGGCGATGCGGCAAACGCTTCTTTCGCAGCAAAAGCAGCAGAATCAGCACAACCACTTGTACTGGTTATCCTTGCAACTGACGAGCAGCCACAAAGCGTTGCTGAAGGTTTCCTAAAACTTCAACTTATCTCTAACCGCCTAGTTCAACCACACGGTACGGTACTAGACGGTATCTTCGGTCTACTACACAACATCGCATGGACTAATGAAGGTCCAATCGACCTACCTGAACTGGCAGAGCGTCAAATCGAAGCTCGCCTAGCGGGTCGTGCACTAAGCGTAGATTGCGTAGACAAGTTCCCTAAAATGGTGGACTACGTGGTACCAACTGGTGTTCGTATCGCTGACACTTCTCGCGTACGTCTTGGCGCACACGTTGGCGAAGGCACAACGGTAATGCACGAAGGCTTCATCAACTTCAACGCGGGTACAACTGGCGTGAGCATGGTTGAAGGTCGTATCTCTGCTGGCGTAGTGGTTGGTAACGGTTCTGACATCGGCGGTGGCGCATCTATCATGGGTACGCTATCTGGCGGCGGTAAAGTTGTAGTTTCTATCGGTGAAAACTCTCTACTAGGCGCAAACGCAGGTCTTGGTTTCCCAATGGGTGACCGTTGTACTATCGAATCAGGTCTATACGTAACCGCTGGCTCTAAAGTGCGCATGCTAGATTCTGCAGGTCAAGAAGTAGAAGTAGTAAAAGCACGCGATCTTGCTGGTGTTTCTGACCTACTATTCCGTCGTAACTCTGTAACAGGTCAAATCGAGTGTCTTGCAAACAAGAGCGCGGTTGAACTGAACAGCGAACTGCATAAAAACAACTAATAAGAATACCCAAATAACCTCGAGATGCTTGATTCAGCGAGGCTGACTTGGCTTGCAGGCGCAGCAACGAGTTGAAGATCTAGTCAATCTAAATCAAAGCTCGTTAACAAAGCACGAAAGCCAAGACAACTCGCCCTTTGGGAGCGTGTCACTATTACGATTCCCACGTCAAATAACTTGAAAATAGCGAGCTATTTCACTTCGTCATTTTATCAGTGACGACACTCTGAACTGAGCATCTTGAAGTCATTTAGGTATTGCAGTAATTAGCCCTACGAAAAATCCCCCAGCAGGAAACTGTTGGGGGATTTTTATTGCCTGAGAGAGGGCACATTGTTACGACATGGCGTGTGACGTAATACTGAGAACTTCAAATACTCAGCTTTTTTGAATTTTACTTGTTCAGAAAGTTGACTGCTTTATCAGGGAAGTCAGTAAACAAACCATCCACTTTCACCTGATTGTAGAAGATGTCCATCATGCCATCGAAGCTGTCGGTGTAAGCAGGAATACGCCCTGGATCCGCGCGGAAAGTATAAGGATGCACTTGCAAACCCGCGTCTTTTGCCGCTTTCATCAAAGGTTTGATGATGATGTTATCCTTGGTTGATTTGTCATCCACCAACATTGGTTTCCAAGGACCGATCCCTTCCGCGTATTCCGCGACCTTCTTCATACCATTGGCTTCAAACATCCAGTCATAACTGTATGGTGTTGCTTTTTCGCCTTTGTACTCCATGGTCTCGTTCCAATCGGTGTAAGCCATGAGCTGAACGAGCTTTAAATCCATGTCCATTGCGGGCATGAGTTCACTGTTGATGCGCTGAAGCTCATTCGCATCAAAACACTGAAGGTATACTTTGTCGTCTTGCGAATCGTAACCGTACTGTTTTAAAACGTTAAGCACCGCTTTTGAGATGTCTTTGCCTTCATGACGATGGAACCACGGCGCTTTGATTTCCGGGTAAATACCGATGTCATAACCCAGCGTTTTGTTTAAGCCTTGGATCAGCTCAATCTCTTCAGCAAAAGTAGGTACGGTGAAGTCTGATTTCCACATTGGGAATCGTGTCGGATAGCCAGCAACCTTGTTACCTTTATCATCAATGTTAAAGCCTTCAGTGACTCGCAATGATTTGATTTCTGCCAAAGTGAAATCAATTGCATAGTAACGACCATCTTTACGAGCACGATCCGGGAATCGCTCAGCTACATCGGTCACGCGATCGAGGTAATGATCATGCAATACAACGAGTTGATCGTCTTTGGTCATCACCACATCTTGTTCGATGTAGTCTGGTTTCATCGCGTACGCCAACGCTTTTGCTTCTAAAGTATGTTCTGGTAGATAACCCGATGCGCCACGGTGCGCGATAACAAGCGGTTGTGCAATTGCTCCAGCTGAGATGCTCAGAGCGAGAACCGTCATGCAAACTGACGTTGTTTTCATTGTTCTTTCCTTAGCTTATTGAAGGGGCAGTATTCCACCGCCCCTTTAATGTTTTATGACGCCAATGCTTCTTTCTCACGCGCTTTTTGTTCATGGTGAGCACGCTCGCCAAGAAATGCGTAAGTTAGACAAACGATAGAGGTGATACATGAACCGATTAGGATGATAAAGCCGCCATCCCAGCCGAAGTGGTCTACTGTATAGCCAAGAATCGCGTTTGCCGCTACCGCACCGCCCAAGTAACCAAATAAGCCAGTTAGACCTGCAGCCGTACCTGCCGCTTCTTCTGCAAGTTCAAAACTGATCCACGGCGGATTACGTTACCTTGAACACTATGAATTTCGTTTAGTTTCGGAAGCGCTCGCTGAACGTGAAGTGATCTTACGTAAAGCACCACATGTGGCTCTACCAATGCGCTTCCGTTTACCTCATCGCCCATTTTTACGCCCAGCTTGGATGATCCGCTGTGGTTTGTTCCTTTACGATAACTTGGGTAAACGAACCACACTGCCAGGCAGCAAAACTGTCAACCTAGCAAAATCAGGTCTTTTGAAACCTGAAATGAAAACCGGTTTCGAATACTCAGATTGTTGGGTAGACGATGCGCGCTTAGTCTTACTTAACGTTCTGGCTGCAAAAGAGAATAACGCAGAAGTTCGCAACTACTGCCGCGTAGAAAAAGCACACCGTGAAGGCGGCATTTGGCATGTCACTATTCATGACGTCACCACAGACCAACGTTTCGAACGTAAAGCGAAAGCTCTGGTTAACGCTGCTGGTCCATGGGTGAAACAGTTCTTTGATGAAGGATTAGAGCAAACCTCCCCTCGCAACATTCGTTTGATCAAAGGCTCGCACATCGTTGTTCCTCGTATCCACAACGAGCCGCAAGCCTACATCCTACAAAACAAAGATAACCGCATCGTATTTATGATCCCTTACTTAGATAAGTTCTCGATCATTGGTACCACAGATGTGGAATACAAAGGCGATCCGCGTGAAGTCGCGATCTCCGAAGATGAAGTCGATTACTTGATCGATATCGTTAACCAACACTTTGTCCACCAGCTAAGCCGCGAAGATGTGGTATGGACTTACAGTGGTGTACGCCCACTGTGTGATGATGAGTCTGACTCACCGCAAGCGATCACACGTGACTACACACTAGAGTTGGATGCTGAATACGACCACGCACCTTTACTTTCAGTGTTCGGCGGCAAGCTCACGACATACCGTAAGCTTGGCGAAGCGGCAATGAAGAAACTTGCACCTTACCTACCTGAAATGGGTAAAGACTGGACGGCAAACCAAACCCTTCCTGGTGGTAACTTCAGTTGCAGCCGTGAGCAACTTGCGAAGATGATTCATGCGAAATACTCGTGGGCATCAGAAGCAATGTTGCTGCGCTACGTGACTCAGTTTGGTACACAAACTTGGGATCTGATGGAAGGCACTAACAGCGTAGAAGATCTTGGTCACTGCTTCTCAGAGCAAGCAAGTGGCGTATATCAACGTGAAATCGATTACTTGATGAATCACGAAATGGCGCTAACCGATGAAGACATCTTATGGCGTCGTACAAAACTTGGCTTATACATGAACGAAGAGGAGAAAATCGCACTGGCAGAATATCTAAAAGAGAAGCTGCAACAAAAGGTCGTTAGCCTCTCACAAGTAAGTTAAATTGGACTCTCCTAATACAAAGCCTGCACCCCGCAGGCTTTTTTTTGGAGCTAAATTCTAATATCAACACCTTCTATCGAAAGCACAAAAAGTTTTAATTTCAGACAATTAACACTCTTACTTATTATTTTCTTCAGTCGGCAATTGCCCTCACCTCTAATTAAATCGGTATCCGATGAAGAAATCGCTATTCCTGAGCTTACTTCTCCTCAGTGGTTGCTCTGTTGCTCCTGAAGAAACACCACCTTGCGCATGTGATGACTACGTACCTCCCTATGTAAAGCCGCCAAGTGCATCTAACCAAGAGAATATCCAACAGTTACTGGCTTACATTGCGCAAAAAGCCAAAGATCGCTGGGGTGAAGATGAGTTCGTCGAAGCGGGAAAACACCGCTACGTGAAATACCTTGATGGTTATAACACCCGCGCTCATATCGACTTCGAAGCGGGAAAAATCTACGTTTCGACAATTTCCCAATACCAGCCAACGGAAAAGCTACAAAAAGCGATTGTACAGACACTACTCATGCCTGCCGATCCAGCACATGCGGAGTTGTTTAGTGACAAGGAAGCGGTATTACGTGGTAAGCCTTTTTTATTGGGGCAAGTTCTCGATCACGATGGAAAACCGATTGAATGGGAATGGCGCGCCAATCGTTACGCAGACTACCTACTCGACAACAAACTGCAAAAGAAAGCCATCAAACACGGCAGTGCTTACTATGTCGAAATCAACATGGTGAAAGATCATCTAGAACAACGCGAATACCAGTACGCTGGCTTGATACGTGACGCTGCAAAACGATATGGTTTATCAGAAGATCTGATTTTCGCCGTGATCAAAACCGAAAGTAGTTTTAACCCTTATGCGGTTTCTCATGCTGGCGCTTACGGCTTGATGCAAGTGATCCCAAAAACAGCGGGTGCGGATGTGTTTAATTTAGTAAAAAACAAACCAGGTATTCCTACCAAAGAATACTTATTCGATCCTGCCAATAACATTGATACTGGTGCAGCGTATTTCTATATATTGAAAAACCGCTATCTACGAGACGTGAAACATCCAACCTCGAAGCACTTTAGTATGATTTCCGCCTACAACGGCGGCACTGGTGGTGTGCTTTCGACGTTTGATAGCGACCGTAAGCGTGCAATGAATGAACTTAACAGCCTCAACCCAACTCAAGTTTATGATGCATTAACCACTCAACACCCAAAAGGGGAAGCGAGACGCTATCTACAGAAAGTTCTTTATTTCCAGAAAGACTTCAGCCAAGGGAATATCTAATTTTACCTAGCCACAAAACGAAAAACGCCGCTTAGTTCCACGGAGGTATAGAACTAAGCGGCCATGTAATTACACGAAAGACACCTATGGGTCTAAAACGTCAATTGGCTAGTTAATCACTCATATTCATACGAGCAATAACAGATACAGAGTATCGAACTCCGCCTTTTCTGGCACGAGCAAAACTCAGATTAGAATTCAACGTTTTTCACATTCTTAATAATTTCCTTACTATTAATAGGTTATTTGCTGAAGCAACATCAAACAAAAAAGGCTTAGCATCTCGCCAAGCCCTTCTTCACTTTCATTTTTCTTCGATTATCCCGGATGACCATCCACACGCGGAGTTATCAACATCACACCAAAACGCCACACAAACATACCAAATGCAAGAATCCATAATGCTGCGCTGATATCAATCCAAAAGAACATCTGTGAAGGAGCAAATATCACACCTAAGCTTCTCGCTAACGCCGCAGCAATCACCGCCGCAAACGCGATACTCATGTTCGGACCTTTGTAAATCATACGTCCAGTGTGCCCCATGGTGACACGAGTAATCATTGCTAGGATTAAGCCACCTAGCGCACCAATCGCAAACAAATGAATCAAGTTGTGGTTGGCAAACGCGTTATCCCAGCTGCCACGTAGGATAAGACTTAAAGGCAGACACAAATAAGCCGCATGTAAAGACCAAACAAGTGGCTCGCTCAGAGTCAACCAAGGTTTCCAGCGTAAGAATCGAACCCATTGGGTGATACCAGCAAATAACATCAGCGGCTTCCCAAGTTCAGCAAACGTCACAGGGAAGAAACTCAGTACAAACAACATGACCAAAGGTAGGTTGGCGAGCCAATCTAGCCACATCAGCGGTTGAGCTTTTTCAAAGTTGAAACGACGTGCAGTAAAGAAAGGGATTACTCGCCCACCCATGACAGAAAGCAGTAAAGTGAACCACCACAGCATTGCTTGCCACACAGCAGAAGAGGTAAATGGAGGCATACCTTTGACCGTGGCATAACTGGCAAAGTTCGCAAAGATTGCAAGTAAGAATAACGGAACAAAAAATAGGTTACGCCACCCTTTAGCACGATAAACTCGTATGCCGACCTCATACGCTACAAACAGTAAAAACAGCGCTTCAACACTGCTGGTTAACCAAAGTGGTGCAGGGGTCCAAAGTAGAACTCGAGGAGCAAGCCATAACAAAAACAAGGCTAGCAAGGTGTAGTGCTTCGTCCCATTGATCCCCGTCCAGTTTTGTACCGCGGTCAGAACGAACCCCACCACAATCGCCATAGAGAAACCAAACAGCATTTCATGTACATGCCACCACAAAGCCGGAACACTCAACGCGCTAGGCTGCCCTGTTTGAAACATCCATACCCACAACGCAATCGCGATGATGGCGTAAATAGAGCCAAACAGGAAAAACGGTCTAAACCCAAGTCGCAGCCATGCGGGGATTTTTTCTTCCACTTTTTTATCGGTGATATTCAGCATTGTGGTGCCCTTACGTACCAATTCGTACTGTCGAAAAACTTAACGTCAGCGATCTTAACACAAACATGCATAAAAAATACATGTTATAAGATCAGACTATCCTTTAGAGGTAAAACATTGCGCCTGACGCCGTGGAGGCATTTCCTCCCAAGAACGTAAAAATGCTGGGCTCAGTAAGAATGACTTAGATATCATATTTAGGTATAACGGATAGAACGGAATTCGTCGAAGTAAAAGGGAACAATCACGATGTATATATTTGGCTACGGCAGCTTAATCAATTCGGCCTCACGTGAGCTTACAGGGCAAACGGGTGAAGCAATTCCCGTTATTGCCCATGGGTTAGTGCGCTATTGGGGCAAAGTCGACGACAGCTATATCTTGTCACCGCTGGTTGTGAATGAAGGCGAAGGGCAAGTGAACGGTGTGCTGCTCGAAGTAGACCACCAAGCGCTGACTGAATTTGACCGCCGCGAACGTGGCTATCATCGTATTCAAATTCGTCCTGAACAAATCGAAACTGAAATCAGCTTTAATCCAGATCATGAGATTTGGGTTTACGTGAAAAGCGATCCCCTTCCACCCTGCACGCTCAGCCCAATCATGCAAAGTTATGTAGATACTGTTTTAGCAGGATGCTTGGAAGTCTCTCACGCGTTTGCTGAACACTTTGTTCGTCATACTATAGGTTGGCAACACGCCAAAGAGAATGACCGCCACCAGCCCAAGTACGGCAACCTTGCGGGTGTGCAAGATCATCATTATGAATTAATAGATAACCTGATCAAAAAGGGAGCCTAGTGGCTCCCTTCCATTATTCATATTCGACAAATATCTGATTAGAATTTGTAGTCTAGACCTACGTAAAAGCCATCAAAATCAAAATCTAAATCGCCGCCATTTTCAACATCAATCGTGACCGAAGACGCACGGTAACCACCAGAAACAATCAGACCAGAAGCAAATTCATAACCTGCTTCAGCACCGTAGTTGAAACCAATATCGCTACCATCTGTTGATATTGAGCTAGAAGATGCAGTTGGAACATCCAACTTCAGGTCAACACCCATCACGCCCAAGCCAGCCACAGCGCCTAAGTAGAAACCTGTGCCTGTGAAGTAGTATTTAGGTTTCGCATTAAGATTCGCAGCGTAACCCTCAACTTCAATGCTCGCATTGTGCGCAGTGCCAAACTGATCGATGAAGTATCCGTTCTCTTTAAAGCTGCCAAAGTGAATAAACTCACCCTCAAAAGCTAATACAAACTGCTGAGAGAGCGCCATCTCTTTACCAACAGCGATACCAAAGCCTGTTGAAGACGATGAATCAATGTTCAACTCTGTATCGATCTCAGTGTTATGAATATCCGCACCAATATACCAACCACTATTTGCTTGAACCGACGCTGAAGCAACCACTGCACCTAAAGCCAATAAAGGCAAAACCTTTTTCATTATAATTTCCTATATTTTCATACTGTTAAACAGTTTTAAATCAAGAAAATTATAAATAAAGGTGAATATGAATCAACTCACTCATTTATAAAATGAGACACAAACCATAAGCATTTGTTATATAAATAAATTTAACTTACAGCTTAAACAATTCGCACGCCTGATGGCATTGCGCGTTCCGGTGTCAGTAATACGCTTTCCGACTCATCATCAGTTTCAGCGCACAGCAGCATACACTCAGAGGTTTCACCACGCATCTTAGCTTTTGCTAGATTACACAGCACTACCACTTGTTTACCCATTAACTCTTCTTCTGTGTAGTACGGTACAAGGCTCGTGACCGTTTGCAGGGTTTTCTCACCGACATCGATCTGCACAATGTACAGCTTATCTGCATTCTCGTGGCGCGCCACCTCGATGATTTTTCCAGTGCGAATTTCTAACTTTGCAAAGTCTGAGTAAGCGATCGTTTCCATTAATTAAAACCCAAGTAAATTTTACTAAAAAGATAACGTTTACACTATCAGTAAGATTAATAATTACAAGAGGTAAAGATCGCACTTTAGAAAGCAACCACCTGTTAAAATTGCACTTATTACACAATGGGTGTTTAATACTCCGGTTAACGTTTTTAGCCAACGAAAGGTTCCTCATGGCAACAATCAAGGATGTCGCGAAAGAAGCGGGGGTGTCAGTCGCTACCGTTTCTCGTGTGATCAACAAATCACCCAAGGCAAGCCAAACTTCTATCGATGCAGTGACTAAAGCGATGAGCAAACTTGGCTATCGCCCTAACGCGGCAGCACGAGCACTAGTCAGTCAAAGTACCAATACGATGGGCGTGCTGGTGAGTGATGTCTCTGACCCCTTCTTTGGCACCATGGTCAAATCGGTTGATAACGTCGCAAGAGAAAATGGTAAACACATTCTGATTGGCAATGGTTATCACAATCCAGAAGATGAACGACAAGCGTTAGAGTTGCTGATTAATAGCCGCTGTGAGGCGATTGTGATCCACTCTAAAGGCTTATCAGATGAAGAATTGATTGGCTATGCCAAAGAAGTAAAAGGGATGGTATTGATCAACCGCCACATTCCTGAGTTAGCAGAGCGTTGTATCTCTCTCGATAACCGTAAAGGTGCGTACCTCGCGACAGAATATTTACTTCGTCATGGGCATACCAAGATAGCTTGTATCGCTTCTTCACATGACATTGAAGATACCGATGAGCGCTTGCAAGGTTACCAAGCGGCGCTGAAAGACCACAAGATTGAACTGTCGAAAAGTTACGTTGAATATGGTGAACCAAACAGTGATGGTGGTGAAATAGCAATGACCAACTTACTGACGAAATCACTCGAAATCACCGGTGTCGTGGCTTACAACGATTACATGGCAGCCGGGGCACTTGCCGTATTAGATCAAAACGGAATCAGCGTACCAGAGAAAGTCTCTATGGTCGGTTTTGACGATGGTTTAATTGCTCGCTTCGTCAATCCAAGTTTGACGACAATTCGTTACCCAATCGAAATGATGGCAGAACGCGCTGCTCGACTAGCGTTGGCATTATCACGAGATGAACAAGTGGAAGAAGACACGATCATCTTCAGCCCAACCTTAGTTCGTCGCAACTCGGTTGACCGCCTCTAACTCTGCACCCAATCTAAAATACGAAATAAAAAAGCTCTGCTACAGAAGTACCAGAGCTTTTTTGTTTTTAGTTCAACTAAGCTTTTGACCTACTGTAGGCAAAAAGCTCATAGCAACCCAAAAGGCTAAAAATCAATACCTTAACTAAAAAGCAAACTGAAACGTGGTACTGAATCGATACGCTTGCTCAGGTTCAAGAATACAACTTGGTTGCCCCCACTCAGCATGGTTCGGTGAATCTGGCAAAAACTGAGTTTCTAACGCCAAGCCCGCGTAGTCTTGGTATTCCCCACCGCGACGGTTTGGTGCACCCGCTAACCAGTTACCCGTATACAATTGCATGGCAGGCTTATTGGTCACGACAGACATATGCACTTTTCCATCCGGAGAAACCACCCGCGCAACGGGTTTTGAAACGTCGCGATGAGCATCAAATAGATAGCTGTGATCATAACCTTTCGCTGCAATCTGCTGCTCATCTTGTAAGAAATGCTCCGATACTGGCTTTTCATTTCTAAAATCAAAGCCTGTTCCTTTCACATCTTGCAATGTCCCCAAAGGAATACCGACCTCGTTAGTTGGTAGATATTGATCTGCTGCGATGGTTAAACGGTGAGAACGGCAATCCAAATCGGCTTCCGCACCAAGCAAATTAAAGTAAGCGTGGTTCGTTAAGTTCACTGGTGTTGCTTTGTCTGTCTTTGCGAAATACACAATGCTCACTTGGTTGTCATCAGTCAGGGTATACGTCACATGGACTTCGAGGTTCCCCGGAAAACCTTGATCACCATCTTCAGACAACAAAGAAAACGTCACTTGCTGTTCGGACTGAGACTCAATGTTCCAGCGACGCTTATCAAACCCTTCCTCACCACCGTGTAAGCAGTTTCCCGCTTGGTTAGTGGAGACTTGAAATGCTTCGCCATTAACCTCAAAAAGCCCATTGGCGATGCGGTTTGCGTAGCGACCAACAGTGACACCCATATAACACTGTTGATGCATGAAACTCCCCATCGTCCCCACTCCGAGAAGCACTTCGCGCAACTCCCCATTCGCCAAAGGTAAACGACAACTCAGCCATGTCGCGCCAATATCCATAAAGGAAACGCTCATGCCTGTGTTATTTTTCAGTTCGACCACCCTAGCAGGCTCACCATCAAAAGCAGCCTGCTGTGTCATCGTGATGGTTAATGGCTCGGTCATATCTCGCTCCTACTAAAGCTGCGGTGCGCTTAAAGCACTTCGACTAAGCTAGCGCCATTTTTCGCTTGGCACACGTAGATAGATTCTTTCAACCCCGTTGCTGCTTGGTATTTAGCTTCAACGGTTGCTTTCACGTCATCCACTAATGCAGGCGGTACAAGAGCGACAATACAACCGCCAAAGCCGCCGCCAGTCATGCGCACACCGCCTTGCTCACCGATGACCTCTTTCACCATCTCCACCAAAGTATCGATTTCTTTTACTGTGATTTCGAAATCATCACGCATTGAAGCATGAGACTCTGCCATCAACTCACCCATGCGCTTCATGTCGTGTGCGCGAAGAGCTTGTGCGGCTTCGACCGTGCGATCGTTTTCTGTGATCACGTGGCGAGCACGTTTTGCCACCATTTCATCCAGCTCAGACACTTTCTCATTAAACTGCTCAATGCTCACATCACGGAGTGCTTTTACGCCGAAGATGCGCGCCGCTTCTTCACATTGCTCACGACGAGTGTTGTATTCGCTGTCTACCAAGCCACGTTTTTTGTTCGAGTTGATGATCACCACTGCCATGTCTTCTGGCATCGATACTGCTTCGGTTTCTAGGCTACGGCAGTCCAATAACATCGCGTGATTTTCACGACCTTCTGCCGAAATCATTTGGTCCATGATGCCGCAGTTACAGCCGACAAATTCGTTCTCTGCTTGCTGACCGTTCAGTGCAATTTCCGCTTGGCTGATTTCTAGATTGAACAGCACTTTAAACGTTTGACCAATCACCACTTCCAATGCTGCCGATGAGCTCAAGCCCGCACCTTGAGGCACATTGCCGCTCACTGAGATATCCGCACCAGAAAATTGGTAACCGCGTGCGAGAAGATACTTCACCACACCGCGAATGTAGTTGGCCCACATTTTGTCTTGTTGGAAAGTAATCTCTTGAGTGATATCGAACTCATCAACTGCGTTGCCGTAGTCCACAGATACCACGCGCACTAGGTTGTCTTCACGTTTTGCTGCTGCCACAACCGTTTGGTAGTTGATCGCACATGGCAATACAAAACCATCGTTATAATCAGTGTGTTCACCAATCAGGTTGACACGACCAGGTGCTTGAATAATGTGGCTTGGAGCGTAACCCAGCACTTGTTCAAAAGAGGTTTTAACGTTTTGGATTAAATCAGACATAGTAAAATCTCAGCATAAAATTTTTGTGTGAATTCTCGACAGCTTTCATATCTCGCAATCAGAAACGACATATTTGATTGTCTAACATTTGTCATTCCGGGCGAGCCCTAGCGAGCATCCGGAGGAATCTACGTTCAGCGCACTCTGATGGTAGATTCCGTATCACGCTCGTTCCTCGCTGTACGGAATGACATCTTTCGTATTTATCTTTAAGGTCAGTTGACCTTTCGAACAAAATTTAACCGCGAAAGTTCAACAGACCCTAGTTACTGTTCTTTGTAATGCACATCGCTTAGGTCACGTAGGCGCTGTGCTGCTTGCTCTGCGGTTAAGTCGCGTTGGTTTTCTGCCAACATTTCATAACCCACCATGAACTTACGCACTGTTGCGCTACGCAGTAGCGGCGGGTAGAACAAGGCATGCAGTTGCCAATGATCGATATCAGTACCTTCTTCAAAGAATGGCGCGTAATGCCAACCCATTGAGTAAGGGAAAGAACATTGGAATAGGTTGTCGTAACGGCTGGTTAGCTTTTTGATTGCAACCGCAAGGTCATCACGTTGCTCATCGGTTAGCTCACTCATTCGACGAATGTGCGTTTTAGGAAGTAGCATGGTTTCGAATGGCCACGCAGCCCAGTAAGGGACAACAGCAATCCAGTGCTCAGTCTCAACCACAGTACGTGAGCCATCTTTGAGTTCAGCTTGCACGTAATCCACCAGCAAGTTACTGCCATGTTCTTGGTAGTACGCTTTTAAGTTGTGCTCTTTACGCTCAATTTCATTTGGTAAGAAGCTATTCGCCCAGATTTGACCGTGTGGATGAGGTTGAGAACATCCCATCGCTTCGCCTTTGTTCTCAAATGCTTGCACCCACACGTAGTCTTTGCCAAGCTCTTCGATTTGCTCATTCCAGGTGTCAATCACGCCACGAATTTTGTCGACTGGTAGTTCCGGTAGCGTTTTGCTGTGATCGGGAGAGAAGCAAATCACTCGGCTCAACCCGCGCACGCCTTGAGTCTTGAACAAAGGGCTGTCTGACTCAGGTGCATCTGGAGAATCCACCATCAACGCAGCAAAGTCATTCTTAAATACGTAAGTGCCTTGGTAATCTGGGTTTACATCTCCAGAAATGCGCTCGTTCGTTGGACATAGGAAACACTTCTCATCGTAACTAGGCAGTTGATCGATAGACGGTTTCTCATCGGCACCACTCCAAGGGCGTTTTGCACGATGCGGTGACACTAAAATCCACTGACCCGTTAGTGGGTTGTAGCGACGATGTGGGTGATCCACTGGGTTAAATTCAACATTCGACATCTTACTTACTCAACTTTTAAAATTTCTTTCATCTGCATTCCCCAATGAAATTGGAGTTGCAGCTAGGCGGTAAGCTTTCCAATATCCATGAGCATAGGTTTTCTATGTGATTGGAATTGGAAAGTGCAGGCGACAGCGCTGCAGCATCAATTACGCAGGGGAATAGCCTTGCGGGTTATTTGACTGCCATTTCCACGTGTCCGCCGTCATTTCAGTAACGCTGCGAGTCGCTTTCCAGCCAAGATCTCGCTCTGCTTTTTCAGTACTTGCCCAACATTCTGCAATGTCACCAGAACGGCGAGGACACAGCTCGTAAGGCACTGGCTTACCGCAAGCCAACGCGAACGCTTCCACCATATCAAGCACGCTAGAGCCTTTTCCCGTACCTAAGTTGTAAATGTGCAAACCAGCTTTATCACCGAGCGATTTCAGCGCTGCGATATGACCGTCCGCTAAGTCCATCACGTGGATGTAATCACGAACGCCCGTGCCATCTGGTGTTGGGTAGTCATTGCCGAATACCGACAGTTTTTCACGGCGACCGACTGCGACTTGTGCAATGAACGGCATGAGGTTGTTTGGAATACCTTGAGGGTCCTCACCCATGGTGCCGGATGGATGTGCACCCACTGGGTTGAAATAGCGCAGTAAAGTAATGCTCCAATCGTTTTCTGCGTTGAACAGATCACTTAAGCACTCTTCCACCATGTACTTGCTACGACCGTATGGGTTGGTGGTTGCGCCCGTTGGCGAGTCTTCTGTAATAGGTACAATGTCAGGGTCGCCGTACACCGTCGCGGATGAACTGAAGACAATGCTTTTCACCCCAGCTTTGCGCATACTGCGTGCCAAAACGAGCGAGCCATTCACGTTGTTATCGTAGTACTCCAACGGCTTCGCAACGGATTCTCCAACGGCTTTTAGACCAGCGAAGTGAATCACGGCTTGGATATCATGCTCAGCAAAAACCGAGTCTAAAAAGGCTTCATCACGAATATCACCTTGATGGAAGACGGGTTGTTTACCTGTCAGCGCTTCAATACGACTAAGCACTTCTACTTTGGCGTTACACAAGTTATCGACAATGATTGGCTCCATACCTGCTTCAATCATCTGTACGCATGTGTGGCTACCGATGTACCCCATACCGCCTGTGATAAGAACTTTCACTTTTGCTTCCCCATTGTTGCTGCTCATGCTTGGTAACGATTTGAGCCTATTAACCAAGCAAATTCGCTGATCGCTTAACTGGTTAAAAGTCTACCAACCAAAACCGATCCAGATCCGTGATCAAACTCAAACTTGTGTAAACGTTTCCACAAAAATTACACAACACATAAACTTAATAAGATTAAAGCAAATTTATTCATTTAAGGAATCAAAACGAAAAAATCCTAGACAAGATGTATAAACGTTTACATCTTCACAGCAACATTAAAAGGTGACGCGCAACGCAAGAAAGATCAGGCTTCGCTTTAGATCCCTGACATTGCTCTTACAAAACAAGGAGCAAAGCTCGTTACAGTAGCCCCGCCCCAAATGTAACCATTTGTAACAAGACTAAAATCCATGTCTTTTCTTTTATTGGGGCACATTGAGCACAAAGACCAAACCTAAAGGGTATCCATGCTACGCAAGCGAAACGAATTCCGAGACCACAATCAGGAAGTAAGATTGTTTAAAAACCGCGCCATCGTTGCTTTTATCGGCATGGTTATTTTGTTGGGAGGACTGGTTGCTAACCTTTATAACTTGCAGGTTAATCACTTCAAAGATTACCAAACTCGCTCGAACGACAACCGAATCAAAATCCTGCCAATAGCCCCTACCCGTGGTCTTATATATGACCGAAATGGCGTTTTGTTGGCTGAGAACCGCCCTGTTTATAACTTAGATATGATCCCAGAACAGGCGGGCGATCCAGATGCATTAATTGAAAAACTGCGTCACTATATTGATATCACCCCAGATCAAGTCGAATCCTTTAAAAAGCGTTACAAGCACACTCGCCGCTTTCGTTCTGTCACGATCATGAACGAACTGAATGACAAGCAAGTGGCACGCTTTTCTGTTCATCAGCACGAGTTTAACGGCGTCTTTGTTACCGCAGATCTCAAACGTTACTACCCTTACGGCGAAGAACTGACCCATGTTTTGGGTTACGTTTCTCACATCAACGATCGAGACTTGCGTCGATTGGATGAAGAAGGCAAAGCACAGAATTATCAGGCAACGCAAAACATCGGCAAGTTAGGTGTTGAACGTTATTACGAAGACATCCTCCACGGCACCAAAGGCTACGAGGAAGTAGAGGTAAACAGTCGCGGTCGCGTGATTCGTACGATCAAATATGTGCCGCCAGTTCCCGGAAAAGACATCGTATTGAATCTGGATATTGAGCTACAAGAGTATGTCTACAAACAACTCAACCATCGCCAAGGCAGCGCAGTCGTGCTCGATCCACGCGACAATAGCGTATTAGCCATGGCATCAAGTCCGAGTTATGACCCAAACCCTTTTGTTAACGGCATATCTAGCAAAGCCTACCGTGCCTTACTCAATGATCCAGCTCACCCACTTGTGAACCGTACAACGCTTGGCGTTTACCCTCCTGCTTCTACGGTAAAACCTTTTATGGCTGTCGCTGGGCTTGAAGAACACGTCATCACACCAAGTACCGTGCGCAACGATCACGGCCTCTGGCGTATTCCTGGCTCTAAACCAAATTCAAAAGCATGGCGAGATTGGAAACGTTGGGGTCACGGCAACGTGGATGTCACCAAGGCAATTGAGGAATCAGTTGATTCCTTCTTTTATCAGACCGCATTTGACCTTGGGATTGACCGCATTTCGAAATGGATGAATAAGTTTGGCTTTGGCTTGCCAACGGGTATCGATATTTACGAAGAAAGCAGCGCAAACATGCCAACACGAGAATGGAAAATCGCACGTCATCGCACCCCTTGGTATCAAGGTGATACGGTGCCTATCGGTATTGGGCAAGGTTATTGGACAGCAACACCAATGCAGATAGCCAAAGCAACATCATTCCTCATTAATCATGGCGAAATGAAAGCGCCACACCTTCTCAAAGCCGTGATTGAACATGGGGAAGACTTCGAAAACCAAGTCGATGTTAAACCAAAAGCGCTGCCTTCTATCGAAGGAGTACCAGAGAAGTTCTGGGATATTCCAATCAACGCCATGCGCTTGGTAAATAATGGGGCTCATGGTTCTGGTCGCCGTGCATTTAGAGGCGCAGAGTACAGCAGTGGCGGTAAGTCAGGTACTGCGCAGGTATTTGGTCTGCGCAAAGACGAAGTCTACAACTCCAAAAAACTCGCAAACCACCTACTCGACCACGCATTGTTTACCGCGTTTGCACCATACGATAAACCCAAATATGTGGCTACCGTGGTTATCGAGCACGGTAATGGTGGCTCTAAAGTGGGCGCGCCGTTCATTCGAAATGTGTTTGATCACTTGCTTGTCCATCACGACAAAGACGACAGCAATAAGGTGAAGTCTTAAATACGCCAGAACAACACCTAATAAACAAAGCCTGAGTGGATGTCCTAGCCACTTGGGCTTTTGTTTGTTTTCCAGCACAACCCCACCCACCCAAATTCTATAAAATACAAAAAATGTGAGATAAATCAGAAGCGAATAACAACGAGAAGAACATCACTATCAATAACCACCCTTTCGTTTGCTAAAACGAAATCATCAATAGTTCACCCCTCATCACTAAGAAAATAAAGTTTTTGGATTTCACTCTTTTTAAATCGAAAGACAATTTGCGCAAATTGGAAAAGCAGAAGATTTGTGACAGCAAGCTCAACGAAAACAGGGATGGTGATTTCAAATGTAAGAGCAATAAATAATCAGTAAGGGAAAATCGATGAACTACAAGACTTTGAAAGCTAGTGGGTTGGCGGTTATAGTCTCGGCAGCTTACATAGGGAATGCGTACTCAATGGAAATAGCCAATGATGCAATGGCAATAACATTTGATAATAACTCAGGTGTCGTGTCATTGATCAACAATAATACGGATGAACAAATCACCCCAACTGAACTTTTCTTCATTACTCTACCGAATGAAACAACACTTCATACCAAAGATTTTAAGTTGGAAAAGTACAAGAAAGATGGTGACAGCATCAATCTCACTTTTGTTCGCAATGATTTTGAAGTGGATGTCACTTTGAACGTAATCAAACAACGATATGTGAGTGTTGATTACAAAATCAAAGCTGTTGGTAACGATCGCAAGATCAAAAAAATCACTTTCTTACCAACCAAAAAACAAACGCAAGCGCCTTATGTTGACGGTAGCATTAACAGTTCACCAATTATCGCGGATACGTTCTTCATGCTGCCGCGTAAACCGATTGTAAATACCTATGCTTACGAAACGAAAACCAACCTCAATATTGATATTGTCACTCCAATAAGCACAAACGCCCCATTAAAATATACAACTTATATCGGTACGTTTAGCGAAGTCAGTCAATTAAGACGCGACTTCAACAAGTTCATTGAAGCAATGCGACCACGTCCCTACAAACCATATTTACATTACAATTCATGGATGGATATTGGCTTTTTCACTCCTTATACAGAAAGTGACATTAAAGGACGAATGAAAGAGATTTATCATGAGTTGGTGGAAAAACGCGGCGTAGTTCTTGATGGGTTCTTACTTGATGACGGCTGGGATGACTTAACAGGAAACTGGGATTTTGGCTCAGCATTTGCTGATGGGTTTGGGAGCGTAAAAGAGCTAGCCGATTCAATGAATACTAGTGTGGGTTTGTGGCTTTCCCCTTGGGGAGGCTATAACAAGCCACGTGACATTCGCGTTTCACATGCAAAAGAAAATGGTTTCGAAACGGTGGATGGTAAGTTTGCTCTCTCAGGCCCGGTGTACTTCAAAAACTTCAATGACAAAATCACCAATCTGATTAAAAACGAGCATATTTCGTCGTTTAAACTTGATGGAATGGGCAACGCAACATCTCACTTAAAAGGCAGTCAATTTGCTTCCGATTTTGATGCGTCAGTTCAGTTGATCGAGAACATGCACAAGGCCAACGATAAGGTATTTATCAACCTAACGACCGGGACCAACGCAAGCCCATCATGGTTATTCTTCGCTGACTCAATTTGGCGCCAAGGTGATGATATCAACCTTTATGGTGATGGCTCTCCAACACAACAGTGGGTCACTTACCGAGACGCTGAAACATATCGTTCGATTGTCCGTAAAGGTCCATTATTCCCGATGAGTTCGATAATGCTTCACGGTATTGTCAGCGCCAAAAACGCTTATTATGGACTTGAGAAAGTACAATCCGATCAAGATTTTGCCGATCAAGTATGGTCATATTTTGCAACTGGCACACAACTACAAGAAATGTATATTACGCCAGATATGCTCAATTCAACTAAATGGGACACTCTTGCAAAAGCAGCTAAATGGGCAAGAGAGAACGCCGGTGTTTTAGTGGATTCACATTGGATTGGTGGCAATCCAACTAACTTAGCGGTGTATGGTTTTGCGTCATGGAATGAAAACAAAGCCGTAATTTCGTTGCGTAACCCATCGGATAAACCACAAAAATATTACTTGGATCTCAATCGTGATTTTGAATTGCCTACAGGCGCAAATGGGCAGTTCAAGCTAAAAATGGCTTACGGTGAAAACAACACAATTCCATCTCACTACACCGACCCAGTAGTTATAACCCTGCAGCCACTACAAACTTTAGTCATCAACGCGAATAAATAACCAGTAACCAAAGAAAAGGCACTGTTATGGTGCCTTTGTTCGCTTTTTCTCAGACCTTAATACCATCAAATACGATAGAGCGACGAGTGCTTAACGTATTCTTCCGGCAGATAACTTCACTTCCCCGATCGCACAGTTTTACTAAAAGTTTGTGCATCCATAAGTAGCTGTTTACAATGGTGGGATTATTGCTTTTCTCACTGGGACAGTGAGCTTTGCCTACGGGAAGTGCACATGGCAACACTAAAAGATATCGCTACTGAAGCTGGCGTCTCACTCGCGACCGTATCGCGCGTGTTAAATGATGATCCGACTTTGAGCGTAAAAGAAGAAACCAAACACCGCATCTTAGAAATCGCAGAAAAGCTGGAATACCGCACCAGCAGTTCCAAAAAAGCCACCAAAGAGGCAAGACAAAAACACCACTTCTTAGCCTTGTATAACTACAAGCAAGAAGCCGAGGTGAATGACCCTTATTACTTGTCGATTCGTCACGGGATTGAAACCCAGTGTGACAAATTGGGCATTACGCTAACCAATTGCTACGACAGCATCATCGATGTAGAAACGCAAAAGATCACCGGAATCCTTCTGGTCGGTAAAACTGACAGCGCCGTGATTCGTAAATTGCCTAAACGTCTTACTGACAGCATTTGCTACATCGACTTCTCTGACAGCGATAGCACATACGACTGTGTTGATATCGATCTTGCGCGAATCAGTAAACAAGTGGTCGACTTCTTTGTTGAACAAGGCTACGAACGGATTGGTTTTATTGGTGGTCAAGATGAACCAAACACTGCAGACATTCGTGAAAATGCATTTGTAGAATACGGCAGCTTAAAAGGCGTGGTGTCAGAAGACGATATTTATCGCGGCGACTTCTCTAGCTTATCTGGTTACGATTTAGCAAAAGCCATGTTAGCAAAAGGCGATTTTCCTAAAGCGCTCTTTATCGCTTCAGACTCAATTGCAATTGGTGTTTTACGCGCGATTCATGAATTCGGTTTGAACATTCCACAAGACATTGCCCTAATCAGCGTCAATGACATTCCAACCGCCCGATTTACCTTCCCACCACTCTCAACTGTGCGCATTCATTCTGAGATGATGGGTATTCAAGGGGTAAATTTATTAGTAGAAAAATACCGCGACGGTCGCGCACTGCCTCTACAAGTGCATGTGCCGAGCAAATTAAAACTCCGCGGCACCACTCAGTAATTCCCTTCACATCATCAAATTTATAAAGCACTGAATATTCAGTGCTTTTTTATTATCCCCTCTTTAAATCTAGCTATTTTTTATCCACTTTACCTAAGAAATCGGCTTGGGATGCCATTCCTTTATCCTGATCACATCTTGTTCAATGATCGTCCAATAAAACGTGACCAAGTTAAAGTTAAACGTTTTCACTAATTTATTTTAGTAAAACTTTTACTAATATCTTTTCCCAGATAATTCATCACTCTTTTTCAAATGACATCGGCTGCATTTCTTTTGGATAGCTTCAAGCATTGGACTCCTCCTTTGCCTGCTACCAAACTAAGCCGAGGGGAGAACAAACGTGAACAATTGGGAAAACTTCCTTCACCTGCATGAGAATCGTATGGCACCACGTGCTTACTTCTTCTCTTACGATTCAATTAAAAACGCACAAACATTCCAACGAGAACTGAGCAGCCGCTTCAAACTGCTAAATGGTCAATGGACATTCAACTACTTCACCAATCCTCTCTTGGTGCCAGAAGAGTTTTACTCGCAAAAAATGGAAGAATGGGGACAAATTACCGTTCCAAACATGTGGCAAATGGAAGGTCATGGCGACCTTCAATACACAGATGAAGGCTTCCCATTCCCTATCGATGTGCCTTTTGTTCCGACAGATAACCCGACAGGTGCTTACCAACGCACGTTCACTCTGGGTGAAAACTGGAACGACAAACAAACCATCATCAAATTTGATGGCGTTGAAACCTACTTCGAAGTTTACGTAAACGGTCATTACGTTGGCTTTAGCAAAGGCAGTCGATTGACCGCAGAGTTCGACATCTCTTCTTATGTACAACAAGGTGAAAACTTACTGTCTGTACGTGTGATGCAGTGGGCAGATTCGACTTACATTGAAGACCAAGACATGTGGTGGACGGCGGGTATATTCCGCGATGTGTACCTTGTCGGAAAAGAGCACGTTCACGTCCAAGATCTGACTGTTCGTACTGATTTCGCCGACGATTACCAAAGTGCCACCTTAAGCTGCCAAGTTGAACTAGAAAACCTATCGACTACGGTTGCGTCTGGTTACACGCTGGAATATGCCCTTCAAGATAAAAGCACTGTGGTTGCAAGCGGTCAATGTGATTCACTGACTATCCAAGACAACAGCCAAACAAGCTTTGCCATTGATGTGGTGAACCCAACCCATTGGACAGCGGAAAATCCATACCTTTACCAACTGTTCATTACGCTAAAAGACGCACAAGGCAATGTTGTCGAAGTGATTCCGCAACGTGTTGGCTTCCGAGACATTAAAGTGCGTGACGGTCAGTTCTACATCAACAACCAATACGTGATGCTGCACGGTGTAAACCGTCATGATAATGACCACCTAAAAGGTCGCGCTGTTGGCATGGATCGCATCGAGAAAGACCTGATCTTGATGAAACAACACAACATCAACTCAGTTCGCACCGCGCACTACCCTAACGACCCACGCTTCTACGAGCTGTGTGACATTTACGGCTTGTTCGTAATGGCAGAAACCGACGTAGAAACCCACGGCTTCGCTAACGTTGGCGATCTCAGCCGCATCACCAATGACCCTGCATGGGAAAGTGTGTTTGTCGATCGCGCAGAGCGCCATGTTCATGCTCAAAAGAACCACCCTTCGATCATCATGTGGTCACTGGGCAATGAGTCTGGTTACGGCTGCAATATCCGCGCTATGTACAGCGCAACTAAGGCGATTGATGACACTCGCTTAGTGCACTACGAAGAGGACCGCGATGCAGAAGTGGTTGACGTCATTTCAACCATGTACTCACGTGCTCAGCTCATGAACCACTTTGGTGAACACCCGCACGACAAGCCTCGCATCATCTGCGAATACGCACACGCGATGGGTAACGGACCTGGCGGTCTGACGGAATACCAAAACGTGTTCTACAAGCATGACCACATTCAAGGTCACTACGTTTGGGAATGGTGTGACCATGGCGTATTAGCGCACGATGAAAATGGTCAAGAGTTCTACAAGTACGGCGGCGACTACGGCGATTATCCAAACAACTACAACTTCTGTATGGATGGTTTGATTTACCCAGATCAAACGCCGGGACCAGGCTTAAAAGAATACAAACAAGTTATCGCACCAGTGAAAATTCACGCGGTGGAAGGCACAAAAGACCGCTTTACCCTAGAGAACAAATTGTGGTTCACCAACCTGAATGATTACACCATCACTGCGGATATCCGAGCGGAAGGTGAAACGCTGCGCAGTGTGCAGTTTAAGGTCGAAGAGCTTGCAGCGAACAGCGCACGTGAAATCACGATTAATTTGCCTGAACTGGACGAGCGTGAAGCCTTTATTAACTTCACCGTGCGTAAAGACAGTCGAACTCTGTACAGCGAAGCAAACCACGACATCGCGACCTACCAGTTCCAGCTAAAAGAAAACACAGCAAGTGAAGCCGAGTTTGTGAACCACAATGCGCAAGCGTTAGTAACAACAGAAAGCCGCTTGGAACACGTGATTGAAGGTCACAACTTCACGCTGATTTTCTCTAAAGTCAACGGCAAGCTGACCTCTTGGCGCGTCAATGGTGAAGAGCTGATTCAATCTGAGCCTAGACTGAACTTCTTCAAGCCAATGATTGATAACCACAAACAAGAGTACGAAGGTTTGTGGCACCCAGCACACTTGCAAATCATGCAAGAGCACTTCCGCACGCTGCAAGTCGAAGCAACCGATGATTCGGTTTCGCTCACGACCACCAGCATCATTGCACCGCCGGTGTTCGATTTTGGCATGCGCTGTACCTACCGCTACCAAATCAACGCACAAGGGCATTTGAACGTGGAACTGAGTGGCGAGCGCTACGGCGATTACTCGCATGTTATCCCTGTGATTGGTTTGGATTTGGGCATCAACGGCAGCTTTGACCAAGTCAGTTACTACGGTCGCGGTCCTGAAGAAAACTACCAAGACAGCCGCCAAGCCAACTTGATTGATGTTTACCACAGCACGGTAGCCGACATGTTTGAGAACTACCCGTTCCCACAAAACAACGGTAACCGCCAACACGTTCGTTGGGCATCACTAACGAATCGTCACGGCACGGGTTTGTTGGTGAAGCCACAACAAGAAATCAACTTCAGCGCGTGGTTCTACACCAACCAAAACCTGCACGAAGCGCAACACACCATTGAGCTAGAAAAGAGCGGCTACATCACGCTCAACCTTGACCATCAAGTGATGGGGCTGGGCTCAAACTCGTGGGGAAGCGAAGTGCTCGACTCATACCGCGTGTACATGGATGAATTCCGTTATGGCTTAACGCTGATGCCGCTTCAAGTTGGCGATTGCAGTGCACAAGCCATGGCAAACCATGATTTCGACAATGCATTCTTCACTCAATCCAATACTCAAACAGCAAACGAGGCGTAATCCATGATCGTGTTAGACAACTTAGACCAATTCAAAGTCGTGTACCGCAATGGGCGTAAATGGCAGCGCTGTGTCGAGGCAATTGAGAACACCGTAAACCTTAAAGATGGCGTGATGTATTCCATCGGAGACTCCTTGGTTTACATGATTCAAGACGGCACAAAACAAACTGAAATGTTTGAAGGCAACCGCCGCTACTTCGACGTGCATTACTACCTTGAAGGTCGCGAAACGGTGGAGTTCGCTGACAAGAAAAACCTACAACCTGAGCAAGCTTACCAAGATGAAACTGACCGCGAGTTCTTTTCTGGTCAAGGGGGTACTCGTGAGCTTTGTGAGGGGCAAGTAGCGATTTTCGATAACACCAAAGCCTACCGCTTCCACGGTGATAACCGCGTTAGAAAGGTCGTGCTGAAAGTCACTATCGAAGATGGCTACTTCTTAAATAAATAACAAAAGCAAAGAACAAGAGAAGGGCTGCGCTCACAGCAATACAAGCCCTTCCTCCCTACAATTCCAACGTGATTCATCGGAGATAGAAAATGTCTGAATCCAAACGTAATACGATAGGCAAATTCGGGTTGTTGTCCCTTACCTTTGCCGCGGTCTTTAGCTTCAACAACGTAATTAATAACAACATTGAGATCGGTCTTGCTTCAGCGCCAATGTTCTTCTTGGCAACCATTTTTTACTTTATTCCTTTCTGTTTGATCATCGCAGAGTTTGTATCGTTAAACAAAGACTCGGAAGCCGGTGTGTATGCATGGGTAAAAAGCTCACTTGGCGGACGTTGGGCGTTTATCTCTGCCTACACCTACTGGTTTGTTAACCTATTTTTCTTCACGTCATTGCTACCACGCGTTATTGCTTATGCGTCATACGCGTTCCTTGGCTATGAATACATTCTGACCCCACTCACCACAACAGCACTGAGTATGATTCTGTTTGCGTTCGCGACTTACGTATCAACCAACGGCGCGAAGATGTTGGGTCCAATTACCTCAGTCACTTCTTCTTTGATGCTGCTACTGACTATGTCGTACATCCTGCTTGCTGGCGCTGCGTTAGTCGGTGGCGTTCAACCTGCTGACCCAATCACAGTAGAAGCCATGGTGCCAGACTTTAGCTGGGCATTCCTCGGCATTACCACTTGGATCTTTATGGCAGCAGGCGGTGCTGAATCGGTGGCGGTTTACGTAAACGACGTGAAAGGCGGCTCAAAGTCTTTTGTTAAAGTGATCATCGTTGCAGGTATCTTCATCGGCGTACTTTACTGTGTCGCTTCAGTGCTGATTAACGTGTTCGTACCTAGCGAAACACTTAAATACACGGGTGGTTCAGTACAAGTATTTGAAGGTTTAGCGGCGCACTTCGGCTTGCCTGAAATATTGATGAACCGCTTTGTAGGCTTAGTGTCGTTTACCGCGATGTTCGGCTCTCTGCTAATGTGGACTGCGACACCAGTAAAAATCTTCTTCTCTGAAATTCCAGAAGGTATCTTTGGTAAGAAAACCGTAGAGCTAAATGAAAACGGCGTGCCTGCTCGTGCGGCTTGGTATCAATTCCTTATCGTTATTCCACTGATGATCATCCCGACTTTGGGCTCGAACACAGCGCAAGATCTGATGAACACGGTCATCAACATGACGGCTGCGGCTTCAATGTTGCCACCACTGTTTATCATGTTGGCTTACCTAAACCTGCGCCTAAAACTGGACCATCTAGAGCGTGATTTCAAAATGGGCTCTCGTATGACAGGTATTGCTGCAGTTTCTGTACTTATCGTTATCTTTACTGTGGGCTTCCTAGCGTCAACCTTCCCAACTGGCGCAGACATCATGACGATTATTTTCTACAACGTTGGTGGCATTGTGATTTTCCTTGGTTTTGCTTGGTGGAAGTACAGCCAATACGAAAAATCACTCGACCAAGAAGAGCGCGCCAAAGAAGCAGCGCCAGCAACTCAAGCAATGTAAGCCTTACACATAACGCTTGATAGCACCTGACCACATTCGTCAGACCAAGGGCACCCATCGGTGCCCTTTTTTATACCCAAGTAACCTCGAGATGCTAGGTTCAGCGAGAGTGCGTTGAAGTAACGATATCTGCCACCAGCTGACGTAGCCACATCCCTTTGTCTTCATTGTTACGACTGGTGTGCCACAGCATAGCAATATCAAAATCGGCAACCGCAATCGGCGGCTGCACAGACACTAAGCCATCTGAAAACCCTTCTGCTGATGCCATTTTTTCCGGCACAATGGCAATCAAATTACGTTGTTTAAGCAGATTACGGATCGTCAAGAAGTTACGTGAAGCTACTGTTACCTTGCGGCTTAAACCATGTTCCGCGAGTTTTTTGTCTACCTGGGTACTTAAACTGCCATCCGGGCTCACCAAGGCTTGCTCAATATTGGCAAATGCTTCAATCGATAATTCAGTCTCACCGTTTAAAACCTGCTTATCGCATAGGCACACATGCTTTTCAGTGTAGAGATATTGGCTATCAAAGTTGTCATCGAGTACGGGCATGCTACCAAGAATGACATCAAGCTTGTCGTGTTCAGTAATGGCGACATAGTTGCTACGGTTAACATTGATAAAGCTGATTTGCGCTTCTGGCGCGCGCTTGCGGATTTCATCATAAAGCAGAGGGGCGAAGATGAATTCAGCGTAATCGGTAAGACCAATACGACACACGCCAGTGTAGTTTTCTGGCTGAAACTCGGACTTCGTCAGCAAGTCTTTGGCAATGGAATCCAATAGATTATGCACTGTTGGCGCGATATGATGTGCGTGCTCAGTCGGATCCATTTTATGTCCTTTACGCTCAAACAGAGGGTCATCAAACAGCACACGCAAACGCGATAAGCTGTGGCTCATGGCGGACTGACTGACAAAACTCTTCTCGGCAGCCAAACTCACACTGCGATAGCGATACAGATAAGAGAAGGTCACCAACAGATTCAAATCGATGTTACGCCACTGAATATCATCTTTCACAAAGCACCCAATCCCATTTCATTCATAGATGAAATTAAAACTATTAATTTGAGTCATCTTAGTACATTTCATACAGTAACTGGAGTGTTATTGGAGATTTAACAGGCTCAATATGTTTACCATTTTTAAAACCTTTTTTTGGCTCGGTTGGATCAGTTTCGGTGGTCCTGCTGCACACATCGGTTACTTCCGCCAAACGTTCGTAGAAAAGCTCAAGTGGATTGATGATAGCGAATACGCACAAATCGTGGCGTTGAGCCAATTTTTACCGGGACCGGGGTCAAGCCAAGTTGGCTTTGCATTAGGTTACAAACGCGGAGGTCTGGGCGGCGCTTGTATGGCGTTTCTTGGATTCACGCTGCCTTCGGTGATCATCATGTTGGCACTTGCAATGGTGAGCAGCCAAATCACGGATACGGCACTGTTCCAAAACATCGTACACGGCTTGAAGTTACTGGCTGTTGTGGTGGTCGCCGATGCGACATGGGGAATGTACAAAAATTTCTGCCAAAGCAAACTAACAGCGGGATTGTGTGTAGCAACCGCAATAGCGCTATTAGTTGCACCTAGCATCATGACACAAATGTTGGTCTTAGTAGTGGCAGGTTTGATTGGTACTCAATACCTAAAGAAAGAATCGACCACACCAGCAGAGCCGTTCAAACCAACTATCGCTCCACTCGCTCTGTTTGCCGTACTTCTTGTTGGCTTGCCTTTGGTGGCTCACGCTCTACCGATGCTGGGGTTATTTAGCGACTTCTTCCAAGCCGGCAGTTTAGTGTTTGGTGGTGGTCACGTGGTTCTTCCATTGCTGCAAAATATTGTTGGCGATCAGCTCAGCCAAGATGCCTTCCTAACGGGCTACGCAGCAGCGCAAGCTGTACCTGGACCGATGTTTACCTTCGCAACTTACATTGGCTATGAGCTATCGGATACACCAATTCTAGGGGCGCTAGTTGCAACACTGGGTGTCTTTCTTCCGGGCTTTTTGCTGTTACTTGGCGTGCTGAAAAACTGGCAAGCTCTAGCTGGCAAACCTGCGGTATCTGGCGCAATTAATGGCGTGAATGCCTCAGTAGTTGGTTTACTCTTAGCGGCACTTTACCAACCAGTATTCACTAGCGCTGTGATTGCTCCGATTGATATCGCATTAGTCATTGCCGGTTTCTACCTCCATAAAAAGCTCAATCTATCTGTACTTTGGATGATCGTATTCTTTGTCGCAGCAGGCATTGTGACCGGCATGATGTAGAGAGTGGCACAGAGCACTGCATGCGCAGTGCTTTTTCATCCCTACTCTGGCATTACCGCATTAACATAACCTATTAATTTTATTTAAAAACTTCCATTTTCATTACTATTTAAATTTTCCTCATCAAACTTTAATCTTCATTAATCAAATTACCACCTCTAACTACGACTATACTCAATAGCAACGTTTTCATACTAGGTTAATAATATATGGAAAATGAGTGTGTAAAGTCTGAGGTTAATTTATCTACAAAATTACATCGTTTCTTGAAAGAGATTCAATCTGATCTTAAAGATGACAAGCTCATCTATTACTTTATTATTATCTCCTCAGTCATTACCTATATTATTTCTTTTTTTTCTCCAGGTGGAATAACATTTTCTTTTTTTACCTATTTGGGAATATTGGGTATTTCCATGTTTGTTTTTTTAAATGCATGGGGAATATATTATTACTTCTATCTTTTATTCAAGCTAGAGCCTCACCCGTTAAAGGCATTTTTTTACAAAGCTAAAAGTTCGTTAACACCAATAAATAGACCATTATATATACTTTTCTTGATCATTGCTGTTCATGTAACTTTCTCTTCTTTCACTTATTTGAAGTCTATTATCCCTTTTCTGCATGCTTTCAAATATGATGAACTCTTTGCAGATATAGATCGTTTATTACATTTTGGCATAGACCCTTGGATCATAACGCATACTATATTTAGTAGTCCGTGGATGAGTCTAATTATTAATATTTTTTATAACCTTTGGTTTTTCTACTTTCTTGGTGTTCTTATTTATTTTATCTGTTCTCAGTCAAACCCTAAGATTAGGCTCCAGTTCATTCTTTCTTTTTTGTCTTGCTGGATGATATTTGGCGCTTTATTAGCGACCTTACTTTCCTCTGCTGGTCCATGCTTCTATGAAGCATTACTAGATGATGCACGATATGGTTTATTGATGGATAGGTTACACTCTCAAAATGATTATATATTGAAATACATCGACATGCCCCTGTGGGCTCTAGGAACTCAAGATTCGCTTTGGAATGATTATGTAAACAATGAAAGTGGTGTAGGTTCTGGAATATCTGCAATGCCAAGTATGCATGTCTCTATTGCAACGGTTTCCGCCCTAGCACTATATCAGGTAAAAAAAACAGTCGGACTATTTGCTTGGATATTCACTGCTATTATTCAAATCGGGTCTATACACCTTGCATGGCATTATGCTATCGATGGTTATGTAAGTATTATCATAACCATATTACTTTGGAAATTAGTCGGAAGATATTTAAAAATTACTAAATAACCCATGTAAAAATACAACAATTCTCACTTTTGATACTGAGACCATTAATAAATAAACCATTGATTAAACTACTTATTCAAATTCGAAAAGTCATTAATCTACTGCTATACCTAAGTATGGGACAAATATTATTATCGCGTTAGAACTATCTATTTGATTTTAGGTGATTTTGATTCACCTTTCGCCAAAATTTTACATCTGGCGCTGTAATACCGGAAAGTTAAGGGTAAGGGGCACAGTTATGGTGGTAAGAAAGATACGCCAGATCGGCACCGCTTTAATTGAATTCACGATAGTAGCCTTCTTTTACATGATCATTTTCTTCACTATTGTCGATTTCGGAGTGTTTGGTTACGTCAAATTGACAATGCAACATGCAGTTAGAGAAGGTGCTCGGTATGCGATCACTGGGCGGACTGACTTAGATCCGAATAATAGTAGCGACCGTAGCGCAGCCGTTATTGCAAAAATTGATAATGCATCCGACGGTCTTTTATCCCGAGTCACCAACACCAGCAACATTCGCGTCGAAGACATCGATGGAAACAGTGTTGCTGGATTTGGACAACCAAGACAGCTCATTTCCATTCATCTGGATTGTGAGTGGCCAAGCTTCAGCCCTTTCATTCGACCATTTGTCCAAAATGGTCATTACAAGTTTACCGTAAGTTCAGCAATGAAAAACGAGGCATTCTAGCACGCCTTTTCTGCTAAACAGCAGTTCTAGAATGAACAAGGATAAGAACATGTTCAAAGCACGACGAATACAAGCCAAAGGATTCGCATCGATAGAAATGGTCATCATTGCACCTTTGATGCTCATTGTTGCGATGGGTATATTTGAGTTAACTCAGCTACTTCAAGCCAACAGTATTGTGGTTAATGTAAGCCGAGAAGGAGCAAGTCTGATCTCCCGTAGCAGTACGGAAACCCCACAAGAGGTAATGGATGTTGTTGCCTCAACGTCCTCACCGATAGATCTCTCCACTAAAGGAGCAATCTACATCAGCCTTGTTGTTGGGAGACAAAACCAATCTCCCTACCTCTCACGACAAATTCGTTGGAATCAATCTGGTCTTACAATCGCCAGCCAAGTATGGTCAAGTTGCGGCTCATGGCAGAGTAACGGTGAGTGCAACCTTGGAAGTCCAAAACCAGCATTATCAAATTTTCCGATAGCACTAGACGATAGTGAGATTGTTTATGTCGTTGAAGTTTTTTACGACTACGACCCCGTTTCTACATTTGTTTTTGACAGCAGCTTCACCATAGGTGAAGTCACTTATTTGTGAGGTAGTCGCTATGATGAATGTCACAAAAAACCACCGCAAGTCTAAAGGGCTAGTAATTTGGCTAACCGTCATCGCCCTTCCTTTCTTTTTAATGATTACCGGTCTAGCACTAGATTCTGGTCGAGCCTATTTAGTAAAAGCCAAACTCTTCGCCGCTTTAGATGCGGCCGGTATTGCTGCAGCTCGAGCGGTGGCAAATGGGGAATCTGCCGCGAGAGCAGCGGCAAACAAATATTTCTCTGCCAACATTCCAACCAACTACCTCGACAGCAATCCATCATTAGGTCAGATTAATTTTTCCACAGATGCATTTGGCAATGTTTCTATCAATCTGAACGCGTCGGCTAGCCTAGTGAATCCATTCTTGAGTGTGTTTGGTTATAGCAATTGGGACGTGAGTGCTGAGGCTCAAACCATTCGCAGACCGGTTGATTTAGTCTTGGTTGTAGACAACACAACCTCACTACGTTCTGGTTCGATAGGCGATGTAACTCAAGATGTGATTGATCGGTCTAAATCGTTCGTGAAAAACTTCAATGAGAACTTCGACCGAGTCTCTATTGTGAAATACGCATATGGAGCAGAGACACCCGTTAATTTCAGAAGCTCGAGAGGGCATTCGCGACAATCGCTAATCGATGCAATAGATAACTTTACGTTTGGCTCTTTTTTTTCACCACAATATACGAATGCCTCTGAAGGTCTGTATCGCGCTCTTGATGGGATACGCAATGTTTCCAACCCTGCCAACTTAAAGGTGATAGTGTTCTTTACTGATGGGGCACCAAACACGTTCTCAAGCCGTTTCCGGTTTGTGGGTGAAACGGGCTGGCATAGAGGCTCTATTCGCTCGGGGGATAGTACGTCAAACGGGACCCCTAGAGGACTTTGGCGACATAACCGAGTGAATACGACGGCATCTAACGGTGATTATCATGGCTCGAATATTGACGATAAATTAAGACGCTTCCCCGACTACTATAATACCCATAGCGTTAATGCCTCGGAGTTCAGAGTACTTAACCCAACTCACCCTGTACGTCCTGTCGCTCAGTACAATCCAAATTCTCATACTGCGGCTCAACTTTATCAGCGGGTCAATCGTATTTCCCGCAACTTAGTCGAAGATATGGCGGAAAAAGCCAGACAGGAAGACATCTACGTGTTTACCCTAGGTCTAGGTTCGTCTCTCACCAGTTTTTCTGGTCCCGATATGGAGAAAGGGGAAGACCTATTGTTACGTATGGCAAATGATCCGAGTATGCTCAGCCGCCCAAGCCTTTCTAGCGACTTTAAGCCAACACAACTGCAAGGTGTGTACTGTCACGCGGTTGATGAGGAAGCATTAGGTCCTTGCTTCGACCAGATGCTGGATGTCATTATTCGCCTAACACTGTAGAGTCTTACAACCCGAGCGCGGATGAATGTATAGGTAACTGCCGTTCTAACTGACTTTGCACAAATAGCTTCTAGCTTCTAGGAAGCATAAAAAAACAACTCACCATTGAGTTGTTTTTTATGTTCATAATCCAAAAGTAGGATAAATCAAAAATAGCAACTTACCACGCCGCTGGTTTATCTTTCTTTCTCACTTCAGTTAATGCTCGAGCAAGGTTTTCGTTCGCTACTTTGTAATAGGATGGTTTCTTGTCAATCGCTTGCTGAAGGTACGGAATGGCTTCATCAGGTTTACCTTGAAGCATTAAGAAATAACCGACATTATTGAGTGCTTCAGCATCTGACATTTGACGCTTGAAAAGGCTCAATGCACGCTGGCTTTCTCCCCTTGCAAGATAAATCAATGCCAGATTATTAATTGCTCGCTCATTGTCTGGGTCATATTGAAGAGCCGTAGCGGTCACACGTTTTGCACTTGCATAATCACCACTCATGTAACGTGAATAGCCCATATTAACTAACCCTTTAATTGAGGTTGGATTAGCTTCTAAACATTTCTTGAAAAACTCTTGCGCAATATCGTGCTTTCTTTTGACATCAGAAAAGACCCCTAGCCCCATATAAGCAACAGCAGGCGAGCTACTATCAATGGCAAGCGACCGTATCGTCTCAATGCTATTGGAATCACTCACAGTGGTGCTAGAGTTCAATCGTTTTTGGTCTTGATTTATCGCTTGGACAAAATACTTCTTCGCATCGTTCATTCTTCCTTGCTTCGAATACAGCAGCCCCAACTCTGCCATGGCAGCTGCATTTTCAGGATTGTTTTCAATTGACGCGAGAAACGCCTTTTCTGCCAGTTGATCATTTTGACGCGCTACGTGTATTTGCCCTATCGTCATGAGTGTTTTGTCATGGTACTGCTTTTCTGGATAACTCAACGACCGAATGTATTCGTACAGTGCAAGGTCTAAATTCTGCTCTCGTAGTGCAACATCACCTCGCATAATAGCCTCTTTCTCGGTTGATGGCGGCGCATCACTGGACAAGCTATCTATTGGCTTGCCCGAATACAGCGCAGCATTGAAATCATCGTTTGGCTCTGGTGAGCTCGTACATCCGACGGTCGCTAACGATATGCACAGAGTTAGGGTCGTAAGTTTTAGGTTATTCATAGACTTGCTCCTGGTGCAGACAGTGCATCAAGGACAATCAAGATGCCTGGTCCTAGTGCAACAATGAAAAAACATGGCCAAATAAACAGCAACATTGGGAACAGCATTTTTGTAGGAATCTTAGCGGCAATTTCTTCTGCTGCTTGTTGTCGTTTATCTCTAAAATCGTCGGTATAGGAACGTAAGGTCTCCCCCAAACTACCACCGATTTTAGCCGCGTGGGTTAACACAGAGACCAAACCAGACAGCTCCACCAGCCCAGTTCTAGAAACTAACTGAGCGAGGGCATCTGGCATCGTGACCCCTGCTTGTATTTTGGTACACACGGTATCGAGCTCATCTGCAAATTCCGGATGAGAAACGTACAACTCCCTTGTTACCCTGTTTAATGCTGCGTTAAAACCCAAACCTGATTCTGTACATACAACCAACAGGTCTAAAGCATCTGGTACACCATTGCGTATTTTTCTCTGACGCTCCTTTTTCATATGCTCTAACAATATGTTCGGTAAGAAAACGCCAATAAACACAGCGGTAATAATGAACAAGTTCTGAAACGAACCACCAATATCTAAATAGTAAATGCCAAACGCAATGATCAAACCAAGCAAAGCAGAAAGCCCTTTCAGTGCGTAAAACACTGACAAAGCGCTCTTATTATGAAATCCAGCATGCATCAGTTTCTGTATGTAGGTTTCTTTCTCCTTTTCACTACCCTGAGCAATGTAAGGGCTGAGTGAATCTAACGTGTGAGCAAACTTAGCCGCTGTTGTGTCTTTGCCAGTATTGCCTGAAGTATTAATATCTCGAACACGCTTATCTAACGGAGAACGAAGACCAAAAACAATAAAACCTACAGTGAACGTAAACGCCATTGTGGTTAACAGAACAAGCCCATAAAACAGATATTGAGCATTAGTATCGAAGTTCAATATCATATTTTGCCAATATGTTAGGTTCAAATATTCCATAATTTATATCTCGATACTGACAATTTTCTTTATCCAAACCGCACCAATTGCAAGTAGGATCACGCCGATGCTGATCATGTTTAAACCCCGAGGATCGGCATACAAAGGTTCGATATATTCTGGGTTAAAAATCTTCAGGCCTAAGAACAAGATAAAGGGAGATAAGGTGAGTATCCATGCGGATAAACGACTCTCTGCAGACAAGGTTTTTATTTTTCGTTCTAGCTTAAATCTTGCTCGTAGCACTTGAGATACATTTTGCAGGTTCTCTGTTAGATTCCCCCCAGTCTCTTTTTGCAATAACACGGCACTAGAAAAAGCCAGCATGGAGATCGTTGGCACTCGTTCCGCCATCTGTAAAATCGCTAAACGCAGGTCATAACCAAAATTAAGCAAGTTGTACGTGTTTTGAAATTCGATACTGATAGGTGGTGACATCTCTTCTCCAACTTCTCGAAATGCTTTAACGAGAGGCTGTCCACCTTGTAACGAACGGCGAATAATATCCAAAGCTTCCGGTAACTGCTCTTCAAAAAGGGCTAATCGCTTTTCAACTCTTCTTTGTACGTAAAAGTAAGCACCAGACATAGATAGGAAGAAAAGCGCAACGCAGATATACCATTCCTGTTTGAGCATGATGCCAACAAGGGAAAAGGCGAAGCCCACTAATACAACGGTCATCAAAAAACTTGCGACGCCAACCTTCAAACCTGCTAGTTCAATGACTCTTCTTATATCGGCGAAGAAGGAAAAACGAACTAAGAATTGATCCGTTGGGGAGAGCTCTTTTCGGTAGTGTTCTTTAAGTAAAGATAAACTTTGTTCATCTACATTTCGGTTCTGCTTGAGCCGGTTAGACAGCTCTCGGTGCTTACTTTTCTTACCTACAACAGGAAGCAGTAATGCTTGAGAAATCAGTAATACCGCAGCAAAGAGCAAGATGAGTGAAATCGTAACTTCATCCATGATGGATCTCCTCTAGCTATGCTCATCGGTAAAGAGTTCAAACGGTAAGTTAAACCCTCTTTTTGCTAGAGCATCATGTGCTTGTGGAACCACTCCTGTGGCAACGAAGTGTCCAAGCACATTACCTTCACTATCAAGCCCCTGACGCTCAAACTTAAAGATTTCTGACATGGTGATCACTTCTCCTTCCATGCCGTTGATCTCTTGCACACTCACCATGCGACGTCGACCATCTTCTTGTCTTTCCATTTGAATGACCAAGTGAATCGCGGAGGCAATCTGCGAGCGGATATTCTTTGTCGAGATATTCCAACCAGCCATTGAGAACATATTCTCAATTCGACTTAATGCATCTCTTGGTGAGTTAGCATGTATGGTCGTCAGTGAGCCGTCATGACCTGTATTCATTGCAGCTAACATATCCACGGCTTCACTACCACGAACCTCACCAACTACAATTCTATCTGGGCGCATACGCAGGGAGTTTTTCACTAGCTCACGCTGCCCTATCTCGCCTTTTCCTTCTAGGTTTGCAGGTCGAGTTTCTAGACGAATAACATGAGGTTGTTGAAGTTGAAGCTCGGCGGAATCTTCAATTGTGATGATACGTTCATCTCTTGGGATGTAACCAGATAGGATGTTTAAGGTTGTGGTTTTACCTGAACCTGTACCACCAGAAATAAGAATGTTCAGTTCGCCTTCTACCGCTGCCTCAACAAATGTCGCCATTTGCGGTGAGAGCGTGCCAAAGTCTAAAAAGTTCGACATTTTGAGTCGTTCAACGGCAAAGCGTCGAATAGACACGGAGGGACCATCAAGCGCCAAAGGAGGGATAATGGCATTGACGCGAGAGCCATCAAGTAGGCGCGCATCAACCATAGGGGAAGATTCATCGATTCGGCGCCCTACTTGGCTCACAATCCTATCAATGATGTTCCGCAGATGGCGATCATCAAGAAATGTGTAGGGGGTCTTCTCAAGTTTACCCCTACGCTCTACAAAAACATTCTTGGCTCCATTAACCAAAATATCAGAAACCGTGTCATCACTGAGTAGAGGCTCCAAAGGGCCTAAGCCAAATACTTCGTCTTCAATTTGTTTTATAACTCGCTTTCGCCCTTCAGCGCTGAGCGCTTGTGAAGGATCATCATTCATCATTTGAAGAATGGCTTCATGCAAATCTTTCTTCGCCTGTTCCTGACCTAAATTCGAGAGCAATCCCAAGTCCAATGTTTCTAACAGTTGTTTGTGGTAATAGTGCTTAACCGCTAGCTCTTGTTCCAAGGCTCGTTTTGCCTCTTCAATGGCTTGTTCTTTAGCTTGCTGGGCTTCAAGCTTCTTATCAACACTCGCAGTCTCCTGAGAAGGTTCAACCCCTTCTAGTGCTTTCGTTTTGTCGTCCTCTAAATTCGCTTTATGCTCGAAGTCAGGGTTTAAATTTTTACGTTTAAAGAACATCGTTATCTCCCAAGTTCCCTATGAAAACAGCTTGCTAAACCAGCCTTTTTCCACTTTTTCAGGGGGTACGATTTTGTGAGAAAAGTCGATAATGGAGCGGGTAATAAAGCTTCTTTTTTTAGTACTCACAAATGGCTTACCTAAATTGGCGCTGTCGATTGCCACTTTAAAATCATTTGGTACCAGATGAAGCTGCTGCCCTTTGAGTGCATGTTCGATGTCTCCGATCTTGATGCTTTGTCTTTTTTCATATCGATTGACGATCACTTCGATGATCTCTTTTTGCAATCCATACTCAAAAGCGAGGGAGTTCAGTAATCTTGCACTGTTTCTTACCGACACTAAATTTTGCTGAGCAACCAAAAAAACGCGCGTCGCAGGAGCAATGGTCGATGCAAACACATGGTCAACTCCTCGCGACAGATCAATAATGGTGTAAGGATAAAAACGCCTTAATATCGGTAATAACCGACCTATTCTTTTTGCCTGCTCAAAATCATCAGCTAAATTTTCATGCTTAAAGCTGAGTATATGTAAGCCAGATTCATGTTTATGAACGAGAGAACCGAGAGACACCTCATCGAGGTCTTTCGATATCGCGATGGCATCCGAAATGCTGTAGGCAGGCTGAACATTTAAATAGTCAGGAATGACACCAAACTGCAGATCGATATCGAGCAGCAAAACTTTATTTTGGTGGTAACTGGCAAGTTCAATTGCAGAATTAAGCGCCAGCGTTGTCGCCCCCATACCACCTTTCGAATTGATAAAAAGAAACAACTCCCCAAAAGACAAGCTGTCCAATTTCTGGGTTGCCGTTTTCTCTAGCATCGGCATCATGCCAGAGATGGTAATCTCCCGAGACAGAAAATCACTTGCGCCGATACGCAGAGCAGTTCTGAGCATCTCGCTATCACCTTCATCACCAAAAACGATTAATGATGATTCGTGCTCGCCCCAAGAGAAGTTGTATTGCTGCATCTCTTGCATCTTTTGCGCCCAACCATCACCAGCTTCGACGAAGATAAGATCTGGTGCAGCAAGGTTGTGTAAAAAGGTTTCGCTAACGTTATTCAAAGAGCAAAAGTCGAGATGTAAGTTACGGCATTTAGCGAGTTCAGACTTCATATGAAGATGAAATGCTTCACTCGAATACACTACCCACACTTTCAAATTTGTCTTCAATCTATTGATTGTTGGCTCACTTTCCGGCTGCATAAAAACGGTTTCACCCATAACTCACCCTTCCATACTGGTGCGTATGCTTCATAAAAAATCACGACGTCTTTGCTTGTTCTTTTTATTCGATTAGTACGCTCTACCGTCACTCGTTTAATTAAACTCCTCAAGCACTTTGCTTGAGCGTGTAGATAGATCATCCGTATCCTTGCCAACATATTGGTCGTAAGACTGCTGCATCTTTTCACCAACACCTTCAGGTACGAGCCCCATGTTTTCTTGCGTCGCTGAAGGGTTATAAGTTTGCAATGTTCTTAGATTGGTTACCGACTCTCCGAGAGGTTCGTTATGGCTGCATCCTGATAAAACTAATATCGCAGAGACAAACACTGGCGCAATCCATCTTGTTGTTTTATAAGTCATGTCCAAATACCCCCTCACTGCCGCCATCAACTTGAATGACCACGCTATCCTCTTCTTGACGCTGAATAGACTCTGATTGTGGTAAGTCTAGATAAGCCCCTCGTCCTAATAAGTAGTACTCGAAGTCATTCGGAGTAACGAATGCATCGGTTGGTAAAGTGACACGCTCTCTATCTATAGGAGTGGCAAGGCGAGGTGTAACAAGGATCACGAGTTCAGTTTCACCAGAGACAAACTCTTGACTGTTAAACAATTGACCCAGTACCGGAATGTCTCCAAATCCCGGCATCTTATTACTGATATCTCGAGCGTTTTCACTTAATAGACCCGCAATCCCAATAGTTTGTCCGTCGGCAAGCTCAAGTGTCGATGATGCACTACGTCGGGTAATTGGAGGGATAAAATAGGTCGCGTTGGTTTCAGTAGGATCAATAGTCAATGAACTGCCGTTTGCAATCTCACTGACATCAACAGCCATGTTTAAATTGATTTTTTTGTCGCTAAGAACGGTAGGAATGAACTTCAAACCAACACCGTATTCTTTGTACTCAATGACGATACCGTCATCGTCAGGAACAGGAATTGGGAACTCCCCACCAGCGAGAAACTCGGCTTTGGAACCACTCAGTGCAGTGAGGTTAGGTTCTGCCAATACTTTCGCCACACCGTTTTGTTTTGCTATATCTAGTGCAAAAGAAAACAAGGTATTTCCATCAATAAACGAGCCTAACAGCCCATAATCGCTCGCAACGGGAATATCAAAGATAGGCGTTCCATTGAATACACCACCAGGTCCGGCAGTCGCTCCCCAAGAGAAATTAGAGCCCGATGTCTGGAAGAAATGGAAGTTAGCATCAAATTTCTTTACTAAGCTTCTTTGAACTTCGGCAACAGTAACCTCTAGCATCACTTGCTGCGCACCACCAATCGCCATCAGGTTGATAACACCAGTATCTTCTACAACTTCATTCGATGAGCCTTTTTCCTTATCAACGGATCGCCCACCCGAATAACTTTCAGCAATCCTCATCGCGGTGTTCATTCTGGCTTGATTACTGACTAAGCCACTTAAAACAACGCGATTTTGAGCGCTATGGACTTCGATTTTTTCATCAGGAAGAAACTCGTAAAGTTTGGCTTTTAAACTGTTTAAATCATGAGTTACTTCAACATTAATGGATTCAATCAATTGTCCTCTGGAATCCCACGCCATAAGATTTGTAGCGCCAAGTTTTTTACCAATCAAAAACACTTCGTTCGAGCGAAGCATGACGATATCAAGTACCTCAGGATCGCCCAAAGATACTTTTCTTGCCTTACCAGACAGGACAACATGTGTGGATTTGTGATGAGGTACAACGACGGTTTTTCCTGTCGGTGCAGCTCCATATGCCCCAAATGAGAAACAACATAAGGCAATCAAATACGTTATTATTTTGTTCATATTAACCTCAATTGCTCACTCTAATATTAGACGTTTCCGTACCTCTAATGATGGTTACGCTCGGTTTTGGAACATAACGGCGCACTTTCTTGTCCACAGCATGTGGATTTCTCAACGCCAATTGCAGTCCACCTTTTGATTGAGCCGTCATCAGTTTTTCAGCCTCTTTTGGGCTAACTTCTAGCGTGACAGCACGAACAATGACTGGAGAGTTTTCTTCTGAACGAGAAGTTTGGTCTACCGCAAGCACCCTAATGTTCTTAAGCACTGTAGACGTGTTAACAATATTTTTTTGGTACTGGATCGTATTTAAAATATCGACCTTATTCCCAGGCAATAGAAAACCGGCAACACCAATAACATCATCTACCCTGATAGTAACTGCTCGTTTGTCTTCTGGGATTAGCGAAGCCAATGTGACGCCCTCTCCGGGCAATGTGAACCTGAGACGGTGAACCACCTCATCTTCGTAAATCGTATTCGCAACAACTTGTCCTACTAGCTCACTTTTATCTGTGTAGTTGTTTTCGTTTATCCAATCTTTTTCCATCAGTTTTAGAGTTAAGTCTTTGTCTTGGACGACAGTACCTGCGGGAATTTCAGTCGCCGCCACGACAACAGGATGACGCTCAATTTCTTCAATCTGAACGGTTGGCTTTTGATTTGCTTCAAGCCACTGTTTAGCAAAAAAGACCGCCCCCAACCCAAATATCACTGACAAAATAAGTAGTAAAAACACCTGTTTACTTCCCATTTTCCTTGTCCTCTATTAATCCTCGGTAAAATACACCTTCCACGCCCTCTTCAATATTTCTGACGTTATAATTGGTGAATATTCCTCAAATTTGATCATATCTTGGCTGATTCCCACCAGGTCTTTCGGTAAACAGGGATAAAACGCAACCTTATTTTTTTGATGTAGATTTAGTACCGTATCTAAAGCATCACTCTCTAATCCTAATGCTTTCTGTTTTGCTGTTTTCAACCACAACTCTTGATATTCATCTTTAAGAATAGGATCGAATTTAATTTTGTACCCAAGCCTTCTTAGAAAGGCAGGGTCGCTTATTTTCTCTGGCGTAAAGTTAGTAGAAAATGCCAGATTTAAAATAAATGGCGCAGTAATTTGTTGACCGTTTGGCAATGAAAATTGGTCGAAAAAATATTCCATTGGCACAATCCAACGATTAAGTAGAGCATCCACTGGAACAGGCTGTCGTCCTAGGTCATCAATCACCAAAATACCGTTATTCGCCATCATCTGCAGTGGCGCCAACCAAACTCTGTTGTGCTCTGAATGGTTCACTTCCAACATATCCAGAGTAAGTTCGCCTCCGACTTGAATATTTGGACGTTCACACAACACCCAGCGATTGTCATATTGCTTTTTATATAGAAATTCTGCTTCTTCGAAATGCCCTTCAACTTTGACATGATGCTGAGGCGAGAACACTTTGATCACATTACCTAAAGCATATACCGCAAAAGGAATATAGACTGAGGTATTTAATGCATTGATAATCTTAGAAGCGACAAACGTTTTACCCGTACCAGCTTCTCCATATAGCAACATTGCACGACCAGAGTTAATAGCGGGTCCCAGCAAAGGCACTAAACGGTCTGCACCATATACATCACTGAGTGCGCTCTCTACCGCTTGCCTAGAGATCGCTTTCGATCGTAAGTCTTGCGCCTCGACGATTTCACAATAGTGCACAAGAGATACTGGCACAGGTCCAAGATAAGGGTCTTTCACAAAAGCAATTTCTGCTGCCTTTCGTCCTTTCTCAGACAACGAATAACGAATGTGATTGTGAGAAATGCTGGCTTGAAAGCCATGTTCACTAGGTTGAAAAACTTCGATCTCTGAGCGAGCTCTCAACGTTGCAAGAACCGTTTCAACAACGCCTATGACAACCCCTAATAGCTTAGACAATTCAAGCAAATCAGATTTGGGATAGGCTGCCAAATGTTTTAATACCAGATTTTCTACAACGGCCTCAGGCACGCCTAAAGCGTCACACGAGGTTGGTACAGGAATAGGGTCAATGTGAGGGGTCAAGTCTCCAGAATGCAGTTTTTTTCGAATATCCATGGAGATCCCTCGAATAAAATAGATTAATCCAGACTGTTAATCTTTAATGAAAGTAACTAAACATAGCGAGTCCAATAACCACTGATGGAGCAAAAGGCATTGTTAAATTATTCTTGTATCTCACGTGGGTATGAAGGTTAGTAGATCCTTTCTCTTTTTGACTTTCTATTCCTCTCAGTATCCATCGATTAAAAAAGTAGTTTTTTGCCAAAAAACTCACTTGCTCTCCGCTTTGAGAAATACTGTAGAAAAGATATAACGATCCGACTATCCCACCAGCAACAACAATATAAACACTGGATTCAACAAGATTACCCCAACCAACATATGCACCAACAACAAATAAAAGTTTTACGTCGCCCGCAGACATCGCTCTGAGAAAAAATAAAATTAACCCAAAAACAAAAAGGGCAATCGCACCATACATTGAATACAATATTTCATTGTAATCAATTGGTGGAATCAAGAGTTTAACAACAAGAAATAGAAGCAAAAGAATGAGTAGGTTATTATGTATTCTATGCCATCGTATATCATTGATAGCAATCATAATCATAACAACCCAAAAAGGAGCATAAATATCCATACTTTTGCTCTATCCCCTCTTTATATCATTGATATTATTGAGCCGACTGTATTAGCTAAATCCACCCACAAGCTTGCGAAAGCAACACTTAAGAAGAAAACTAATAAAGCTGCCCCAATTATATATTCAACAACAGTCAAACCTTTCTGTTTATAGTAGTGTGAATTAGCCACAACTAGTTTCTTGGTCAATAGTTTAATATTTCTACGGAGCTGAGCTCGAAGAGATAGCACTTACAATATTGCCAAGCTTGGTGCTCAATGTACTACTAATGCCCCCGAAAATAGTCGATAAACCGAATACAAGCATCGCCGCGCCGATTACGTATTCGATAACAGTTAAACCTTCTTCATCTTTCAAAAAAGCTTTGCAGCTATCTACAAATTTGCTCATGACAATCACTCCCTTGTCTTAACTTGATAAACAGGTCAATTACCTGTCCTTTAAAACTTAGAGGGCGATTTTCATTGTGGGTAGGACTTTTTTGCCAAGCACTAGCACTTTCTTGCTAGAGACGCCTACAAAGTGCATGTGTAGCAAATTTGAGACAAACCAAGCAAGATATGTGACACCTTTCACACTTGAAGTCTATTTATATAAGCCTAAGCTTAATAAACGAAAGGTTGAGTTTTTTGATCTCAGGAATAGAGATCTAATTTTAGTTTTACGGCTCAAATTGTATAAAGTTCACAATTCATGGAATCATTATGGAAGAACAGGTTAAGGCATACTGGCTCGGTAAAACTGTTGAATCTCTCCCGGGCACTTTTCGCTCAGAGCTTCTAACCTTTTTCTCTGTTATCGAAAGTTATAACGACATTTCAATCCTAAGCGACAAAGAGTTCACCCACTTCTTTTACTATGCTGAGCCAAAGCATGAGCATTTACATAAGAGCATAATTACTCTTTGCGAGAACCTTGATAAAAAGTTACTCGTGATCCACGACAAGACCAATCCCATCACTCTCCCACCTGAACACATTACAGCTGAGTACTATCACGTTGAATCAAATAATGCTTCAGAATGGTTGTCACAGACAAAGCTCAGATACTTTTCCACCACCATGTCTAGTGAAGCAGTACTTTCAGGTGATTTAGTATTAAAGAAAAATGGCAAGCCTAACTTTTCTGATGTAGTTAGCTATATCGCGAACAATGCACACAAAGATCTAAGAGAGGAAGAAGCCGCAGCACTTTGCCATTATTCCCCGAATTACTTTTCTAAACTCTTTCACCGAAAAGTTGGAATGTGCTTTCGCGATTACATCACGGAAAAGCGCATCTCTCTTGCCAAGAAAATGCTTACAGAAGAAGACTCAATGAAAATTGCCTATATTGCGTATCAATGCGGCTACCGTGACGTCTCGTATTTTTCTCGCATCTTCAAAAAGAAAACCGGACTTTCACCCGCAAGCTATCGGCAACAGTTTTAAAGAATGACGACTTGGGCAACTTTGCCTTCTCTAACGTAACCTTTCCCACAGATTTCATCAAAATGCATTCCCGTATAATGATTTAACATGCTAAAGTTAACAATGTTTTAACAACTATAAATACAAACGAGAGAAGACATGGAGTCATCTACAATGAATCAGCCTAACCTAGAACAGACCGCTGGTTGCGCTCTCCCGCCGCCAAATGAAATGATCCTTAAATGGGCAGAGGAACGCCCAAATGAGGTTTACTTAAAACAAATCATTAATCGACAGTTTGTTGAATTTACTTATGCCGAGGTCGCCGATAAGGCGCTTAAACTGGTTACCGCTCTGCGCAACTTGGGTGTTCAACCCGGTGAAAAAGTCGCATTGGTTTCGAAGAACTGTGCCGAATGGTTTATCTGCGATTTAGCCATGATGCTTGGCGACTACGTGAGTGTGCCAATTTTCCCGACAGCTGGCGCTGACACCATTGAGTACTGTGTTACCCACAGCGAAAGTAAAGCACTGATTGGCGGTAAGTTAGATGATCCAGCGGCAACGCAACAAGTGATCGATTCAATGCCAGATTTAATTAGCATTGCACTTCCTTACGATACTGCGCCGAAATGCCAATATCAGTTTACTGAGATTATTGCCGACGTAGAGCCAAGCGCAGAGCGTCCACAACACCATGATGACAAGCTTATGTCTCTCGTGTACACCTCAGGTACGTCAGGGCTGCCGAAAGGGGCAATGCTGACATACGGCGCGTTCAGTTGGTCCGTTCAACAACTGATCAATCACATTGGCATCCAAGAAAACGATCGATTGTTCTCTTATTTACCACTCGCTCATATCACAGAACGAGTTTACATCTTCGGTTCATCAATTATGGGTGGCGTAACAACGGCTTTCCCTGAGTCACTCGATACTTTCATTGAAGATGTCAAAATGCATCGCCCGACACTCTTCATCTCTGTACCGCGATTGTGGACACTGTTCCAGCAACGTATTCAAGACAAACTTCCTCAGAAAAAGCTCAATATTCTGCTGAAGATCCCATTCGTTAATTCACTGATTAAGAAGAAATTGGCTGATGGTCTCGGCTTGGATCAAGCCCGCGTCCTTGGTTGTGGTTCTGCCCCAGTGTCGCCAGCACTGCTTGAGTGGTACCGCAGTGTTGGTCTAAACATCACTGAAGCTTGGGGGATGACAGAGTCTTTCGCCTACAGCACACTAAACTACCCATTCCGCGCCGATAAGATTGGCTCTGTGGGCAATGCCGGACCAGGTATTGAACTTAAGATCGCTGACGATGATGAGATCATGGTTCGCGGCAAAGGGCTGTTCTCTGGCTACTACAAAAATGACATCGCGACACAAGAGTCGTTTGACTCAGAAGGATGGCTTCATACTGGTGACATCGGTTCAATAGATGCGGATGGTTACCTCACCATTCAAGGTCGTAAAAAAGACACCTTCAAAACTGCCAAAGGTAAGTTTGTTGCTCCGGTTCCTATCGAGAAGAAACTGTTTGAGTATAGCCGCGTCGAAATGATGTGTTTGATCGGCTTAGGCTTGCCAGCACCCATTTTATTAGTTGTGCCACATGACTTCCCGAACTTTGATAAAGAACGTTACGCCCGCACCACACGCAAGGTTGTCGCTCGCATGAACCAAGAACTTGAATCGCACGAGCAAATCAAAGGGGTATTGATGATCCAAGACCCGTGGAGTATTGAAAACGGCATTCTAACACCGACCTTGAAGATCAAACGCCACGTTCTTGAGCAGAAATATCATGAAATCGGACACAACTGGCCAAAAGGCGAACTGGTTGTATGGGAAGAAGATTTATAATCTCTTACTCACACTCCGAGAACCAACAATTCAAACGCTCCCATAAAGGGAGCGTTTTTCATTTTCGACGATGATCAATCACGCCAAAATGGTTTCTGAATTTCCTTTTGGACTTCAGTTTCGTTGTAGCCGATATCATCCAAAAGGTGGTGAGGTAACTCAGACAAATGACGGCGTGTACGGTAGTTTTTTCTCCATACGGCTAATTTAGAAAAGATATACTGAACTAAGCTCTTGCGTGGCTTCGATGCTAAGTGACCACAGGTTTGCGTTGCATTGTTCATATACCCTCCTTGATTCATTCACATTGACCACTTAATAATCAGTGACTACCCTGTTATTCTCAAACGATAGAATCTGACATTGAGTTAAGGAAAACTAATGTGAAAGAACGCATGCCTCCGCTACAAGGGCTGTATTATTTCTACATCGCGGCAAAGGAAGGCAGTTTTAAAGCGGCTGCCAAATACTTATTTGTCACACCAGCAGCGATTAGCCAACAGATACGTCAATTGGAAGAATTTCTGGGTACCGACTTGTTTGTGCGCCAACATCGAAAGATACTGCTCACCGCAGAAGGCGACTTGCTGTTTGCCCAAGCCGAACGAGGTTTCAATCACCTCCAACAGGGTGTGCGATTAATTAACCAAGATCCCAACCCAAATCATCTCTCCATCTCAACACTGCCTTCTTTTGCTCATCATTGGTTAGTACCAAGGATTGCTGCATTTCGACAACGACATCCAGATATCTCGCTACTCATGGAGCCAACAAATGAACTGGTTTCATTTCAAGATAGCCAGATAGATCTCTGTGTCCGTTATGGTCATGGAGACTACCCGAATCTCGAATCACAATGGCTGATGGATGAAGTCTTCTACCCTGCCTGTCATCCCATCTACCAAAAAGAGCATGGTATCTGCAGCGTCCAAGATTTAAATAAAGCAGAGTTGATCGAAGATTTATGGCCGGACTTAGACTGGAATATGTGGCTCAACACATTAGGTCATAAAGCGGCAAAACCAACGCTCAAGTACAGTGGCTCGCATTTGGTTTTAGAAGGTGCTCTTTCGTTGCAAGGCGTAGCGTTGGTCAAGCACAGCTTGGCTTATCGATACATCCAAGAAGGGAAACTGGTAAGAATCGGTGACATAGGCATTCAGCCTAAGTATGCCTATTACCTTTGCGCGCCGACAGGATATTTGAAGCGTCAAAAAACACAGTTATTTAGTCAATGGATAAAAGAAGAGATTGCTGAGTTTGAACGCAGTACCGTTCGAGACTTTGAAACGATTCAATTAAAAGAAGAATGAAGTAAGCAATAAATTTTGGAAAACACCAGCTCCGTTCAGATAGACAAGTAAACAGATGCTAGATAGTAAAAAGCCCCGCACTAGGCGGGGCTTTGATGTCTTACAGAGTTAACTTAAGAATTACTTCTTAGCGTTACGCTCTTTAACGTCAGCAATTACTTGCTCAGCAACGTTGTTTGGACATGGCGAGTAGTGTGAGAACTCCATAGAGAACTGACCACGGCCAGAAGTCATAGTACGTAGAGTACCGATGTAACCGAACATTTCTGATAGAGGTACATCACCCTTGATACGTACGCCAGTAGTACCAGCTTGTTGGTCTTTGATCATACCACGACGACGGTTAAGGTCACCGATTACGTCACCAACGTGATCTTCTGGAGTGAACACGTCAACTTTCATGATTGGCTCAAGAAGTTGCGCGCCAGCTTTAGGCATAGACTGACGGAATGCGCCTTTAGCAGCGATTTCGTAAGCGATAGCTGAAGAGTCAACTGCGTGGAAGCCACCGTCGAATAGTTCAACTTCTACGTCTAGAGTTGGGAAGCCAGCTAGAACACCGTGTTCCATCATGCTAGCGAAGCCTTTCTCTACTGCAGGCCAGAATTCTTTAGGTACGTTACCACCAACAACTGTTGATTTGAACGTGAAGCCTGAACCAGTTTCGCCTGGTTTGATACGGTAGTCGATCTTACCGAACTGACCAGAACCACCAGACTGCTTCTTGTGCGTGTAGCTGTCTTCGATTGCTTGAGTGATTGTTTCACGGTAAGCAACTTGAGGAGCACCTACTTCTAGCTCAACGCCGTAAGTACGTTTTAGGATATCTACTTTGATATCTAGGTGAAGTTCACCCATACCACGTAGGATAGTTTCGCCAGATTCTTCATCAGTCTCTACTTGGAATGATGGATCTTCTGCAACCATCTTACCGATCGCGATACCCATCTTCTCGCTGCCGCCTTTATCTTTAGGCTTAACTGCGATAGAGATTACTGGATCTGGGAAGATCATTGGTTCTAGAGTACATTCGTGCTTAGGATCACATAGAGTGTGACCAGTTTGAACGTTCTTCATACCAACTACAGCGATGATGTCACCAGCTTGAGCTGAATCGATTTCGTTACGCTCGTCTGCGTGCATCTCAACCATACGGCCGATACGCTCAGTTTTACCAGTTGCAGAGTTAAGGATTGTGTCACCCTTCTTCATGCGGCCTGAGTAAACGCGGATAAACGTTAGAGCACCGAAGCGGTCGTCCATGATCTTGAACGCAAGCGCTTTTAGTGGCTCGTCTGCAGATACTTTTGCTACTTCGCCAGTTGGCTCACCAGTTTCTGAATCTGTTAGAGGCTGTGGATCAACTTCTGTTGGTGATGGTAGGTAATCTACTACCGCGTCAAGAATAAGTTGGATACCTTTGTTCTTGTACGCTGAACCACAGTAAGTTGGGAAGAATGCTAGGTCACGTGTACCTTTACGGATACAACGTTTGATGTCTTCTAGAGATGGCTCTTCGCCTTCTTCTAGGTAAGCCATCATTAGATCTTCGTCTTGCTCTAGAGCAGTTTCGATTAGCATTTCACGGTATTCAGCCGCTTTCTCAACTAGATCAGCAGGGATGTCTTGAACTTCGTAGTTCTCTGGCTGGCCAGACTCGTCCCATACGTAAGCTTGTTGGCTTAGTACGTCAACAACACCTACGAAATCTTCTTCGATACCGATAGGTAGAGTCATTACTAGTGGAGTAGCACCTAGAACGTTTTGTACTTGGTCAACAACTTTGTAGAAGTCTGCGCCCATACGGTCTAGTTTGTTAACGAAGATCAGACGAGATACGTGTGATTCGTCAGCGTAACGCCAGTTAGTTTCTGACTGAGGCTCAACACCACCAGAACCACAGAATACACCGATACCACCGTCAAGTACTTTTAGAGAACGGTAAACTTCGATAGTGAAGTCAACGTGTCCAGGAGTATCGATGATGTTTAGACGGTGATCGTTCCAGAAACAAGTTGTTGCTGCAGACTGGATTGTGATACCACGCTCAGCTTCCTGCTCCATGAAGTCAGTAGTAGTTGAACCGTCGTGAGTGTCACCGATCTTATGGATCTTACCAGTTAGCTTTAGGATACGCTCTGTAGAGGTAGTTTTACCCGCGTCTACGTGAGCAAAAATACCAATGTTTCTGTATTTTGATAAATCAGTCATTGTCTTACTCTGTTAATAAGGTATAAAGTGCGCGCAGAGTATATCACATTCTGTCAATACTGATACCCTTGCGTGCGGATGGAAGAAAAAAAATTTTAACGTCGATTTTCCGTCCTCAAATAATAGTCAAACTTCGCAATATGTGTGCTTAATTCGACAATAATGAGGACAGATTCAACATTATTGTTACCCCTAGAATTGGGGCACAAGATAGCGTTTACAACTCATCAAATGCTTCGATAGCTTCCGATAGTTTTTTCACGCCGTGGATTTGCATACCAGGAATACCGCCCTTGGGCATATTCGCTGCAGGAACGATTGCTTTCTTAAAGCCGTGCTTAAACGCTTCATTCAAACGCTCTTGCCCACTTGGCACAGGTCGAATCTCACCCGCCAAGCCCACTTCCCCAAACACCACCACATCTTTTGGTAGTGGACGGTCGCGGAAACTCGATAAAAGCGCCATAACTAACGCAAGGTCAGCACTGGTCTCTGTGACTTTGACGCCACCAACGACATTCACAAATACATCTTGGTCTGCCATTTGTAGACCACCATGCTTATGCAGTACCGCTAGTAATAAAGAGAGACGGTTTTGTTCTAAGCCAACCGCGACACGACGTGGGTTTGCCAGTTGTGAATAGTCTACTAGCGCTTGAATCTCTACTAGTAGAGGGCGCGTACCTTCCCAAACAACCATCACGGAGGAACCCGACGTCTCCTCTTCACCACGAGAAAGGAAGATCGCCGATGGGTTGTTCACTTCTTTTAACCCTTGCCCTGTCATGGCAAAAACACCGAGCTCGTTCACTGCACCAAAACGGTTTTTGTGACTACGAAGCGTACGGAAACGGCTATCAGTCCCACCATCTAGCAACACGGAGCAGTCAATAATGTGCTCAAGTACTTTAGGTCCCGCAAGGGTACCATCTTTTGTTACGTGACCAACAATAAAGACAGCAACATTGTTTTGCTTTGCGTAACGCGTCAAGGCGGTTGCCGATTCACGTACTTGAGCGACACTCCCCGGTGAGGATTGAACATCAGAAACGTGCATAACCTGTATCGAGTCGATAACCATAATGCGTGGTTGCTCTTTCTCTGCAATTTGACAGATCTTATCGACATTCGTTTCTGACAGCATCTTTAAATGCTCTTTTGGCAAACCAAGACGGGAAGCACGCATCGCAACTTGCTGAAGTGATTCCTCACCCGTTACGTACAGCGTAGGCATTTGCGCCGACAACAAACACATGGTTTGTAGAAGTAACGTTGACTTACCTGCCCCTGGGTTACCACCAATCAAAATCGCCGCACCAGGAACCACACCACCGCCAAGTACACGATCGAGTTCTTTAAACCCGCTGGTGAAACGCGGCACTTCTTGCAGATCAATCTCGGAAAGCGTCTGAACTTTTGATTCCGTCGCTGAGCCTGCATAACCAGATAAGCGTTCATTGCGCGCTACCGTTGGCGATGCAGCAATACGAACTTCAGTAATCGTGTTCCATGCACCACACGCATTACACTGCCCCTGCCAACGTGGGAAATCTGCGCCACAATCATTACAAACATACGCTCGTTTTGCTTTCGCCATGATGCCTCGATCTTTTCAACACTCGGTTTTTTCAACAAATGTGACCAAGCACTGCCATGTCTGACCTTATTGGACATGAACTCTTGATATACTCAAGTTTTGCTTTGCTTAGCCGATATAATTCGAATAACGACATACTTTAACAGAAATAATGCAGCAATCTGAAATTCTCTCGCTCGCAGAACGACTCATCCCAGTTTATGGCTCTGATGACTTTGACTTCGTCCTTGGTCAATTGACCGAGGGGGAACCGCCATCGGCCAAAATTCTTGTAAAGATGGAACTCAACCGTGTCATGGCACCTTGCAAGAAAAGCATTGATTTGCGAGGTCGAGTGAAAGGTGAATGTCGTGAATACTTATTAGATGGCATCCCTCATTGGTTGGATGACGTCGCTTTCAACGCTTACCACAAAAACTTAAAAAAATTCGGTGCTTACACTGAAGGCATGTGGGAAGCCTTGGTCAATACACGTAACAACTTTCGTGTAATGAGTAAAAACAACGGTAAGAATGAAGAACAATCGCTGACCGACCCTAAAAGTCCATTCCTTGCCGAACCGGTTCATCTTGGTTACGACTTAAAGCGCCAAGAAAAGCGCTTAAAAGTACAGTCTCAGGTAGAAATCATTCGCTCAAAAAGTCAAGTGATCCACGGTCTGAGTATTGACCTTTCTAGCTCTGGAGCAAAATTCAAAGTCCCAAGTGCATTCAAATACAGCTTGGGCGAAGTCATTCAAGTTACCTTTACCGAGTTTGCCAGCAAATCTCAGGTTGCCGGCGTTGAAAAGCCAATCACTTATCGTGTGCTCGCAGTGGATGATTGCTACGAGAACGATGCTGTTCGTTATCTAAGAACCATTCGCTTGACCGAGACCAATGTCGTTGCTCGCTTGATTGATGAAGCTCTCAACAGCGCTGCAAAACGTGCTCGTCATGATAACCAAGATAAAATCATTCGCGCTCGCACGCGTGGTTACGAACATATAGCCCTGAAGCACACCAGCAACCTCCCTCTGTTTTTTGAAGGCAGCGAACTCAAGCTCGCAATGCTGACACCAAATAACCAAAAGATGTGGCAATACTGGCATGATGAGCGTAACCAGCAAGTATTTGGTTCGTTGTTCAATCCGAAAAGGATGGCTTCGTTAATTGCGCCAGGGGTCAAAGGGGCTACCAACGTGCTCTATTCCTTTACTCATGAGCATGACAACAAAACGTACTTCTATTCAATGCTGCGCCCAGAAGCGACCAGAGAGCAGCGTCAATTATTCTGGCACCTGGGAGCCAAACGCGCCAGTTGGCGTGCTTTCCGCATTTCGATTTTTGAACTGTCTCAACAAGAAAAAGAAGACCTTGCTGCGTTTTCTTCTGAGTTAGCCGAAAGTTCGCAAAAACTGACCCACGTAGGCATTTTGCAAGAAATTGCCGATGAGAAGTCTGGACAGGATTATTTGCTTACTGAAAAACCTCGCGTGCCCGCGAATACACTTAATGCTTTTCGCCATCCACGTAAGATCATCGGCAATCCAAAAGGTATTTACTTTGACGCTCAATCTCGTCGAAAAGAGCCCCGTTATCGCTTCAAAACCCCTTTAGTGCTTAATACCGGAAGTGCGAAAGCTGCAGGCTTTACCATGGATATCTCTAAGCGAGGCTTGGGCTTACGCTTGGATGAGCCGACGGAATTACGTTCAGGGCAAGAAGTACGCATCAACTTCCGAGAGCTACAGTTATACGATAAGAAATTGCCTCTTTCAGAAGTCCCTTATCGGATTATTCGGGTGAGTCCCGATGGTCGTAGCGTGCAACTGGTCATAGATGAAGACAGCAAAACCATGCGTGTTATTGCTTTCTTCAATAGCATTATCGAGCACAACCAAGACAAACTCATCCCACAAAAAGAGATGCTGCCAAGTAACGCATTGTTGGAAAGGCTGCACAGTGTCCTACTCTCACGTATTTTGAGTACGCCAATCTTTATTAGTAAAAGCGCAGCCTCTTCGGTGAAAACTCCCGTTATTGGTGTCAACTTCCCATTAGCGAAGCACATCGAGTTATATGCACGCCTTGGTCACAATCAGCAGTTCTCTCTCGAACCATTATTTAAGGGACGATCTAGCACTCTGATCGCCGAACCAATTAAACGTATTGATGGCGCTCAGGCGAGACATCAAGATGTTTACATCAGCGTGGCGAAAGTTGGTAGCAAAATCACTGGGCTAGAGTCGAAGCTGCAACAAGATTTTACCAGTGTCAAAGAACGTATTCAGTTCATAAAGAAAGCCCGCATGATGGGTGAGTTTTACGCAACCCGTATTTCTACCGCGCCAATCTTTGATCCGATGACTTCTTTGCTGCGCCAAGATTTGAGTGATTTAACCCAATTTGGGGTTCATCAAGCCAGTAAACTAGAAAAAGAGCTGACCGCACTAGTTGGCTACAGCGAATTTGAAGACATTACTGAAGAAGTGATCGTGCGATTAGAACTGACTGAATAACAAAACACCGCCAAACTGGCGGTGTTTTTCTATCGTGTTTCGTCGTGAAAACCCAGATTATGGTTTCGCTTTCCAACTGATTTTCTGCTGCTTAACTAAAGCACCAGAAAGAATACACAGCACACCACCTAGACCTACGAATCGAACGGCAGTTTGCGCTTGCTCTTCAACTTTAGGTTTAGCGTGATAAGCCACACCCAGCCCTGCAGCAGACATCATCACCAGATCATTTGCACCGTCACCGACTGCGACGGTATTGTGTTGCTCAATCTCGTACTCTTCTGCAAGCTCTACCAAAATGTCAGCTTTGGTTTGGGCAGATACAACATCGCCAAGCACTTCACCCGTCAATTTGCCATCAACAATTTCTAGTTGGTTGGATTGCGCAAAATCCAATCCCACTTTGTCTTTAATAAAGTCGGAGAAGTACGTGAATCCACCAGAGGCAATCGCAGTCTTCCAACCCAATGCATTGAAGGTTGTAATCAACGCTTCGAAGTCTGGCATGAATGGCAGTTGGCTTCGTACCTGCTCAAGAATGGCTTCATCAGCCCCTTTCAGCTTACCAACGCGCTGACGTAAACTTTGTTCAAAGTCCAGCTCACCTTGCATGGCTCGTTCGGTGACTTCGGCGACTTCTTCGCCTACACCGGCAAGTTTAGCAATCTCGTCGATACACTCGATTTGAATCGCAGTTGAATCCATATCAAACACAACCAAACCCGGCGCAGAAAGATCCGGTACTTCATTTAAAGAAGCGTAATCCAGATTTAAGCTTTTCAGAATGGTTTCATGCTCTGGCGTAAGGTTACCCGCCATCAATGCCACTTCATACTGACCTACCTTCCAAGTATCTAAAATTGGGTTGTAGAAGCCGGTAAAAAAATCGATGTCTTCAAAATTGCGAGGCTCAAGGTGCTCACCAAATACAATCCAGTTAGCCTTGGCTTTATCGAGCTGAGTAGCAAAGCGAGTTTCGGGTAGTCGTTTTAAAAGAGTCGTATGCCTTCTGATAGGCAAGCTTTTTGACGCGTCCATGTATATAATCCCTTGTGACTTTGCTAAAACGTTACCTCAACAAGCTAAAAAGGCAAGTCTTTGTTTTGTTTTGAATGGACGAGTAAAGAGCATGAGTGAATCCTTATTCTCAGTAAGGAATGCCCTACGAATTCTGGCGCTGATACTGCTGTGTGTGATGCTATTTGTCACCATCAAAAACAGTGTCGTCATCAGTAAGGGTAATGAGAAGATACAAGCGCAGCAGCTTGAAACCCTGACCAAAGTTTTGATTTCACAGGCGTCGTTATCTGCCAGTGAAATGATCATAAATAAAGACCAAGAACGTCTGCTTAAACTGACGAATCAGTTAGCACAAGACCGTCTGGTATTCGATGCGACCATCTATGACGCGCAAGGTGTGCGTCTTGCATCCAGCAAAGAAGCGCTGTCTGTACGAGAGGTACTTGGATTAGATACGCCACTTGCGACAGCATCGATTGGACGTCAGCAGCTCGTTGAACCGGTACTGGCAGATGGTGCAGTGATTGGCTTTGTACGAGTGACTTTTGAAACCGGTCGTGTAACGGCAATCTCTGATCATCACTACCGTAAAAGTGATCGTTACATGTACATGATGGTACTGATGAGCTTTGCATGTGGCATGCTGTTCATCATGATTTTACGCAGACAGCCGATCCGCCGTAAAAAAGGTGAAAACCTATTGCTAACCAAGTAGTTCAAAAACCAATTTATCAAAATAAAACAGCCCGCATGATGCGGGCTGTTTTTTATGCTGATAAGCAAAAGAATAGAAGGCTGTTCGCCCTTACTCTTCATCACCTAGCAATACTGAATCAAGTGCGATTAGCATCATGTCGTTGAACGTAGTTTGACGTTCGTCTGATGTGGTTTGCTCGCCAGTTTTGATGTGGTCAGAAACAGTACAGATAGTCAGGGCTTTCGCGCCGTACTCAGCAGCAACGCCGTAGATACCAGCCGCTTCCATTTCAACACCTACGATACCGTACTTGTCCATTACGTCGAACATTTCTGGATCTGGCGTGTAGAACAGTTCTGCTGAGAACAGGTTACCTACTTTTACGTCTACGCCGCGAGCTTTCGCTGCTTCTTCTGCTGCGCGAACCATTTTGTAGTCAGCAATAGCGGCAAAGTCATGACCTTTAAAGCGGATGCGGTTAACTTTAGAATCAGTACAAGCGCCCATGCCGATAACAACATCACGTACTTTGATATCTTCGTTCACTGCGCCACAGCTACCTACACGAATCACTTTCTTCACACCGAAGTCTTTGATTAGCTCAGTCACGTAGATTGAACATGATGGAATACCCATACCGTGACCCATTACTGAGATCTTACGACCTTTGTAAGTGCCGGTGTAACCGAACATATTACGAACGTCACATACTTGAACTACATCTTCAAGGAAAGTCTCTGCAATGTATTTAGCACGTAGCGGGTCACCCGGCATTAGAACGACGTCTGCGAATGCACCCATTTCTGCGTTGATATGTGGAGTTGCCATGTTTCTTTTCCTTAACCTGTCTCTAGCGATCCGCACTGCTACTGGCGGTTTTGGCTAGAATATTCTCATTTCCGACAAGCAACATTTTCATGCTGCCAACATAAAACTAGGAGCAATCAAGCTCCTAGTTTTCAAAACCTACCTAATTATAGGAAGTTCTTACCGTAATCCATTGGTGATGTACCGAAGTAACTTGCCAATGTTTGACCGATATCTGCAAAGCTATCACGACGACCTAGTGAGCCCGCTGGTACTTTCTTACCATAAACAATTACTGGAATGTGCTCACGAGTATGGTCAGTACCAGGCCATGTTGGATCACAACCGTGGTCTGCCGTTAGGATAAGAACATCGTCTTCTTCCATTAGCTCTAGCACTTCGTTGATGCGACCATCGAAATACTCAAGTGCCGCAGCATAACCCGCTACGTCACGACGGTGACCGTACGCTGAGTCGAAGTCTACAAAGTTAGTGAATACGATACTGTTGTCACCCGCTTCTTTGATTTGCTCTAGTGTTGCTTCGAACAGTGCAGGGATACCTGTCGCTTTCACTTTCTTAGTGATGCCGCAGTTCGCGTAAATATCAGCGATCTTACCGATAGAAACCACATCACCTTGCTTCTCATCAACTAGCTTCTGAAGAACAGTTGCTGATGGTGGCTCAACAGAAAGGTCACGACGGTTACCTGTACGTTCAAATTGACCTTTACCAGGACCAATGAAAGGACGCGCAATAACACGACCGATGTTGTAATCTTCTAGCTCTTCACGTGCAATTTGGCAAAGCTCTAGTAGACGGTCTAGACCGAAAGTCTCTTCGTGACATGCGATTTGGAATACAGAGTCAGCAGACGTGTAAAAAATTGGCTGACCTGTCTTCATGTGCTCTTCACCAAGGTCATCCAATACTTGAGTACCTGATGCATGGCAGTTACCTAGGAAGTCGTCTAAACCCGCACGCTCAAGGATGCGGTCAGTCAGCTCTTTCGGGAAGCTGTTCGCTTTATCAGTGAAGTAGCCCCAATCAAACAGAACAGGCACACCAGCGATTTCCCAGTGACCAGATGGAGTATCTTTACCTGAAGAAAGCTCTGCTGCGTGACCGTACGCACCAATGATTTCTGCATCTGCGTCTAGGCCAGGTGCGAAGCGACCTGTTGACTCTTTATGTGCCATTGCCAAACCTAACTTAGATAGGTTTGGAAGACGAAGTGCACCTTTACGTTGATCGTTATCTGCTAAGCCTTGCTCACACTGGTCTGCAATATGACCTAATGTGTCTGAACCTACATCACCAAATTGTTCTGCATCTGCAGCTGCGCCGATGCCGAATGAGTCTAGTACTAAAATAAATGCTCTTTTCATTGCTCGTTCCTTAGGCCCACTCGGCTTCTTATTATGGTTGAGTAGGCCTTGTGTAATTACTTATTCGATTAAAGATCTTCTGCACGGATTTGACGGTAAACCTCTGGAGTTGGTGTGTACTCACCACCTACAGTGATTGCACTGCGAAGTGCTTTAGCGGCTTCTTCCCATTGCTCTTCAGTACGAGCATGAATAACCGCAAGAGGTTTATCGCTATCTGCTACTTCACCTAGACGGATGAAGTTATCGAAACCAACTGCATAGTCGATTTCATCTGTCGCAACGCGACGACCGCCGCCCATTGAAACAACAGCCATGCCGATAGCACGAGTGTCCATCGCAGATACAACGCCAGTTTCTGTTGCGTATACAGGTTTAATAATTTCTGCTTTTTCTAGGTAGTTATCGTAGTTTTCTACGAAGTCCGCAGGACCACCTAGACCAGCAACCATCTTACCGAAGCACTCAGCAGCTTTGCCGTTGTCTAGCGCTTCCATCAGTTTTGCACGTGCGTCTTCTGTGTTCTCAGCAAGTTTGCCAAGTACCAGCATTTCTGCACATGACGCCATTGTTACTTCAAGTAGACGTGGGTTACGGTATTCACCTGTTAGGAAGCGAACCGCTTCACGTACTTCCACTGCGTTACCCGCAGAAGACGCCAAGACTTGGTTCATGTCCGTTAGGATAGCGGTTGTCTTAGTGCCTGCACCGTTTGCTACCGCAACGATTGATTTTGCTAGCTCTTCAGACGCTTCATAAGTTGGCATGAATGCACCAGAGCCAACTTTTACGTCCATCACTAGAGATTCAAGACCAGCAGCAAGCTTCTTCGATAAAATCGACGCCGTGATTAGTGAAATGTTGTCTACAGTAGCCGTGATATCGCGAGTCGCGTAAACACGCTTATCCGCAGGAGCAAGATCACCCGTTTGACCGATGATAGCCACACCAGCATCTTTGGTCACTTGACCGAAAACATCGTTTGTTGGCGTGATGTTGTAGCCAGGGATAGACTCAAGCTTATCCAGCGTACCGCCAGTATGACCAAGACCACGACCAGAGATCATTGGTACGAAACCACCACATGCAGCCACCATTGGACCAAGCATTAGAGAAGTTACGTCACCCACACCACCGGTAGAGTGCTTATCGACAATTGGACCACCAAAGTTCATGTGGCTCCAATCGATAACCATACCTGAATCACGCATTGCACACGTTAGTGCGATACGTTCTGGCATCGTCATTTCATTGAAGAAGATTGTCATAGCAAATGCAGCGATCTGACCTTCAGATACACTGTTGTTCGCTACGCCTTGAATGAAGAAGTTGATTTCGTCGGCTGTTAGAACTTCGCCGTCACGTTTTTTACGGATAATTTCTTGTGGTAAATACATTAGTGCCTCCCAAGCTCATTTTGAGCCATGGTATAAGTAGGATAGAAGAGGTTTGGTAGCACCAAAGTTGGTGCTACCGTTCAGACGTATTGTTGGAATTAGTACGCTGTTGGATCAGCGACTTCGTCCGATACTTCTAATGTATTTAGTAGGTTTGTAAGCAGGCTAGACGCACCGAAACGGTAATGACGAGCATCAACCCAGTTATCACCTAGGATTTCGTCAGCCATTGCTAGGTATGCCGCTGCATCTTCAGCAGTACGCACACCACCTGCTGGTTTGAAACCAACAGTTTCTGCAACACCCATGTCACGAATAACTTCAAGCATCATGCGAGCGTATTCAGGCGTTGCGTTTACTGGCACTTTACCAGTTGAAGTTTTAATGAAGTCAGCACCTGCTTCAATACAGATTTGAGATGCTTTCTTGATTAGCGCTTCTTCTTTAAGTTCACCAGTTTCGATGATCACTTTAAGAAGGATGTCACCACAAGCTTCTTTACATTGCTTAACTAGCTCGAAGCCCACTTTCTCATCACCCGCCATTAGAGCGCGGTATGGGAAAACTACGTCAACTTCGTCTGCACCGTAAGCGACAGCCGCTTTTGTTTCAGCAACAGCGATTTCAATATCGTCGTTACCGTGTGGGAAGTTCGTTACTGTTGCGATACGAACTTCTGGCGTGCCTTGCTCACGAAGTGTCTTCTTAGCAATAGGAATAAAGCGAGGGTAAATACAAATTGCAGCTGTGTTGCCTACTGCAGATTTCGCGTCATGACATAGTGAGATCACTTTTGCATCAGTGTCATCATCATTTAGCGTAGTAAGGTCCATAAGTTTCAGTGCACGTAGCGCTGCTGCTTTTAAATCGCTCATTTCTATCTCCGATCAATATTCAAAAAATTCACTACTCAGCCTCACATCACTTCTCTAACTATAATCAACAAGTCGAGACAGTGTGAGAAATTGGCTAAACAGTCTATTTATGAACGGACTTGGTTCCCTGAAGACTCGGCATATACTGCGAAAAAGTCATATGCCAATTGCTATCCTTGTCACCGCACAGTACCAGTTTGGCCTATGGCACAACAATCTATGATTGCGGTGTCTTTAATATCACATCAAACAATAAAACGCTTGTTTGATTTGATATTGAGGGCAATTCATTTGCCCATCGAGTATGTAATATTCACTCTATGATTAAGTGGTTATCATAACCACGATCTCGTGATTACTACATTATAGATATTCACCGCAAAACTGTAGCACCAAATAGAGCGCAAACGGTTTGTATCTCAAAATTTTCCAGCCCCTATTCCACCGACTGCGTAAGCCACTCACGTAGATCTACGTGCGGTTAAGTTTTCAGGTCCAAAAAACGAAAAATGCCCCGCAGCAATCTCTTGCTACAGGGCATGGTTTAAAACGGCGTCTATATATTAAGAACCGATTCTAATTAAAATGCTGCAAGGCTAAGGCAGAAGCCTGCGATAGTCGCTGCCATTAGGTTAGACAACGTACCAGCAAGAACTGCTTTAATACCCATGCGAGCGATATCTGAACGACGGTTTGGTGCAAGGCTACCTAGACCACCAAGTAGGATCGCGATAGAAGAAAGGTTCGCGAAGCCACATAGTGCGAATGAGATGATAGCTGTAGTCTTCTCAGACATTACTTCACCAGTTGCCGCAACTACTTGAGCGCTGTCACCTAGGTAAGGTGTGAAGTTCAAGTAAGCAACGAATTCGTTAATAACTAGTTTCTGACCGATGAATGAACCAGCAACAACTGCTTCGTCCCAAGGAACACCGATTAGGAATGCTAGTGGAGAGAACGCGTAACCTAGGATTAGTTCTAGAGTCAGTTCAGGCATACCGAACCAACCGCCGATGCCACCTAGCATACCGTTAACAAGCGCAATCAGACCTACGAACGCGATTAGCATTGCACCAACGTTTAGTGCTAGTTGTAGACCAGAAGCCGCACCGCCCGCTGCTGCGTCGATTACGTTAGCTGGTTTGTCGTCGCCACCGTCCATTGCTTCTTCGATGTCTTCGTGAGGCTGATCAGTCTCTGGGTGAAGAATCTTAGCGAATAGTAGACCACCTGGTGCTGCCATGAATGATGCTGCTACTAGGTACTCTAGAGGTACACCCATTGAAGCGTAACCTGCTAGTACACCACCAGCTACAGATGCTAGACCACCACACATTACCGCAAATAGCTCAGATTGAGTCATTTTTGGAACGAAAGGACGAACAACAAGAGGTGCTTCAGTTTGACCTACGAAAATGTTAGCTGCTGCAGACATTGATTCCGCACGAGAAGTGCCAAGCGCTTTTTGTAGTGCACCACCAAGAATCTTGATAACCCACTGCATTACGCCAATGTAGTAAAGAACTGAAATCAGTGCTGAGAAGAAGATCAGTGTAGGAAGAACGCGGAATGCGAAGATGAAGCCGCCGCCGCCGAATACTTCGAACATCTTGTCAGAAACAAGACCACCGAATAGGAATGATGAACCGTTGTTACCGTAGTTGATAACGTTAGAAACACCAGTAGAGAAACCGTTTAGTAGATCACGGCCCCAAGGTACGTAAAGAACGAATGCACCTAGGATGAATTGGATAGCAAATGCGCCACCCACAGTTCTTAGATTGATAGCTTTACGGTTATTGGAAAATGCAAATGCGATAGCAAGAAGCACTACCATACCGACTAGGCTCATAAACAGGCTCATAGTTTATGACTTCCTTATAAGTTATTTGTTGGCGTGTTACAAAATGGAGCTATAAAGCGGGGGCAATTATACTCATGCAGAATCAATTAAAGTAATGCCACCCTCACACTTTCTTATAAGATTCATCATTGATTCACTCTCGTTTGTGAGTCAACTCACAATAAGCAGGAAAACGTTTTCGCTTTTAAACAGCTTCTTTAGATTTTATTCACATATAAAGAAAGCAGAATTGCTATTTTCCCACAGCTTAGAAGCAATCGATTGCTTGCTTTTTCTATGTAAAGAAGCCAATTCATTGAGAACATGAATAAGTTGTAAGGGATGATTCGGCTCACCCTGATAACCAAGTATAGGCATATCTGGGGCATCCGTTTCTAAGACGAGATGTTCAAGGGGTAATCTTTGAATTGCGTCGCGAGTTTTGTTAGCTCTCGGATACGTAATAGTGCCTCCGACGCCAATCGAAAATCCTAATCGAACCCATTCCATCGCCTGTTGGTAGCTGCCTGAGAACGCATGCAACACCCCACCTTTTGGTAAATGTGCCGCTTTGACCATTTGAATAAGTCGATTGTGCGCTTTGCGGCTGTGCAGGATCACCGGTAAATCAAACCGCTTTGCTAGCTCAAATTGCAACTCAAGCGCGCGCTCTTGTCGCTCAACCGGCACTTCGATGGCGAAATCCAAACCGCACTCTCCTATTGCAACGCATTGCCGGTTGGACGAAGAAAGCAATGATTCCAACTCTGGAGCAAATTGCTCAAACTCTTGTTGGAGAAAATAGGGATGAAAACCCAGCGCATAATAGAGATGAGAATATTGATTGGCGAGGTCTTGAATGCGAGTCCAATTACTTGGCCCGACAGACGGAATAAGGATGCGCTCTACTCCTTGCTCACGCGCAAGCTCAACTTGATATGCAAAGTCATCTTGGAAGACATCGAAGTCAAAGTGGCAATGAGTATCAAATAGTTTCATTACTTGGCTTCTCTTGATCTTCTTTCTTTGTTGAAGATGGCTCATTAGCTGGGTCTTGTTTGTACGGCACGCAACTGCGCTTTTGATCGGGTGTTAGTCCCATCTCTTTGCACCAATCATCGTAGCGTTTAAGTCCTTTTTTAAACCAGTTCATTACACACCCTTTTTTAGCTCATAGAGTTCTTTCCAAACCAAATAAAAAAAACCGCCGTTAACTAAGTGTATAGCTAACGGCGGCTTATAATCTAGTACGCGATATAAAGCGAGTTAGATTCGATTAGTGCTCACGTGTCGCACGGAAATCGATATCAGGGAAACGCTCTTGCGCTAGGTTTAGGTTAACCATGGTCGGTGCAATGTAAGTTAGGTTATCGCCACCGTCCAATGCTAGGTTCGTTTGGTTCTTACGCTGGAACTCATCCAGTTTCTTCGCATCGCCACACTCAACCCAACGAGCAGTTGCCACGTTCACGCCTTCATAGATCGCTTCAACGTTGTATTCTGACTTCAAACGAGCTACAACCACGTCAAACTGAAGTACACCAACCGCACCTACGATAAGGTCGTTGTTTTGCAATGGACGGAATACCTGTACCGCACCTTCTTCAGACAGCTGAACCAGACCTTTTAGTAGCTGCTTCTGCTTCAATGGATCTTTTAGACGAATACGACGGAACAATTCCGGAGCAAAGTTTGGAATACCAGAAAACTTCAGCGCTTCACCTTGAGTGAAAGTGTCACCAATTTGGATAGTGCCGTGGTTGTGTAGACCAATGATGTCACCCGCGTAAGCGTGCTCTGCACGAGAACGGTCACCCGCCATAAAGGTTACCGCATCTGAAATACTCACTTGCTTGCCAAGACGAACGTGGTTCATCTTCATGCCTTGCGTGTAAGTGCCCGATACGATACGCATGAAGGCAATACGGTCACGGTGTTTTGGATCCATGTTTGCTTGGATCTTAAATACGAAACCAGAGAACTTGTCTTCTGTTGCTTCAACATCACGCTCAACTGCTTGACGCGTTTTCGGTGCAGGAGCCCACTCCGTCAGACCATCTAGCATGTGGTCAACACCAAAGTTACCCAGTGCCGTACCAAAGTAAACTGGCGTTAGTTCACCCGTTAGGAATAACTCTAAGTCAAACTCAGGGCATGCGCCCATGACAAGTTCAAGCTCTTCACGAACGCTTTCTGCTAGGCTTTCACCTACTTTTTCGTCTAGCTCTGGATTGTCTAGACCTTTGATGATGCGAACTTCTTGGATCTCATGACCATGACCTGATTCGTACAGAATCGTTTCGTCACGGTGAATGTGGTAAACACCTTTAAACTCTTTACCACAGCCGATTGGCCATGTGATTGGCGCACACATCATGCCCAATTCGTTTTCTACTTCATCCAATACTTCCATTGGATCACGAACGTCGCGGTCAAGTTTGTTCATGAAGGTTACGATTGGCGTGTCACGTAGACGTGTAACTTCCATTAGTTTACGAGTACGGTCCTCAACACCTTTCGCTGCATCGATAACCATCAGACATGAGTCAACTGCCGTTAGAGTACGGTAAGTATCTTCCGAGAAGTCTTCGTGTCCAGGAGTATCAAGTAGGTTTACCAGACAATCGTTGTAAGGGAACTGCATTACAGAAGTAGTAACCGAGATACCACGTTCCTTTTCCATTTCCATCCAGTCTGATTTTGCGTGCTGTGCGTTACCACGACCTTTAACCGTACCTGCTTTTTGGATCGCGTTTCCGAATAACAGTACTTTTTCAGTAATGGTGGTTTTACCCGCATCCGGGTGAGAAATAATAGCGAACGTTCTACGCTTAGAAACTTCGCCTAGAAAAGGTGTATTTGACATGAAACTGGTCTTCTTTGATGTCTGATGACTTGCTCGAAATTCAAACAAGCTTTATTCGATTCAATATTGCGCGGTATTCTCGCTTATTATTGCTTTAGGGGCAACTTTCCTCGTGAGTTTGTCCTCGCGAGTTTATAGATAACTACGTTGCTGAGCTTCGTCCTGCCAGTCGAGCAATTCGACTTCAGCAGCAATGGTAGAAGCCACTACAATTTGGTCCCGCCCATTTTGCTTTGCATCGTACAAAGCAATGTCAGCACGCTTTAGCCAAAGATCTGGTGTGTCATCATCAAGCAAGCACTCAGAAATGCCCACACTCAAAGACACTTTTGCATGGCGAGGATAATGTTTGGCGCGCACCTTATCGCTGATGCTACTCATCATAAATTGCGCGGTTTGATCGGAAAGTCCTTCAAACAAGATCAAGAACTCATCTCCCCCCAATCGAAACAGCAAATCGTACTCTCTTGAATAGTCATTGAGCGTTGTAACGATCTGACTGATCACCTCATCCCCAACATCATGACCGTACAAATCATTTACCTGTTTAAAATGGTCAATATCAATGACTGCTATTGAAGAGGTGGTACCGCTTCTTTTTTCATCTAAGGCTCGTAGAAGAAAAGCTTCTAACTGCCCTCGATTAAGAGCACCTGTCATCGAGTCTCTAGTAGAAAGAAACTTCAACCTATCCTGCAACTCAACAATTTTATGCACTGCCACATGCGCAACTATGGCGCAGCAAATTACCGCAACAACAAAACGTAAAGTGATGCTCCATTCAAGTTGATACCAAGCAGAGAATGTACAGCCAGCTATGATCCACCCATTGGTAACCAACGCATCTTTACTCGGGATGATAAATACCAAAGCCACAATGACCGGAAATACCCAATACGTCGCGATGATGCCAAAGATATGCACACTTAAAACCACTGATAACCAAAGCAAAAACAGTGGAATACGATATCCAATTTTACTTTCACCAAGGATAAACAATGCAGCAAACTCAATAATGAAACTCAGTTGGAAAGCCAGTAAAACACACCCAAGGAATGTCTCCCCAATCAGGAGATTTTTAATACCAAGTGGCACAAATGTCGCCAAGGTCACCAACATTAAGACTGTTAGAACAGTTCCCCTACTCTGCTCATCAAACAACTGAGCAACAGGAGTATCGAATTTTTGCGGATACGGCATCGTAAATTCTTCCTCCCGACAAGATCTTGTTTCATATAATTTATAAACTTATAACCTACATGGTAATAAAGCGAACAAAAATAAGCTTGGCAAATCGGTTAAAAGGATGAAGTAAAATGCTAGAAAGTAAAAAGCCTCGGGAATTCCGAGGCTTATTAATGTGACGATGAACTTAAGGTATGTGCAATTTATTTACTATCCACAGACCTTACTCATGAAAAAACAGGTAGCTCATGATGATGGCATCTTCTTTCCCATTACCCGTTTTAGCTGGGTAATAGTTATAACGACGATCCACTTCATTAAAACCCGCTTGCTCATAAATATGGATTGCCGGGTGGTTGCTTTCACGTACCTCCAACCAAGCGCTTTCTGCTTTGGCTTGCTCGCAGTATTCGATAAACGCATCCAGTAATTTTTGCCCAAGCCCTTTGCCTTGATGAGATGGCGCTATGGCAATATTCAATAACGTCACTTCCCCAACAATATTCTGCCCATAGAAGTAACCCACCACCTGAGTACCTTCCAGCATCACATGATGACAAGCACCGCGACTGGATAAATCACGAACCAAAGATTCTGCCCAAGGGTGAGAATGCGCTTGCTGTTCGATTTGCCAAACTTGGTCAAGGTGCTCCGCACCCATCAGCGTAATTTCAATTGTCACGCGTTAGCTCCGTTAAGAGTACGAACAGATTTGTTGCCACAATGCACGGCGTTGTTCGTTGTTGCCATCAATATCTTGTAATAGCGGTGAAGTCAGTTGCTTGGCATTGATGCTGGCATCTGCCTCACAGCCTGCGAACCACACCCACTCTAGTTGATGCTCCCCCAGCATGGATAAGCGTTCAGGCTCTAGGTGCAGCGCGTCGTCAAGCGTGAGCTTAATGCTTTTTAAAACACGCTCAAACATCAAAGCTGTCTCGTTTTCTGGACACGTTGGCGATACCAATAGGAGTTTACAAGAACTTTGCAAATCCAATAATGGCGATTGATAGCCTTCCAGCCTTTCTGGGTGACTCAGCTCCCAAGTGCTGATCCCCATTTCATGTAAATATTGTTTCTCGTTAATTGACATCTTTTGTCACCTATTTGAACGAGGCAATCCTATCAAAATTTCGCATTTAAAGTCAGAGGTGTTATGAAGCTTTTCCAATCAATCGCTATTACGTTACTTATCGCCACCACCAGCTTTACCGCATTCGCTAAGGATAGCAACGATGGTTGGGAGCTGATCGCAGAGAAAATCGTGAACTTCCAAACAGAAACCGACACAGTAGAGCCAAACGGTCTGTTTCAAAACCGTAAATTCAGCAAGATCAAAATTAAGTGCACTCAAGGCACCATGAGTATTAAGAACATGAAAGTGACCATGACCGATGGCAGCGAGAAAAAACTCAAAACCATGGTTGGCACTCTGACCAAAGGCATGTCGACGCGCGCTTGGACACTGCCGGGTTCTGAAGATGCGAAATTCAAACGTTTAGAGATGGAATACAAAAGCTGGGGTAACATGACATTGAATGCTGCTGGCATGAGTAAAAAGGCAAAAATCGAAGTTTGGGGTAAAAAACGCGTCCAAGAACAGGATTAATCCACCTTTCCTCTTTTGCCAGTCAAAAAATCGGCTCAAAAACAAAGCCCGCTTTTTTCAGCGGGCTTTGTCATTCAATATTGGCAATTATAGCTCAGAGAATTCTGGAGAATAATCGATGCGACCAGAGCGTCCGTCACACTGACCTTCGACCAATTCTGCTACACGGAACGCACCTTGCGGTACTTCCCACGCACAGTCGAAGCCCATCTCTTCGCTGGCTGTAAAGCCTTGGCGCGCATAGTAATCCGGCTCACCCAATACCACACACACTGGGTAACCAAAATCACGCAGTGAATCAAAGCCTTCTTTGATTAACTCAGCGGCAATGCCTTGGCGGCGGTAATCTTCATGTACAGCCAAAGGCGCAAGACCTTGCCATGACAAATCTTCACCATTCAACGTCACAGGGCTAAACAACGCGTGACCAACCACTTCACCTTCATCGGTACATGCCACCAAAGACAGAGTGAGCTTACCGTTTTCACGTAAACGCATCACTAGGTTGGCTTCCGCATCCGTTGGGAAAGCGTGTTTTAATAAGCGGTCAATGGTGAGAATGTCCGCAGGGGCTTCAGTTCGAATAAGCATTCGCTACTCCGGTTTCTTGTGCAGGCGCTTGAACCCCTTTCTGAACAAAGTCAGCCAATTGGTTCAGTGCTACTTGCATCGCTTTTGGTAACTGCTCTAAGTCGACACTGTCCATCAGGTTTTTCACTTCTAAGCCAAGCTCAGTGTCGCCCTCGATAGAAAGACGACGTTGGAAGAACAGCGTATCAGGGTCTTCTTTGCGACCAGCAATAAGTACTAGGTCGTTAAGGTTACCACTAAAGCTTACATCTTCCTGAACCGGTTTCTCTGCTACCACTAATTTTTCATCTTGGTAGCTGATGTACCATGCTAAGTTCAAGTCTTTAATCGCAACTTTTAACCACTTGTCTTCAAGGAACTCAAAATCGCCATCTTCTAGGGCTTCTTTGAACACCATTTTCAAACCTTCCAATAAGGCTTTTTTCTGAACAGTTTGTGGCAATAACTGGACTGGAGATCGCAAAATTGATGCTGCGTTCTTTACTAGTTGACTGCGAATCTTGTTTAACACGCTAATTATCCGTTACTTTGTCATAAGGTTGTCTATCTTACGCAATAGAGTAATACCAGTACCTGTTATGTATCAATAAATCTGTTTGTTTTAGAAATAGGCAGTTTTACTCACCCAAGCGTCGTTTTTTTGACCTTACGTGTATTATTGACGCGAAGACGTGGATAAACGCTTTAATAACGGTATGTTCAAAGTTATAGTTATCAAAATAGCGTTTTTATTACACGGACGAATAATCAGGCTCATTGGAGATCGGTAACACCTTAATGCCTTCCCAGCAATTACAACATTGGTTTGCAACGCTTACCTCAAATAGCCCATTCTTTTTTGCCATTCTTGATAAGAAACACAATTATCGAATGGTAAGTGATCGCTATTGTGACATTGCAGGCTTAGGACACGACGACATCGTTGGTCTGAACGACAGCCAAGTACTGGGAGAGCAGTTCTATAAGAAGCTCGCGCCCTACTACCAACGCGCGTTCAAAGGCGATCATGTTGAAGCGGAAATCACGCTTGACGAAACGGACCTTGAAACCAGCCTTCACTTTAGCCTTTCTCCAGTTCATGAAGAAAATGAAATCCGCTTCGTGGTCTTCCACGCCATCGATACGTCTGAGAAACAAATTCTGGTTCGTTCTTTAGAAGAGTCAGAAAGTAAGTTCGCCAAATTAACCCAATTACTGCCTGACGGGTTGTTATTGGTAGAAGATGACATCATCATCTCTGCCAACCCAGCCTCCGCACGTTTACTCGGGTTGAACTCGCCTCATGAGCTACTTGGTGAAGAGCTGACTCGCTTGTTTATCGATGAAAACAGCAAAAAAGTCTTCACCCATCGCATCAGCACATTACTTTCTGAAAAACCTTTTGTGTGTCTGACCAGCGCCCGCTGTGGCTTCGAACGGAAAGTTCAGTTGCATGCTGATACCACGGCAATTCTTGGGAGTGAATCTCAAATCATTTTGATCCAAGATGCCGATGACGCGCCCAAGCTGCTCTCTTCTAATTCCAATGAAGACGCACACATCGATTCACTGACCAAGCTGTATAACCGCTTTGGCTTTACGAAACGATTAGAGCAACTTATTAAGAGCCAGACACCGTTGCTGGTTTTCTACCTCGACATCGATAACTTTAAGAACATTAACGACTCACTTGGTCACCACATCGGTGACAAAGTGATTCAAGAAGTCTCCGCCCGCTTAAAACGATCTTTACCTAATCAAGCCATCATTGGGCACTTGGGCGGCGATGAGTTTGGTATCATTCTGCCTGAGCCAGAAAACACTCGCATGGCGGAGATTCTCTCTGAGCGCATTATTTCTCTGATTAACCAACCTTTCGATCTCCATCACTTCAGTAAACGCCTTGCATGCTCTATCGGTAGTGTGCGTTACCCAGAAGATGGGCAAGATGCACGCATTCTGCTGCAAAATGCTGACACTGCAATGTATGAAGCGAAAGATCGCGGTCGGAACCGTCTGATTAAATTCAACGATCAGATGAACAAAGAAGCGCGCATGCGTTTATGGCTAGAAATTGAACTGCAGAAAGCCTTGCAGCAAAACGGGTTGGAAGTCTGGTACCAGCCGAAGGTTAACGCGCGTGACTTCAGCATTAACGGCGCCGAAGCGCTTGTACGTTGGAAGCACCCAGTCGAAGGCTACATCAGCCCGGGCGCATTTATCCCTGTCGCCGAGCGTGCAGGCTTAATTGAACACCTTGGTCGCGTGGTCATGCGCGATGTGTTTAACACAGTAAAACGCTGGAAACTGCAAGGCATTCTACCGGGACGCGTGGCGATCAACCTCTCTCCAGAGCAGTTCGGTAATCCACAACTGATCGACTATATGGAGAAGTTACTGCGCACTACTGAACTTGACCCAAGCTGCATTACCTTTGAGCTCACCGAAAGTGCGGTAATGAGCGATAGCGAACACACTTTGCAAATGCTTAATGCGATCAAGAAGCTTGGTTTCGCGCTGTCTATCGATGATTTCGGTACTGGTTACTCTTCCCTTTCCTACTTAGCACGCTTCCCTATCGATGAATTAAAAATCGACCGTGCGTTTATCAACGACATCGATACACTACCGAAACAGGTGACGGTGATTGAGAACATCATCAATCTTGGTAAATCATTAGATTTGACCGTTGTTGCCGAAGGTGTAGAAACCCACCAGCAAGCAACACTGCTATCGAACCTACAATGTAACTCGATTCAGGGCTTCCATTTCTACCGTCCTCAACCTAAACACGAAGTGGAAGAGTTGTTTGCGCAAAACCGCCGTCATAAGAACTGATCTCAACTGCAACAAAATCTGAGTGTTACCCCTTACTCTCAAGGGGTAAATCTCAACTTTATTGAGCTAAACCTAACTTAGGTCAATTTCGCTATTCATAATTCTTCATAAAATGCGGGCACCTTTTTATTCTCTATGATTGTGAGCATATGGAACTCTTGTGTCCTGCGGGTAACCTGCCTGCGTTAAAAACTGCGATTGATTGCGGTGCAGATGCCGTATACATCGGCTTTAAAGACGATACCAACGCGCGTCACTTTGCTGGTCTGAACTTCAACGGCAAGAAGCTAGAAAAAGCGGTGCAATACGTTCATGACCGCAACAAAAAGATCCACGTTGCACTCAACACCTTTGCCCATCCAAATGGTTTCGAACGTTGGACAAATGCGGTCGACAATGCCGCAGCATTGGGTGTGGACGCGCTTATCGTGGCTGACATTGCGGTACTTGAGTACGCTGCTCGCAAATACCCAGAACTCGAACTGCACCTTTCTGTGCAAGCATCAGCGACCAACGTTGCAGCGGTAGATTTCTACAAGCAAAACTTCAACGTAAAACGTGTTGTACTGCCTCGCGTATTGTCTATCCATCAGGTAAAACAGCTTTCTCGCAACATCACCAGCGATGTCGAGCTGGAAGTCTTTGCTTTTGGTAGCCTATGCATCATGTCAGAAGGTCGTTGCTACCTGTCTTCATACATGACTGGCGAATCACCAAACACCGTTGGTGCGTGCTCTCCGGCGAAATACGTTCGCTGGCAAGAAACAGAAAACGGTCTAGAGTCTCGTCTTAACGATATTCTGATCGATCGCTACAGCGCAGGTGAAAACGCAGGCTACCCAACTTTGTGTAAAGGCCGTTTTGAAGCTGAAATTGAAGGCGAGAAAAAACGCTACCATGCACTGGAAGAGCCAACCAGTTTGAACACCCTTTCTATGTTGCCTGAGCTGTTTGCGGCAAATGTGGCTTCCGTAAAAATTGAAGGTCGCCAACGTAGCCCTGCTTACGTAGAACAAGTAACGCGCACGTGGCGTGCAGCGATTGATCGTTACCAAGCAAATCCAGAGGCTTACCAAGTTGAAGCGGCTTGGGATGCAGCGTTGGCAAACGTGTCTGAAGGTACGCAAACCACTCTTGGTGCTTACCACCGTAAATGGCAGTAGAGGTTAAGATGGATAACTCAATGAAATACGCGCTTGGTCCACTGTTGTACTTCTGGCCAAAGCAAGACGTTGAAGCGTTTTATGAACAAGCAAAATCAAGCTCTGCGGACATCATCTACCTTGGTGAAACCGTATGTTCGAAACGTCGTGAAATGAAGCCTGCACATTGGTTCGATATCGCGAAAGAACTCTCTGCATCTGGCAAACAAGTCGTGCTATCAACGATGGCACTATTAGAAGCGCCAAGTGAAGTGAACATCATGAAGAAGTACATCGACAACGGTGACTTCGCGATTGAAGCCAACGACGTGTCCGCGGTTCAACTGGCTTCTGAGCATAAAGTGCCTTTCGTCGTTGGCCCTGCGGTTAATACTTACAACGCTCACACGCTTAACTTGTTCCTAAAACAAGGTATGATCCGCTGGTGCATGCCAGTAGAACTATCGCGCGAATGGCTCAGCAACACTCTGGTTCAATGTGATGAACTTGGTATTCGTAATAAGTTTGAAGTAGAAGTCTTCAGCCATGGTTATCTGCCTCTGGCTTACTCGGCGCGCTGCTTTACAGCTCGTGCAGAAAACAAAGCCAAAGATGACTGCGAAACCTGCTGTATTAAGTACCCAACGGGCATTAAAGTAAGCAGCCAAGAAGGTCAGGAAGTATTTAACCTAAACGGCATCCAAACTCAGTCTGGTTACTGCTACAACCTGATCAACGATCTGCCAAGCATGGAAGGTCTGGTTGACGTGGTACGTTTGAGCCCACTTGGTCTTAGCACCTTCTCTGAACTGGATCAGTTCCGTTCCAATGAGAAAGGTACTAACCCAGGCAAGATCCAAGACCGCCAATGTAACGGTTATTGGCATCAGCTTGCGGGTCTGGAAGTGAAGAACATCTAACTCTTTCTCACGGGCTTCAAAGCAATAAAAAAGCGAGGTTATAACCTCGCTTTTTTATTTTTATTCGTCGTTAAGACGCTTGAATACTTGGCTCTACAGAGCTCTCGTTCATTAGCTTCTTTATATCGCGCCACAGCATTGTCATCACCACTAAGCTCAAAGCTATGTTAGACAATGGGAACGCAATCCAGATACCAGTAACACCGAATAGCTTTGGCATAATGAATAAGAACGGCAATTGAATCACCATATTACCAATGGTCACGAACATCGCTTTGCTGCCTTTGTTCACCGATTGGTAGTACGCTGCGGCAACCACCAAGAAGCCATCTAAGAACAGCGCAAACATATGGAGACGAATCCCCACTACCGTCGCATCAATAAGATGTTGGTCGGCGTTGTTAAACACGGACACAAACTCGTATGGGAAAATGTTCATCAGAATAACAAACGCAACCCCACCTAGCACCGAAGTCCCCATTGCAACCTTCAACAGCTTACGAATATTGTCTTGATTACGCGCACCATGGTTGTAGCTCACTAGAGGTTGCATACCATTGGCAATGCCTTCCGCAATCAAATAGTAAACCGTCACTATGTAGCCCAAGATAGCGTAAGCGCCAATAAGCAATGCACTGCCGTATTGGGCAAATAGCGCATTGTGCAGTGCCACCATCATTGAGCCATAGGCATACATAAAGAAGCTCGATGTGCCGATCATGACAATCTTAGGGATGACATCAAACTGCATTTTCAGATCGCCAGTCGACAGGCGCATCTTCGCTCTTGCAGTAAAGAAGTAACCAACACCAAGAATCGTCACCACCATCTGCGCTAACGCAGTTGCGATTGCCGCTCCTTTAAGCTCCCAGCCAAGCCAAGCGATAAAGATATAATCGAGCACGATATTGATGACAGCACCAATCACCATCAAAATGGTGGCTAAGTTCGGGCTATCGTCATTGCGCAGCAAGAACGGCACCGCAATTGACCCAAGCGAGAACACACACGCGACGCTTAAGATGTGCAGATACTGCAAACCAAGCTCATAAACACGACCTTCCGCGCCTTGCCAGCGAATAAAATCATCGGCGAAGAAGAACAATGTTGTTGCAACAACTGGCATCAAAGCAACTAAAAGCAATAAACCAGTAGAAAGGATGCGTTTCGCGCCCTCACGGTCTTTTTCCCCCTGCTTGATAGAGGCTAGAGCGCCCGTACCCACGCCCACCATCATACCGATACCGAGTATCGAGCCAATGATCGGCCACGCAACGTTGATCCCCGCTAATCCATCAGCACCTACATAACGACCAATAAAGATACCATCAACGACTTGGTATAAACCGTTGACCAGCATGGCTGCGACGGTCGGAATTGTGTATTTCCAAAACTGTTTATAAATAGAGTTTTGCATGACTACCACCAATAGTTAGCAAGGCTAACTAAATAGATAAAAGAATAAAAAATAGGTTTAGTTTCCGAGCGCTTTATCTAATAGCACTTTCAATTGCTGTGCTTCTTTCGCATCCAACTTACACATAAGCTGCTGTGAAATGTCTTTATATACCACCTGTTCCAATGACATTTCTTCGATCACTTCTTCTGTTAGCAGCACGCGCTTAGAACGAGCATCTTCATTACAAGCAATACGCTTCACCAAGCCCTTTCTCTCCAAACGAACCACCATGTTTGAAGCCGAAGGCTTGGTAACTTGAAGCTCTTCCGCCAAGTCAGTAATGCGTATACCTTCTGGATGAAGCTGGATCACTCGCAAGTAATCAAACTCATTAAAGCTCAGATGCGAAAGCGGATCTTCTTTGGCATACACTCGCCACGCCTTTGCACAAAAGCGTTCTAAATCGATCAGGCTTTTTTCTAATGCCATTACGTTCCGCCTATTTAGTTAGCAAGGCTAACTATTTTAGAGAAGCTCACCAAATTCTTCAAGCACAAAAAAGCCGCTCTAGTTGAGCGGCTAATGGCTATTTTTCTTCTTGCTTCTGTTGCTCAGCTTTGAGCTTAGCAAGTTGTTCTTGCTGCAACTGATCGTAGATTTGCGCCAGTTCCAAGAAGGAGTAACGGTGCTCTACGTATTCATAAACGTTGAAAGAGATTGCTAGCTTGTACAATGAAATCGCATCAGCAATATCACCTTCTAGTTGGTAACGCTTACCAAGGTAGAAGTAAGTTTCTGTTAGACGCTCAGCAAGACGGTAGTTTTCACGCGTACCATCCATGATGGCTTTTAACGCTGCGTCATCAGATACATCACGCAACATGATGGCAACTAGAACCCAGCCCCACTCTTCACTGCGATCGCGTTGGTAACGCTTTTCTAGGTTCGCTTTCGCTTGCTCTGGATTTTGTTCTGCTTCGATGATGTACAACCATAACGCGCGGAATGGGTCGCTCGGCATTTCTTGGTAATGCTTGGTCATGTCTTCTAAAGCCAGATCGATACGACCACCATAGTAAAGCGCAATCGCGCGGTTACGCTCTGCGTATGAATTCTCTGGTGCAAGCTCTAATGTCGAATCAAATGCTTCGTAAGCCGCATCAAACTCACCAACTTGAGTGAAATACACCCCTAGTAGGTTAAAGATATCTGGTTGAGCAGGGTTAAGTTGCAAAGACTGATTAAAATCCAAACGGGCAAGATCACGCAAACCAACGCTGTCGTAGTAGTTACCGCGCTCGTAATGCATCTTAGCGCGAACTTCGTCACTCAAATCTGGACGTTGTAATAACTGAGAAAGACGAGCAATCTGGACTTCTTGTTGCACGCTTGGTTGTAGCGGTACCGCCATCGGAGGATAGATCCACTTTTGTGCCGATTGTTGAGAGGTGTTAGCACAACCGGTCAGCGCGATAGCGACACATAAACTTGCGGTTTGAAACCATTTCACTAATTGGTACTCCTGTTTGGACCGCTCTGGGTCTGTTTCTCTTTATGCACTATAGGATATTTAACTTCGCTTGAGGCTAAACTTGACGAAACAGGCCAAAAAAAAGGGGAGCGAAAATGCTCCCCTTTTATAGCATGCTTTCAGGCTCTTAAGCTAATAAAAGACCAAAAGTCGAATCTTAGATTACTCGCCTTTAGCTTCAGATGCGTCAGACGCTTCTTCTGCTGGCTTCTCTACTGCTTCTTTCATGCTTAGACGTACGCGACCTTGACGGTCGATTTCAAGAACTTTAACTTGAACTTCTTGACCTTCAGTTAGGTAGTCAGACACTTTCTCAACGCGTTTTTCAGCGATTTGAGAGATGTGTACTAGACCATCTTTACCAGGAAGAACCGTTACGAATGCACCAAAGTCAGCTAGACGTGCAACTTTACCAGTGTAGATACGGCCTACTTCAACTTCAGCAGTGATCTCTTCGATGCGGCGGATAGCTTCTTTCGCTGCTGCACCTTCAGTTGCAGCAATCTTGATCGTACCGTCGTCTTCGATTTCGATAGTAGTACCAGTCTCTTCAGTTAGAGCACGGATAACTGCACCACCTTTACCGATAACGTCTTTGATCTTCTCTGCGCTGATCTTCATTGTGTGAATGCGAGGAGCGAATTCAGAGATGTCTTCACGAGCACCAGAGATAGCTTCATCCATTACAGATAGGATGTGCTTACGTGCGCCTTGAGCTTGGTTAAGCGCAATTTGCATGATCTCTTTAGTGATACCTTCGATCTTGATGTCCATTTGAAGTGCAGTGATACCAGTGTTAGTACCCGCTACTTTAAAGTCCATGTCACCTAGGTGGTCTTCGTCACCAAGGATGTCTGAAAGAACAACGAAGTCGTCGCCTTCTTTAACAAGACCCATTGCGATACCCGCAACAGAAGACTTGATTGGCACACCTGCATCCATAAGAGCAAGAGAAGTACCACATACAGAAGCCATTGATGATGAACCGTTAGATTCAGTGATTTCCGATACAACACGTACTGTGTATGGGAACTCATCAACAGAAGGCATTACTGCTGCGATACCGCGTTTAGCCAGTTTACCGTGACCGATTTCACGACGCTTAGGAGAACCTACAAAACCAGTTTCGCCTACACAGTACGGAGGGAAGTTGTAGTGTAGTAGGAAGTGATCTTTACGCTCACCCGTTAGTTCGTCGATGATTTGAGCATCACGCTGCGTGCCTAGAGTCGCAGTTACTAGCGCCTGAGTTTCACCACGAGTAAATAGTGAAGAACCGTGTGTACGTGGAAGAACACCAGTACGTACGTCTAGCGCACGAACCATGTCTTTTTCACGACCATCAATACGTGGGTTACCAGCGATGATGCTACGACGTACAACTGTCTTCTCTAGATCGTGGAAGATAGTGTGGATTTCTTTTGTGTTTGCTTCTGGATCTTCAGCAAGAAGAACTTCGTTAACTTCACCAGCAATCTCGTGGATGCGGTCGTAACGAGCCATTTTCTCAGTGATTTGGTAAGCTTCAACCAGTTTAGCTTCAGCAAGTTCAGCAATCTTAGTTACAAGCGCTGTGTTTTCTTCTGGTGCAACCCAATCCCAAGCAGGAGTAGCGACTTCAGCTTTGAATTCGTTGATTGCTTTGATTACCGCTTGTTGTTGATCGTGACCGAATACAACAGCAGATAGCATTTCTTCTTCAGTTAGGTTGTCAGCTTCTGATTCAACCATTAGTACTGCAGATTCAGTACCCGCAACAACTAGGTCTAGCTTAGATGCTTCTAGCTCAGTGTTGCTTGGGTTAAGTACTAGCTGACCGTCGATGTGACCAACACGTGCAGCACCGATAGGACCGTTGAACGGGATACCAGAGATAGCTAGCGCAGCAGACGTACCAATCATCGTTGGAATGTCTGGTTGAACGTCTGGGTTCACAGATACTACTGTCGCGATAACTTGAACTTCGTTTTTGAATGCATCTGGGAATAGAGGACGGATTGGACGGTCGATTAGACGAGCCGTTAGCGTTTCGCCTTCAGAAGGACGACCTTCACGCTTGAAGAAACCACCAGGGATTTTACCTGCTGCGTAAGTACGCTCTTGGTAGTTAACTGTTAGAGGGAAGAAGTCTTGACCTTCAACCGCTTCTTTTTTACCAACTACAGAAACGAATACTGCTGTATCGTCCATAGTAACCATTACTGCAGCCGTAGCTTGACGTGCGATAACGCCAGTTTCTAGAGTAACTGTGTGGTTACCGTACTGGAACGTTTTAACAACTGGTTTTTCGAACATTGTTATTCCTTGTTTCCAAGCGCATCGATTGATTTGCTTAGAGAGTATTGATTGATACCCAAGGCATTACGAATCGCGACTAGTAAAAACAAACTAACTTAGTATTCAGTTCACTTTTAATAGTCGCGACCTTTTGGTCGACGAGGTTGACTGTAATGCAATGAGCTTAGTGAAAATCTCTAAACGAGATTAAGCCGCGTGTAGTATAACGGCATAAGTCTGATTTGGCTAAGCTATAGCAGTCAAAATAAGTAACAGGCAACAAAAAAGGGGCATAAAGCCCCTTTTAGACAAACTGCTATGCAGTCGCTTATTAGCGACGTAGGCCTAGACGCTTGATTAGGTCTTGGTAGCGAGCTAGATCTTTACCTTTTAGGTAATCTAGAAGCTTACGACGACGAGAAACCATACGTAGAAGACCACGACGGCTGTGGTGATCGCCTTTGTGTGCTTTGAAGTGACCTTGTAGGTGGTTGATAGAAGCTGTAAGTAGAGCTACTTGAACTTCTGGTGAACCAGTGTCGCCTTCGCCTTGTGCGTATTCTGCAACGATTGCTGCTTTAGTTTCTGCATTCAGAGACATAATTCTCTCCTAATAAGAGTAGGTTAATATTTGTGCCAGCCAATCTCTGATTCAGCCGACACGAGGAGCGCGAATTATAAGGAAGTTTCCTCACTCGCGCAATATAAAAATACCGGCAATGATGCCGGTATTTTTTAAGCTTTGCGAAGTTACTCTTCGTCGCGGAAAACCACTAAACGTTTTGGTGCTACTTTTCCATCGTCGTTAACTTCTGCTACACCGATAAACAGCTTCTCTTCACCAGAAGTCATACGAATTGGCGTACCCTCTGGCGCACCAAACACCTGCACGGGCATACCGTGTTGTACTAGGTTAGTCAGCTCTGCGTTTAGGTTTACCTCGGGTAAATCTTCAACGGCAGTGTCCATTGGCAGTAGCAGTGGATCAAGCAACTCTTTTGGTGCCACTTCATCACGATGCGCTTGCTCAAGCAGCTCATTAAGTTGCTCTAGCGTCACCATTTTTTCGTACGGGTATTTAGCAACACCAGTACGACGAAGCATAGTCACGTGTGCGCCACAACCAAGCATCTCACCTAGGTCATCAACAATTGTACGGATGTAAGTACCTTTTGAGCAGTGCACTTCCATCTCAACTTCATCACCTTCAAAACGGTGAAGTACGATTTCATATACCGTGATCTTGCGAGATTCACGTGGTACTTCAATGCCTTTGCGAGCGTACTCGTACAACGGCTTGCCTTGGTATTTCAATGCTGAGAACATTGAAGGTACTTGGTCTGATTCACCACGGAACGTATCAATGCACGCTTCTAGCTTCTCCAGATTCACATCAATAGGACGTGTCTCTACCACTTCGCCATCAGAGTCAGACGTATCAGTGCGCTCACCCAGTTTTGCGATTACACGGTAGCGCTTGTCTGAATCCAACAAGAACTGAGAAAACTTGGTTGCTTCGCCTAAGCAGATTGGCAACATGCCCGTCGCTAATGGGTCCAATGCACCCGTATGACCCGCTTTCTCAGCAAAGTAGATACGCTTTACTTTTTGCAGTGCATCATTTGAAGAAATACCTGTTGGTTTATCCAACAAGATAACGCCATTAATTGGACGACCTTTACGACGACGAGCCATTACTCTTCCCCTGCCTGATCTTCTTCGCGACCAGAATCTTGTTGTTTGCGTTTATCTTCGCTCACAACTTCAGAAACTAGGTTCGACATGCGCATACCTTCTACTAGCGTGTTATCGTAGTAGAAACGGATTTCAGGCGTTAGACGTAGGCGAATACGCTTACCTAGCATCATTCGGATGTGCACTTCGTGCTCACGTAGCGCTGCTAGGCATGATTCTGGCGTCTGCTCACCCACGCATAGGAAAGTAACGAATACTTTTGCGTAAGCAAGATCTCGTGATACTTCTACATCTGAAATCGTAACCATGCCTAGGCGAGAGTCACGAACTTCGCGTTGAAGGATCATCGCTAGTTCTTTTTGCAGCTGCTGTGATACGCGCTGCGTGCGGCTAAATTCTTTTGACATATTCATTCTCTTAGATAGAAAGAATGGGGGGATGGTCAAGCCAGCCCCCCATGGTGTATTCAACAACCAATTACTATTTGTCTTTCAGACGGTTAGTAATTTTAGTCAATTAGTCTAGAGTACGTTTTACTTCAACGATTTCGAATACTTCGATCTGGTCGCCCACGCGAACGTCGTTGTAGTTCTTAACGCCGATACCACACTCGTAGCCATTCTTAACTTCTTGAACGTCATCTTTAAAGCGACGAAGTGATTCTAGCTCACCTTCGTAGATAACAACGTTGTCGCGTAGAACGCGGATTGGGTTGTTACGCTTAATTAGACCTTCAGTAACCATACAACCAGCGATTGCGCCCAGTTTCGGTGACTTAAATACGTCACGTACTTCAGCAAGACCAATGATTTCTTGCTTGAATTCTGGAGCAAGCATACCGCCCATTGCTTGTTTAACTTCGTCAATCAATTGGTAAATGATTGAGTAGTAACGTAGATCAACGCTTGCTGCTTCAATCGCACGACGAGCAGATGCGTCAGCACGTACGTTAAAGCCAAGGATGATTGCGTTAGAAGCTTCTGCAAGAACTGCATCAGTTTCTGTAATACCACCAACACCAGAACCAACGATGTTTACTTTCACTTCGTCAGTAGACAGTTTCAGTAGTGAGTCAGCAATCGCTTCCACAGAACCTTGTACGTCTGCTTTAAGAACTACGTTTAGCTCAGCAACTTCACCAGCAGTCATGTTAGAGAACATGTTCTCTAGTTTAGATTTCTGCTGACGAGCAAGTTTCACTTCACGGAACTTACCAGCACGGTAGTTCGCTACTTCACGTGCTTTACGCTCGTCACGTACTACTGTTGCTTCGTCACCTGAAGATGGTACGCCTGAAAGACCTAGGATCTCTACAGGGATAGATGGACCAGCTTCTGTGATTTCTTTACCTAGTTCGTCACGCATTGCACGAACACGGCCGTATTCTTGACCACAAAGAACGATGTCGCCTTTGTTTAGCGTACCTGATTGAACAAGTACTGTTGCTACTGGACCACGACCTTTATCTAGACGAGATTCAACAACAACACCAGACGCCATGCCTTCTGCTACAGCTGTAAGCTCTAGAACTTCAGACTGAAGAAGGATTGCTTCTAGAAGACCGTCGATATTTGTACCCTGTTTAGCAGAGATGTGAACGAACATGTTCTCACCACCCCATTCCTCAGGGATTACGTCGTATTGAGCTAGCTCATTCTTAACGTTGTCTGGGTTCGCGTCTTCTTTATCGATCTTGTTCACAGCAACAATCAAAGGAACGCCTGCCGCTTTCGCGTGCTGGATCGCTTCAACTGTTTGTGGCATTACACCATCGTCTGCTGCTACTACAAGAACAACGATATCTGTCGCTTGAGCACCACGAGCACGCATAGCGGTAAACGCCGCGTGTCCAGGAGTATCAAGGAACGTGATCATGCCGTTATCAGTTTCAACGTGGTAAGCACCGATGTGCTGCGTGATACCGCCCGCTTCGCCTGAAGCAACGTGAGTACGACGGATGTAGTCAAGTGTTGACGTTTTACCGTGGTCAACGTGACCCATGATTGTTACAACTGGAGCACGAGGTACTGCTTCTGCGTTTGTATCACGATCAGATAGTACTGCTTCTTCCAGTTCGTTCTCTTTACGAAGAACTACCTTGTGACCCATTTCTTCAGCAACAAGTTGTGCTGTTTCTTGGTCGATCACTTGGTTGATAGTCGCCATAGCGCCCATCTTCATCATTACTTTGATAACTTCTGTCGCTTTAACCGACATCTTGTTAGCAAGTTCAGAAAGAACGATTGTCTCACCAATTACTACATCTTGTTTCGCTACAGTCGCAGACTTGTCGAAACCGTGTTGCATAGAAGTTGGTTTAGCAAGTTTGCCTTTGTTACGACCCTTGCCACCACGTTGGTTACGACCACCACGTGATTGTTCTTCTTTGCCAGCTGGTTTCTTCTTCTTACGACGTGCACCGCCTTCTTGTTGACGGTCAGCTGCATCTTCAGCTTCACGTGCGTAACGAGAAGTAGTTACGTGGTAGTCAGAGTTCTCTAGCTCTTTCTTCTTAGTCTCTTCTTCAGACCAACGAGCTTCGTTCTCTTCTGCAAGCTTACGAGCTTCTTCAACGAGTTTTGCAGCTTCTTGCTCTGCTTTACGTTGAGCTTCTTGTTCCTGACGTGCTTTTAGCTCATCAGCTTCTTTCTTAGCTTGCGCATTAGCATCCGCATTTTTTGCATTCATTTCTTTCTTAGCCTTATCAGCTTGTGCGCGTTTTGCCTTTTCTTCAGCTTCACGTTTTGCATCCGCTTCACGTTTCGCTTTCTCATCGGCTTCGCGCTGTGCTTTCTCTGCAGCTTCACGTTTGGCTTGTTCTTCAGCCTCACGCTTCGCAAGCTCTTCAGCTTCACGTTTTGCTGCTTCCTCAGCCTCACGTTTTGCGTCGTCTTCGATAGTGCTGCGCTTCACATATGTGCGCTTCTTACGCACTTCTACTTGAACATCCTTACTTTTGCCGCCACCTGCTGCAACACTTAGCGTGCTACGAGTCTTACGTTGAAGCGTCAGTCTAGTAGGTTCAGATTCGCCCGACTTATCGCCGTGCTCTTTCTTCAGGTGAGAGAGAAGCTTCTGCTTCTCCTCATCCGATACATGGTCAGAACTCGCTTTGTTCATGCCAGCGTCAGCAAGTTGTTCCATTAAGCGGTCGACTGGAGTACCAATCTCTTCACTCAGAGCTTTAACTGTTAATTGTGTCATGCCGCTTCCTCCTTGCTGATATTATGCTTCTTCGCCGAACCAACAGATGTTACGTGCAGCCATGATAAGCTCGCCTGCACGCTCTTCTGTCAGGCCTTCAATACCTTCTAAATCGTCGATACCTTGGTCAGCTAGGTCTTCTAGTGTTGCCACGCCTTTAGCTGCCAGTTTAAACGCCATTTCGCGCTCTAGACCTTCAAGACCTAGCAGATCTTCAGCAGGCTCTAGACCTTCGAATGACTCTTCTTGTGCTAGAGCGATTGTCGTTAGTGCGTCTTTCGCACGGCTACGAAGCTCTTCTACAAGCTCTTCGTTCAGACCATCAACTTCTAGTAGTTCGTTAACAGGAACGTACGCAACTTCTTCTAGTGTTGAGAAACCTTCTTCAACAAGCAATTGAGCGAAGTCTTCTTCAATGTCTAGGTACTTCATGAAGTTTTCGATAGACGCTTGAGACTCTTCAGCGTGTTTCTTCTGAAGATCTGCCACAGTCATTACGTTCAGTTCCCAACCAGTTAGTTGAGACGCTAGACGTACGTTCTGACCGTTACGACCGATAGCTTGCGCTAGGTTGTCCGCTTCAACAGCGATGTCCATTGAGTGAGCATCTTCATCAACGATGATAGAAGCAACGTCAGCAGGAGCCATTGCGTTGATAACGAATTGAGCTGGGTTATCGTCCCAAAGAACGATATCAATACGCTCACCACCAAGTTCGCCAGATACTGCTTGAACACGAGCACCACGCATACCAACACACGCACCTACAGGGTCGATACGTTTGTCGTTTGTTTTAACAGCGATCTTAGCGCGAGAACCTGGATCACGTGCAGCGCCTTTCAGTTCGATGATTTCTTCAGCGATTTCTGGCACTTCTACGCGGAATAGCTCAGCCAACATTTCTGGCTTAGAGCGAGTGATGAACAGTTGGAAACCACGTGCTTCAGGAGCAACTTTGTACAGAAGACCACGAACACGGTCACCTGGACGGAAGTTTTCACGAGGAAGTTGGTCATCACGTAGGATTACCGCTTCAGCGTTGTTACCTAGATCAAGTACAACTGTATCGCGGTTCACTTTTTTAACAACACCAGTGATCAGATCACCTTCGTTGTCGATGAACTGTTCTACGATTTGTGCACGCTCTGCTTCACGTACTTTTTGTACGATAACTTGCTTAGCAGTTTGAGTCGTAATACGGTCGAATGTAACTGACGGGATATCGTCTTCTACGAAATCACCTAGTTGAATGTCTGCATCTTCGTATTGTGCAGCTTCTAGAGAGATTTCTTTTGTTGGGTTTTCAACGTCTTCTACAACCAACCAACGGCGGAATGTTTCAAACTCACCTGTTTTACGGTCGATAGCTACACGTACATCGATTTCGATTTCGTATTTTTTCTTTGTAGAAGTCGCTAGAGCAATCTCAAGAGCTTCAAAGATACGCTCACGAGGTACCGCTTTTTCGTTCGATACCGCTTCTGCTACCGCTAAAATTTCTTTACTCATTGTATTTAGCCTCTAAGCTTCAAATTTTTTAGGGAACTAAAATTTAGGGATCAGGTTAGCTTTTGAAATGTTACTTAGAGCAAACTCTTCTTGTTGCCCTTCACAAGTAACTGCGATTGTCTCACCATCTACGCTGTGGATAATACCTTTCCACTTACGACGGTTTGCAACAGCCATTTTCAATACGATGCTGACCTCGTGACCAATAAATTGCTCGTAATGTGCTGCTTTGAAAAGTGGTCTTTCTAAGCCTGGAGAAGAAACTTCTAGGCTGTAAGCAACAGAAATTGGATCTTCAACGTCTAGTACTGCGCTAACCTGATGGCTTACTTCTGCACAAGCATCTACGTTGATACCATTTTCATGGTCGATGTAGATGCGTAACGTTGAGTGCGCACCCGCACGAATAAATTCTAATCCAACCAACTCGTAGCCTGATGCCTCTACTGGAGCTTCAAGCATTTCAGTAAGTTGTCTTTCTAAACCAGTCATTTGAACCACTCCAGAAACAAAAAAAGGGCTCAGAGCCCAATCAAAAAACCAAGCAGTATCTGAGTTCATTTACAAAAACTCAGATAACAAAAAACCCCGAAAGTCGGGGTTTTATGCTGCTGGACCCTGATACGTTAAGAATAGCCAAGAAATGCTTTTCTTAACTCACAGTGTGGTTAGCACTGTGCAAACTTGCCAATCGAATCATCCTTTCCAACTGAAAGAAGAGATTGGTTGCGGGGGCCGGATTTGAACCGACGACCTTCGGGTTATGAGCCCGACGAGCTACCAAGCTGCTCCACCCCGCGTCCGACTTGATGAGCATTATACGCTCACACAAGTGATTTACAAGTTTGTAAATTCATGGTGCCGAGAGAGGGACTCGAACCCTCACACCTAAGGCACTAGCACCTCATGCTAGCGTGTCTACCAATTTCACCATCTCGGCTACATAAACCTTTACAGCTTATTGTGGAATCTCATCACCTGCTGGTGCTGGAACTTCACTTGCTGCATCTTTAACTTGTTCTACAACTGGTTGACCTAGTGTTGGGTCTACCCATTGTGACTCAGTCTTGTGCGTAGACATACGACCAAGTAGCAAGCTAACGATAAAAAATACGGTTGCTAAAATAGCAGTTGTTCGGGTTAAGAAATTACCTGAGCCGCTTGCACCAAACACTGTGTTTGAAGCACCTGCACCGAACGAGGCTCCCATATCTGCGCCTTTACCTTGTTGAATCAACACAAGGCCAATCACACCAAGCGCCGCCAACAGGTAAATCACAAGTAGAACTGAAAACATTTTTTTCCACCTATGTTCCAAATTGTTGAGCCAGCGCCGTTCAAAAACAATCGTGTTTATTTATGAACAAGGCTAGCGACCTCCTAACGGGAGGCGGAGCAATACTAGCGAAAGCCAGTAACGCTGACAAGGGAAAATTAGTAAAAAGTCACCACTAACGCATTAAGCGCTCAAAAAAAGGGCAAAAGATGCCCTTTTCTCTCGCAAAACAGGTTAAAGCAATGATTAACAACTTGCTTTTACAGCTTCTGCAATCTTAAGCGCAGAGCTTTGTACAAGTTCAGCATCTTCACCTTCTACCATGACTCGGATTAGAGGCTCTGTACCAGATTTACGTAGTAATACGCGACCTTTGTCACCAAGCTCAGCTTCCACTTCCGCTACTGAGTCTAGTACAACCTGCGCTTCAAGTGGGTTACTTTGACCTGCAAAACGCACGTTTTCTAGTACCTGAGGATAAAGCGTCATGCCTTGTGACAAGTCGTGTAGTGTCATATCACTGCCAACTACAGAAGCAAGAACTTGCAGTGCAGCAACAATTGCATCACCCGTAGTGACTTTGTCTAGTAAGATAACGTGACCTGAGTTTTCAGCGCCAATCTTCCAGCCTTTAGCAAGTAGTTGCTCCATCACGTAACGGTCACCAACTGCGGCACGAACAAATGGGATACCCAGTTGTTTTAGACCATTTTCCATACCTAGGTTGGTCATTAGCGTACCAACAACACCGCCTTTTAGTTCGCCACGACGCAGAGCATCACGAGCGATAATGTAGGCAATTTGGTCGCCGTCAATCTTGTTGCCCAAATGGTCAACCATCATGATGCGGTCGCCATCACCATCGAATGCAAGACCAAGGTGAGCTTGCTCTTCCACAACACGCTTTTGTAGGGCACGAACGTCTGTCGCACCGACTTCTGCATTGATGTTAGTGCCGTTTGGCTCAACACCCATAGCAATCACTTCTGCACCTAACTCTTTGAATACGTTAGGAGCGATGTGGTAAGTCGCACCATGTGCACAGTCAACAACGATCTTAAGGTTTGCTAGGCTAAGTTCTGACGGGAAGGTGCTCTTACAAAATTCAATATAACGACCAGCGGCGTCATTAAGGCGAGTTGCTTTACCAAGTTCAGCAGACTCTACACATTCGATATCTTTATCTAGCTCAGCTTCAATAGCCAGTTCGATGTCATCAGGAAGTTTAGTCCCCTCAGATGAGAAGAACTTAATACCGTTATCGTAGTATGGGTTATGTGACGCTGAAATAACGATACCAGCTTCCGCTCGGAAAGTTTGTGTTAGGTATGCAACTGCTGGCGTTGGCATCGGACCAGTAAAGGTAGCCTTTAGACCTGCAGCAGCAAGACCAGCTTCAAGTGCAGACTCAAGCATGTAACCTGAAATACGGGTATCTTTACCGATGATAACTTTCTTAGTGCCTTGTTTTGCTAGTACACGACCAGCCGCCCAGCCAAGCTTTAGTACAAAGTCCGGAGTAATTGGGTATTGTCCTACTTTCCCGCGTACACCGTCAGTACCAAAATAACGTCTTTTATCAGACATAAAATTTCCTTAATTTTTTTAGATATTATTGTTCGTCATCTCAACAACTTTCATTGCCTCAATGGTTTCTTCAAAGTCATGTACTCGAATGATCTGCGCACCTTTCATCGCAGCAATTGTCGCGCAGACAACGCTAGCATTTGCGCATTCTGCTGCTGGTTTTTCCAACAATTTAAAGATCATTGATTTACGTGACATACCGGCCAAAATTGGCAGACCGAATTCATGAAACTTATCGAGGTGTGCCAGCATATGATAATTGTGTTCAATGGTTTTGCCAAAGCCAAAACCTGGATCAAGAATAAGTTGAGACTTATCGATGCCCACGGACTCACAGGCAGCAATGCGTTCTTGAAGAAATGCAGAGACATCATCCATCAGATCATCGTATTGAGGATTAGTCTGCATAGTGCGCGGTTGACCTTTCATATGCATCAAGCAAATAGGAAGGTTTGCTTTCGCGGCAACTTCTAACGCCCCCGGCTCTTGGAGAGCACGCACATCGTTAATCAAGTCTGCCCCAGCTTCAATAGCTTGACGCATGACTTCCGCTTTACTGGTATCAATAGAAATCCACACATCATGTTTTGCGCGAATCGCTTTGATTACAGGGACCACACGCTGCAACTCATCTTCTAATGCAACATCTGGAGCCCCTGGACGCGTAGACTCCCCGCCAACATCAATAATGCTAACGCCAGCAGCAATCATTTTTTCGACTTGAGCAAGTGCACGCTCTAACGAGTTGAATTTACCACCATCAGAAAACGAGTCTGGAGTGACATTGAGGATCGCCATAACATGCGAGTGGGAAAGGTCGAGAGATTTGTTGTTTGCTTTAATAATCATAGCTTTAATAATCACAACAGAAACAAAAACCCCGAGCCTAACTCGGGGTTTTTTATTAACGCTACTCTTTATTCAGAGTCTTTCTTTTCTGGAGCTTCACTTGAAGTCGCTTCTTGAGACGTTGGTTGTTCTACCGGTTTAGTCGGTTCAACTGGTTTCTCTTCCGCTTTCACTTCAGGTTTAGCCTGAGGCTTATCGTTATCTTCTGGTTTGTTTGCAGGCTTATCACCCCAACCAGCAGGTTCACGAATCTCAGTCTTACGCTCCATCAGGTCATCAATCTGGCCAGCATCAATGGTTTCATACTTCATTAGCGCATCTTTCATCGCATGCATGATGTCCATGTTGTCTTCCAGAATTTGCTTCGCACGGTCGTAGTTGCGGTCGATGATCTTACGAACTTCATCATCGATTAGCTTCGCTGTGTCATCAGACATATGTTTAGTCTGTGTCACGCTACGTCCTAGGAACACCTCACCTTCTTCTTCCGCATATAGAAGCGGGCCAAGTTTTTCAGAGAAGCCCCATTGCGTCACCATCTTACGAGCAATATCAGTTGCACGCTCGATATCGTTCGATGCACCCGTCGATACTTTATCAGCACCGTAGATTAGCTCTTCAGCAAGACGACCACCGTACAAACTAGAAACCATAGATTCTAGGTGTTGGCGAGACATGCTCACACGGTCTTGCTCTGGTAGGTACATAGTCACACCAAGCGCACGACCACGTGGAATGATAGAGACTTTGTACACAGGGTCATGTTCTGGTACTAGGCGACCAACAATCGCGTGACCTGCTTCGTGGTAAGCAGTTGACTCTTTTACTTCTTCAGACATCACCATTGAACGGCGCTCTGCACCCATCATGATTTTGTCTTTCGCTAGTTCAAATTCAACCATAGAAACGTTGCGCTTGTTGCCACGCGCAGCAAATAGGGCTGCTTCGTTTACTAGGTTTGCTAAGTCAGCACCAGAGAAACCAGGTGTACCACGTGCGATTAGAGAAGGCTCTACGTCACCTGCTAGAGGTACTTTGCGCATGTGTACTTTAAGAATCTGTTCACGACCACGTACGTCTGGAAGACCAACAACAACTTGACGGTCAAAACGACCAGGACGCAGTAGTGCTGGGTCCAACACGTCTGGACGGTTAGTCGCTGCGATAACAATGATACCTTCGTTACCTTCGAAACCATCCATTTCAACGAGCATTTGGTTTAGGGTTTGTTCACGTTCATCGTGACCACCACCTACACCAGCACCACGCTGACGACCTACTGCATCAATCTCATCGATAAAGATGATACAAGGTGCCGCTTTCTTCGCTTGTTCGAACATGTCACGCACACGAGACGCACCAACACCAACAAACATTTCTACGAAGTCAGAACCAGAGATAGTAAAGAAAGGCACTTTTGCTTCACCAGCAATGGCTTTCGCTAGAAGCGTTTTACCAGTACCTGGAGGACCAACCATAAGTACACCTGTCGGGATCTTACCGCCCAATTTTTGGAATCGGCTTGGATCGCGTAGGTAGTCAACCAGTTCTTTAACGTCTTCTTTTGCTTCATCACAACCTGCGACATCTGCAAAAGTCGTCTTGATCTGCTCTTCGCTCATCATACGAGCTTTACTCTTACCGAAAGACATGGCGCCTTTACCGCCGCCGCCTTGCATTTGACGCATGAAGAAAATCCACACACCAATCAGTAAGATCATAGGGAACCAAGAAATGAAGATTGTGCCAAGTAGGCTTTGCTCTTCAGGAGGTGTACCTTGCACTTTCACGTTTTGGTTAATTAGGTCATCTAGAAGCTTTTGATCGTACACAGGCATGTAAGTGACCATTTTGGCACCGCCGCCACGACGAACAAAACTAATTTCACCGTCTTTAAAAGTTGCTTCTTGAATCTGGCCTTGGCCAACTTCCTGTACAAACGTGGTGTAATCCACGGTTCTGCCATTGCTCTCTCCAGGGCCAAAGCTCTGGAATACCGACATCAACACGACAGCGATAACAAGCCACAGAATTAAATTTTTTGCCATGTCACTCAAGGTGTCAGCCTCTCGATAACTAATTGTAATTAAAGGTAGGGTACTACAGTTTATTAGCTGTAGCTATAGTGTTAACCATGCTCTAAACGAGCGAAATAGTTAACCTTTGTAACCAGTGGCTACAACAAAGACTTCTCGTGAGCGAGCTCGCGATGAGTCTGGTTTTCTGATTTTTACGACTTTAAACATGTCTCGGACTTCTTTCACAAATTGATCGAAGCCTTCACCCTGGAAAACCTTTACGACAAAGCTACCATTAGGTGCTAGAACTTGTCGACACATATCTAAAGCCAATTCAACTAAATACATAGCTCGTGGCTGATCTACGGAATTGTTACCAGCGATGTTTGGAGCCATATCAGACATTACTACGTCCACCATCGAAGGTTGGATTCTTTCCAATAGAGCGTCTAAAACCGCCTCGTCACGAAAGTCGCCTTGCAAAAAACTTACACCAGCGATTGGATCCATAGGTAATAAGTCACATGCGATGATTTGACCTTCTTCACCTATTATCTTAGCAGCATATTGAGACCATCCACCTGGAGCTGCGCCTAAATCGACGACTGTCATCCCAGATTTCAACAATTTATCTTTTGTTTGGATCTCTTCAATTTTGAAGTAAGCACGAGAACGATAGCCTTTTTTACGAGCTTCGTTCGCATATTTATCGTCAAAGTGTTCTTTCAACCAACGACCAGAACTAGCCGAATGTTTTTGTTTACTCATCTTAATCCCAACAAGGCGTAATTAGGAGCTATTGTTTTAATAGGCTCAACCTATTACTCAATAAATTATAGTCTTCAGCAATAGATGGCGTTAAAATAGCTTTTTTCAACCCTTATTTTAAAGAAAATTGGCCGCGTAATGAACCTAAGCACCAAACAAAAGCAGCACCTAAAAGGCCTGGCTCACAGTTTAAAACCTGTTGTGCTAATGGGCGCAAATGGACTTACAGAAGCCGTGCTAGCAGAAATTGAAATCGCTCTTGACCACCACGAACTGATCAAAATTAAAGTTGCATCAGAAGACCGTGAGACAAAACAGCTGATCATCGACGCTATCGTACGTGAGACGGGCGCTGAAAAAGTTCAGACAATCGGTAAGGTACTTGTGCTATACCGCCAGTCTGAAGAGCGTAAAATCGAAATCCCACGTAAGTAATATCTGCTTGCGCAGCGGAAGAAGAAAAGGTCGCCATGGGCGACCTTTTTTGCATCTAGAGTTTATTTCAACTAACCGTTAGAACACGAAGTTAGATGTACTCAACGCTGTCGATTTCGAAGTCTTTCGCTCCGCCAGGAGTTTGAATAACAACTTCGTCACCTTCCATTTTACCGATCAAGCCACGAGCAATTGGCGAGCTAATCGAAATACGACCCGCTTTAATATCTGCTTCGTCATCACCCACGATTTGGTAGGTTTTCTCTTCTTCTGTATCACAGTCAATCAGAGTAACGGTTGAACCAAAAATCACCTTACCAGTGTTGTCCATCGTTGTTACGTCAATGACTTGAGCAACAGATAGCTTGTATTCAATGTCACGAATTTGTGCTTCACAGATCCCCTGCTCTTCACGAGCGGCGTGGTATTCTGCGTTTTCCTTCAAGTCGCCTAGTTCACGCGCTTCTGCGATTGCTTCTGAAATTTGCGGGCGAAGCTTTAGTAGACGATCGAGTTCTGTACGTAGCAACTGTTCGCCACGTAGTGTCATTGGAACTTTTTCCATTATATAACCTCAAGGCCAAAGGTGTCTTTGGACAAAAAAATCCCACCCAATCATAGGGACTGGGTAGTACGTTCAAAGATTCTGTTTTGGTTAGTTTAAACAAACTAGGGTGTGAAATCACCTTAATTCGATTTCGCGACTCAGTTGTGTGGTTAATACCACGCCATCAATCGTTTTTAGATTTACGCATCATCGCAATTTATTGAAAAACAACACTGTTCATTACACTAAAAACATCAAAAAAGATAAAAACAAATCAATGTCAGACCAATGTTAGGCAAGATATAATCATTTAAAAACAACACTTTAAGATGAAATAACAACCAATTGAACAGTGTTCATTAGTTGGATTTATATCATTTTACTAACTCATAAGGAAACTTTAGCAGTAAAACATGTCCGGCAAGTTATTTCGTTATGGCTTTTTCGAGTGTGGGCATTTGCCGCGAATGAAACTATACGAACAACAATAGCTTGTGAGAGATAACCTCTCCCCCATAAAACAATGATTATGGACAGCTAACTAGGACAAATAAGATGAAAAAGACTCTAATTGCTCTTTCTGTATCTGCAGCAGCTATGGCAACTGGCGTTAACGCAGCTGAACTTTACAACCAAGACGGCACTTCTCTAGAAATGGGCGGTCGTGCTGAAGCACGTCTATCTATGAAAGATGGCGACGTAGCGGACAACTCTCGTATCCGTCTAAACTTCCTTGGCACACAAGCAATCAACGACAACCTATACGGTGTTGGTTTCTGGGAAGGTGAATTTACTACTGCTGAAGAAGGCGGCGTAGACGGCAAAAGCAACCTTGACACTCGTTACGCATACGCTGGTCTAGGCGGTGCATTCGGTGAAGTTACTTACGGTAAAAACGACGGTGCGTTAGGCGTTATCACTGACTTCACAGATATCATGGCGTACGCTGGTAACTCTGCTGCTGACAAACTAGCTGCAGCTGACCGTTCAGACAACATGCTGTCTTACAAAGGTCAATTCGAAAACCTAGCAGTTAAAGCTAGCTACCGTTTCGCTGACCGCGTAGAAAACGCAGCTGGTACTGAGTACACTGATAACGGCGAAGATGGCTACTCTCTATCTGCTATCTACACTCTAGGCGACACTGGTCTTGACCTAGGTGCTGGTTACGCAGACCAATCTGACGCTAACGAATACATGCTTGCTGCTTCTTACACAATGAACGACCTATACTTTGCAGGTCTATTCACTGACGGTGAAAAAGAAGCAACATTCAAGAAAACTGTAGATTACACTGGTTACGAACTAGCAGGTGCTTACACTCTAGGTCAAACAGTGTTCACAACGACGTACAACAACGCAGAAACTAACAACGAAACTTCTGCAAACAACTTCGCAGTTGACGCGTCTTACTACTTCAAGCCTAACTTCCGTGGTTACGTATCGTACAACTTCAACCTAATTGATGCTGGCGATGCTATGGGCTCAACGACTTCTGCTAACTACAAAGCAACGAAGATCGATTCTGAAGACGAGCTAGCTCTGGGTCTACGTTACGACTTCTAATTCAGTCTTACGACTTGAAGATAAAATGCTCGCTTATGCGGGCATTTTTTATATCCAGAATTCTGCGATTTTTCGGTATATACTCAATTGCATAACTAACCTCACGAACTATTACTATGCGCTTACGTTGGTCATTGTTACTACTCTCTAGCCTTACTCCACTTCTCTCTTTTGCTTATCCCCACCAAGAGGTGCTGCCAGACGGAGCACGTATCAGTTTGGTTGCTGAAAAACTTAATGGGCAAAGTGAGCTAAAAGGCATTCATCCTACTGAGCAGTATTTCCCCCCAGCAAGTACATTAAAAGTTGTCACAGCCTTGGCTGCAAAGCTTGAGCTGGGCAATGGCTTCACTTTTCGTACAACGTTAGAAAGCTCCAACTCTGATGCCGTCTTTACTTTTTCCGGCGATCCTACGCTTGTAACGCAAGATCTTAAAACCATGCTGACACGAGCGAAGAAAAACGGTCTAAACCGAATCAATGGGGATCTTTGGTTAGATAACAGCGCTTTTACTGGCTACAACCGTGCCGTTGGATGGCCATGGGATATTCTAGGCGTTTGCTATAGCGCACCAGCATCTGCTGTGACACTGAATGAAAATTGCGTTCAAGCATCGATATACACACAAAAAAACGGAACAACTCGTGTTTATGTTCCTGAGCATCAACCAATTAATGTCGCCACCAGCGCTCAAACCGTGTCAAAAAGCGTCCAGAAGAGCCGTCATTGTGATTTAGAGCTCATCGCTAACCCAAACAACCAATATCAACTAACCGGCTGCTTAGTAGACCGTGGCGATAAACCACTCCCCCTCAAATTTGCAGTGCAAGATCCTGAAGGCTACACAAGCCAAAAAGTAGAGAAATTGCTCAAGCAAGTCGGCATTTCATTAAAAGGAAAAATTCGAGTCGGCAAAGCACCTGAAAAGTCACGCAAGTTGTTGGCAGTACACAAATCAAAACCATTACCACAGTTGCTTGATGAGATGTTAAAACGCTCAGATAACTTAATTGCCGATACTCTTACTAAAACACTTGGCGCTAAGTTCTTTGTGCAACCTGGCAGTTTTACTAACGGCACTGAAGCAATCAAACAAATCATTTTCTCCAATACGGGGATCGACATTCGCAATGCCCGATTAGAAGATGGGTCAGGTTTATCACGCAATAACCGCATTTCAGCGAAGTCGATGGCTGCTATCTTGCGCTACATTTGGCAACACGAACAAGAACTCAACTTGATAGCAATTATGCCAAAGTCCGGTGAATCAGGAACATTGCAGTACCGCCAGAGTATGCGTAAAGCTCCTATTAAAGGACAGTTGATTGCAAAAAGCGGGTCCTTGTACGGCACGTACAATATGGCGGGGTATGGGCTTGATAAAAACGGCAAACCAAACACGCTATTTGTTCAGTTTGTGTCGGACTATTTCCCAGAAAAAAGGGACGATAACAAGCCTGTCGTCGCCCCTATTACTCGTTTTGAGAAATTGTTTTACCAAGACATTGTGAGTTTTAGTCAGGCAATGCCTAAGAAGTAGTTCACCACGGTAAAGTAGATCCACATACCTGAGATATCGACGATCGATGCTAATACTGGGCTCACCAATACGGCGGGGTCCAGTTTACATGCACGCGCTATGATAGGAAGTAATCCTCCAAGTGTGGTTGAGATAGTCACCTGAATAAATAACGCAACCGCAATGGCTAATGCGATATCTTCCAGTGCAAAGCCCCCTGTTGATTGCCCACCACTAAATAGCATGATTCGACCAATCATCACGATCGCAATCGCCAAGGCAATAAACAGCGCTACGCGACTTTCTTTCCACAAAACTTCTAACCATTGGCGTTTCTTTAACTCTCCAGTGGCGAGTGCGCGAATGACTAAGGTCGCAGCCTGAGTTCCGGTATTACCACCAGCAGCAGCGATTACGGGCATATACACGGCAAGCAATACAAGTTGACTTAAAGTGTTCTCATACTGAGCAATGATCAAACCCGACACTATCCCTAAAAGGGCAAGAGCAATGATCCAACCAATACGCTGCTTCACATGTTCCAACACACTAGTCGATAAGTAGCCATCTGGTGTATCGACTTCCGACATATGCAAACCTAATTGGTGAGCATAGTGACGAGCACGTTTATCATATCCAGCTTGTTCAAGTTGAGCGATAAGGCTATTCACATAGCCAACCGAGCAGTGCTGCAAAATACCAACCGCCTCATCAATAGGCATGATCGTTAGTAGGTGCAATTGTTGCTCTTGTTCGTATTGCAAAAAGGCATTACGAGCGGCACCAATCTCCACTTCTGAGAAGTTTGGTGTTGTTTCAATAAAAGTGTTGTTCATTACCGTCATGGCGAATCTCCCGATTGGCATTGGTAACGACCATCGACAACGCACGCAAAAAGCTTTCTGCACACCCGACTCGTATAAATACAAATGCAGGACGCGCGAAAACATCAATGCCAAAGCACTGTCTATTCAGAATTTATGAAAGGAAATAATAAAAGGAAAACTAGAAGAAAAGATGCCTCACCACTAAGGTAAGGCGGAGATCGCCAATACCGAAGCGGGTTATTTCGCTCCCTTAATCTTACTCACCCAACAACTGGGAGGATGGTCGGTATTGTTCATGTAAATCTCCGATAAAGCTGCTCACGTAGCAGCGCGCGTATAGTAACAAAGTTCGACCATTTTTACAGTCAATCTCGCGTGTATTCACCAAATTTTAATACAAAAAAAGCGCCTATAAGGCGCTTTCATTTTGAACAGTTATTGATTACTTAATAGTAATACGTGCGAATTTACGTTTACCTACTTGGAATACGTAAGTGCCTGCTTCAGGAACAAACTTCGCATCAGCAACTTTCTCGCCTTCGATCTTAGCTGCGCCTTGCTTAACCATGCGCATAGCTTCAGAAGTTGAAGCACATAGACCCGCTTCTTTCAATAGATTTGCTACTGGCGTGCCAGTCTCAAAATCAAACTCTGGCATTTCGTCAGGAATTTGATTTTTCGCGAAACGGTTAACGAACTCTTGCTCTGCCGCATCTGCATCTGCTTCACTGTGGAAGCGTGCAATGATTTCTTTTGCTAGCAGTACTTTGATATCACGAGGGTTCTTGCCTGCTTCTACATCCGCTTTAAATTGTGCAATTTCTTCTAGAGGACGGAAAGACAACAGCTCGTAGTAGCTCCACATTAGATCATCAGAGATTGACATGATCTTACCAAACATTTCGCTTGGTGCTTCGCTGATACCAATGTAGTTACCAGAAGATTTAGACATCTTCTTCTCACCATCTAGACCGACTAGAAGTGGCATCATAAGAACAACTTGTGGTTTTTGACCGTGAGATTTTTGCAACTCGCGACCCATCAGTAGGTTGAACTTCTGGTCAGTGCCACCCAGTTCAACGTCAGTTTCCATTGCTACTGAGTCCCAACCTTGAAGTAGTGGGTACATGAACTCATGGATAGCAATTGGCTGACCACCAGCGTAACGCTTTTTAAAATCATCACGCTCTAGCATACGAGCAACAGTTTGGTTTGCAGCAAGGCGGATCATGCCTTCTGCACCAAGCTCAGATAGCCACTCAGAGTTGAACTGAATTTTTGTCTTAGCTGGGTCTAGGATTTTGAACACCTGTTCTTTGTACGTTTCTGCGTTACGTAGCACGTCTTCACGGCTTAGCGGTGGACGAGTTGTGTTCTTACCTGTTGGGTCACCAACCATTGCAGTGAAATCACCGATAAGGAATGTCACTTCATGACCTAGTTCTTGGAACAAGCGAAGCTTATTGAAAATAACCGTATGGCCTAGGTGAATGTCAGGTGCTGTTGGATCGGCGCCCAATTTAATACGTAGAGGACGACCTTCTTTAAGTTTTGCGATCAGCTCTTCTTCTGGAATCAGCTCTTCAACACCGCGCTTAATCTCGGCTAGTGCAGCTTCAATGCTCGCCATTCTTGTTCACTCCCACAGATTTGGCAAAAATATAATAGCTGAACATCTTACTTGAATAGCGATGCATTTTGAAACACGTTAGACTAGGTAGTTGTCAATTTTTACGTTTAATTTAGTAATCAAGTACCTCATGCATTCGATTTTTGTCCGACTCCCACTCTTGCACAAAGTACTGATCGGCTTTTTTAGTGCGCTTATCATCGTCGCGCTATTTTTCTTACCCGATCCGCAAGACCTCGATCCGCAGCAAAGCCGCCTTAAAGTTGGCGAGCATTATCCAGTGTCGATATCTGTCGAATCACCAGAGCGCAGCGCTTCTTCTAATCTTCCTTCTGTCTTGCGTTGGGAAACATATAAGGTCAAAAATGGGGAAAGTGCAGCGGTACTTTTTAACCGCGTCGGCTTATCCCCTCGTCTTTTGCATGAACTGATCACTTCAGATAAAGAAATCAAACAGCAGCTCTCTCGTCTTCGTCCAGGAGATAAGCTGAAATTTGGGTTTGATGAAAACAACGACTTTGTTCAACTTCAACGTACGCTGAATGCGTTTGAAACTTTCCGCATTAAGCTGCAAGGCAACAAATACGTCTCAGAGATCGATAAAAAAGAAGTCGATTATCAGTACAACTACGCTGAAGCGACGATTAAATCTAACTTCTGGAATGCCGGTATTTCATCTGGGTTGAATGCAAACCAAATTATGGAACTGGCAGGCATTTTTGGTTGGGACATCGACTTTGCATTGGATATTCGTAAAAACGATACTTTCCGTGTGCTTTACCAAGAAGAAGTCGTCGAAGGTGAAGTCATTGGGCGAGGAAAAATTATTGCTGCAGTGTTTAAGAACCAAGGTGATACCTTTACTGCAATTTTGGATGAAAAGAGCGGCAAGTATTACGATGAAAATGGTCGAGCCATGAAGAAAGCCTTTTTGCGTGCGCCATTGGACTTCCGTCGCGTAACGTCTAATTTCAACCCTCGTCGTTTACACCCTGTCACTGGTAAGGTTCGTCCTCACCGAGGCACCGACTACGCTGCGCCTGTTGGCACACCGATCTGGGCTGCTGGTGATGGTGTGGTACAAAAGTCTGCCTACAATAAGTTTAACGGCAACTATGTGTTCATCAAACACAGCAACACTTACATTACCAAATACCTGCATTTAACTAAACGCATGGTTAAGACAGGACAACGAGTGAAACAAGGACAAACCATTGGTACGCTCGGCGGCACTGGGCGGGTTACGGGACCTCACTTGCACTACGAATTCTTGGTAAACGGCGTACACAAGAACGCTAGAACAGTTAAGCTTCCGCAGTCAAAATCTTTAACGGGTAAAGCAAAACAAACCTTCATGGCGAACGCAAAAGTGAGCATGGCAAAACTAGAACGCTACAGTAAGTTGCTCGCAATGAAATAAATAAGTCGTGATTCACGACAATACCTAAGAGGCAGCTTACGCTGCCTCTTTTGTTTCAGGTTCAGGTTCATCAATATTGTGCTCTCTACCTAGCATCAATAAACATGGAGTAAGCACTAGAGTTAACACGGTTGCAAATGCGAGCCCACCAGCAACTGCAGTTGCTAATTGAGACCACCACTGCGTACTCGGCGCACCAAATTCAATCTTCTGGTTAACTAAGTCGATGTTCATCTCTAGCACCATTGGCAGCAAGCCAAGTATCGTCGTTACTGTGGTCAACAATACAGGTCGCAGACGCTGTACTCCGGTACGCAAAATTGCCTCTGACTTTTCTAGCCCTCGTTTACGCATCTGATTGTAGGTATCTATCAATACAATATTGTTGTTCACAACAATCCCGGCCAGTGCGATCACCCCAATGCCCGACATAATAATGCCGAATGGTTTTTGGAAAATCAGCAATCCAGCAAACACACCGACCGTAGAGAAAAGCACTGCACTTAGGATCAAAAAGGCTTGATAGAAGCTATTAAACTGAGTAATCAAAATAAGCGCCATCACACCAAGAGCAACCATAAAAGCATTTTGCAAGAAAGCGGAAGAGTTCTCTTGCTCTTCGTTTTGCCCACGAATTTTAAACTCAATCCCAGCAGGTAAACCCAATTGCGCCACTTCCGCCGTTATCTTTGGTAGCTCCAGTGCGAGGTTATACCCCTCAACCATATCCGCTTTGATATTTACCACTCGGCGCCCATCAACTCGGCGAATCGTATCCTGCTTATGATCCGGTTTAATTTGAGCAAAGTTAGTAATCGGTACTAAGCCCGCAGCCGTTTTCACTCTTAGCTGATCAAAACGCCCAATATCACGCTTATCTTGCGGATAACGTACTAAGATATCGACTTCTTCATCGGCATCATCCGGAAGATAATCACCAATCTTCAAACCGTTGGTAACAAACTGAACGGTGTTTCCAACCAACGTTGCATCGGCCGCAAAGCGAGAAGCATCGTCTCTGCGGATATCAATCTGCCAATCAATTCCTTCTTTATTCGTTGTATCACTTAAGTTAGTTAACGCAGGGTTACGATCAGCCCAGTAACGAACCATTTTGGCGGCACTGTCCAATTGATCGATACTTGAGTTTTGCGCCGACATTTCAATCACGAGATCATGCTCAACTGGTGGTCCTGCATCGGGGAATTTGTATTCCAACTCAACACCGGAGAATTGATTGGTGGTTTGCTTAAGTTCCTCAATAATATCTTTGACTTTACGGCGATATTGCCAATCCACCGGCGTGATCTGAATTTGACCAATCTCATCACCGTCATTTGAATCGGAACCGGTACGTGTGTAGACGCTTTCAAACTCATCATGCCCTAACATTACTTTCTCAATCTCTTTCATTACGATGTCTTTCTCATTGATCGACAAATCACCATAAGAACGAACTTTGACCGTAAAGAAGGCGGGATCCACTTCAGGAAAAAACTCCGCACCTAAGCCGGCTTTGTTGTAAGTAAAGCCAACACCACCCGCGAGCAAAATTGCGCTGAGTAACACTTTCAATGGATGTCGGATCGCGATAGACAGGGTTTTGTAATAAAGCTTGGTAATGCCTGTCGCTTTATCAAATTCACCATTATGCAGGTCAACCATCTCTTGCTGACGCTGTGCATCGACGACTTGAGGCTTACCAATGATTCCACCAATCACAGGGACGAAAAGTAATGCCATCATTAGCGAAGCACTGAGGGTTGCAATGAGAGTTAATGGTAAGTATTTCATGAACTCACCAGTAATATCCGGCCAAAATAGCAATGGTGCAAACGCTGCCAAAGTGGTTGCTGTAGAAGCGGTAATCGGCCATGCCATACGTTTTGCTGCATCCCTATATGCTTCTTTACGTGGTGTGCCCTCTTGCATCCGCCTATCAGCAAATTCCGTAACAACAATGGCACCATCGACTAACATGCCTACAGCCATAATCAGTGCGAATAGCACCACGATGTTGACGGTCAAACCAAAAACCGACAACACCAATAAGCCAGTTAAGAAAGAGCCCGGAATAGAAATACCAACTAACAGTGCAGTTCGAACACCCAGAATGGCAATGATGACAATAACGACCAGAATAATTGCAGACAGAATGTTGTTTTGCAGATCGCTAAGCATCAGCTTAACGTCATCAGACTGATCCCAAGTGTATTTAACTTGCAGGTTATTCGGCCAACCAGTCTGCTTTTGCGCTTCAATCAGAACTTGTTTAACGAGCTCAACCGTTTCTATGATGTTTTCACCGGCACGCTTTTTCACATTGAGCACCACCGCTGGTTCACCATCTAAACGAGCAAAACTTTCAGGGTCACGGAAGGCTCGGCGCACTGTCGCGACATCACCAAAAGTGATCACCTCTTTGCCATTTACCTTGATCGGTAGTTCTAATACATCTTTTAACGAATCGAATACGGAAGGGACTTTAACCGAGAAGCGACCATAACCAGTATCGACAAAGCCAGCAGCAACCACTCGGTTGTTTAAAGCAATCAAATTGTAGATATCGGCTTGATCCAAACCGTAACTTTCCATCAATAACGGATCGACCACGATCTCAACGATATCTTCGCGATCCCCCGCAATATCGACTTCCAATACCTGACGATAGCTTTCCAACTTATCACGTAAAGCTCGTGCGATTTGTACTGTTGTACGCTCAGGGACTGTGCCATACAGAACCAGAGTGAGGACAGGCTCTTCAGATGCGAATGTTACTTCGTTAACTGTTGGCTCATCACTGTCTTCAGGCAATTTAGGTTTAGCAAGATCCACCGCATCACGAACATCAGCCATAGCTTCAGCTAAGTCAACGCCGACACTGAACTCTAGAGTAACCGACGCATGTCCCTCTGAAGCAATCGCGGTCATCTCCTTAACGCCTTCTATTGAACGAAGCTCTTGCTCTATCGGACGAACCAATAAGCGCTCCGCATCGGTCGGGGAAATACCTTGGTGGCTAACCGAAACATAGATAATAGGGATGGTAATGTCGGGGCTCGACTCTTTCGGAATCGTAATGTAGGTGATCACTCCGGCAATCAAAATCATCACCAACAATGTAAGCATGGTACGTGCACGCGATAACGCAGCATCAATCAAAGCAAACATATTGCCTCCTTATTGCTGGTTCGCAGCTTCAATGGCATCGTCGACTTTTGTCGCCATCACTAAATCGCCATCACGTGCAAAGCCTTGTCCAAGCACAATGATGTCAACTTGGTCTCCTAAGCCGGATAACCAGACACCGTCTTTCTCAGCTTTGACCAGTTGGATAGGCACAAAGTGAACATGCTGATCACGAAGCGTTTTGATACCAAGATTGCCTTCTTCATCTAACGCCAACATGGCTGCGGTCACTTTCACTGCCAGAACTTCACTTAGCGACAGTACCACTTCAGCACTGACACCCGCAGGCATCGCACTCTCTCGATTATCAATCTCGATTTCTATAGGGAATGTATTGGTCGAAGTTGAAGATACGCGCCCAATATAACGAATGGTGCCTTGATGATGGATGTTATCAATGGTTCTAACATCGGCTTGCTGACCTTGTTTTAAATACTGAATATGACGTTCACTCACATCCGCTTCAATGACTAACTTCTCTAAGTCAATTACAGTGGCTATTGGGTCGCCGACGCCAACGAAATCTCCCACTTCAACGAATCGATGGTCCAGAATGCCGTCAAAAGGGGCTCTTACTTTGGTATTTTTAAGTGCAGTTTCAACATTGCTTAAGTTTGCTCGGGCATCGACAAGTACCGCTTGAGCAGTGGCAAAAGCAACTTCACCTTGCAACCCTCTATTCTTCAAAGATTCTGCGGCTTTAAATTCTTTTTCTTTTACACGCAGCATTGCTTTGGCACGTTTAAGTTGAATATCTAGATCGCGCTCATCAATGTTGGCAATCACCTGCCCTTGTTTAACACTTTGTCCTTTTTGCACGTTCAAGCTCACAATCTTACCTGCGACTTCTGCCCCTAAACGAGCTTGCCGATTCGGCGCAGTTCGACCGTAAAGTTCAATCGTTTTACTGGTTGGTTGTGCTTCAAAAGAGTTGAACATCACCTTTGCGACAGGCGTATCATCTGATTGAGAGGATGGAGAAGAGACCGATTCGTCTTGTGCATTGAGTTGACCCATTGCGAGCCAAGCAGCCAAAGTGATAACAAGCGTTAGAGAGACTAGCCATGGACGTTCGACAAAACGACGTCCGAAAGAAGTTCCAGACATATAAAGTCCTTTTTATTTTTACCCCCACTTCATCATGAAAGCGAGGGGGCGTTTACGTGACTTCCTGCTACGTAAAACTCAGGCAGCCGATTGGCTGCCTGTTGTCGTATTAATTACACACTGAATGATGCACCACAACCACAGGTTGTCGTCGCATTTGGGTTATTAACGAAGAAGCGAGCTCCTTCTAAACCTTCTGTGTAATCAACCACGCCACCGATTAAGTATTGCAGGCTCATTGGGTCTACAACCAGTGTTACGCCACTGTTTTCGATCGTAGTATCACCTTCATTTACGCTCTCATCAAATGTGAAGCCATATTGGAAACCGCTACAGCCGCCGCCAGTAATGTATACGCGTAACTTCAGTGCTGGGTTTTCTTCTTCCGCAATCAGCGCTTTAACGCGTGATGCTGCTGCATCAGAAAAAGACAATGGTACGTTTACTTCGCTCACGAAGACCTCTCTCACTCGTGTAATGCGTCAAGCCTGTAGCGAGACGTCAAATTTGTGCTAATTAGAGCGATTATCCAATACCTGACCAACTCGTTCAAGTATTCACCGACGATTCTTTAGATCAGATGCTGATATGTAAGATTACACCGCCAGACAACACATAAATTACCCAAAACGTTTCTAACTTGAGATTAGCTAGGTACAATGCGCTCCACTTGGTCCGAGCAATCAAAAGAGGATAACCCCATGACCAAATCATCAGAGCTATATCAAAAGGCTCAGCAAACCATTCCTGGCGGTGTGAACTCACCAGTTCGTGCATTCAACGGCGTTGGCGGTTCTCCGCTATTTATCGAACGAGCAGACGGTGCCCTGATTTTTGATGCCGATGGTAAAGCGTACATTGATTACGTTGGCTCTTGGGGTCCTATGATTCTAGGTCACAACCACGCAGTTATCCGTGAAGCAGTTATCGATGCTGCACAACGCGGTCTAAGTTTCGGTGCGCCAACTGAAATGGAAATTGCCATGGCCGAGCTTGTATCTGAGCTAGTGCCATCTATGGAACAAATCCGCATGGTAAGTTCTGGTACGGAAGCAACAATGAGTGCTATCCGTCTTGCTCGTGGCTTTACTGGTCGTGACAAGATCATGAAGTTCGAAGGCTGTTACCATGGTCACGCAGACAGCTTGCTAGTAAAAGCAGGTTCAGGTGCACTAACTCTAGGTCAACCAAGTTCTCCTGGCGTTCCTGCCGATTTTGCAAAGCACACACTAACGGCAACATTCAACGACTTAGATTCAGTACGTGAACTATTCGCCGCAAACAAAGGCGAAATCGCATGTATCATCGTTGAGCCAGTAGCGGGCAACATGAACTGTATCCCTCCAGTAGAAGGCTTCCACGAAGGTCTACGCGAAATCTGTGACCAAGAAGGTGCTCTACTGATTTTTGATGAAGTAATGACAGGCTTCCGTGTAGCTCTAGGTGGCGCGCAAGCACACTACAACATCAAACCAGATCTAACGACACTAGGTAAAGTGATCGGTGGCGGTATGCCAGTGGGTGCTTTTGGTGGTCGTAAAGAAGTCATGCAATATGTTGCGCCAACAGGTCCTGTATACCAAGCGGGCACACTTTCCGGTAACCCAGTAGCAATGGCGGCAGGCTTTGCATGTTTGAACCTGCTAAAAGAAGAAGGTAACGAGAAACGTCTTGCTGCAAAAACCAAACAACTTGCTGAAGGCTTCAAAGCTCTTGCTGAAAAACACGGCATCCCAATGGTAGTAAACCAAGTGGGTGGCATGTTTGGTTTCTTCTTCACTGACCAAGAAACCGTAACGTGCTACGAAGACGTGACTAAGTGCGATGTCGAGCGCTTTAAGCGTTTCTTCCACCTAATGCTAAAACACGGTGTATACCTTGCACCATCAGCATTCGAAGCAAGCTTTACCTCTCTTGCTCACGGTTCAAAAGAAATCGACGCAACACTAGAAGCTGCGGATCGTTGTTTCGCAATTCTGGCAGAAGAATCAAAATAAGCGTTCCTTACCAGAACATAAATTCCAAAAAAAGGACCTTCGAGGTCCTTTTTTATTATTTGAATTATGCTTGCCAATTAAAGATGACTAAGATAGCAAGAATCCCAAGAACAATCCCAAACCAAGGAATGCGTCTGGCCTTCTTTTCGCTCTGGCATTTCTTATCGCTGTTACAACAACCCATTTTTCCATCTCTTGATTGATAACCACCTGATTTGTGGTCATTATAACAAGGTCAACTGCACCTTCCCAATTCAGCTATGTCATAAGCTTGAAAGAATCGTCGGTGCAAAGTAATAAAGATTTTGCGCTGTGGTATAAGGCGTAAACGTAAATATTCCGTAATTTGGATTAATCACATGCCGAATAATGTAAAAATCACGTCGAGTCATCGAGTGCTAGTTGTTGCGCTGCTCGCCGCTGCTTTTGCCTGCTATTTGTTGGTCGAACCTTACATCAACTCGATCGTCATGGCGTTTATCATTTCACTGCTCATGTTCCCAATACATGAATGGTTTGAACGAAAACTACCTAATCACAAAAACTTGGTCTCACTGCTCTCTTGTGTGGTTTTAACCTTTATTATCGTGATTCCATTACTATTTGTTTTTGCCGCTATCGTGCAGCAAGGCTCGGTATTTTCGCAAAATACCTACAAGTGGGTAACCAATGGTGGCATCCAAGATATTTTCCAACATCCTTGGGTAGTCAAAGGTTTAGCGTTGGTTAATGAGTACTTACCTTTCGACAAAATCGAACCACAAGCCATCGCAGAAAAGATCGGGCAATTCGCAACATCATTTGGTTCAAACCTTGTAGCTATAAGCGCAAAAATCCTGGGTGATGCAACGAACTTCCTAATGGATTTTTTCCTAATGTTGTTCGTTTTGTTCTTCCTGTTACGTGACCACGACAAGATCATTTCAGCAATGCGTCATATTCTGCCCCTCTCACGCAGCCAAGAAGACAAAATTCTGACCGAGATTGAACAAGTCTCGAAATCCGCTGTAATGGGGTCATTCTTAACCGCGATTGCTCAAGGCTTTGCTGGTGGTATCGGTATGTGGCTTGCAGGCTTCCCTGGTTTATTCTGGGGAACCATGATGGGCTTTGCATCATTTATCCCTGTAGTTGGCACAGCACTAATTTGGATTCCAGCCGCAGCGTACTTGTTCTTAACCGGTGACACCACTTGGGCAATCTTCTTGACGGTATGGAGTGTCGTGGTAGTCGGCTCTATCGACAACCTATTACGCCCTCTGCTAATGCAAGGCAGCGCAGGTATGAACACGCTAATGATATTTTTCTCTCTATTGGGTGGTTTGCATCTATTTGGTTTGATCGGTCTTATCTACGGTCCACTGATTTTTGCCGTCACCATGGTGTTGTTTAACATCTACGAAGAAGAGTTTAAGGATTTCCTCAACCAACAAGACAACAGTTAGTCGCTGCTTAATCACTTCAAGCTTGGGGCAGATTGTGCGAAAATCTGCCCCTAATTATTTCTGATGAACCAAATTTATGTCTGCTTATATTGCTCCTAGCCAAATAGCTCAGCGCCAACTTGAGTACTTTAACGGAAAACACGTTTTAGTCGCTGGTGAAGTTGAAGATCTATTTCCTCTCGAGTTAGTGGCTCATTGTGAGTCAGTGGAGGTTTTTACTTCTAACTACAGCTACTACCGTCAAATTCGCACATCGAACAAGGTGAAGAGCCACTTTGGCTCAGAGTTTGATATTGAGACACAAGCAGACATGGTGCTTCTGTACTGGCCAAAAGCTAAATCTGAGGCAGAATACTTGCTGGCAATGTTGATGGCGAAACTTGGCATCAATACAGAAATCGTCGTCGTTGGTGAGAACCGTTCAGGTATCAAGAGCATTGAGAAAATGTTCAAAGAGTACGGTCCAGTGAACAAGTACGACTCAGCTCGCCGTTGCTCATTCTACTGGGGTACTTGCCTTAACCAGCCAAAGCCTTTCAATCAAGCAGATTGGTTTAAATCCTACACCGTCACTTTGGGTGAGCAATCACTTACAGTTAAGAGCCTTCCTGGTGTATTTAGCCATGGTGAGTTTGATTTAGGCAGTCAATTACTGCTTGAGACTTTACCTAAACTATCTGGCAAGGTGCTCGATTTTGGCTGTGGTGCAGGAGTGCTGGGTGCATTCATGGCCAAAGCCAACCCAGATATCGCGATTGAGATGTGTGATATTAACGCTTATGCCATCACATCAAGCCAAGCAACATTAGAAGCGAATGGCATAACTGGACGTGTGTTTGCTTCAGACATCTATTCCGATACGGCAAAAGATTATCGCTTTATCGTCAGTAATCCGCCGTTTCACAGTGGTCTAGATACAAACTACAACGCTGCGGAAACACTCTTGGGTCAAGCACCACAATACATGACTAAACAGGGTGAAATGGTGATTGTGGCAAACAGCTTCTTAAAATACCCACCAATTATTGAGCAAGCATTCAATAATTGCGAGACGCTAAATAAGACCAATAAATTCTCGATATACTACGCGAAAAAATCCTAATCTCTCTTTGCGCAGGTGAAATCCTGCGCAAACCTTTGCCAAAATTCATTCAACTCAACGAAAAACTGCGTCTCTCCCCACGCTTTCCAATCAACTTTCTTGTCAAAGAAAAAAAACTCGTTAATTTTGTTAATTCTATCGAATTTAACTTCTTGTCCGTTTTTAACGAGAACCTTGGCAAGCCCCAGTAAATTGGTCGCTGCCCTTTTATGAGTTGTAATCTTATCCATGTTTAAATTCTACAAAAAGCAGAAATTTAAGCGCCTGCAAAGCACGCTAATGACCGCGTTTTTGGTTCTTAGTATCACGCCACTGACGATAACTGCGATTTTCTTCCTGCAATCACACAGTAAAGATCTTCAAGAACAAAGCACATCGCACCTTCTTTCAGTTCGTGATACCAAACAACAACAAATCATCGACTACTTTGCAGCTCAAGAGACTGAAGTCATGGGCTTCGTACGCTCCGAACTTGCTTACGCCAGCGGCGGACGATTCTACGGTTTGGTCAATGCGTTTAGTCGCTTGGGTCACGATATTGATGAAGCCAGAGAAAACGCACAGCAGCGCTATATCAAAGGCAGTGGCGATCAAATCAAAACCTCGATTTTACCGGAATCATCTAACTACGTTGGCAGCGAACGTTACCGCCTATTGCACAAACGTTACCACTGGGCATACCTAGAGCTGTTAAAGCGATCTGATTTTAATGACATTTTATTGGTTGATATCGATGGTAATGTCACTTACTCAATCAATAAAGACGACAACTATGGCACTAACCTACTGACAGGACGCTACAAAGATACGGCGCTAGGGCGCACCTTTAAACGTTTGTCTGAAGATGTGAGTGCACGTCGTAAGGTCAATGAAGATTACACGCCAGTTGTCGTGTCTGACTTTGATATCGAAAACGGTAAACAAGTCGCTTGGCTCGGCGCACCGATTGTCCAACAAGGCTACCTGCACAGCTATGCGATGTTCCGCTTACCAAACAACGGCATTACTAAGCTTATTGCTGAAATCAACCGCGATTCCTCGATTGAAACCTTACTAGTGGGCAGCGATCATAAACCTCGCACCATTAACACCAAACAGGAAGAAATCCAAAACAGCTTAGAGATTGTCGATAAAGCACTCGCAGGCGACACAGAAGTAGGTACTTACAGCAACCGCTTGGGTGAAGAGATGATTGCGGCATTTGCGCCAATTGAAACTCGCGGTCTAACTTGGGCGATTGTCGTACAACTTCCAGAAAAAGAAGCCTTTGCTCGAGTCCACCAGCTCGAGAAGCTGTTTGTTATTGCGATGCTGATTGCGATCATCTTGGTTGTGATCGCCTCACACTACTTATCTAATTTCATCACCTCCCCGCTTCTTAAGCTGACTTGGGCAGCAGAGAAAGTATCTGCTGGTGATCTGGACGAAACGACCTTTAATACAGAGCGTAAAGATGAAATCGGTCGACTCGCGATCAGCTTTGAGCGCATGCAACGCTCAATTCGAGAAAAGATCCAAACCATTAAGCAGCAAAATGAAGAGCTAGAAAGCAACATCAAATTGATCCAAAAGCAAAACGAAGAATTGCAGTTGGCAGACAAGCTGAAAGATGAGTTCCTAGCGACAACCTCTCACGAGTTACGTACACCATTACACGGTATGGTCGGCATTGCAGAGACTTTAGTATCTGGTGCTAATGGTGCAATTCCTGCGAGTCAAAAATACCAATTGGATATCATCATCAAAAGTGGTCAACGTTTGGCAAATCTTGTTGACGATTTATTGGATTACCACAAGATGCGCTATGGCAGCATGGATATCCAAAAATCGGCAGTGAGCCTAGCAAGTGCGACTCGCTTGGTGCTTGAGCTTTCAAGTCATCTACTAGGTAACAAGACGATTCGTATCATTAACCAGGTCCCTGCCGATCTAAAAGCGGTGTCTGCCGATCCACAACGCTTGGAACAAGTACTGTACAACCTAATTGGTAATGCAATTAAATATACTTCTGAAGGTAAGATCGTAATTTCTGCCACCGTCGTGGACGATCAAGTCCGCGTACAAGTGGTTGATACTGGCCAGGGTATCCCGGCTGAACATCTTGAGCATATCTTTGAACCTTTAATTCAAGCCGGCCAAGACGCTAGTCGCTACCGTCAAGGCGCTGGTTTGGGTTTATCAATCAGCCGTCAACTAATCGAATTGATGGGTGGATCGTTATATGTAAGTAGTCAACCAATGGTCGGCACTACATTTAGCTTTACTCTGCCACTTGCTAATGAAGAAGAGATTCAAGCAACACAGAGCCTTGCGGCGCGTGGACACTTCCAAATTCCAGAAGCGAACTTTGAAAACAACGACGACTTATCATTACCAGAGAACCCTGATGGTCCGCTGTTGTATGTTGCTGATGACGAACCGGTTAACTTACGCGTTCTTGAAAGCTTCCTAAGGCTTGAAGGCTACCGCGTACGCACTATTTCTGATGGTCCTGAAACACTTGCTTTAATCGAGCAAGAAAAACCAGAGTTGCTTCTACTCGATATCATGATGCCAGGCATGAGCGGCTATCAAGTATGTAGTGAGCTTCGAGAGACCTATGATCACGCAGAGCTTCCGATCATTATGTTGACGGCCTTAAGTCAGACAGAAGATCGAGTAAGAGGCTTCGAAGCAGGTGCGAATGACTACTTAACCAAGCCATTCAATAAGCAGGAACTCGCCGCACGTATTCAAGCGCACTTGACCGCAAGTAAAGCAGAAATGCGCCACATCGAGAACAAGTTACTGGAATCGGAGCTGCGCCAGCGTGCTGAAGTAGAAGCTAGCTTGCTTGAGACTCAAGGTCGATTATTAGAACAACTAGAATCAGCACCTGAAGCCATTATTTGCCTTCGCGAGGATCAACGTATTCGTTTTGCGAATGAAGCGGCATGTAAGCTATTTAAACGCAGCTTAGAGCAGTTAAAACGCTCTTCGGCAGATGAACTTATTGCACCTAAATTCCTGACAGTTAAACAACCACATTACTGTGGCAAGATTGATATTTACATCGAAGATATTCGTCAAAACATTGAAGCAGACATTCTCAAATTACCTGAAGGCTCTGGTCTAGATGTTATGTACATCTTTAACGTAGGCGGTGGTGCAAACGCAGCTCGTATCCATAATCTAGAAACCGCGGTTGAAGTTCTATCAAGTTATGCGTTTGATGGTGATAAAGACCAATTGCAGAAGCTGAAAGAACTTGGCGGTGAGTTTACTCGCCTTGCAGATAAAGCATTGGGGAACAAGAAAGATAAACAAGAGCTGATGCGCGAAGTGTTGGTCGATACGATGACTCATGCATTGGAATACTGGGAATCAGTGACTGGAGAAACTAAGTTTGCTTTTGCGGAGCAAAGTGGTTTATGGCGTGTCTACCTCGACCGCAGTACGTTGCAAACTCGGACACTCGATAAATACATGCGCATTGAGACATTACCAAAAACACCGCGCTGGAGAACGGTTCTAAGCTCAATCGAGTTCATTCTTGAGCACTGTAAAGAACAAAGCCCTGAACGAGCTTACATTGAAGCGCAACGCGATAAAATGCAAAGGCTCCTTACAAGTTAATACCAAACAGCAAATACTAGCCCCGCCACTTAGGCGGGGCTTTTTTATCCCTGCCATTATCCATTGCGCAGTAATGCTTCTCCATACTCACCGTAAGAAGCAAGCAATGGAGCTTACAGAGCAGCGATGGGACTGAGCAATTAACGTATAAGAAGCTGGAAGCAAGCTATCAAAACCAAAAGCAACGGCATTTGTAGAAACAATTCAAGTCGTGTTATTCCTTGCTCATTCCTTACCGTAAATTTTCTTAAAAAGTACCTTTAAAACACTTCCTTTCCTGAATAAAAAAAGCATAATCAGCAGCCCATTTTTGCTGTTAAAACGCACTTATTTTTCCTCAACAAGGGAAAATTGAGCAACATTTGATACAGATTGCGAAGTCAATCACAACAGAACGGCAGATTAAATTTCACCTAGTTAATTAACAAAAATTTCAGGTGTGAGCCAGATCCCCAATGCAATACAACCACAGAAAAGCCTCTACATGACTACATAGTTAAGTAAGCGAACACTAACACACAATGTTAAAGTGGATATAAACTGCGACGCATATCAACGTTTATTTTTTAGCCTTGAGTGACTTAAAAACGAGCAAAATGACGTTTATGACGGAGTTGGTATGGTTTTTAACGTTTTTAACGGGAATCGAGTTTGATTATTTTGTGGATAAGGTGTTTTCTTACTCCTGCCTAAGGCCTACAGGCCACTCTTAGAGCGACGCAAATTACAGTGAAGCGAAGAGGTGGGTCTTGGAGAGTGTTTATCAATTGATGACATTCAATTCCATTAGTGAAATGAAAGCAAATAGTAAGGAACAGCTATGCTTGCCAATATTAAAAAAACAGCACTAGCAACAGCAATTATTGCAACGGCTACTACAGGTTTCGCATCAGTAGCTACAGCCGCTGAGCGCAGTGAACTGACTATCCACCCTAAAGAGTTTACAACTTTTGTTCGTAACTTTAACCCTTTCTTGGGTGCAACAAACCTGCACACAACTACTGACTTTATCTACGAGCCACTAGTTGTTTTCAACGAAATGCACGGCAACACGCCAGTATTCCGTCTAGCAGAAAACTTCCAAATGTCTGACGACCTAATGAGCGTAACTTTCGACATTCGTAAAGGCGTGAAATGGTCTGACGGTCAAGCGTTTACCGCTGATGACGTTGTTTACTCTTTCAACCTAGTAAAAGAGAAGCCAGAACTAGACCAATCTGGTATCAACTCTTGGGTTACTGGCGTAGAGAAAGTTAACGATTACAAAGTTAAGTTCCGTCTAAGCGAAGCAAACTCAAACGTTCCTTACGAAATTGCTAAAGTACCAGTCGTACCTAAGCACGTATGGAGCAAAGTAAAAGATCCTTCAACGTTCACGAACGAGAACCCAGTAGGTACTGGTCCGTTTACAGAGATCGACACTTTCACTCCGCAACTATACATCCAGTGTGAAAACCCGAACTACTGGGATGCAGCTAACCTAGACGTTGACTGTTTGCGTGTTCCTCAAATCGCGAACAACGACCAGTTCCTAGGTAAGATTGTTAACGGCGAAATGGACTGGACTTCTTCATTCGTTCCAGACATCGACCGCACTTACGCAGCAGCAAGTCCTAAACACCACTACTGGTACCCGCCAGCAGGTACTCAAGCGTTCGTAGTTAACTTCAAGAACCCAGATGCAGCGAAGCACGAAGCACTAACTAACGTTGACTTCCGTCGCGCATTCTCTATGGCTCTTGATCGTCAAACTATCATTGATATCGCATTCTACGGCGGCGGTACAGTGAACGACTTCGCATCAGGTCTTGGCTATGCATTCGAAGCTTGGTCTGACGAGAAGACTCACGACAAGTACAAAGGTTACAACTCGTACAACGCTGAAGGTGCTAAGAAGCTTCTAGCGAAAGCTGGCTTTAAAGATGTAAACAAAGACGGTTTCGTTGATACGCCATCTGGTAAGTCTTTCGAGCTACTGATCCAATCTCCAAACGGTTGGACTGACTTCAACAACACTGTACAGCTTGCTGTTGAGCAACTTGCAGAAGTAGGCATCAAAGCACGTGCTCGTACGCCAGACTTCTCTGTGTACAACCAAGCAATGCTTGAAGGTACTTACGACGTTGCGTACACCAACTACTTCCACGGTGCAGACCCATATACTTACTGGAACAGTGCTTACAACTCAGCACTACAATCTGGTGACGGTATGCCTCGCTTCGCGATGCACTTCTACAAGAACGACAAGCTAGATGGTCTTCTAAACAGCTTCTACAAGACAGCTGACAAGCAAGAGCAGCTAGAAATCGCTCACGGTATTCAGCAAATCATCGCTCAAGACCAAGTTACTATCCCTGTGATGTCTGGTGCTTACATGTACCAATACAACACAACTCGCTTCACTGGTTGGTGGAACGAAGAAAATCCTAAGGGCCGTCCAAACATTTGGGCTGGTATCCCAGAGCGTCTACTTCACGTACTGGACCTAAAACCAGTTAAATAAGTAGAAGTTCATTTCTAGCGGCACACATCCCGTGTGCCGCCTATAAAAATCCCCTTGTGACCAAACCAACATATGGCGCTCGTCGTCAGGGGATTTTTCGCTCTAAATTTCGCTAGGAGCGACCTGAAACCAGAAACAGGGAAAAAATCTGGGTGAGTAAGGTGTGAGTTATGGGTTATTTTTTAAGACGTTTGTCGTTCTATCTTGTCGCGCTCTTGGTTGCAGCGACGTTAAACTTCATTATTCCGCGAGCAATGCCTGGTGACCCAGTTACCATGATGTTTGCTAACGCATCAGTACAGGTAACGCCAGAGCGAATCGCAGCAATGAAAGAGCTGCTAGGTTTCGTAGATGGTCCAATTTACATTCAGTACCTGTCATACATCAAAAACATTCTAAGCTGGGAGCTAGGTACTTCTATCCAGTTCTACCCGCTTTCAGTTAACTCTCTACTAGGTGGTGCATTCGGTTGGTCATTGTTCCTAGCAGGTACTGCAGTAGTGCTATCGTTCTCGATTGCTTCTGTACTAGGTATCTTCGCAGCTTGGAAACGTGGTAGCCGATACGACGCATTCGTAACACCGGGCACACTTATTGTTCAGGCGATTCCACAAATGGTAATCGCGATGCTAGCACTGTTCATCTTTGCCATCGGTCTTAAGTGGTTCCCATCAGGCTACGCATACACCCCGGGTACTGTGCCAGATTGGACAAGCTGGGAGTTCCTAAAAGACGTTGGTTACCACGCTATTCTTCCATTGTTCTGTGCGACGATTGTTCAGATCGGTGGCTTCCTAGTAAACATGCGTAACAACATGATCAACCTTCTTGCTGAAGACTACATCACGATGGCAAAAGGTAAGGGTCTGAGTGAAAACCGTGTGGTATTCAACTACGCAGCTCGTAACGCACTACTACCAAGTGTAACCGCACTTTCAATGTCTCTAGGTATGGCAATCGGTGGTCAGCTAATCATCGAAATGATCTTCAACTACCCAGGTCTAGGTACGGTTCTTCTTAACGCAATTCACGCACGTGACTACCAAGTACTTCAAGGTCAGCTAATCATCATGACGATGTTCATGCTTTGCTTCAACCTAATGGCTGACATGCTGTACATGATTCTAGACCCTCGCCTACGTAAGGGAGGCAAATAATCATGAAAGAACTATTTAAACTGATTTTAGGTAACGCGTTCGCACGTGTTGGTTTGGCAATTATCTCGGTATTCATCTTTGTAGCAGTAGCTGCACCTTTGATTACTCAACATGCGCCAGATAAGCGCACTGGTAACCCACATGAATACCCTGGTTTTGTTGTAAAACAAGCACAAAATAACCCTGATGGCTGGGTTGCAAAAAACCTAGCAGATGATCGTCGCACGCTGCTGATGTCGAAAAAAGCAGACCACGTTCTAGGTACATCTCGTATGGGGCGTGATATCTGGTCTCAAGTTGCTTACGGCGCTCGAGTATCGCTGGGTGTTGGTTTCGGCGCGGGTATTATCGTGTGTTTCTTAGCAACAGTTATTGGTATCTCAGCGGGTTACTTCGGCGGTCGTGTCGATGACGTATTGAGTGCTGCAATGAACATTATGCTGGTAATCCCACAATTACCATTGCTCTTTGTACTCGCAGCCTTCATCGGGGAGGCTGGACCGCTCACCATTGCATTGATTATCGCCGGTACCTCCTGGGCTTGGGGTGCACGTGTTGTGCGAGCTCAAACCATGGCACTACGCGAGAAAGAATTCGTTAAAGCAGCAGAGGTTCTTGGTGAATCATCCATTCGCATCATCTTCGTTGAGATTTTGCCAAACCTTATCCCAATCGTAGGCGCAAGCTTCATCGGTTCGGTAATGCTAGCAATCAACACAGAAGCCGTCATCTCGTTCCTAGGTCTAGGCGATGCCAATACCATCAGTTGGGGCATCATGCTGTACAACGTACAAACTTCATCAGCAATGCTTATCGGAGCATGGTGGGAAGTGCTAGCTCCTTGTATTGCACTGACTCTATTGGTTACTGGTCTTGCTCTACTGAACTTTGCAGTAGATGAAATTGCTAACCCACAACTTCGTTCTCACAAAGGCATGAAGCGCTGGAAGAAAATGGCAGCACAAGACAAGAAAGAGCGTGAGCCAGAATTGGCACCACAAAATGCACTATGGAGCGGAGATAAATAATCATGACTGCACCACTAATTTCTATCCGTAACCTATGCGTAGACTACATTACAGACGCGGGCGATGTCCGCGCATGTAACAACGTTAGCTTCGACATTGCACCAGGCGAAGTATTCGGTCTGGCTGGTGAATCTGGCTGTGGTAAATCCACTGTTGCTTTCTCGCTAATGCGCCTTCATAAGCCGCCAGCATTTATCACAGGTGGTGAGGTTATTTTCAATGGTGAAGATATCCTCAAATACAGCGATGAACGCATGCAAGCGTTCCGCTGGAGCGAAATGTCGATGGTATTCCAAAGTGCGATGAACGCTTTGAACCCAGTACTAACGATGGAAGAACAGTTCTGTGACGTCATTATGCGCCACACCAACATGACTCGCGCTCAAGCAAAAGTACGTGCAGAAGGTCTGTTGGAAATCGTAGATATCCACCCTAGTCGTCTGAGCGATTACCCGCACCAGTTCTCTGGTGGTATGCGTCAGCGTCTGGTTATCGCTATCGCTTTGGCTCTGAATCCAAAAATGATCATCATGGATGAACCAACAACAGCGCTAGACGTTGTGGTTCAACGCGAAATCCTGCAAAAGATTTACGCACTTAAAGAAGAATTTGGCTTCTCGATTCTGTTCATCACCCATGACTTGTCATTGATGGTCGAGTTCTCTGACCGCATCGGCATCATGTACTCGGGCGAGTTGATTGAAGTCGCGCCTTCTAAGCAAATTTTGGAAAGTCCTTACCACCCTTACACCAAAGGTTTGGGTAGCTCTTTCCCTCCACTAACTGGTCCTAAGACCAAATTAACTGGTATTCCGGGCAACCCTCTGAACTTATTAGAAGTTCCACAAGGCTGCCGTTTCCAAGCTCGCTGTGACCGCGTCCATGAAGCTTGTACAAGAGTACCAACTCAGCTACGTCAAATAGAACCTGGTCGTCTCTCAAACTGCCACTTGTACGGCGACACCATTGCTCAAGCTAAGGTTTAACAACAAAAAATAACGCTAGCTAAGAAGAAAATTACACTGGAGAGAATTATGAGCAAACAATTCGGCGAACTGCTGATTGAAGGTAAAAATGTCGTTAAAGACTTCCCTTTAAACAGTAACTCAATCAAACAATCTAAGATGCGTGCAATCAACGACGTATCTTTCAAAATGTACAAAAGCCGCGGTTTGTCAGTAGTAGGTGAATCTGGTTCAGGTAAATCTACTACCGCAAAAATGATTGCGAAAATGTATGCACCAACGGATGGCATCATCGAATACAAAGGGCGTGACATCCAAGACATCACCTCTCGACACGATTTGATGACCTACCGCGAAGGCGTACAAATGGTATGGCAAGACCCGTTTGGCTCGCTAAACCCAACACACAACATCTTCCACCATATTGCTCGCCCACTGCTGATCCACAAAAAGATCGCTCCGGGCAACAAGAAAGAGTTGGAAGAGCGCGTGTATGATTTGTTGGAACAAGTTGGTCTGATTCCACCAAAAGAGACGGCACAAAAGTTCCCGCACCAGCTTTCTGGTGGTCAGCGTCAACGCGTGAACTTGGCTCGCAACATTGCGGTTGGTGCAGAAGTGGTATTGGCTGACGAACCAACATCAATGCTTGATGTATCGATCCGTGCTGGTGTTCTCAACCTAATGGAAGAGATGAAGTTTGAGAAGCAAATGTCTCTGCTTTACATCACTCACGATATCGCGACAGCACGTTACATTGCTGAAGATCTTGCAGTTATGTACGTGGGTCACATGGTTGAATGGGGAGACACTGAAGAAATCATCCACGATCCGCAACACCCATACACACAACTACTGGTTTCAGCGGTACCCGATCCATCGAAGTCAATTCACGAGAAGTTGAAAGGTAACAAAGGTGAAATCCCACTGTGGACACCAGAATCAGTCGGTTGCCCATTTGCAGGACGCTGCGTTCATGCCACAGAAAAATGTCGTGAGCGACTGCCAGGTGTGACTCAATTGTCCGATAACCATTTTGTTCGTTGTTACTTATTCGAAGATTAATCATAACGAGGGTCAGGTATCAATCTGACCCCTTTTTCCCTTTGTATTTTATTGTTTCCCGGAGAAATTGAATGCTGCTACTGACTAACCATATTGGTTACGAGCGTCTGGGTCCTAAGAAAGCGATCATCCAGACGAGTCAACCACGTCTGTCTTCTTATACTGCTTTATTGGTTTGTGCCGACAGCCACCAAACTGTTGCGACACTGACAGTAGAAAAGCAAGGCAAAGTGGCAAATTGGCATCAAGGTCATTTTTACCTTGTCGACTTTTCTTCATTTAACACTCCCGGTAACTACTACCTTCGCTTCGATCATTTGCGCTCATCTCACTTTGAGATTGGAGAGCATGTTCTTCTCGATCGTACGCTGTCTGATGTGATCCATTATTTTAAATCTCAACGCTGCGGCGGCATTTTCGATCAACAAGATCGCCAAGCACCGCTACTTAACTCTAGCGAAACCGCAGATGTTCACGGCGGTTGGTATGACGCATCAGGCGACGTCAGTAAATATCTAAGCCATTTGTCATACGCAAACTACCTAAATCCACAACAGACACCGATGGTAGTTTGGAACATGTTGAAAGGATTATCTCTGCTCGAAGGTAACGACAAACTGGCTAAGTTCACGGCCACTCGTCTTGTTGAAGAAGCGTTATTTGGCACAGACTTCCTTGTTCGTATGCAAAATGAAAAAGGCTTCTTCTACATGACCGTGTTCGACAAGTGGAGTAAAGATACAGCGCAACGCGAGATTTGCGCGTACGAAACTCAACTTGGTCATAAGTTCGATGACTATCAAGCAGGCTATCGACAAGGTGCAGGCATCAGCATTGCAGCATTAGCTTCAGCAGCACGCCTAGATGTTCATGGCGAATTCGACCAACAAAAATACCGTAATGCGGCAGAAAACGGTTACTGGCACCTAAAAGAACACAACACCCAATACTTGAACGATGGTGAAGAGAACATCATCGATGAATACTGTGCGCTTCTTGCCGCTGTAGAGCTATTTAAGACCACCAAAGAGATACGCTACCTAGAAGAAAGCCGCGTATGGGCAAAACGTCTTTCAACTCGCCAAACAAGTGATGAGAACATTCAACACTTTTGGAGCGCTAATCAAGATGGCAGTCGACCTTACTTCCATGCAGCAGAAGCAGGACTTCCTGTGATCGCACTATGTGAATACTTAACCATCGAAGACGACTCTGAGCGCGCATCGGTAGCAAAGCAAATCATCACTCAAGCGTGTGAATTTGAAGTCTCTATCACCAACAAAGTTAAGAACCCATTTGGCTACCCACGCCAGTACGTTAAAGGCGTAGATGAAGCGAAACGTGATGCGTTCTTTGTCGCACACAACAACGAATCAGGTTACTGGTGGCAAGGTGAAAATGCTCGCCTAGGTTCACTGGCAACCATGGCTTATGGGGCACTCCCTTTCATTGAGTCAAAAGCGCTAAAACAGCAGCTTTCTAAACTCGCACAAGATTCTATTAACTGGATTGTGGGGCTGAACCCATACGACATGTGTATGTTGGATGGTCATGGTCGTAACAATCCGGACTATCTTCCTCAATACGGTTTCTTCAATGCAAAAGGTGGCGTGTGTAATGGCATTACCGGCGGTTTCGAAGATGAGGAAGACATTGCATTTAATCCACCAGCGCAGAAAGACGACATGCTTCAGAACTGGCGCTGGGGTGAACAATGGATCCCACATGGTGCTTGGTTCCTACTCGCGGTGATGAGTCAGGCTCAGCACATCTCGACTTTAGCCAACTCTCAAGCCTTCAAGGAGCAATAAACATGGGGATGTATTTTGTAGGTATTGATGGAGGCGGCACGTCATGCCGCGCTCGAATCAAAGATGCACAAGGCAACTTCATTGGTGAAGCCAAAAGCGGCAGTGCAAACATCATGCTGGGCGCAGACATCGCGATGGCGTCGATTCTGGAATCTATTGCTTCAGCGGCAGCACAAGGCGGGCTAACTCAACAAGATTTCGCTTCTATGCACGTAGGGCTGGCTCTAGCAGGTGCGGAACATAAAACCTCTTGGCAAGCATTCATGGCTTTAGAACACCCATTTGCCAGTATGACACTCAATACCGATGCTTACGGAGCATGTATTGGTGCGCATAACGGTGAAGATGGCGCAATCATGATCGCAGGAACAGGTTCATGCGGCATTTTCCTCAAAGGTCTCGAGCAACATGTCGTTGGCGGTCGTGAGTTCCCAATCTCCGATCAAGGTGGCGGCGCAGTCATGGGGTTGCGTCTGATCCAACAAGTCTTGCTGGCAGAAGACGGCATTCGTGAAAAAACACCTCTAGCAGCACACGTAATGGCACATTTTGAAAATGATATCGACAACGTAGTGGCATGGTCTAAGCAGGCTCTACCTCGCGATTACGGTCAATTCTCTCCAGCAATTTTCCAACATGCTGAACAAGGTGATGCACTGGCGATTGAAATGCTAAAGCAAACCGCAGCCGATATAGAAATGTTCTTAGTCGCGCTGAATAAGCGTGGGGCTACTCGTATCTGCCTAATGGGCAGTATCGCAGAGCGAATCCTGAACTGGTTATCTCCACCAGTTCAACAGTGGGTGGTTGAACCTCAGTTTGATGCGATTGAAGGAGCCATTATGTTTGCTGGTAAGCCAGAACATAACCTTTACTCGGTGAGTGTTGAGTAGGAGTGAACATGGAATATCGTGTTGATTTAGTGGTCCTTTCTGAACAAAAACAAAACTGTCGCTTTGGACTCACCTTTCATAATTTGAGCGACCAAGACCTAAACAGCTGGGGCTTAACTTTTGCTTTCGATCGTTACATTCTTCCAGATAGCGTTTCAAATGGTCAACTTACTCAGATTGGTAGTTTTTGCACACTCAAACCAGAAGGTATAGTGCTGGCTGCCAACCACCACTATTACTGTGAATTCAGCATTGGCTCTAACCCATTCCGTTATTATTCGGATGGCTTTAATGAAGCGATGATCGACTTTGTTGTTGATGGTCAACCTCAACGTGCTCAGGTCGATGTTACCCCTATTGTTTTGGCTTCACCATATCGGGAACGCAGCGATATTCCAGCAAGCTTAACGCACGCTCAACCGTTATTGCCAAAACCAAACCATATTGAAGTCAGCGACCACTCGTTCACTTTTGACGAACAAGCTGGCGTTGCAATTTATACCGACTTAGCTAACTCAGCAAAAGCGTGGTTACTAGAAGAGCTCCAGCGTATTCACCAATTTACACTTTCTTCTTCTAACAGCGGCAAAATCATTTTCAAAAGCAACCCAACACTGGATGAGGGGGCATATAAGCTCAAAGTATCAGAAGAGTCGATCAAGATTGAAGCAGGCTCTTCATCTGGCTTTACCCATGCTTGTGCAACTTTATTGCAGCTACTAAAACGAGATGAAGCAACCAAAACCATGGAAGCAGTGTGCTGTTCGATTATAGATAGCCCACGCTTTCGTTATCGCGGCATGATGTTGGACTGTGCTCGCCATTTCCATTCCGTAGAGCAAGTAAAACGCCTGATCAACTTGTTGGCGCATTACAAGTTCAACACGTTCCATTGGCATCTCACTGACGATGAAGGCTGGCGTGTCGAGATCAAATCACTGCCTCAGCTTACGGAAATTGGCGCATGGCGTGGTATCGATGAAACCATCGAGCCACAATACACCCATTTATCTCAACGCTACGGCGGCTTCTACACGCAAGAAGAAATCCGAGACGTTATCGCATTTGCAGAGCAACGTGGTATCACCATCATTCCTGAAATTGATGTACCTGGTCATTGCCGCGCCGCAATTAAGTCTCTGCCTCACCTGTTAATTGAAGCAGAAGACACCACTGAGTACCGCAGCATTCAGCATTACAACGATAATGTCATTAACCCAGCTCTTCCGGGCAGTTACGAGTTTATCGACAAAGTACTTGAAGAGATCGCTGCTCTATTCCCTGCTCCTTATGTTCACATTGGCGCGGACGAAGTGCCTAACGGCGTGTGGTCGAAAAGTCCTGCTTGCCAAGCCCTAATGGAGCAATTGGGTTACACCGATTACAAAGAGCTGCAAGGTCACTTCCTGCGTCATGCAGAAGACAAACTGCGCAAACTGGGTAAACGCATGCTGGGTTGGGAAGAAGCTCAACACGGCAACAAGGTCAGCAAAGATACCGTGATTTACTCATGGTTGAGCGAAGAAGCAGCATTGAACTGTGCTCGCCAAGGCTTTGATGTGGTGCTGCAACCTGCACAAACTACTTATTTGGATATGACCCAAGACTACGCACCAGAAGAGCCTGGAGTGGACTGGGCTAACCCGCTGCCATTAGAGAAAGCTTACAACTACGAGCCGTTAGCAGAAGTGCCTGCTGACGATCCAATCAGAAAACGCATTTGGGGCATTCAAACCGCTCTATGGTGCGAAATCATCAACAACCCATCGCGCATGGACTACATGATTTTCCCTCGCCTGACTGCCATGGCAGAAGCATGCTGGACTGAAAAACAACACCGCGATTGGACCGACTATTTATCACGGTTGAAAGGACACCTACCTCTGCTTGACTTGCAGGGGGTGAATTACCGTAAACCGTGGAAGTAATACCAAGCCAGATGCCAACGCATCACGCTTAAAGAGTTTTTAAATTTTTGGCTGCAGGCGCAGCTTAGTAAAAAGGAAATACACAAATGAAATACGGCTATTTCGATAACGAGAATCGCGAATACGTCATCACTCGCCCTGACGTACCAGCACCATGGACAAACTACCTAGGTACTGAGAAGTTCTGTACAGTTATCTCGCACAACGCGGGTGGCTACTCGTTCTACAACTCTCCAGAATACAACCGTGTTACTAAATTCCGTCCAAACGCGACATTCGATCGCCCAGGACACTACGTTTACCTGCGTGATGATGAGACAGGTGATTACTGGTCAATCTCTTGGCAACCTGTTGCGAAAAGCCTAGATGAAGCAAACTACGAAGTTCGTCACGGCTTGTCTTACTCTAAGTTCAAATGTGAATACAGCGGTATTACCGCGACGAAAACATTGTTCGTTCCAAAAGGTGAAGACGCTGAAATCTGGGATGTAGTGATTAAAAACACCTCCGACAAACCACGCACGATCAGCGCATTCTCATTTGTTGAGTTCTCATTCAGCCACATTCAATCTGATAACCAAAACCATCAGATGTCTCTTTACTCAGCAGGTACGGCTTACAACGAAGGCGTGATTGAGTACGACCTGTACTACAACACGAACGATTTCGAAGGTTTCTACTACCTAGCTTCAACATTTGACCCAGATTCATACGACGGTCAACGTGACAGCTTCCTTGGTCTATACCGTGACGAAGCAAATCCGTTAGCAGTGGAACAAGGTAAGTGTTTCAACACCGCACAAACTTGTTACAACCACTGTGGCTCTCTGCACAAGCAATTTACCATCCAACCAGGTGAGGAAGTTCGCTTTGCTTACATTCTAGGTATCGGTAAAGGCAACGGTGAGCGTCTGCGTGCTAAGTACCAAGATCTTGCAGAAGTTGACAACGCATTTGCTGGTATCAAAGCACACTGGGATGAGCGTTGTGGCAAGTTCCAAGTGAAATCACCAAACGAAGGTCTAGACACCATGATCAACGCTTGGACGCTATACCAAGCGGAAACTTGTGTCGTTTGGTCTCGCTTTGCTTCATTCATCGAAGTGGGTGGTCGTACTGGTCTGGGTTACCGCGATACAGCGCAAGATGCGATCTCAGTTCCTCATGCTAACCCTGCAATGACGCGTAAACGTATCGTTGACCTGCTACGCGGTCAGGTGAAAGCGGGTTATGGTCTACACCTATTTGATCCAGATTGGTTCGATCCAGAAAAAGCTGACGTTAAACCATCGAAATCACCGACAGTTGTTCCTACTCCGTCTGATGAAGACAAGATTCACGGTATCGAAGACACATGTTCGGATGACCATCTATGGTTAGTCCCAACCATCTGTAAGTACGTGATGGAAACGGGTGAACATAGCTTCTTCGACGAAGTGATCCCTTATGCTGACGGGGGTGATGCCACGGTTTATGACCACATGAAGGCAGCACTAGACTTCTCGGCTGAATACGTAGGTCAAACCGGTATCTGTAAAGGTCTGCGTGCAGACTGGAACGACTGTCTAAACCTCGGTGGTGGTGAATCTTCAATGGTTTCGTTCCTACACTTCTGGGCACTGCAAGAGTTCATCGACCTAGCGAAATACTTAGGTAAACAAGCTGACGTTGAAAAATACACGGAAATGGCAGCAAACGTTCGTGAAGCATGTGAAACACACCTTTGGGATGACGAAGGTGGTTGGTACATCCGTGGTCTAACGAAAAATGGTGACAAGATCGGTACAGCGCAACAAGCGGAAGGTCGAGTACACCTTGAGTCAAACACGCTTGCGGTACTTTCAGGTGCGGTATCTCAAGAGCGCGGTGAAAAAGCGATGGACGCAGTCGATGAGAACCTGTTCTCTGAATATGGCTTACACCTAAATTCACCATCATTCGCAACACCAAACGATGACATCGGCTTTGTGACTCGCGTTTATCAAGGCGTAAAAGAAAACGGGGCAATCTTCTCACATCCAAACCCATGGGCTTGGGTAGCTGAGGCTAAATTAGGTCGTGGTGACCGTGCAATGAAGTTCTACGATGCACTAAACCCATACAACCAGAACGACATCATCGAAAAACGTATTGCAGAACCTTACTCGTACGTACAGTTCATCATGGGTCGTGACCACCAAGACCACGGTCGTGCAAACCACCCATGGTTAACAGGTACATCTGGTTGGGCTTACTTCGCCGTAACCAACTTTATCCTCGGTGTGCGTACAGGCTTCGATGGCCTGACCATCGATCCTTGTATCCCAACGAACTGGCCAGGTTTCGAAGTGACTCGTCAATGGTTAGGTGCAACGTACAACATCAAAGTCGTTAACCCTGATTCAGTGAGCAAAGGTGTTAAGTCGATTACCGTAAACGGTGAAGCGGTAAGTGGTGCATCGGTGCCAGTTCAAGCGCAAGGTTCAGTAAACGAAGTTATCGTTACTCTAGGTTAATCATCTTTTAGGGGAGTCCTTCTCCCCTTTTGGTTTATCCGGTGCACTTGAGTTTGATAAGCGCATCGGTTCGCTAGCAAAGATTTAAGAAGCGGTGGGATGCCGCTCTTATAGAGGATCGAATTATGATCAAATTTGGTACAGGTGGTTGGCGTGCATTTATCGGTGAGGAGTTCACCAAAGATAATGTACGTTTGGTTGCTCAAGCAGTCGCAAACATTACGAATAACGAATCCGTGGCTGATCGTGGTTTTGTCATTGGTTATGACCGCCGCTTTCTTTCTGATAAAGCTGGTCGTTGGTTCGCTGAAGTACTAGCAGCAAACGGCATTGTGGTTAGCTTTATCGACAAGTTTGTTCCAACGCCTATTGTGATGTTCAAAGCGAAGGAAATGGGTTGTGCTTACTCAGCATGTATTACCGCATCACACAACCCTGCCGATTACAACGGCATCAAAGTCTTCATTGAAGGCGGTCGCGACGCTGATGAAATCATCACACAAAAAATCGAATCACAAATATCAACGCTAACGACACAAGATGTAAAAAGCGTCGACTTTGAACAAGCGGTTGAAGATAAGCTGATTCAAATCATCAACCCGATGAACGAGTTTGTTGACTCAATCATTGACTTTATCGACATCGAGGCGATCAAAAAGGCAAATCTACGCGTATTGATCGACCCTATGTTTGGTGTTGCAAAAAACGCACTTCAAACGGTACTGATTAATGGTCGCTGTGAAGTCGACGTGATCAACGACGGCAAGAACCCAGACTTTGGTGGATTGATGCCATCGCCAAGTGCAGCAACGCTTTATCGCTTGATGCACCTTGTTGAGCAGGAAGGCTATGACATTGGTATCGGTACCGATGGCGATGCAGACCGTCTTGGCATTATCGACGAGAAAGGTAACTTCATTCATCCAAATGAAGTGTTACTGCTGCTTTACTACTACTTGCTTGAATACAAAGGCTGGACAGGCTCAGTAGTGCGTAATATCGCAACTACACACTTACTCGACAAAGTCGCGGAAGACCACGGAGAAAAGTGCTTTGAGGTTCCTGTCGGCTTTAAGCATATCAGTTCTCAAATGGAAGCTGACGATTCACTGATTGGCGGTGAAAGTTCTGGCGGTCTAACCATTCGCGGTCACATCAAAGGTAAGGATGGCGTATTCGCATCAAGCCTATTGGTGGAAATGATTTCAGTAACCGGTAAAAAACTGTCTGAGTTACTCGATGAAATCTACGGTAAGTACGGCTATGCGTATATGGCTGAAGGCGATTGCAAATTCAAACCTGCGCAAAAAGACGCGTTGTTCAACAAGATTTATATTGAGAAGCAGTTACCTGAGTTTGAGTTTGAGATCGAAAAAGTCAGCTACGAAGATGGTGCGAAAGTTTACTTCAAAAACGGTGGTTGGATTATCGCTCGTTTCTCTGGTACCGAACCGTTGCTACGTATTTTTGCAGAGATGCAAGATAAGGACACTGCGGAACGTGTTCTTCAACAGTTTAAAGACTTCTTGTCTTTATAACTGACACCTTGTGCCTGCTTCGAGCACATAACCTATAGGTGAAGAACACTTGCCCGGCTTTAGCGCCGGGCTTTTTTATGGTGCTGAATTTGGGCTTAACTGATTACGCAAAAGCCAACACGCCTTGTGTTTCCAATTTCACTGCTACGCTATCACCGACATTCAACGCTTGCGTTGACGTCGCTAATAAACGGTCGCCGTTAACATCAATCACATAACGGCAGTGATCACCCATAAAGTGTTGCTCAAGCACTTTGACCGCACTTTCTTCATCAGCGGCAATCTGTACATGCTGAGGACGAAGTAACAGCGCACAGTCTCCATTCATCTTAATGTCTTGCTGAGCGTTCGCTTCCACCACGCCAAGGTGTGTATCAAATTCGTTCTCAGAGATTCGCTTTGCAGCAAGGTAGCTACCACCACCTAGGAAGTCAGCAACAAACTTACTCGACGGTTGATAGTAAAGTTCAGAGGCAGTGCCGTACTGTTCAATCACACCATGGTTCATCACGGCCATCTTATCGGCAAAAGCAAAAGCTTCTTCACGACTGTGAGTTACAAAGATCGCAGTAACTCCCTGCTCCTTAAAAATCTTGCGAATTTCACGGATCAGCTCGTGACGCACCTGAGTATCGATGTTAGAAAATGGTTCATCAAGCAACAGAAGATCCGGCTTATACGCCAGTGAACGAGCAATCGCAACACGCTGTTGCTGACCACCTGACAGCTGATGCGGGTAACGTTCACCAAAGCCTTTAAGATGAACTAAGCCCAACATTTCCTCTACTTTCAGCAGCTTTTGTTGCGCTGTTTCATTCTTTAAACCAAACGCAATGTTCTCGGCAACCGTCAGGTGCGGAAACAAGGCGTAATCTTGAAAGATCATGCCAATATTACGCTGCTCTGGTGGTAACCAATTTTGACCGTCATCAATAGTGAGGCAGTTCAGGCTCATTTGACCTGAACTTAGCGGAAGGAGACCTGCAATGGCTTTCAGAAGCGTTGTCTTACCACAACCACTTGCGCCTAATAGACAAACAATTTGCCCCTGTTCCACTTCTAAGGACAAAGACTCAAGAACAGTTTGTGACTCATACTGGCAAGTAAGATTTTGAATGGATAATGCACAGCTCATTAATGACTTTGCTCCAGTGAACGGTTAACAACAACAAGCGGGATTAACCCAACAAGAACCAGTAATACGGCGGGTAATGCAGCAAGTTCTAAATGCTCATCCGAGGCAAAGTTATACACGTACGTCGCCAAGGTTTCGAAGTTAAATGGGCGCAGCAATAACGCGGCATTGAGTTCTTTCATCGACTCAATGAACACCAACAGACCAGCAATTAAGGCACCACGCTTAACCAATGGAAAATGCACGCGCCACAACATAGTGTTTGGTGTACAACCCATCGTACGCGAAGCCATATCCAACGATGGCGAAATCTTATTTAGGTTACTCTCAACGCTACCGATCGCGACAGCAGAGAAACGAACAACCATCGCGAAAATCAGAGCAAACATAGATCCTGAGAAGATCAGTCCCGGTCTACCCCACTCCATCGCTTTAGCAATATCGTTCACGCGATGATCCATAAACAGCACCGCTACCATCACACCTATGGCGAGCACAGTACCAGGTACCGCATATCCCATTGAAGATAGGCGCATAAAGGCTAAACTTGAACGTCCACCATTGACTCGCTGACTAAAGTTTACCGTTAAAGCAATCGCAACACCGATGATTGCAGCCACGACTGACACCACCAAACTATTCCATGCATATTCACGAAACTCCGGTGTCCAGCTTTGCGCAAAGTAAGTAATAGCGTAATCAATCAACTGTAGCAGAGGGAAAATAAATGCGATCGCAACCAAGCCCCAACACCAAACTAATGCGCCCCACTTTTGCCAACCTTGAAGTTCATAGCGAAAATCTTCATGACTATTAAACTGGCTTTGGAACAGCTTCTGCTTGCGGCGACTGTAGCGCTCAGCACTTAACAACAACACAACTATCACCAACATCATGGCTGAAATTTTCGCTGCGGCATTCAGGTTCGAATACCCAAGCCAAGTATCATAAACCGCAGTGGTAAGTGTGTTCACTGCAAAATAGCTGACGGTGCCGAAGTCACCAATGGTTTCCATCGCGACCAGAGACAAACCAACGGCGATAGAAGGTCTAACAAGCGGTAAAGAGATACGCCAAAAGCTCTCCCAAGGAGAACACTTCAGTAAGCGTGCACTTTGTAACAAAGAGACGTTCTGTTCCATAAATGCCGCTCGGCAGAGTAAGTAAACATATGGATAAAGAACCAGAGAAAGAACAAAGGTCGCACCACTCAAGGTACGAATATCAGGAAACCAGTATTCACCAGGTCCCCATCCGGTTATATCACGTAAGAAGATCTGGATCGGTCCGGCAAAATCAAACCAATCCGTAAAAATGTAACCAATGATATAACCCGGCATAGCAAGAGGCAGAACCAATGCCCATTGTAACCATTTCTCGGTTGGCAGTTTGCACATAGCCATAAACCAAGCGCTTGGGATACCGAGAATCAAAGAAAGAATCATCACACCAGAGGTCAGAGCAACGGTGTTATAGATGTAGGTTGGCATGACCGTCGACATCAAATGCGTAAACAAGTCATCCGTCTCGCCAATGGCGGTATAGAAGATCGCTAAGATCGGCAAAACCAGTAACAGGGTGATCACCCCACTACTGGTTTTCCATAGAGAATATTTATTCTTCATTGCCTAAATACTGCAAGGCTTTATGAAATACAAATGCAGTTGCAAATACATCTCATATCCTTTAATCAAATGGGGGTATAGTTATACCCCCACATGGAATTAAAGGTCAAATTTCACTTCATCTAGTAGCTTAATTGCAGCTTCGTGGTGAGAAGCAATGTCATCTAGAGAGATAGTATCTGCTTTGAAGTCACCCCAAGATTCCACAAGTTCAGAACGCTTAACGCCTTCTTTTACTGGGTACTCGTAGTTTACTTCTGCATACATTTGCTGCGCTTTGTCACCCGTTAGGAATTCCATTAGCTTCACAGCGTTGTCTTTGTTTGGAGAGAACTTCGCCATTGCCATACCAGAGATATTTACGTGAGTACCTGTTGTCTCTTGGTTAGGGAAGTTGATGTATACCGCGTCAGCCCAAGCTTTTTGCTCTTTGTCGTTAACCATCTTACCTAGGTAGTAGCTGTTACCTAGAGAAACGTCACATAGACCTTCTTTGATTGCTTTAACTTGAGCACGGTCGTTACCTTGAGGCTTACGAGCTAGGTTCGCTTTAACGCCTTCTAGCCACTCTTTTGTTTCAGCTTCACCGTGGTGCGCGATCATAGAAGACACTAGAGATACGTTGTAAGGGTGCTTACCGCTACGTGTACAGATTTTACCTTTGAATTCAGGCTTTGCTAGGTCTGCATAGTTGAAATCGTTACCTAGCTTACCAACACGGTCACGTGAAGAGTAAACGTTACGAGTACGTAGAGTGAGAGCAAACCACTCGTTTTCTTTATCTTGGTACTGTGCAGGTACGTTTTCTTCGATGATTTTGCTGTCTACCTTTTGAACCAGACCTTTGTTTGTCAGTTCAGCTAGACGGCTGATATCTGTAGTAAGGATTACGTCAGCAGGGCTGTATTCGCCTTCCTGAGCCAACTTCTCTGCTAGACCTTTTTTCGCAAACTTAACGTTTACTTTGATACCAGTTTCTTTAGTGAACTCGTTGAACATAGGTTCAACTAGGAAAGGTTGACGGTAAGAGTAGACGTTCACTTCTTCAGCAGCCATTGCTGTTGGAGCTAGAGTTGCGCAAGTAATCGCTGAAAGAGTTAGCAGTTTTTTCATTGTTTAATCCTTTACCATGCTAATGATAACGTTTATCAGTTGCGTTATTATATGCATGTTCAATAAGAAAACAATTAATCCATAAAAAAAACCTACTCGTCAGAGCAGGTTTTTGATGATTTACTTTGTAACGAATTGTGTCGTTATGACTGTTATTTCACAGTCACGAATTCTGGGTAAGCGCCAACACCACAGTCGTGCATATCCATACCTTCCAACTCTTCGTCTTCCGACACTCGGATACCAATTGTTGCCTTCAGAATTGCCCATACCACAAGGCTTGCACCGAATACCCAAGCGAAGATAACAGCAGCACCTAGAAGCTGTGCACCAAATGTGGCATCACCATTACTTAGCGGCACAACCATAAGACCAAAGAAGCCACACACACCATGAACTGAGATAGCACCTACAGGATCATCAATCTTCACTTTATCCAGACCAATGATACTGAACACAACTAGCGCACCAGATACCGCACCGATAGCCACAGCATAAAGTGGTGATGGTGATAGAGGATCGGCAGTGATTGCTACAAGACCTGCCAAGGCACCGTTCAGAATCATCGTTAGGTCAGCTTTACCCCAAGTGGTTTTACACACTAGTAGAGCTGCAATTGCGCCTGCCGCTGCCGCAGCGTTAGTGTTCAAGAAAATTTGACCTACCGCTGTCGCGTTCTCAAAGTCAGAAACCATTAGTTGAGAACCGCCGTTGAAACCGAACCAACCAAACCAAAGGATGAATGTACCTAATGTCGCTAGAGGCATGTTTGAACCTGGAATTGGGTAAATTTCACCATTTTTGCCATATTTACCTTTACGAGCACCCAGTAGTAATACGCCAGCTAACGCTGCTGCTGCACCCGCCATGTGTACAATGCCTGAACCAGCAAAGTCACTAAAGCCAGCTTCTGATAAGAAACCACCGCCCCAAGTCCAGTAACCTTCCATAGGGTAGATAAATGCCGTCAGTACCGCAGAGAAGATAAGGAAAGACCAAAGCTTCATGCGCTCAGCAACTGCACCAGATACGACTGACATTGCTGTAGCTACGAATACAACTTGGAAGAAGAAGTCCGACTCTAGAGAATGATCTGCCCCTTCACCTTGTGTGCCAATTAACGCACCAAATGATGGTAGCCAGCCGCCTTCGCCATTATCAACATACATAATGTTGTAGCCGACCAATAAGAACATGGTACAGGCAATCGCATATAGACAGATATTTTTGGTTAGAATTTCGGTGGTGTTTTTAGAGCGAACTAAGCCCGCTTCCAGCATAGCAAAGCCTGCTGCCATCCACATTACCAACGCACCGGAAATGAGGAAGAAAAAGGTGTCGAGTGCGTAACGTAATTCCGTTACCGTTGTTGTTAATTCCATGATAGTTCTCCAATCCCTTGAATTCTTAAAGTGCTTCTGCGTCCATTTCACCAGTACGAATACGCACGGCTTGGTTTAGGTCGTAGACAAAAATCTTGCCATCACCAATTTTTCCGGTTTGAGCCGCTTTAGTGATGGCTTCTACCACGCGTTCCACATTGTCTGCATGGGTCGCGATTTCTAGTTTTACTTTTGGTAGAAAGTCGACTTGGTATTCAGCACCACGATATAGTTCCGTGTGCCCTTTTTGGCGACCAAAACCTTTAACCTCTGATACTGTCATCCCTTCAATACCGACATCAGCCAATGCTTCGCGCACATCGTCTAATTTAAAAGGCTTTATAATGGCATTAATGATTTTCATTGAATCTTCTCCGCAGCTTTCATCCTGAAACACTTGTATTAATCCAAGCTGCGTGCCAACTTTTTATCTATTTGATTTATATGAACTTATTAAAAATAATAATCTTGCAAACAAAAAGGGCGCACCACATCGGTGCGCCCTTTTCACAAATATAAGGCAACCCTAATTAGACTACCCAAAATTGTGCATTAAATGTTCAAAAAGTCTTTCCACTGCTCTATCAAGGCACAAAAGTCCTCAATACCACAACTCGCAGTACTCTCAGCATCATAGAAATCGAACTCACTTTCCATCTCGACTTCATAGTCGTGACCCAGTACGTTTTCTTGAACCAGAACTTCATCGCCGACGATCATTAAACTTATCTCAGATCCAGTTAATCTATGCTCTTGAGATGGCGAAGAAAATGCCTGTTCAACCAAGCTTTCAACTTGCGCAATCTTAGCCGGATCTTTGCCAATTTCTTCTTGTAGCCAGCGACCTACAATCTCATGCCCCATACTGCATTTGACATAATATTCGCCCATCAATGTATTGCGGATGAATTCAAACTCCATCGAGATCGCCTTTTCGTATCAATTTGGTGCGGAGTATACAGGGAGATATGGGATGGGAGAAGCGCGAGACGCGGAGCTCTCTCAATCGCTTGTTTAAAAGAGATTCCCGACAGCACTCCTTTGTCGTTTTCGGGAATGACATCGTTTTTACTCTTGGCTATTTAATCGTCATCCTCAAGAGCGAGGTACGAGCGAGCTGGGGATCTCTCGCAATGCGTTATCTAAAAAAACGCCCACCAAATGGTGGGCGCTTATCAAGTATTAGCAAAGCTCACTAAGAATTATGCAGGCTCTTGGAAAATCACTTCTGCCGCTTTCTTGGTGTACTGATCCATCTTGTGGAAGTTCAAGTAGCGGTATGTGTCTGCTGCTGTCGCATCAATTTGCTTCGCGTATTCTAAGTACTCTTCTTTGGTTGGAATCTTACCTAGAATTGCACCTACCGCTGCTAGCTCCGCAGACGCAAGGTAAACATTAGCACCCGTACCAAGACGGTTCGGGAAGTTACGCGTTGAAGTCGACATTACCGTCGCTTTATCTGCTACGCGTGCTTGGTTACCCATACATAGAGAACACCCTGGCGTTTCAATACGTACACCAGCACGACCATAGATACCGTAGTAACCTTCCTCTGTCAGTTGGTCACGGTCCATCTTGGTTGGCGGTGCCACCCATAGACGAGTATCTAATTGACCACCGTATTGCTCTAGCAATTTACCTGCTGCACGGAAGTGACCAATGTTAGTCATACAAGAACCGATAAACACTTCATCAATCTGTGTACCTTGAACTTCAGATAGAAGACGAGCGTCATCTGGATCGTTCGGTGCACATAGGATTGGCTCGTGAATATCTGCTAGGTCGATTTCAATGATGTGCGCATATTCTGCATCCGCATCTGCTTCCATCAACTCTGGGTTTGCTAACCACTCTTCCATCGCTGTGATACGACGCTCGATAGTACGACGATCGCCGTAACCTTCCGAGATCATCCACTTAAGCATAGTGATGTTCGAGTTTAGGTATTCCTCGATAGACTCTTGAGATAGCTTAACTGTACAACCTGCCGCAGAACGCTCTGCTGATGCATCAGACAGCTCGAATGCCTGCTCTACAGTTAGGTGCTCAACGCCTTCAATTTCTAGTACACGACCAGAGAATTCGTTGATCTTACCTGCTTTCTCAACCGTCAGTAGACCTTGTTGGATTGCGTAGTAAGGGATGGCATGTACCAAGTCACGCAGCGTGATACCTGGCTGCATTTCACCTTTAAAGCGTACCAAGATTGACTCAGGCATATCCAGTGGCATAACACCTGTCGCAGCTGCGAATGCTACGAGACCTGAACCTGCTGGGAATGAAATACCAAGAGGGAAACGAGTATGTGAGTCACCACCCGTACCAACGGTATCAGGTAGAAGCATACGGTTTAACCATGAGTGAATTACACCATCACCAGGACGAAGCGATACACCGCCACGGTTCATAATGAAGTCAGGTAGTGTATGGTGCGTATTTACATCGACTGGTTTTGGATAAGCAGACGTGTGACAAAATGACTGCATCACGAGATCAGCAGAGAAGCCTAGACACGCAAGGTCTTTTAGTTCGTCACGTGTCATTGGACCGGTAGTATCCTGAGAACCTACCGTTGTCATCTTCGGTTCACAGTATTGACCTGCACGCACACCTTCTACGCCACATGCTTTACCCACCATCTTCTGAGCCAAGGTGTAACCTTTATCAGAAGCTGAAGGGTCAACAGGCTTAGCAAAAAGATCGGTTTCTTCTAGACCAAGTGATGCACGAGCACGGCTTGTTAAGCCACGACCAATAATCAGTGGAATACGACCACCAGCACGAACTTCATCAAGCAACACTTTGCTCAGTTCAAAGCTAGAGATCTCTTCACCGTTTTTACGCACAACACCTTCGTATGGGAAGATATCAATCACATCACCCATGTTCATGTTTTGCACGTCTAGTTCAATTGGTAGTGCACCAGAATCTTCCATCGTGTTGTAGAAAATTGGGGCGATCTTACCACCTAGACAGATACCACCCGTGCGCTTATTTGGTACAAATGGGATATCTTCACCCATAAACCAAAGCACTGAGTTAGTTGCTGATTTACGCGAAGAACCGGTACCAACAACATCACCTACGTATGCTAGTGGAATGCCGTCTTTTTGCAGTTCTTCAATTTGATTGATAGGACCAACGCTGCCTGGTTGATCCGGTACAATGCCATCACGTTCCATTTTCAGCATCGCTTTTGCGTGTACTGGAATATCTGGACGAGACCAAGCATCTGGAGCTGGAGACAAGTCATCGGTGTTGGTTTCACCGGTTACTTTAAATACTTTAACAGTAATCTGATCCGCGACTTTCTTCTTCGATGTGAACCATTCAGCATCAGCCCACGATTGTAGAACTTGTTTCGCGAATGCATTACCTGCTTTAGCCTTCTCTTCAACATCATAGAAAGCGTCAAACATCAGTAGAGTATGAGACAGCGCTTTTACAGCAATAGGCGCTAGTAGGTCATCTTCTAGGAATTCAACTAGAGGAGCGATGTTGTAACCGCCTTGCATTGTACCTAGTAGCTCAGCTGCCTTTTCACGGCTCACAAGTGGTGATTCCACTTCACCTTTTGCTACCGCCGTCAGGAAACCCGCTTTTACATAAGCAGCTTCATCTACACCTGGTGGGATACGGTTCTCTAGTAGGTCAAGAATAAAAGCTTCTTCACCTTGCGGGGGATTTTTCAGAAGTTCAACAAGTCCAGCAACTTGTTCAGCGTCTAGCGGTTTAGGAACAACTCCTTCGGCAGCACGCTCTTCGACGTGTTTACGGTAGGCTTCAAGCACGACTTTTTTCCTCTCATTGCGGTTCCTCCTTTTTAATTACTATTTTTCAAAGTAAAGGAGTGAACATCCTTGGAAACTTGGCTCTCCATTGCCCTTGTTTTCATTCAATTCTGATTGAGAAACAGCGCCGTAGAGGCCAAACTGTGGGCGAAAGGATAGCAAATTTAACGTTAAATTAAAATCTCATCATTTTGACCAACATAGCAACTTACGACTAAAGTCCTGTGAATTTCGGCTAAATATGCGGAGATTTTGCTGTCCTATTCCCGGTTATTTAAATGATGTTCCAACGATCAAGTACACAGCATCTAAATTCTGCTCTGTACGACCGTATGCCAACATAACGGGTCCTATTGGCGAATCAACACCAAAGAAAATTGATGCGGCATTGTACAGCGGTGCCTCATTCAGCTTGAGATCGTTATCCGACCAAACACCACCATGTTCAAGGGATGCACCAAGGTAAACTGGCGCTTCAAACAGCCCAAAATCGTTATCCATCCATTTATAACGATACACCAAACTGGTATAGAATAAGTTTTGTCCAATCAGACTGTTACGAGGGATACCAGACAAATTTAAGAAACCACCTAGCTCTCTAGGGTCCAAAGGTACAAAAGAGTTTTTACTCTCAACAAAGCTGTATTCCGCTTGACCGACTAAAGTATGACGACTGTGAGTCACCGCCCCCTTAAAACGAGCGGTAATTTCATAAACCGTATCTTCAATACTGTTTTTTGCGTTTTCACCTCGGAGACCTTCTGGAGTTTTGTCGTGAGAAACAAGGTAGTCCAAGTCAATCAGCATGCCACGAGTCGGAAATGCAAAATCATCCAGTGTATCTAAGCGATAGTTGGCAAATAACCCCAGTCGCTCGTAATCTAAATTGCCCGCAGACTGAATGGTGGAGGCTTCTATCGTCCCTTTGGTATAACGACCACCAACTCGGAACTCTTGCCACAAGGTTGGTTGCACACCCGCTGCTAGCTCAGTAATAAACTCGGTGTAAGAAAATGGTAGGTAATCGTAAACTGAGCCGATATCCGGATTTTCAAACTCGTCATCGAGAGGTAAGTTCCGGTTTTCAGTGTTGTAATTGAGTTTTCCAGAAACAAACAATTCCTGACTCGAAAGCACTGGAGAGTACAACTCCGCTTCAATCAGTTTATCAGTGCCCATATCAACATTTAGAGTCAGTTCCGCACCGTGAGAGTTCAGATTGGTGAAGTTTGCTGACACGCCGATTCCGTACTGGCTGTCAGTGTTAAAGTCATCTTCTAGGAAGAAGCGAAAATTGAGGTAGTTCGGTCCCCATGACTTTTCGTTTACCTCAAAGACCAATAAATTAACGTCATCGATCTCTTCGAAGTGGTAAGTGATCAATTCAAAGCGATCCAGCGCATAAAGGTTTTCGACCGCTTTTTCGATTTCGTCTGTTTTTAATGGTCGCCCAGTATCAAGCTCTAGACGGTTAGTCAGCAACACATCGCTATAGTGCGTATTGTTCACCAATACAATCTGATCAACCACGCGCTGATCACCATATTCCAGATTTTTACGCGCATCTTGCTTGTGCTCAATGTACTTTTGGTACTCGGCATTCGACACACTCAAGCCTTTCAATTTGGACTCAAGACTCTTGGTGATCTCATAACCAGCCTGAAACGCATCGGGCATTTTATTGAACTCAACCGTCTCCATTTGCCCTACATTAGGACGAATATAAACATCATCTCCGCTTAGTGTTTCGGCTTGCTCTTGGGTACTACGACGAACAAGATAGTTAGAAAGCTGATCAGCAACGGTAAACAAACCGGTAAAGTCTTCTTTGCTTTTGTAGTCAGTACTGATATCCACCGCAATAACGATGTCGGCCCCCATAGCACGAGCGACATCTACGGGCATGTTATTGACCACACCGCCATCCACCAGCATATGACCATTTAGTTCATAAGGAGGGAGTGCGCCTGGAACAGACATACTTGCCATCATTGCATCAACAAGATAGCCGTTATCAAGCACCACTTCTTCCAATTCAACAATGTCAGTGGCGACTGAGCGGTATGGGATAGCAAGGTCATCGAAAGAGTCAAAACGACCAAGGTTACCTGTCGTTTCACGCAAAATACGAAGCATATTCTGCCCTTGAACGACACCAGTCGGTGAACGAACTTCACCAAACCTTAAGCCTAGATCTGTCGTGATTTGATAACGGTCTTCATATTCTTTGTCGCGGACGCGACGTTGGCTGCGGTCAACACGGTCTCGATAGCCGCTGTTCCAATCCACACTGTAGATAAAGCTTTCAATTTCATCCGCGCTCATGCCAGTCGCATATAAACCACCGACATAAGCGCCCATGCTAGTGCCGGTAATGATATCAACCGGAATATGCATCTCTTCAAGCGCCTTCAAAACCCCGATATGAGCGGCACCTTTTGCACCACCACCAGCAAGCACGACGGCAATTTTAGGGCGAGGATGATCATCACTGATGTGTTTGGCAAAGGAAGGAGTGGCAATCAAAAAGGAGCAGACCCACAGTGCAATAAAACGCAACCATGAGCTTGAGATCGACTTTTTGAACATTCACTTCTTCCTTTATTGAATATTTAACACCTACTTGTACTAAGAATTGAACAACTGCACAAGTCAGTGATGGTGTTTTTGATGGTCTTACCAATCAAATAAATTATTCAACCAGTTCGACTTTTTCTCGCATTGTTGTTTGATTTGCCCTGTTTTGTCCCACACTGGCAATTTGTACTCACTACGACAATTGATTTCTAACGCGCCGTTCGCTGCTTTTTGGAAGCCAAGTGTCGTCACCTCTTTTGGCCAAGGTAGCTCCAACCTTTCAGGAATACGCTGTTTCAAGTATTCCGCGTAAACACGCAATGCACCGCTTGAACCTGTCAACTTGGTAGACTTATTGTCATCGCGCCCAAGCCAAATCGTGGTAACTTCACGCCCATCAATACCCACAAACCAACTGTCACGACTGTCGTTACTCGTACCCGTTTTTCCTGCTAGTGCTGCCCAAGCAAACTGACTTTGTAGGAATCGTCCTGTCCCTTGTGCGACACCTTGCTTCATAGCATAGGTCGTTAACCAAGCCGCTTGTTCATCTACTGCTGGGGCTGACCGAGGGAGAGATTGATAAAGCACATTGCCGTCCATATCGACAACCGAACGCAGCGCCGACAGCTTGGCACGCTTACCAGAGTTAGTCAGCGTTTGATACATTTGCGCTACTTCAAACGGTGTTAATGAAAATGAGCCCAAGAACATGGATGGCACAGGGCGAATTTCATTCTTATCAACACCAAGGCGTTCTAAGGTATTAGACACCTCTGGGATACCAAGCTGCATCCCCAAACGAACGGTTGGTACATTCAATGATTTTGCCAAGGCTAAATACAACGGAACATCACCACGAAACTTACGGTCAAAGTTGCGTGGCGACCAAACGGAGCCTTTGCTCCCCTTCAAACTCAGAGGCGTATCATGAAGCGTTGTCCCAAGGTTGTATTTTTCAGGTTGCTCCAATGCCGTCAGATAGATAGCAGGTTTAACCAATGACCCAATTGGACGACTGGCATTCAGTGCACGGTTAAAGCCTTCATACCCGACACGTTTACCGCCAACCATTGCGCGAATTTCACCGCTATGACGATCCACGGCAACAGCAGCCGCTTCAAGCTCCTTACCCGCACGTTTTGCCAGTTCAGGGACTTTCTTCGCAATGGCTTTTTCGAGTTTACTTTGCGATACAGGATCAAGAGAGGTAAATAAGCGTAATCCGGTTTCTGCTTTGAAGTTGTCACCCACCTTCTCTTTCAGTTCGATATTCAGTTGTTGGAAGTACGCGGGCTGTCGACTAGCAATACGTGGCTTACTTTGTGTATCAAGTGGACGATTCACCGCTTGTTCGTATTGCTGCGCAGTCAGCATGTCTTGTTGCATCAGTAGACGCAGTACTAAGTCACGACGCGTCTTAGTACGTTCTGGGTAGCGAATAGGGTTGTAGTAAGATGGTCCTTTTACCATTCCCACTAGCATTGCAAGCTGATCGATACGTAGCTCTTGGATAGGCTGACCGAAGTAATAGCGTGATGCCAAAGCGAAACCATGAATCGCATCACCGCCGCTCTGACCTAAATATACCTCGTTGAGGTAAGCTTCCAGAATACGGTCTTTGCTGTAACGATAATCGAGAATTAATGCGATATACGCTTCACGTACCTTACGCCACAAGGTTTTATCACGAGTCAGGAACAAGTTTTTCGCCAACTGTTGAGTTAGCGTACTGCCGCCTTGTACGGTACGACCCGCTTTGATGTTCGCCACTAAAGCACGTGCAATGGCAAGTGGTGATACACCATCGTGTTGATAAAAGTCGCGATCTTCCGTCGCTAATAATGCATCAACTAAGATCTCCGGGAATTGATCGCGGCGTAAGAACAAACGTTGCTCATTTTGGTCTTTTTCCAGCATTCCCAACATCTTAGGTTCAATGCGTAAGTAGCCAAGATCACCTTTCGACTCTAAAGATTGAATACGTTGTAAGCCGCTGCTTGAGAAATGCAACATCACATGACGATCAGGCTCTGGTCCGTCAGCAAATTCAAACGGACGACGAATCAGTTCAATACGCGTTGAAGAGGATGAATACTCACCTGGGTAACGAGGCTGGCTGACTTTACGGTAGTTCAGCACATCGAGTTCATTACGCATCTCTTTAATCGTAATGTTCTGTCCCGGACTTAAATTGAGAATGCGGGCGTAAACCACCGTAGGCAGATCAAACAACTGACCATCAAAGCGATCTTTAACCACACTATCTAGGTAAATACCGACAAACAATAACACCGCAGCCAAGGCAACGCCGGCTTTCCAACTGAACGACCAAATGACTTTAAGCCAAGAACGTTTACCATTGTTTGTTTTTTTCGCTGGTGATTTTCTTGGGCGTTTTGCGCCACTTTTCTTAGTCGTCGTTTTACTTGACGCGGTCTTCTTGGCTGGCGCTCGCTTTGCACCGGGCTTTTTAGTATCAGTCATTGTTCAATTGTCTTTTTGTTTTGGTTGTCGCTACATGCGTCGCTGGCTCGTCAGGCCAAACATGCTTAGGGTAACGACCTTTCATTTCTTTCTGTACTTCTTTGTAGCTTCCCACCCAGAATGCGGCGAGATCTGTCGTCACCTGAAGAGGGCGTTGTGCTGGAGAGAGTAATTCAAGCACCAGGCGCTTTCGTCCCTGTGCCACAGTTGGTGAAGTACTTTCACCAAACACCTCTTGCATACGGACAGAAAGCACAGGCTCATGACCACACTGATAACGAATTCGCTTTTTCGAACCAGTTGGCAGGCGGTACTCTTCAGGCAACCACTCATCAATATGCTGATTCAACGGCCATCCCAATCGAGCATTTAGTGCTTCCACTAAATTTACCTTTGCCAAGTCTTTCACTGAGGCAACCGTACTCATGTATGGCTCTAACCACTCTTCTAAGCTCGCCAGCAAATCAACGTCATCAAAACTTGGCCAAGCCTGCTCTGGTAACCATTCCACTGCGCAGCGAATACGTTCTAGTAAATTCTCCGCTGCTGGTGTCCAGTTTAGACTTTGTAAGCCCTGACGGCGGACATAGGTGAGTAAAGCTTGTGTCATTTTTTCTTTGCCTGGGCTTGGCAAGGCATCCCGCTTGATAATCAAACGCCCAAGCTTAACTTGACGCTCAGCCATCAATCGACCTTTTTTCTCATCCCAATCAACCACATCATCTGTTGTAAAGAGATGCTCAAACACTTCTTCTAACTCATTGATATCTAGTTCACAAGCCAGATTAATTTGACTAGAGTTGGAATGCGATCGCATTAAATCAATCGCGATTAAGTAATCACAATCGCCTAAAGTTTCTTCTGGTCGGCACTCAGCACCATGTCCGTTGGACAATGTAAAACGCCCATGTTGATTCGAACGTTGCTGCGCGACACGATCAGGAAATGCAAGGCTTAATACTAAAGGCAGTGCTCGCTCATCAACCTCTGATAGACTGAACATCGTATCCAGTTTAAGGGCGACGGTTTGAGATCGCTTATGCAATATCGATTTTTTCGGATGTGTACCACTCACCCAACGATGTAAGCTGTGTGCGATATTCGTGATATTACGCTCTGGCTCTTCAATAAGAGCGACCGCAGCCAGTGCAGTGTTTAGCATTTTTACGTCATGTTGCTGTGCTTGAATTAGCATAGCTGCCGAGCGAGGTTCTACGCCAAGCTCATGAGCAATTTTGCCCTCAGGAGTCAGTTGACCTTGCTCAGAAAGCAGCCCTAACGCAATTAACAACTGCTTAGCTTGAGCAAGAGATGCCGCCGAAGGAGTGTTGAGCCATTTGAGCTCGGAAATATCTCCCGCTCCCCAAAAGGCTAACTCCATCACTAGGCTCGCTAAGTCTGAGTGCAGTATTTCTGGCTGTGGCACTTGTGGTTGCTGCTTAAATTGGCTTTCAGAGTAAAGGCGAACGCAAATCCCCTCTTCAATACGCCCTGCACGACCAGAACGTTGAATCGCAGACGATTGTGCCACTCGTACTTGCTCTAATCGCGTAAGCCCATTCTTCAAATCAAAACGCGCCACACGCTCTAATCCAGAATCAACAACTAGTCGAATACCTTCAATGGTCAAAGACGTTTCGGCAATGTTAGTCGCGAGCACGACTTTGCGTTTATCTCCAGAAGCAGGAGCGATGGCTTTTTGCTGCTCGGCAAAGCTAAGTTGACCGTATAACGGACACACTTCTACGTTATCTGGTAGGTGTACTAAACGCTCTTGCACTTGCTTGATGGCACCAACACCCGGAAGAAAAGCAAGCAAAGAACCAGACTCTTTCTGAATTAAACTTTCTATTGTTTTTGCCATTGATGTCGGTAGGTGATCGTTGACTCCTAGCGGCAAGTAACGAGTCTCTACCTCAAAACTACGACCTTGAGACTCTATGTATGCGGCCTCTGGCAGCAAGGTTTGCAACGCACCTTGATCGAGCGTTGCCGACATCACAACAAGCTTTAAATCATCTCGTAATGCCTCTTGAACCTCTAAACTGAAAGCCAACGCGGTGTCTGCGTGAATGCTGCGCTCATGAAATTCATCAAAGATCAGTAAATCGATGCCGTTTAATTCAGGGTCACTTTGGATCATACGGGTCATGATCCCTTCAGTCACAATTTCAAGTTGCGTGTTTTTACTCACCTTCGTTTCACCGCGAACTCGGTACCCAACACGTTCTCCGACTTGTTCACCTAACTGCTGTGCGAGATAACGAGCGATATTACGCGCCGCCAGACGTCGAGGCTCCAGCATCACGATTTTGCCTGTCACAGATTGTTTTTGTAGAAGTTGCAGTGGGAAGTACGTGGATTTACCAGCACCTGGTGCGGCTTTGAGGATCACTTGATGTTGATTTTTGACCGCCGTAAGTAATTGTGGCATCACGGCTTCAATCGGCAATTGTGACAAAGGAAATACCCTGTGGTGTAATGTTGGCAACATTGTACATAAAAACACTCTTGGCTAAATAAGCAAATGCAATTCGAACCCGCTCTAGAGTCAGCGACTCTGCTCAAACGCTACAAACGCTTTCTTGCCGATATCGAACTGGATAACGGTGAGATTCGAACAATTCACTGTGCGAACACTGGCGCAATGACAGGCTGTGCCACTCCGGGCAACAAAGTTTGGTACTCCACTTCCGATAACCCAAAGCGCAAATATCCGAACAGCTGGGAACTCAGTGAAACCGCACAAGGGCATCGGATCTGCATTAATACCGCTCGCGCAAACCAATTAGCCGTAGAAGCAATTGAAAATAATGTCATTTCAGAATTGTTGGGATATGACCAACTTCAAACTGAGGTGAAATATGGCAATGAAAATAGCCGAATTGATATCTTGCTCAGCGCAAGCGACAAATCAAAGTGTTATATAGAAGTGAAGAGCGTCACCCTACTTGATGAAGAAAGCTCATCAGGACAAGGTTATTTCCCTGATGCCGTGACTACCAGAGGGCAAAAGCACCTGAGAGAGCTCACAGAAATGGCACAAAATGGAAGTAGAGCCATACTTTTATTCACTGTTTTACATTCAGGTATTGAAAAAGTATCCGCGGCGCACCATATAGACGCGAAATATTCAACGTTACTAAAACAAGCACAAGACGCTGGAGTGGAAGTTCTCTGCTATAAAGCTGAGTTAAGCAACACTGAAATCAAACTAATCTCGGCGATTGAATTTATCAATTAAGAGAAAAAATGATGTCATCTTCACAATGATGATAAGTTTGCAATTCAGTAATTGCCTGCACCGCCTCTTTTTGCTATAGATACCCGCCTTAAATTGACTGCAAAGCAGTTGACTAGGTGTAAGTAGGAGATGCTGTATGCCAGAATCAAAGAAGAAAACGATAGGCATCCTAGCCATTGCCGGTGTGGAGCCATATCAGGAAAAGCCTGGTGAAGAATACATGTCACCAGAGCAGGTTGAACACTTTACAAAGATCTTAACAGCTTGGCGTAATCAGCTCAGGGAAGAAGTCGATCGCACTGTACACCACATGCAGGACGAAGCAGCAAACTTCCCAGATCCAGTTGACCGTGCTTCTCAAGAGGAAGAGTTCAGCTTAGAACTGCGTAACCGTGACCGTGAGCGTCGTCTGATCAAGAAGATCGAAAAGACTCTAGATAAAATCACTGAAGACGACTTTGGCTTCTGTGAATCTTGTGGCGTAGAGATCGGCGTTCGTCGCCTAGAAGCGCGTCCAACTGCAGACCTTTGTATTGACTGTAAAACACTTGCAGAGATCAAAGAGAAACAGATGCAAGGTTAATCAATCTGGCATTATGATTATTGAAAGGGAGCTCAGGCTCCCTTTTTGTTTTAGCTAACTTCGCAACGTCGAGTTTGTCGCTTTTTATACCCGTATAATTTCGAGATATACGCATGACACGCTATGTAGGTCGATTCGCCCCATCCCCTTCTGGTCCATTACATTTTGGTTCCCTCGTTGCTGCATTGGGCAGCTATTTCCAAGCGAAAGCTAACCAGGGTACTTGGCTCGTTCGTATTGAAGACCTTGATCCACCAAGAGAGATGCCAGGAGCGGCTGAGGCTATATTAAATGCGCTAAAAGCATATCAACTGCATTGGGATGGCGAAGTGGTCTATCAAAGTGACCGTCACGACCTTTATCAGACGCAAATTGATACTTGGTTAGAGAATGGTGATGCTTACTATTGCCAATGCACGCGCAAGCAAATCAAAGAGCATGGTGGTTATTATCCCGGCACTTGTCGCGACAAAGGCTTGAAAGAAGGCGCGATTCGCCTAAAAATGACCAAGCCCATCGCTAATTTTCTCGATCAGAAGCATGGCTTGATGACCATGCCTCCTGCGTTAGTAAATGAAGATTTCATTATTAAACGTCGAGATGGATTATTTGCCTATAATCTTGCGGTAGTATTAGATGACATTGACCAAGGGGTGACTGAAGTCGTCCGTGGAGCCGATTTAATTGAACCTACAGGTCGTCAAATCAGCTTGTACCAAATCCTTGGAAAACCAGAAGTTAGCTACTTACATTTGCCATTAGCGATGGATACTAATGGCAACAAGCTGTCGAAACAAAATCATGCGACAGCGATTGATGTCGATAATCCGAAGCCTGCTCTGCTGCACGCCATGACGTTTTTAGGCTTCCATATTCCAGAAGCCATTCAAGCCGCTAATGTAGATGAAATACTGCGTTGGGGATGTAAAAATTGGTGTTTAGAGCAGCTTCCAGCAGAGATCGAGATCACACCGAGATTCTCAAACGGCACTGCGTAGGCTATTATTAGCCGCAAAATTGGCCCTAGAGGCGTAAAAAACTAACCAAAGCAAGATTGGATTAAACCCAGTTATTGCCAGATGCACATGAATACAAACGACTATACAACAAGCGAATCTGCCATGATCCCAGAACTCGCTCTCAATGTAATTACTCGTGAAGAGCACAACATTTCGCGTAAGCAGATCAGTGACAATGCACTGAAGGTGCTATACCGACTAAACGGTGCCGGTTTCGATGCTTTTCTTGTGGGTGGCGGGGTTCGAGACTTACTGCTTGGACAGAAACCAAAAGACTTTGATATCGCAACCAACGCGACTCCAGAACAAATCAAGCAACTGTTTAGAAACTGCCGTTTGATTGGTCGTCGCTTCCGTCTCGCCCACATTATGTTTGGACGTGACATCATCGAAGTTGCGACTTTCCGCGGTCACCACCAAGAGCAAAAAAACAAGAACGTTTCACAGCAGTCTAAAGAAGGCATGCTGCTTCGTGACAATGTTTACGGCACGATTGATGAAGATGCAGAGCGCCGTGACTTCACGATTAACTCGATGTACTACAACATCGCAGACTACTCAATTCACGACTACGCGCGTGGTATTGAAGACCTAGAAGACCGCCTTGTTCGCCTGATCGGTGATCCAGAAACCCGCTATCGCGAAGACCCTGTGCGTATGCTGCGTGCGATTCGCTTTGCCGTGAAACTCGACTTCGACATCGAAGAAGACACCGCCGCACCAATTGAAGAGATGTCAACGCTACTACGCGACATCCCATCTGCGCGCTTGTTCGAAGAATCGTTAAAGCTGCTTCAATCAGGTCATGGTCTAGAGACCTATCACCTCCTGCGTGAGTACAACCTATTCCAACAGTTGTTCCCAGCAATTGCTGAGCACTTCACGGAAGAATACGAATCTCACACCGAGCAAATGCTCGATTTAGTGCTTGATTCAACCGACATGCGTATTGAAGAAGGCAAGCGCATTAACCCAGCATTCATGTTTGCTGCAATGCTGTGGTACCCGCTATGTGCGATGGCAGATAAGTTAATGGAACAGCGTAATCTGTGCCATTACGATGCCATCATGGAAGCGAGCAACATCATTCTTGATGACCAAGTTCGTACGATTGCTATTCCACGCCGTCATACCGCTACTATCCGTGAAATTTGGCAACTGCAATTACGTCTTCCTCGACGTAATGGTAAGCGTGCATTCCGCCTAATGGAGCTCAACAAATTTAGAGCTGGCTTTGATTTTCTTGAAATGCGCGGTGAAATTGAGGGTGGCGAGACTCAGAAGCTTGCCAAGTGGTGGGAAACTTTCCAAAATGCAGGCCGAGAAATGCGCCAAGCAATGGCAGGTGACCTTGATAGCCAAGCACCTAAAACCGGTCAACGCCGCCGCAAAACCTATCGCAAGAAAAAGAGTAAGCCAAAATCATGATCACAGCATACATTGCGGTAGGCAGTAACTTGGCTGATCCCGTCAGCCAAGCGAAACAAGCGATTGAGGCTCTAAAATCAATCCCAAACTCTGAGTTTGTGCAAGCCTCTTCGCTCTACAGCAGTACGCCGATGGGACCACAAAACCAACCGGATTACATCAATGCGGTTGTGGCGATAAAAACCAATTTGACGCCTCTTGAGCTACTCGATTGCACCCAAGCGATTGAGCAAGAACAAGGGCGTGTCCGTAAAGATGAACGTTGGGGACCAAGAACCTTGGATCTCGATATAATTCTTTACGGCAATGAGGTGATTGATTCCGAAAGACTGACAGTTCCACACTATGGAATGAGAGAGCGCGAGTTCGTACTCTACCCTCTTGCGGAAATTGCACCAAGTTTACAACTCCCAGACGGGACCGAGGTATCGTCACTACTTGAGCAAGTAGATCGTAACGGCCTCAGCATTTGGCAGTCATAGCCAACTCCTAGTGAGGAAAAAACAATGAAAAAAATGACCATTAACGACCTGATTAAGTGGAAGCAAGAAGGTCGTAAATTTGCTACTTCAACTGCATACGATGCGAGCTTTGCCCAACTTTTTGAAAGCCAGGACATGCCTGTTTTATTGGTAGGTGACTCTCTAGGTATGGTTCTGCAAGGTAAATCAGACACGTTACCAGTTACTGTTGAAGATATCGCTTATCACACCCGCTGTGTACGCGCAGGCAGCCCAAACTGTCTATTGATGGCTGATATGCCATTCATGAGCTACGCAACGCCAGAGCAAGCGTGTGAGAACGCAGCAACGCTAATGCGTGCTGGTGCAAATATGGTAAAAATCGAGGGCGGCGACTGGTTAGTTGATACCGTTAAGATGCTAACTGAACGTGCTGTACCAGTATGTGCTCACCTTGGTCTAACCCCTCAATCAGTCAATATCTTTGGTGGTTACAAGGTGCAAGGCCGCGATCAAGAAAAAGCCGATCGTATGGTAAAAGACGCACTGGCACTGCAAGAAGCTGGTGCTCAAATTGTTTTACTAGAGTGTGTTCCTGCTGAATTAGCGGCTCGTATTACGCAAGTTCTTGATGTTCCAGTAATTGGTATTGGTGCAGGTAATGTGACAGATGGTCAAATTCTTGTAATGCACGATATGTTTGGAATTTCGGCGAACTACATGCCAAAATTCTCGAAAAACTTCCTTGCTGAAACAGGCGATATGCGCAAAGCCGTGGCTCAATACATGGCTGATGTTGAAAGCGGTGCATTCCCAGACGAAGCTCATACCATTGCCTAGAGGATAAATGCATGCAAACTTTTGCGGAAATCTCAGCGATTCGTGAACAAGTAAAAACCTTTAAGCGTGAAGGTCGTAAAGTGGCGTTTGTTCCAACTATGGGCAACCTCCATGAAGGTCACTTAACACTTGTTCGTAAAGCTCGCGAATACGCGGATGTCGTTGTTGTAAGCATCTTTGTAAACCCGATGCAGTTTGACCGTGCAGACGATTTAAACAACTACCCTCGAACTCTAGAAGAAGATTTGAGCAAGCTAGGTGGTGAAGGCGTAGAAATCGTGTTCACACCAACACCTGAAATCATCTACCCAGAAGGCTTGGATAAACAAACGTTTGTTGATGTTCCTGGTCTGTCTACCATTCTTGAAGGTGCTTCTCGCCCAGGTCATTTCCGTGGCGTTACTACCATCGTAAACAAGCTTTTCAACATCGTTCAACCTGATGTTGCGTGCTTTGGTGAAAAAGACTTCCAACAACTTGCCGTGATTCGCAAGATGGTTGAAGACTTGGCAATGGACATCGAGATTATTGGCGTACCAACAGTACGTGAGATGGACGGTCTTGCAATGAGCTCACGCAATGGTCTTTTGACGATTGATGAGCGTCAACGTGCACCAGTGCTAGCTCGTACAATGCGTTGGATCAGCAGCGCAATACGTGGCGGTCGTGATGATTACGCATCAGTGATTGAAGACGCAAGCGATCAGCTTCGTGCAGCAGGTCTTCAACCAGATGAAATCTTCATCCGTGATGCTCGTACACTTCAAGCAATCACTGCAGAGACAACCCAAGCGGTAATCTTGATGTCAGCATTCCTAGGAAAAGCCCGCCTAATCGACAACCAAACGGTTGATATGGCAGTAGAAACCAAAGAAGATGAATCAAGCGAAGAAAGCTCAGCGAGCGCAGAGTAAATCTAAGTCTTAAATAAAAAGGTCGGCACTAAGCCGACCTTTTTGTATCTGGTAATGAGATTTATGAGTAGACGCATTGAAGTCCTTCAGGGCGAGTCTTAAATCGCTTGTGCAACCACATCCACGCGGGAATATCTCGTTTTATCATCCCTTCAATCTCTTGATTCAAAATACTCGCGGCTTTAACTGGATTTCGTCGTTCAAACTGCCCACTCAGATCCTCACCAATGTAAAGCGTATATCGGTTATCGTTCATGACCGTCACTCCGGACATCACCGCACACTTGGTTGCATCAATTAATACACTCGATCCCGCCGTACTTGCCGCCTGTTCAACAGCAAAGAAAGGAGCAAACACCGAATTGTTCACCCCATAATCGTGATCTGGTAGGTACCACAGCCGCTGACCATTTTTCAGAACTTTAAGCATCGACTTTACGTCTTTTCGGTCAATCATTTGATGCCCACAGCGCGTTCGACCACGATGCTGAATAAACTCATAAGCAGGGTTTGAGTTCGGGCGATACACACCGTACCCTTTCGCAAATTGGCTAAAAATACGCGCCGTCATCTCTAAGTTAAGATGGTGGCTGCATATCACCAGCACACCACGTCCATTTCTTTCTTGTTCAAGAATGCGCTCTTTACCAACCACCGTCACCAAACGTTTTACCCGCCAATCGGGCCAAAACCAAGCCATGCCCGTTTCAATCAGTGCCATGCCGGTGTATTTAAAGTTTGCCTTCACCAACTCCTCACACTGTTGTTCATTATATTCAGGGAAGCAGAGCTTGAGATTACGCTTAGCAATTTTCCGGCGGCGCTTCATTGGCAGCATAGCAAGGGAGCCAATACCTCTTCCTAGAGCTCGCAGTAGCGGATACGGCAGCGCATTAACAACAAACGCGAGCAAGCCAAATGCAAACCAGACAGACCAGTATTTAGGGAGAAGCAATTTCAAGGTGAAAGGTGGGGACGGAACGGTATTCATGGCTTGACTCATTTACAACAAATGCATTTACAGAAATGAGTAAAACCTAGCATGTAAAAAGTCGAAAAATTGTATGGGAATGTATAGAAATGCATAAAGAAAGAGCAGCTCTCATCGCTGCTCTTTCAACATCTGTTTATGTTAGCTTCTCAAGCCAATTCCTTTGGTCACGAGGTAATGTGCCACGGCATAAAGCGCAACAACGAATACCGTCAGCACGCTAAATGACGTCACAATGCCAACATCAGAAACCCCGAGGAAACCGTAACGGAATGCGTTCACCATGTAGACGATAGGGTTCAGCTTCGACACACCTTGCCAGAACTCAGGCAACAGGCTGATAGAGTAGAACACGCCACCTAAGTAGGTCAGAGGTGTCAATACAAACGTCGGGATTATAGAGATATCGTCAAACGTTCTTGCATAAACTGCGTTGATTAAGCCACCTAGTGAGAACACAACTGATGTCATAAATACCGTCGCGATAATGATGCCCCAGTGGTCGACTTGCAGATCCACAAAAAACAGAGACACAAACGTCACAATGGTTCCCACCAATAAACCACGCACAACGCCTCCCATGACAAAACCGAGGATGATCACGTAGTTTGGTACCGGTGCAACCAAAAGCTCTTCAATATTACGCTGAAATTTCGAGCTAAAGAACGATGAGGCCACATTGGAATACGAGTTGGTGATCACCGACATCATAATCAGACCAGGCACAATGTACTCCATGTAACTAAAACCGTTCATGTCGCCAATGCGAGAGCCAATCAAACTACCAAAAATGATGAAGTACAGCGTCATTGTAATCGCTGGCGGAACTAGCGTTTGTACCCAAATACGAGTAAAGCGATTGATTTCTTTGGTGAGCAGGCTGCAAAAAGCCGTCCAATATAACTTGTACATTATTGGTTACCTCCGCGAACGATGCTGACAAACAACTCTTCCAAGCGGTTCGCTTTGTTACGCATAGACAGCACTTTTACGCCATGTTCGGAAAGCTGACTAAATACTGAGTTCAACCCTTGGCTCTTATCCAGTTCAATTTCTAGCGAACCATTTATCATCACCTGACTATTCACCCCTTTAAGCTCTGGCATCTCACCGTCAAACTCAACATCAAGAATGAAGGTTTCAACACGAAGCTTACCAAGCAGCGCTTTCATCGTCGTATTCTCAATAAGCTCACCTTTGTTGATGATACCGATATTGCGACACAACATTTCTGCTTCTTCAAGATAGTGAGTCGTTAGAATGATAGTAATACCCTGCTCTTGGTTAATCTCTTTTAAGAAATCCCACATCGAGCGACGCAATTCAATATCGACACCAGCGGTTGGTTCATCAAGGATCAACAACTGTGGTTCATGCATTAAAGCGCGAGCAATCATAAGACGGCGCTTCATACCACCAGATAGATTACGCGCACGTTCTTTGCGTTTTTCCCACAAATCGAGCTTTGTCAGATACTTCTCGGCACGTTCTTTCGCCTGAATCTTTGACACGCCATAATAGCCTGCTTGCTGCATCACAATCTGTTCAACCGTCTCAAATTGGTTGAAGTTGAATTCTTGTGGCACCAAACCTAGGTTTTGCTTTGCTAATTCAAGATGCGTATCAATGTCGTAACCAAAGACCTTGGTCGTACCTGAGGTTTTGTTTACCAAAGAAGAGATAATGCCAATCGTAGTGGATTTACCTGCACCATTTGGTCCTAGAAGCGCGTAGAAGTCACCTTTTTCTACTGTTAGGCTAATACCCTTCAACGCTTCAAATCCGCCCGCATAGGTCTTGCGAAGCTGTTCAATTTCTAATGCGTACATTGCGTAATAATTGCCATCTGTTGATGAATCGTGAATGCCAATACCGATAGAGAGTTGATATGACTCAGCGGTCAAAGCGGTATTGCACTGAAGTTGAATTAGTTTATCGTTGAATAACGATGAATACAAATAAACCTTTCTATAAAATTAGAAATAACTATAAATCCCCGATTCTGTATACTAAAAAGCGCCGCCAAACAACTTTGGCAGCGCTTCTAAAAAACAAAACAAGATTACATTGTTAGCATTTGATGTTCATCTGTTTCTACATGCTTTATCGCAGCATTCAATGCCTCATAACGGAACTTGTAAGTGTTCTCATCAGGGACTAAATCAATCACGTGGAACTTCTCTAATTGCTCACGTGTTCGTTGGTTTGGACACAGCAAGTAAACTTCACACTCCGCATCCAACGCATCTTTGATCGCATTCTCAAGCGCTAAGCCTACCGTAACATCAATCATCGGCACATCAGTCAGATCGAGGATCATCACTTCGTAATCCGAAATACTGGAGTGTTGACGAGAAATGGCTTTCGAAACACTGAAGATCATTGGTCCAGACAAGTAGAAGAACAAGACTTTACCATTGGCTCGATCAAGCAGTCCTCGTTCACTGTCCGTAAGCGGAACATCATCTTCATCGGCATCACTGATGGCCTTAACTTGGCGTGCTTGCTCACGACTCAAACGCTCAATGATGATGATATTAGAAATAAATACCCCTAACCCCACAGCAACAATCAAATCAACAAAGACCGTCAGCAGCATGACGCCATACATAACCGCCATACCTGGGAAGCTCACCTTATGAGCACGTTGGATAAAACTCCAATCAAGAATATTGAAGCCAACATACACTGCAATACCCGCCAGCACAGCCATCGGGATAGGTTCGGTCAAGCCACTTGCAACCAACACCACCAGCGCGAGAATCAGCGCACGAATAACACCAGACAAAGGGGAACGAGCCCCTACTTGGATATTGGTTACTGTCCCCATTGTGGCACCAGCACCTGGTAAAGCGCCAAACAAACCAGAAATCATGTTTGCCAAGCCTTGACCACGTAGCTCCTTGTCTGAGTCATGCTCTTTACGTGTTAATGAATCACCGATTACCGCGGTTAATAGCGTATCAATACAACCCAACGTACCCAGAACTAATGCATCAATGACCATCTCGGTGAACATCGCAGGATCGATATGTGGCACGACCAAAGAAGGTAAGCCTGCGGGGATTTCACCAATTCGACGAATGTCTTCTGCATCAAACAAAATCACCGATAACAACGTAACCGCTACTAGCGCGACAAGTTGGGCGGGTACGTACTTACGATACTGCTTCGGAAAGAAGAATAAGATGCCTAACGTCAGCAAACCCAAAAACAACTCGCTAAACTTCAGGTTAGAAATGGTATCAGGCAATGCCGATAATGTGCCTATAACCCCACCAGAAGGTGCAGCATGACCGAGTAAAGGCGACAACTGCAAGATAATCAGAATCACGCCAATCCCTGACATGAATCCCGAGATGACACTATAAGGCATAAGTGTCACGTATTTACCGAGTTTCAATGTACCAAGCACAATTTGAAACGCCCCGGCCATCATCACAACGGTGAATGTCATTGCCATTCCCGTCTCTGGGTACTTCGCCATCATGCTAGTCAACACGGCGGTCATGATCACTGTCATAGGACCGGTAGGCTCAGAAATCAGAGTATTGGAACCACCAAACAGTGACGCGAAAAGCCCCACCATGATCGCCCCCCATAAACCTGCTTCTGCGCCAGCGCCAGATGCGACACCAAAGGCTAACGCAAGAGGAAGTGAAATAATGGCCGTGGTGACGCCACCAAACAGATCCCCTTTCAAGTTGATATCCTTAAAGCGACTACCGAACATTGAATTTGCTCCCTGCATTAAAAAGACAAAATGCCATCAATCTAACAAATATTTCGTCAAAGAAAAAAACACAATAAAACCACGAATTCGCTAGGCTTATTCGCATACTGAATGATGTCTGCATATTTTATGATTTTCACAGCGAGAACTAGTCAGATGAGTCATCTTGAATGAATATTTAACGGGATCGAAATTGTAACATTGTGTATAGTTACAGTGCTGATCGCTTTATAAGCACTGGTGAGTGGTTGGTTTTTTTAATTTTAGGGAAGTAGATGTCAGATGCCGGAAATTAAACAATTATTCGAAAATAACTCTAAGTGGTCAGAAGAAATTAAATCTGATCGTCCAGAATACTTTGCAAAGCTTGCAGAAGGTCAGAAACCAGACTTTCTTTGGATTGGATGCTCAGACAGTCGCGTTCCTGCAGAGCGATTGACCGGTCTTTTCTCTGGCGAGTTATTTGTTCACCGAAACGTTGCGAACCAGGTCATCCACACAGACCTAAACTGCCTCTCTGTGGTGCAATACGCCGTGGACGTATTGAAAGTAAAACACATCATCGTATGTGGTCACTATGGCTGTGGTGGCGTTAACGCCGCTATTGATAATCCTCAGCTAGGTCTTATCAATAACTGGTTACTTCATATCCGTGACCTTTACTTTAAACATCGCCCCTACTTAGACCAGATGCCTCTTGAAGACCGCGCTGACAAACTGGGTGAAATCAACGTAGCTGAGCAAGTCTATAACTTAGGCAACTCCACCATCATGCAAAATGCGTGGGAGCGTGGTCAGGACGTTGAGATTCATGGCGTAGTTTACGGGATTGAAGATGGTCGCCTTGAATACTTGGGCATTCGTTCAAACTCAAAAGAGACCGTGGAAGCCTCTTACCAAAAAGCGCTCTCAACCATTCTTAACTCAGACAACAAATTGCTTTGTCGCTGAGTTAAAAACATAAGCCGAACCAAATAAAAGAAAACGCCCGTTAATTGCTTAACGGGCGTTTTTTGTATTCTTCTATCAAGACTAATGACTACTCTTGAGGCACCACTTTACCAATGAACGGTAGATGACGGTATTTTTGAGCGTAGTCGATACCCACACCAACTACGAATTCATCAGGAATAGCAAAACCAACATAATCAACTGGCACTTCAACTTCACGACGTGATGGCTTGTCTAGCAGCGTACAAATCGCAATAGACTTCGGCTCACGTAGAGACAGGATTTCACGGATCTTGTTCAGTGTGTTACCTGTATCAATGATGTCTTCCACGATCAGTACGTCTTTGCCTTTGATGTCGTCATCAAGGTCTTTCAGGATACGTACGTCACGAGAGCTTTCCATCGTGTTACCGTAGCTAGAAGCGGTCATAAAGTCGACTTGGTGAGTCAGTTCGATTGCACGAGCCAAATCGGCCATAAATACAAATGAACCGCGTAGCAAACCAACCAGAACCAGATCTTCGCTACCTTGGTAACGCTCTGTAATTTGCTTGCCTAATTCACGAATACGTTCCTGAACTTCTTGCTCAGAAATCATGACTTCTACTGTATGTTTCATACTGTGCTCAATTTTCTTTGTGGGTTGAGGTAGGTCGTACGCAAACGATCACCTTATCTTGCGGCGTGTAGTGTAACACCCCACTCAATAGGTGGAAAGTCGCATCCCATTTCGTTGAATTCTTGGATGAAAGTCTTAATTTTAGAACTTATATCATTGAATGAAACATCAATAATGACATTACTGTCTATAAATTACGCATCAGATGTTGACCTTGCACATATGCACCATTACACTCATCAATGCTTTAAGCAACTATTAAAATAATCAATTAGGGGACTATCCCCAAAATATCAACTCAAATGGCAAGGAAAATGGATTATGGACTCAATTGCAAAGAGACCTCGTACTAGGCTTTCCCCTCTAAAACGTAAACAGCAATTAATGGAAATCGCTCTTGAAGTGTTTGCTCGTCGCGGCATTGGTCGTGGTGGTCACGCTGATATTGCAGAAATTGCTCAAGTTTCTGTTGCGACAGTATTTAACTACTTCCCAACTCGCGAAGACTTGGTGGATGAAGTTCTGAATCACGTGGTTCGTCAATTCTCGAACTTCTTATCAGATAACATCGACTTAGACATTCATGCACGCGAGAACATCGCTAACATCACTAACGCAATGATTGAACTAGTAAGCCAAGATTGCCATTGGTTGAAAGTTTGGTTCGAGTGGAGTGCATCAACACGTGATGAAGTGTGGCCACTATTCGTAACGACAAACCGCACCAACCAACTGCTGGTGCAAAACATGTTCATCAAAGCTATCGAACGTGGGGAAGTTTGTGACCAACATGAACCGGAACACTTGGCGAATCTGTTCCATGGTATTTGTTACTCTATCTTCGTACAAGCAAATCGCTCTAAGAGCGAAGCCGAGCTATCAACACTCGTTAGTGCTTACCTAGATATGTTGTGCATCTACAACCGCGATCACTAAGCTAAAACGCGAGTTTAACTAAATGAAAGGCTGACACTGGAGTGTTGGCCTTTTTCGTTTTAGACAGCTGCGAAGCTGGATTTTATTTTGCCTTTCTAGGAACAAGTTCAGCCAACCCCTTCTTAATCGAAACTCCTTTCATGATTATCCAAATACATACCTCTCGATTCCTTGGTGTTAAACCAAGAGATTTCCAACTATCAAGCACAATCGCCTAAAAGGAGACCTCATTCCCTCTTCAAGTTCCGCGCATAAAAAAACCGCTGACGAATCAGCGGTTTTTATCATTCAAGTTTTAAGACTCTCGGTCTTCAAAAGAAATTATTTTTTCTTTTTAACTGCTTTTTTGTTTGGAAGGTCAGTGATTGAACCTTCAAATACTTCAGCAGCTAGACCCACTGACTCGTGTAGAGTTGGGTGAGCATGGATAGTTAATGCGATATCTTCAGCATCACAACCCATCTCAATAGCTAGACCGATTTCACCAAGCAGTTCGCCACCGTTAGTACCAACGATTGCACCACCAATAACACGGTGAGTCTCTTTATCGAAGATTAGCTTAGTCATACCGTCTGCACAGTCAGATGCGATTGCACGACCTGATGCAGCCCATGGGAATGTTGCCACTTCGTAGTTGATGCCTTCAGCTTTCGCTTCTTTCTCAGTCTTACCAACCCATGCCACTTCTGGCTCAGTGTAAGCAATTGAAGGAATAACTTTAGGGTCGAAGTAGTGCTTCTTGCCAGAGATAACTTCTGCAGCAACGTGACCTTCATGCACACCTTTGTGAGCAAGCATTGGTTGACCAACTACGTCACCGATCGCGTGGATGTGAGGAACGTTAGTGCGCATTTGCTTATCAACGTTGATAAAGCCACGCTCGTCCACCTCAATGCCCGCTTTTTCAGCGTCGATAAGCGCACCGTTTGGAACACGACCGATAGCAACAAGAACCGCATCGTAGCGCTCAGCTTCTGCTGGTGCTTTTTTGCCTTCCATTGAAACGTAGATACCATCTTCTTTCGCTTCAACTGCTGTTACTTTCGTCTCAAGCATTAGCTTGAACTTGTCTTTAATACGCTTAGTGAAGACTTTAACGATGTCTTTGTCCGCAGCAGGGATAACTTGGTCAAACATCTCAACTACGTCTACTTTAGAACCTAGTGAGTGGTAAACCGTACCCATTTCTAGACCGATGATACCACCGCCCATGATAAGCAGCTTTTCAGGTACTTCTTTCAGCTCTAGAGCATCCGTTGAATCCCAAATACGTGGGTCTTCATGCGGGATGAATGGCAGTTTGATTGGGCGAGAACCCGCAGCAATGATAGCGTTGTCGAAGTTAACCGTTGTTGACTCGCCTTCGCCTTCTACAAGGATAGAGTTAGGGCTTGTGAACTTACCGTAGCCGTTTACTACAGTAACATTACGCATCTTCGCCATACCGCTAAGACCGCCAGTCAGTTGATTTACAACTTTCTCTTTCCAGATACGGATTTTGCTGATGTCTGTTTGCGGTTCGCCAAACACAACACCGTGCTCAGCCATCGCTTTCGCTTCTTCGATAACTTTTGAAACGTGAAGAAGTGCTTTAGATGGAATACAACCAACGTTTAGACATACACCACCAAGAGTGCTGTAACGTTCAACTAGTACTGTTTCTAGACCTAAGTCCGCACAACGGAATGCAGCTGAGTAACCAGCAGGACCAGAACCAAGTACAACAACTTGGGCTTTAATTTCTTTGCTCATTGTGACCTCTTGTAGTCATTATCCCTAACAGGCTGAGTAGATGTTCTTAAATTATTAGGCTTTCAAACGATCAATATTTTACAGAGATGTTAACAGTGTGAAAGCAGCTTTAAGTTAGCCTGTGAGCTAGACAACAATTCATCTTTCAGATTCTGAACGATGTGAGAAATTGTCGTCTAAAAATAGTCTTTTATATAAAGAAGTAAGGTGACTCGAAAGCCACCTTAACTATTACTTTCTATATTACAGTACTAGGCGACGAATGTCTGATAGTGCACCGTTTAGGAAAGTAATGAAGCGTGCACCTTCTGCACCATCAATCACACGGTGGTCGTATGATAGAGACAGTGGAAGCTGTAGACGTGGTTCGAACTCTTTGCCGTTCCACACTGGCTTCATTTCAGATTTAGATACACCTAGGATACCTACTTCTGGCGCGTTTACGATTGGCGTAAACGCTGTACCGCCGATACCGCCAAGGCTAGAGATTGTGAAACAACCGCCTTGCATGTCAGCTGCCGTTAGCTTACCTGCACGTGCTTTCTTAGAAACTGCCATTAGCTCTTCAGATAGCTCGTAAATGCCTTTCTTGTTCACGTCTTTAAATACAGGAACAACAAGACCGTTTGGCGTATCTACTGCGATACCTACGTTCACGTACTTCTTAAGAATGATGCTTTCGCCATCTTCAGAAAGTGAAGAGTTAAACGCAGGGAACGCTTCTAGTGCTTTCGCTACTGCTTTCATGATGAACACAAGAGGAGTGATCTTCATGCCAGTGTCTTTCTTCGCTTCGATTGCATTCTGCTCTTTACGGAACGCTTCTAGCTCAGTGATGTCAGCGTTGTCCCACTGTGTAACGTGAGGGATCATTACCCAGTTACGGTGTAGGTTTGCACCAGAAATCTTCTTGATCTTAGAAAGCTTCTGAACTTCCGTCTCACCGAACTTGCTGAAGTCAACTTTTGGCCAAGGTAGTAGACCAAGCGCTGCGCCGTCGCCCTTACCAGATGCTGCCGCACCAGCGCCAGACTCAAGACGCTTAAGCGCATCTTTAACGTAAGCTTGAACGTCTTCTTTTAGGATACGGCTCTTACGACCAGTACCTTTAACCTTAGATAGGTTAACGCCAAATTCACGAGCAAGACGACGGACAACTGGAGACGCGTGTGCGTAGTCGTTGTTCTCTTGGAAATCGTTCGCTGCAGGTGCAGCTTCAACTTTTGCTGCTGGAGCAGGAGCCGCTGCAGGTGCTGGAGCTGCTGCTTGTGCAGGTGCTGCAACAGGAGCTGGAGCTGCGCCAGCTACTTCGAATACCATGATTAGAGAGCCAGTCGTTACTTTATCGCCAGCTGCAATCTTGATTTCTTTTACCGTACCAGCGAATGGAGCTGGAACTTCCATTGAAGCTTTGTCACCTTCAACAGTGATTAGAGATTGCTCTTCTTCTACTGTGTCGCCAACTTTAACCATGATCTCAGTAACTTCAACTTCGTCACCGCCGATATCTGGAACATTCACTTCTTTGTCAGCTGCTGCCGCTGGAGCTGCTGGAGCTTCTACTCGGTCCGACGCCTCGGCTGCTGGAGCCGCTGCTGCGCCTGAACCGGCAGTTTCGAATACCATGATTAGAGAACCAGTTGTTACTTTATCACCAGCAGCAACTTTGATCTCTTTTAGAGTACCGGCGAATGGTGCTGGTACTTCCATTGATGCTTTGTCGCCTTCAACCGTTAGAAGAGATTGCTCTTCTTCGATGCTGTCGCCAACTGCAACCATGATTTCAGTAACTTCTACTTCGTCGCCACCGATATCTGGAACGTGAACTTCTTTCAGTTCTGCCGCTGCAGGAGCTGCAACTGGTGCAGCTTCAACTGCTGGAGCTGCCGCAGGAGCCGCTTCTGCAGCGGCACCTTCAGCTTCGAAAATCATGATTAGAGAACCAGTCGTAACAGAATCACCTTCCGCTACTTTGATTTCTTTAACGATACCTGCTTGAGACGCTGGAACTTCCATAGAAGCTTTGTCGCCTTCTACAGTGATAAGAGACTGCTCTTCTTCAACCTTGTCGCCAACGCTTACAAGAATCTCAGTAACTTCAACCTCATCCGCACCGATGTCAGGTACATTAATTTCGATTGCCATTGCTTATTTACCTTCTAGTTAAGCGCTGTATTAAGCGTAAAGTGGGTTTGTTTTTTCAGTGTCGATGTTGAACTTAGCAATCGCTTCAACGACGACTGACTTCTCAACATCACCACGTTTCGCTAGTTCAGTAAGAGCTGCAACAACTACGTAGCCCGCGTTAACTTCGAAGTGACGACGTAGGTTCTCACGGCTGTCAGAACGACCGTAACCATCAGTACCAAGTACTTTGTAAGACTCAGAAGGCATGAACGCACGAACTTGCTCAGAGTAGTTCTTCATGTAGTCAGTCGCTGCGATTGCTGGCTCAGTACCCATTACTTGTGCAATGTAAGGTACTTTTGCTTCTGCTTCTGGGTGAAGCATGTTGTAACGCTCTGCGTCTTGACCGTCACGAGTTAGCTCGTTGAACGATGTAACAGAGAACACGTCAGATGCGATGCCGTACTCTTCGCTTAGGATAGTCGCTGCTTTACGTACTTCGTTCATGATAGTACCAGAGCCCATTAGCTGAACTTTAGACTTGTCACCTGCGTAAGACTCAAGCTTGTAGATACCCTTACGGATACCTTCTTCAGCGCCTTCTGGCATTGCTGGCATTGCGTAGTTTTCGTTCATTACCGTTAGGTAGTAGAACACGTTCTCTTGGTTCTCACCGTACATGCGACGGATACCGTCTTGCATGATTACTGCAACTTCGTAAGCGAATGTTGGGTCGTAAGAGATACAGTTAGGAACTGTATTCGCCATGATGTGCGAGTGACCATCTTCGTGCTGTAGACCTTCACCGTTTAGCGTTGTACGACCTGCAGTAGCACCTAGTAGGAAACCACGAGCTTGTTGGTCACCAGCCATCCACGCCATATCACCTACACGTTGGAAACCAAACATTGAGTAGTAGATGTAGAACGGGATCATTGGTAGATCGTTCGTGCTGTATGACGTTGCGGCTGCAACCCATGAAGCCATTGAACCTAGTTCGTTGATACCTTCTTGTAGAACCTGACCTGAAGTTGCTTCTTTGTAGTAAGAAACGATGTCGCGATCTTGAGGTGTGTAGTTCTGACCGTGCGGGTTGTAAATACCGATCTGACGGAATAAACCTTCCATACCGAACGTACGAGCTTCGTCACAGATGATAGGAACGATGTTCTTACCAATGTTCTTGTTCTTAAGCAGGATATTAAGAGTACGAACGTAAGCCATTGTTGTAGAGATATCACGCTTCTGCTCACTTAGTAGCGGAGCGAACTCTTCTAGCTCAGGTGTTTTGAATTCTTGAGTGAACTTAGGTAGACGCTGTGGCGTGTAACCTTTTAGTTCTTTACGACGAGCGTGTAGGTATTCGTACTCCGCTGTACCTTCTTCAAGTTTCAGGTATGGAAGTTCTTTCACTGCTTCGTCAGTTAGGATGTCTTGAAGACCTAGACGATCACGTAGGTGTAGTACGTGAGTCATATCCATCTTCTTAACTTGGTGCGCGATGTTCTTACCTTCAGCCGCTTCACCCATGCCGTAACCTTTAACAGTCTTCGCTAGGATTACTGTTGGACGACCTTTAGTTTCTGCTGCGTTTTTGTAAGCTGCGTACAGTTTAGAAGACTCGTGACCACCGCGCTTAAGTGCGAAAATTTCGTCATCAGTCATGTCTGCAACTAGTGCTGCAGTCTCTGGGTACTTACCAAAGAAGTGTTCACGTACGTAAGCACCGTCTTTAGATTTAAATGTTTGGTAGTCACCATCTACAGTTTCGTTCATCAACTGTAGAAGCTTGCCTGTTGTATCTTTAGCAAGTAGAGCATCCCAGTTGCTACCCCAGATAACTTTAACAACGTTCCAGCCAGCGCCTTTGAATAGACCTTCTAGCTCTTGGATGATGCTACCGTTACCCATTACAGGACCGTCTAGACGCTGTAGGTTACAGTTGATTAGGAATGTTAGGTTGTCTAGTTTCTCACGCGCAGCGAAAGAAAGTGAACCACGAGATTCTGGCTCATCCATTTCACCGTCACCTAGGAACGCGTATACACGCTGTGCAGAAGTGTCTTTCAGACCACGACCGTCTAGGTACTTAAGGAAACGCGCTTGGTAGATCGCAGAAATTGGACCAAGACCCATAGATACTGTTGGGAACTGCCAGAACTCAGGCATCAATTTAGGGTGCGGGTATGATGGGATACCTTTACCGTCTACTTCTTGACGGAAGTTGTCTAGCTGCTCTTCAGTTAGACGACCTTCAACGAATGCACGAGCGTAGATGCCCGGAGAGATGTGACCTTGGTAGTAAACTAGATCGCCACCGTCCGTCTCGTTTGGAGCACGGAAGAAGTGGTTGAAACAAACTTCGTAGAACGCCGCTGCTGACTGGTAAGAAGCCATGTGACCACCTAGGTCTAGGTCTTTCTTAGAAGCACGCAATACGATCATGATTGCGTTCCAGCGAATAATCGAACGAATACGACGCTCAAGAGTTACGTCACCAGGGTAAGCTGGTTCTTGTGCTGCTGGAATAGTGTTGATGTAGTTTGTGTTGATGCCAGTTGGCATATCAACGCCGTCTAGACGTGCTTTTTCTAGAACGGTTTCTAATAGAAACTGTGCACGTTCTACACCTTCTTCACGAACAACTGATTCAAGGGCTTGTAGCCAATCTTGAGTTTCCAGTGCATCTACGTCATGCTTCATGTCAGACATGGCGATCTATCCTTCTGTTGGTTGGATCTACTTATTTAAGTAAGCGGTTCTTGTATTAAGAATCGTTACCTTGCTGAATTCGACGCAGAGAACGCTCTCGTCGAGACTCTTCTCGAGTCAAATCCAACAATGTTTCTTCAATATAAGCTAAATGTGAGTGAGACATTTCACGTGCCTTTTCAGGCTGACCAGAAACAATCGCATCCACGATATTAGCTCTGTGTTTACTTACTTTATCGACCACTTCATCGCGGCGATGTAAGAGCTTTAGATTCTGTAGAACATTTTGCTCAAGCAAAGGCGCAAGGCTGCGAACAATATGAAGCAGGACGACATTGTGTGCCGCTTCAGTCAAAGCAATCAGAAACTGCATCACTGCAGCGGCTTCTGCCTCAACGTTATCGCTTTTTTGCTCTTCGCTAATTTGATTCAAACAAGCTTGAATGCGTGCAAAATCTTCATCGGTACCACGCAAAGCTGCAAAGTACGCTGAAATCCCCTCCATCGCATGGCGCGATTCAAGTAGGTCTAACTGCGTTTCTGAGTGAGTCGACAACAAGTTCAACAACGGATCTGAAAAGCTTTTCCAGATGTTTTCACTAACGAATGTGCCACCGCCTTGACGACGAGTAAGCAAACGCTTTGCTTCTAAGCGTTGAATGGCTTCACGGACAGATGGACGAGACACATCGAACTGCTTAGCGAGTTCGCGCTCTGGTGGCAACTGCTGCCCCGGAGACAATGTTCCTTCCACAATCAACCTTTCTAGCTCTTGTTCAATAACATCAGAGAGCTTTGGCTGACGAATCCTTTGATAAGCCATAATTTATTGTTCTTCTACTCTTGCAGGTAATTGGTAATACCAATTTTAAGATGGTGCAGAAATTAACATAATTAAAACGCCACTGTCCAGCCAAAAATTGACCTAAATCATAGAATGGACTTACAACCAACACTCTGATAACAATCGACTATTAAAACAGCAATAAAATTGGTCTTACCAATTACATAAACAAAACAGATGGGAGCTCTGCGTGCTAGTAATTTTGATCAACAAAAACAAAAAATGACAAAATTATCCGTACATTTTTTCACCAACCGCTGTTTTGAGCGTTCAAAATGTAGTTAACTTTTAACAAGCATTCATATTTCTCGTATCAAAAAAAGGCATACTTGAGTGTATGCCTTATTTATTTCTGTTTTTTGAATTTACACTTTCGCTACAAGTTAGCGTTGTATTTGTTGCCTGAACTTGACCCAGTCAAAGCTTAGACCAGGATCGGCTTTTCTCAAGGGAGCGATATACTGATGCCCCGTGATTCGGGGTAAGGTGATTTTGGGGTAAGAATGCATGACCGCATGAGCCAAAGCTGTAAGTGATTGATATTGCTCTTCTGTATAAGCCACAAACTCAGTGCCTTCTAACTCAATACCAATCGAATAGTCATTGCAACGTTCACGACCAGCAAAGCTAGATTGCCCTGCATGCCAAGCTCTATTTAAAAACGAAACAAACTGAACAATTTCGCCATTACGCTTTATTAAGCAATGTGCCGAAACGCCCATTTTGTGAATTACTTCAAAAAATGGATGTGCTTTAGGATCGAGATTGCCAGTAAAAAAGTCCTCTATATATGAGCCACCAAACTGCCCTGGCGGCAAACTGATGTTATGAACCACCAGCAGAGAGATGTCATCTTTGTCTGAACGAGCATCAAAGAATGGCGATGGAACATGCTTTGCTTGCGTCAACCAACCATTCTCGATTTTTAGGCACATATCAACCTCTCTACTTTGCAAATTAACTGCTGAAATTATTGACACCGGAGAGTATCATTCGTTGCCATCTCCCTTTCAAGACAAGATTTGCGATGAAGAACACACACAACAGCCAAGAACGCCTAGAATACCTTAAGCAACAGCTTCCATTAGAAATCACTCGCGCCGTAGCCGATACCCTAAAAGAAGACCTAGGTGGCACATTGGATGCAGACAAAGACGTCACCGCATCGCTTATCCCAGCAGACGCTATTAACACAGCAACCATCATTACTCGTGAACACGGTGTATTTTGTGGTCAAGCATGGGCAGATGAAGTATTTAAACAACTGGGTGGCAAAGTCGCGATCGAATGGCATGTAAAAGATGGCGACAAGGTTGAACCAAACCAAACACTTTGCACACTGACTGGTCCTGCTCGTGATTTGCTCACTGGCGAGCGCAACGCAATGAACTTTATTCAAACCCTTTCAGGTTGCGCGACTATTACCGCTGAGTACGCAGAGAAAATTGCTCACACTGAGTGCCGTCTATTAGATACTCGTAAAACCATTCCGGGCTTACGTAGTGCGCTAAAATACGCAGTAGCCTGTGGCGGTGGTTTCAACCACCGTATCGGTGTATTCGATGCCTACCTTATTAAAGAAAACCACATCATTGCATGTGGCGGGATCACTCAAGCGATTACCACAGCAAAATCATTGAACCCAGGTAAACCAGTTGAAGTGGAAACGGAAAGCTTGGACGAGCTAAAAGAAGCGATTGAAGCAGGTGCAGATATCATCATGCTCGATAACTTCACCACAGATATGATGCGTGAAGCAGTCGCTATCAACGCAGGACGCGCTGCGTTAGAAAACTCTGGCAACGTGACTCTAGAAACCATCGCTGAATACGCAGAAACAGGCGTTGATTACATCTCGGTGGGCGCTTTAACTAAGCACCTAAAAGCGATGGATCTTTCGATGCGCTTCAAGTAATCCAAACTAAATAAGCAAAAGTAATTCTCGTTAACTCATAGAGTTACTGCCATTAAACACCAATAAAGAGCCGCACGGCTCTTTATTTTTATCCGCATAAAAAATAACACCACTCGCAAAACCTTGCATGCAATATGCAACTTGAGTGTAAAGATTTTTATCTCAGTCGAGAGCTTCTCCCTTCCCAGTTTTCTCTTTCCCCTACTCTTTTTACTCTTCTGCCCCATGCATAAGCATTAACTAAATTTATCTTAAGGAAACAAGATGAAAACGAATAAACAGAAGAAGCAGCAGGGTTTTACTCTAATTGAATTGATGATTGTGGTTGCAATTATTGGTATTTTGGCTGCATTTGCAGTACCTGCATATCAAAACTATACAAAAAAAGCGACATTAGCGGAGTTCCCAAAAGCAGCAGCAGCTATGAAGTTAGCAGTTGAATTGTGCGCGCACGAAAATGCTTCAGATGCAGCGACCTTTAAAACAAACTGCCTTTCTGGTAGCAATGGAGTGCCTTCAAAGATTGCTGATTTAAACGATATATCTATTGAAGCTGTCGCTGGTTCCTCTGGCGTAAATGTCATTGCAAAAGCAATTGCAGTGAAAGGACCTATCGCAGCTAATGAACAATACACAATGGCATCAAACTACACTGCAAGTGGTATTGAATGGACTGGCTCTTGTCAGGATTCTGGGGGGAACGCTCAGACTGATTACTGTCCTGAATAATTAATGTTAACCAACCTCTCAACAGTTCTTCGTCAAGCGGGAATACTGACCTTTTCCCAAGAAGAATCGTTACTTGAGCAAGCAAAAGCTTCTGGCATTTCGATGCCGGAGGCTTTACTCAGTTCTGGCTTTTTCCAATCACATGAATTGACTGAGCACCTTAGCTCCATCTTTGGGCTTTCCTGCACATCACTCAGTCAGTATGAGTACTCGTCGCTGTGCCAAAAGCTTGGCTTACGCGATCTGATCACTCGACATAATGCCTTGCCACTCAATCGCACATCTTCCACATTAATACTTGCGGTTGCAGACCCAACTAACTTGCAAGCGGAAGATGACTTTCGTTTTGCTACCGGTTTACAAGTCGAGCTTGTTCTGGCGGACTTTAAAGAACTCACCGCAGCCATTCGTCGTTTATATGGTCGTGCACTCGGTCAAGAAAAGTCCGGTCTTAAAGAAATCAACCAAGATGAACTGGCAGGTCTCGTTGATATTGGTGAGGACGAAATTGAGAACATTGAAGATCTCAGCCAAGATGAATCGCCTGTTAGTCGTTATATTAACCAAATTCTGCTCGATGCCGTTCGTAAAGGGGCTTCTGATATTCACTTCGAGCCCTATGAAAACATGTATCGAGTGCGTTTGCGTTGCGATGGCATCTTGATCGAAATTCAACAGCCTCCGAGCCATTTAAGCCGTCGCCTCTCAGCCCGAATAAAGATCCTATCTAAGCTTGATATCGCTGAGCGCCGTTTACCACAGGATGGTCGCATCAAGCTCAAATTAAACCAAGACACCGCGATTGACATGCGAGTCTCCACGCTGCCAACTCTGTTTGGGGAGAAAATCGTACTGCGTTTGCTCGACAGCAGTTCTGCAGCATTAGATATCAATAAACTCGGATACAGCGATCATCAAAAGCAATTGTATTTAGAAGCACTGCGCCGCCCACAAGGCATGATCCTAATGACGGGACCAACGGGCAGCGGCAAAACGGTTTCTCTTTACACTGGTTTGAGCATCCTCAATAAAACCGAGATCAACATTTCCACCGCTGAAGACCCCGTTGAGATCAACTTACCCGGCATTAACCAAGTTCAAGTTCAACCTAAGATCGGCTTTGGCTTTGCAGAAGCGCTTCGCTCTTTCTTACGTCAAGATCCCGATGTAGTCATGGTGGGTGAGATCCGAGATCTCGACACGGCAGAAATCGCGATCAAAGCGTCACAAACCGGACACTTAGTCCTTTCTACCCTGCATACCAACTCCGCCGCCGAGACGGTCATTCGCTTATCAAATATGGGGGTAGAAAGCTTTAACCTCGCATCCTCTCTTAGCTTGATCATCGCTCAGCGTTTAGCACGAAAGCTTTGTCCACATTGCAGACAACCTCAAGAACCTAACAGCCAACTTCAACATATTGGAATTACCAGCACTGAAGATATCTTCCAAGCGAATCCTGATGGTTGTAACGAATGCACCCAAGGATACTCTGGTCGCACTGGCATTTACGAAGTGATGAAGTTTGATGAATCCCTGTCAAATGCGCTCATCAAAGGCGCTTCAGTACATGAATTAGAAAAGCTAGCGATTGCCAATGGTATGCAGACTCTACAAATGTCCGGCATTGAAAAGCTCAAACAAGGCGTCACCAGCTTTAGTGAGCTGCAACGCGTTCTCTATTTTTAACTTCTCAGATTTTATTAGGCAGTTACTTACACTATGAAAACCATCGCTCCACAACTTAAGAACTACCGTTGGAAAGGCATTAATAGCTCGGGTAAAAAAACCTCTGGTAATGTGCTCGCAATGACAGAAGTCGAGGTAAGAGAGCGCCTTGATGCTCAGCACATCAAGATAAAAAAACTCAAAAAAGGCAGTATTTCTTTTATCACCAAGATAAGTCATCGAGTAAAAGGCAAAGACATTACGGTGTTTACTCGTCAAATCGCCACCATGTTGATGACTGGCGTCCCTATTGTTCAGGCACTCAAGTTAGTTTCAGAGAACCATAAAAAAGCTGAAATGAAATCGATCCTAATGAGTGTGACGCGAGCGGTAGAAGCAGGGACACCGATGTCGAAAGCCATGCGTACCGCTAGCACGCACTTTGATCCACTTTACACCGACTTAATAGCAACAGGTGAGCAGTCCGGTAACTTATCCCAAGTCTTTGAGCGTCTGGCAACCTACCGAGAAAAAAGCGAGCAGTTGCGTGCAAAGGTTATTAAAGCGCTCATTTACCCGGCGATGGTGGTATTAGTAGCACTTGGGGTTTCTTATTTAATGCTGACAAAGGTTATTCCTGAGTTTGAAAAAATGTTTACAGGTTTTGGTGCCGAATTACCCGCCTTCACCCAGATGGTACTCAACCTTTCTGCTTGGACCCAAAATTGGGGTCCCTTCATTGGGCTGAGCTTTGTGAGCTTACTCATTTCTGGCAAAATCATGTCACAACGCTCCGACTCATTTCGTCTTTTGACTGCACGGTCGAGTTTAAGAGTACCTATTTTAGGACCAGTTTTATCCAAAGCTGCCATTGCGAAGTTTAGCCGTACTTTGGCGACCAGTTTTAGCGCAGGTATTCCTATCCTAACCGCCTTGAAAACTACCTCAAAAACCTCTGGTAACATGCACTATCAATTGGCAATCGAAGAGGTATATCGAGATACTGCCGCTGGTATGCCAATGTACATTGCCATGCGTAACTGTAACGTCTTCCCAGAATTGGTATTGCAAATGGTCATGATTGGTGAAGAGTCAGGTCGCTTAGATGACATGCTCAACAAGATAGCCGCTATTTATGAGTTCGAAGTCGATAACACCGTCGACAACCTAAGTAAGATTTTGGAACCGTTGATCATTGTTTTTCTGGGTGTCGTTGTCGGTGGTTTGGTGACAGCAATGTACTTACCAATCTTTAACTTGATGAGCGTATTGGGATAGAATGATCCTTTAGCAAATTAATTCTATCAAAACAGCACCTTGCTCGTTTGATTTACCGCTCAAGAGACTGATATGGAAGTATTCCAGTACTACCCATGGCTATTCGTTGTATTTACCGCTATTTTTGGTTTGATCGTGGGTAGTTTCCTCAACGTAGTTATTTACCGTTTACCTAAGATCATGGAACTAGAATGGCGACGCGAGTGTGCTGAATCATTCCCTGAATACAAGATCGAGCCACCAAAAGAGACATTAACCTTAAGCGTGCCACGTTCATCTTGTCAGCAATGCGGTACACATATCCGCATTAGAGACAATATCCCTGTGATTAGTTGGTTATTGCTAAAAGGTAAATGCCACAACTGCCAATCGCCTATCAGTGCTCGCTACCCTCTTATCGAACTGCTTACCGCTTTTTGTTCGGGTTTTATCGCTTTTCATTTCGGTTTTAGCTACTTCACTGTGGCGCTGGTTTTCTTTACCTTTGTATTGATTGCTGCCACATTTATCGACCTTGATACCATGTTGCTGCCAGACCAACTCACACTACCATTGATGTGGGCGGGTATTGCTCTTGCTCTTGCCGGTATCAGCCCTGTGAGTCTTCAAGATTCTATTATTGGAGCAATGGCAGGCTACTTATGTCTTTGGAGTGTTTATTGGTTATTCAAACTCCTCACAGGCAAAGAGGGAATGGGCTATGGCGACTTTAAACTCCTTGCTGCATTAGGAGCTTGGTTGGGCTGGCAATCTCTGCCGATGATCATTTTGCTTTCTTCGGTAGTAGGCGTCATTTTTGGTCTTATCCAACTGCGCTTGCAAAAGCAAGGTATCGAAAAAGCCTTTCCTTTTGGTCCTTACCTTGCAATTGCAGGATGGGTGAGCCTAATTTGGGGCAATCAAATCCTCAACTGGTACTTTACGTCGATTCTAGGAGTGTAAATGGCTTTTGTTATTGGCCTAACCGGCGGTATTGCGAGCGGCAAAACCACCGTGGCAAACCTATTCAAACAACAGTTCAAAATAGACATCGTTGACGCTGATATTGTGGCTCGTGAAGTCGTAGAGCCAGGCACACCTGGACTTAATGCCATCATTGAGCACTTTGGCGCTGATATTGTCCGAGATGATCAAACACTTGATAGAGCCAAATTGAGAGAAAAAATCTTCTCTAACCCAGAGGAGAAAGCATGGGTGAATGGGTTATTGCACCCAATGATTCGCGAAAAGATGATCGAAGACTTGGAGCAAGTCACATCAGACTACGCTCTTTTAGTTGTACCTTTATTGGTAGAAAACAAGCTCGATAGTTTGTGCGATCGTGTACTTGTTGTTGATGTCGAGCCACAAACCCAGATCTCAAGAACGGTGAAACGCGATAACGTCAGCGAAGAGCAGGCAAAAGCTATCTTGGCATCTCAAGCATCTCGTGAACAACGACTTGCTCTGGCTGATAATGTGGTTAAGAATAATCCAGATGACCCGGATCTTTTGCTTCAAATCACAGATTTACACGAAAAGTACCTAGCCATGTGTAAGAAAAATCTGCGAAAATAGGAATGAAACTCACCAAGGCTACTGTCGATGACCACGCACAAATTTGAACATCCGCTAAATGAAAAAACTCGTATTTATTTAAGAGTTGAGTCTTTGTTGCGTCAGGCTCATCTAGCCTCTGGTTTTGCTGACAATCATCAGTATCAACTGTTCTTCCGTGCACTCTTCGATATGGTCGAGATCTTTGAGCAAATTCAATTAAAAAGCGAACTGGCAAAAGATCTTGAAAAGCAACGTTTAGCTTATCGCAATTGGCTTAATGTCGATGGTGTCGATCAGCAAGCCCTTAGCGAACTCTTAAAAGAGATCGACGTGGTCCATAGCCAACTGATGACTGCTGAGCGTTTTGGTCAGGCACTTAAAGAAGATCGCTTCTTAAGTTCAATTCGCCAACGCTTTAACTTACCTGGAGGGTCATGTTGTTTTGATCTTCCTGCGTTGCACTACTGGCTTCATTTACCTATTGAGCGTAAAAAACACGATGCAGAACAGTGGCAAGCGAGTTTAAAACCTTTATCTGATGCCTTAGCACTCTGGCTCAAGCTGACTCGAGAAACAGGACATTTCAAAGCACAAATCGCTCGCACTGGATTCTTCCAAAGCGATGCAGACGAAGCCAACATCCTGCGTTTACACATTCCAATGGAATACGGTGTCTACCCGATGATCTCGGGTCATAAAAACCGTTTTGCCATCAAATTCATGGCTTTTGAAAGCGGTCAAGCTTGTACTCAAGACGTTGAGTTTGAACTCGCTGTTTGTAGCTAAGCGCAACTCGCACTACTATTGCCATAACACCTTTGAACACCGAATAAATAGGACGAATGACGATGTCTAAAATTACAGTCGTTCCATGCCCACAATGTGGTGCCGACGTAGAGTGGGGAGAGCAAAGTCCTCACCGCCCTTTCTGTAGCAAACAGTGCCAAATGATTGATTTTGGCGAATGGGCTGACGAAGAAAATACCATTCCTGGCGCACCAGATATGTCGGACAGTGATGGTTGGTCTGAAGACCAATACTAAGAAGCTAGAACTCAGAAACGAGAGCACCACGCTTCGAGAATAAAAAGAAGGGTTGATGTGAGAACATCGGCCCTTTTTGTTTTTTATTACGCCGAAAGAGAGATTCCGACAATGCGCATTCGTCGCTTTCGGGAATGACACCGTTTGGGTTCATTTGTTTTTTATTCGTCATCCTCAAGAGCGAGGGACGAGCGAGTTGGGGATCCCTTTTTTACTCTCTCGCAGGACAAATGCCGCTCACTAACCGAAGCGCTCCACTATATCAGAGCAAGTATTCCTGATTCTCGAAGCGTAACGTCCTTTTTCGCGCATAAAAAAACGGAGCCCAAATGGGCTCCGTTTACTATGAGAACGCTAGTTATAGCATTACTTCTTAGCAAGTTTCTCTTTGATACGAGCAGACTTACCAGAACGCTCACGTAGGTAGTACAACTTGGCACGACGTACTGCACCACGGCGTTTAACTTCGATGCTATCAACGATTGGAGAGTGTGTTTGGAACGTACGCTCAACACCTTCACCGTTAGAGATCTTACGTACAGTGAAAGCAGAGTGAAGACCACGGTTACGGATTGCGATTACAACGCCTTCGAAAGCCTGTAGACGCTCACGGTCACCTTCTTTAACTTTAACCTGAACTACAACAGTGTCACCTGGTGCAAATTTAGGTAGGTCTGATTTCATTTGCTCTTCTTCAAGAGCCTTGATGATGTTACTCATTTTTTAAATTCCTAGAATAAACTGATACTAAATAAATTAGGTTACTTTGCACTATGTTCACTAATGAACTCAGCAAGTAATTGTTCCTGTTCGTCAGTCAGAGCTAGGTTTTCCAGGAGCTCTGGTCTTCTAAGCCAAGTTCGGCCCAGCGACTGTTTTAGTCGCCATTGACGAATGTCCTTGTGATTGCCTGACATCAGTACCGCTGGTACTTCTTTGTCATCCAATACTTCTGGACGCGTATAGTGAGGGCAATCTAACAAACCATTTGCAAAAGAATCTTCTTCTGCTGACGCGAAATCCCCTAGTACACCCGGAACAAACCGAGAGACAGAATCGATTAACGTCATGGCAGGTATCTCACCACCCGTCATCACAAAATCCCCAATCGACCATTCTTCGTCGACTTCAGATTGAATGATGCGCTCATCTACCCCTTCGTAACGACCACAAATCAGAAGTAAATTCTCATTCGTTGCCAGTTCTTCAACGCCTTTCTGGTCGAGTTTACGACCTTGAGGAGAAAGGTAAATGACTTTCGTCTTACCCGGTGAGGCTGCTTTCGCGGTATGAATGGCATCGCGCAAAGGCTGAACCATCATTAACATACCAGGACCACCACCGTAAGGTCGGTCATCGACAGTGCGATGTTTGTCATGAGTGAAATCACGAGGATTCCAAGTCTCAATCGACAAAAGACCTTTTTTAACCGCTTGACCTGTTACCCCAAAATCAGTAACAGAACGGAACATTTCAGGAAAAAGGCTAATAACGCCAACCCACATGTTTATCTCGCTCTGTAATTTTGGAGATTAGAATCCAGGATCCCAGTCAACTTCGATCCGTTGAGCTTCGCGATCAACTTTGATGATCACTTGCTCTTCAAGGAACGGGATTAATCGTTCCTTTTGCCCGAAAGCATCTTTTAGATTTGCTTTAACAACCAGAACATCGTTTGAGCCAGTTTCTAGAATGTCAGATACGACACCGAGATCGTAACCTTTAGTGGTTACTACTTGCATCCCAAACAATTCACGCCAGTAGAATTCATCTTCTGACAATTCAGGTAGTACCGCAGGGTCAATAGCAATCTCAAAGTTCGTCAGTAAGTGTGCGTCTTCACGAACTTCCAGACCTTCAAGCTTAGCCACCATACCTTTGTTATGGCGCTTCCAGCTTTCTACTTTGAACTCAACCCACGTACCCTTTTGGTTAATAAACCAAGGGCTGTAATCGAAAATGCTTTCAGCATTGTCTGTGTAGGAAAAAACTTTAAGCCAACCACGAATGCCGTAAGTAGCACCAAACTTGCCTACAACAATCTTTTCGTTGCTCATTGTTTCTTTACCTTTCATCGACATAAACTAGTTTCTACTTCTAAAGTAAAAATTAAGCCGCTTTTTGAGCGTCTTTAACTAGCTTAGCAACGCGGTCAGATAGAGACGCGCCTTGACCAACCCAGTGGTTAACGCGGTCTAGGTCTAGACGTAGACCTTCTTCTTGACCTTGTGCAGTTGGGTTAAAGAAACCAACTTTCTCGATGAAACGGCCAGTTGCAGCGTTGCGGCTGTCCGCTACTACGATTTGATAAAATGGACGCTTCTTAGCGCCGTGACGTGCCAAACGAATGGTTACCATGTCGTCCTCTTTGCTTTCTCAAAAATAAAATTAACCCCAACAATCATCCAAAAAACTGAATAATCTGGGGTCTCGTGCCAAAATAAAGCTCCGGAATTTTACTCTTATCCCGGAGCAATGCAAGGGGTTTAGTTACTTTTTCACCAACATAAATTGAAATCCAAGTTTGTGACGTAGCTAACACCCTGAAACTAAAGTCTAGGCAATCGTTTAACGACCAAATGGGTTGAAGCCACCGCCTCCGCCCATGCCACCCATCATGCCTTGCATGTTACGCATCATGCCTTTCATGCCGCCCTTCTGCATTTTCTTCATCATCTTCTGCATTTGGGTGAACTGTTTCAGCAGACGGTTAACGTCTTGAACCTGAACACCAGAACCCGCAGCGATACGTTTCTTGCGCGACCCTTTGATGATTTCTGGGCGTTGACGTTCTTTCATTGTCATTGAGCTGATGATCGCTTCCATTTGCTTGAACATCTTGTCATCAACTTTGTCTTTCACGTCTGATGGTAACTGAGACATGCCTGGAAGCTTGTCTAGCATGCCCATCATGCCACCCATGTTTTGCATTTGACCCAGCTGTTCACGGAAGTCTTCAAGGTCGAAGCCTTTCTTCTCCTTGAACTTCTTCGCTAGCTTCTCTGCTTTGTCTTGGTCAACATTGCGTTGTAGGTCTTCAATCAGTGACAGTACATCACCCATGCCTAGAATACGCGATGCAACACGATCAGGGTGGAATGGTTCTAGTGCGTCGGTTTTCTCACCCACACCGAGGAATTTGATTGGCTTACCCGTAATGTGACGAACTGATAGCGCCGCACCACCACGTGCATCACCATCCACTTTAGTCAGAATCACACCAGTTAGTGGTAGTGCATCACCGAATGCTTTTGCTGTGTTCGCCGCATCTTGACCTGTCATTGCATCAACAACGAACAGTGTTTCAACCGGGTTAATCGCTGAGTGAAGATCTTTAATCTCACCCATCATTTCTTCATCGATAGCCAAACGACCAGCGGTATCGACAATTAATACGTCGTAGAATTTCTTCTTTGCGTGGTCAATTGCTGCATTAGCAATATCAAGTGGCTTTTGATCTGGTGAAGATGGGAAGAAATCGACACCGATGTCTGATGCTAGGGTTTCTAGCTGCTTGATCGCTGCAGGACGGTAAACGTCGGCAGACACAACCAAAACTTTCTTCTTATCACGCTCTTTTAGAAGCTTAGATAGCTTACCTACCGATGTAGTTTTACCCGCACCTTGTAGACCCGCCATCAAAAGCACTGCTGGCGGCTGCGCTGCTAGGTTCAGTGCTTCATTAGATTCACCCATTACCGCTTCAAGCTCAGCTTGAACGATCTTGATGAACTCTTGACCCGGCGTTAGGGATTTAGAAACTTCTACACCTACCGCTTTTTCTTTAACGCGGTTTACAAATTCACGTACAACAGGAAGCGCAACGTCCGCTTCCAATAGTGCCATGCGTACTTCACGTAGGGTTTCTTTAATGTTGTCTTCGGTCAGACGACCTTTACCACTGATATTCTTCAGCGTTTTGGATAATCGATCCGTTAAATTCTCAAACATCTTTGTCTCTTCGCTAAAATGGCGATTAATTAGTGTGAGTATACCTTAGCCAACGTCACAGTCATACCCGAACACGGCTCTTATCCTTAACTTGAGGGCTAACTCGTTAATTTCAATATCTCATCTCTCGTGATTGATGAGGCATAGCCCATAGCCCCAAAGAGTAATGCAAGGTATAATTTTCACCATTGTGCACAATAACTCTTAAGATTCATGGATAGCTTAATTGCCATCGCAGCCGCCATTCTTTACGTTCTGGCAATTGCGACCATCATTCCCGGACTCTCTCAACAGTCAGGAATTAAAGCGAAAACCGTATTTGCCAGCGCGGCATGTGCGTTGGTTTTTCACGCTTGGATTCTGAGTGATCTGATTTTCGACGGTTCAGGGCAAAATCTCAGCATTCTTAATGTCGCCTCTCTTATCAGCTTTATTATCTCACTGGTGATGAGCGTTGCGATGTTGAAGAACCGCTTGTGGTTCCTTCTTCCTGTGGTTTATAGCTTTGCTGCCATCAATTTAACTGCTGCTACTTTCTTACCAAGCACTTTTATTAAGCATTTAGAGAACGACCCTAAGCTACTTATACACATTTCATTTGCGCTCTTTTCCTACGCAACTTTAACTATCGGTGCCCTATACGCACTGCAACTTGCGTGGCTCGACCACAAACTAAAAACCAAGAAGTCGTTAGCAATTAATCCGAATTTGCCACCTTTGATGATGGTAGAGCGTCAACTGTTCAAGATTATTTTGATTGGTAACTTGCTCCTAACGGGAACCTTGATTACTGGTTTTGTTTTTGTACAAGACATGTTTGCTCAAGGAAAAGCTCATAAAGGTATCCTTTCTTTCATCGCTTGGGTTGTGTACTCAATTCTACTTTGGGGGCATTACCAGAAAGGCTGGCGAGGCAAGAAAGTGACATGGTTCGCGGTAGCAGGGGCGACCTTGTTAACCTTAGCGTACTTCGGTAGTCGCTTTGTGAAAGAAATCATCTTAAGTTGATGTTCTCCATCTATAAAATGCAATTAATAAGGAGCCTAGGGCTCCTTATCCTTTATATTAAAGGGCAAATAAAATAGAGTAACCCTTATTGCATTGACTTAATGGCCAAGCTCGGTCATAAATTAACCAAACACATACAAGGAACAGCAGCGTTTTGGACGACATATCTACGGGTATCTTATTTGCGCTACTCGCGTGTCTTATCGTCATATCAGGTTACTTCTCCGGTTCAGAAACAGGGATGATGTCTTTGAACCGATACCGCTTAAAGCACTTAGCCAATAATGGGCATAAAGGGGCGAAGCGAGTCGAAAAACTACTAGACCGCCCAGATCGACTGATTGGTCTTATTCTTATCGGTAACAACCTCGTCAATATTCTCGCGTCTGCCATCGCAACCATTTTAGGTATGCGGTTATACGGAGACTTAGGGGTTGCGATTGCCACTGGCGCACTCACCATGGTTGTCCTTGTGTTTGCAGAAGTCACACCGAAGACCATCGCCTCGCTTTACCCTGAGCGCGTCTCTTACGCGAGCAGCATTCTCCTCACCATTCTAATGAAAATTCTGTCACCTCTGGTGAGGTTAGTGAACTTCATTACTAACGGTTTTATCCGTTTGATTGGTGTGAAAGCCGACCACACCACAGAAGATCATCTAAGCTCAGAAGAACTGCGCACCGTCGTTAACGAAGCAGGCGGTCTTATCCCTCGTCGTCACCAAGACATGCTGGTATCGATTCTGGATCTAGAACACGTCACCGTTAACGACATCATGGTGCCACGCAATGAGATCACAGGGATCGACATCAATGATGATTGGAAATCTATCGTCCGTCAGCTGACTCACTCTCCTCATGGTCGCATTGTGTTGTACCGTGATCAGATTGATGAAGTCGTTGGTATGCTGCGCCTACGTGAAGCATACCGATTAATGCTAGAGAAGAATGAATTCAACAAAGAAACACTACTGCGCGCTGCTGATGAGGTGTACTACATCCCAGAAGGTACGCCACTGAATGTGCAGATGTTGAAATTCCAGCGTAACAAGCAGCGTATCGGTTTGATTGTCGATGAGTATGGTGACATTAATGGTCTCGTCACTTTGGAAGATATCTTAGAAGAGATTGTTGGTGAATTTACGACTTCCATTGCACCAAGCTTGTCAGAAGAGATTACTCCTCAAGGTGACGGCAGCTTCCTGATTGAAGGTAGCGCCAACATTCGTGACATCAACAAAGGCTTGAAATGGAAACTACCAACCGATGGTCCACGCACTTTGAATGGTCTGATTCTAGAGCATTTAGAAGACATTCCTGAAAGCCACTTGAGTGTGCAAGTTGCCGGACATCCAATGGAAATTGTCGATATTGAAGAGAACCGCATCAAGCTGGTGAAGGTGTACCCAAAGCTCAAGAAGAGCAGTTAACTTCACCACTTTGAATATTCTAATCAACAAAAAAATAGCCTGACAGTGTCAGGCTATTTTTTTGTTTTCAGAGATCTAAACTCAACGCTAAGTTAGTCGATACGTAACTCTTTCAGCATAGATTCTGGCAGTGCCAAATCATCATTCTTATTGACTGCAACGCCCGCTTCTAGAATGTTTTTCGCGATTTGCTTTGCCTCATCTAAAGAGTGCATTGCAGCTGTACCACATTGGTATTCATTCAGCTCAGGGATCTTGTTTTGACTTTCTACTTTCAATACGTCTTCCATTGCTGCAACCCAAGCATCCGCCACTTGCTGCTCTGAAGGCGTACCAATCAAGCTCATGTAAAAACCGGTACGGCAACCCATTGGTGAGATATCGATGATCTCAACGCTATCACCGTTTAAGTGGTTGCGCATAAAGCCAGCGTACAAATGCTCTAAAGTGTGAATTCCCTTCTCAGAAAGGATGTCTTTGTTCGGTGCAGTAAAACGTAAGTCAAATACTGTGATGGTGTCTCCCTTTGGAGTTTGCATCGTTTTAGCCACACGAACTGCTGGCGCATGCATACGTGTGTGGTCTACGGTAAAACTGTCTAATAAAGGCATTACATCTCTCCTGATTGTAACCTCCAATACTTACACGTATTGGTCATTATTTCGGTTCATTTCCCCTCTGACTATTAGGGGGGAGACTAAAAGAACCAGCTGCTGTTGTCTTCTAATTCCTGACGACATTGCTTCAGCTGCCAGCCATAAGTCTTGGCGGTTTGCTCCACGCGTCTTGCAACTTTAACTAAGCTAGGTTTGCTTTTATAGGTCCCACGCTTATAGCCACCACGTCCTTCATGGTACGCAAGATACTGGTTGTAAGGGTCCCATAACGAAATGCCTAATTGACGACGAGTCTCATGGGTATACCAACCGACAAACATCATTGAATCGTCAAAATTGGTGCGTGAACCACCTTGTCCTGTCGCTTTTTGAAAATCTTCCCAAGCAGGGTCTTGAGCTTGAGCATAACCGTAAGCACTGCTGACACGTCCCCATGGAATAAAACCGAGAATGTAATCTTTTGGCGGTCGAGCATCATGACGAAAGCTACTTTCTTGCTTAATGATCGCCATGGCAACATTTATCGGTGTGCCCCACTCTTCTTCCATGTCTTTGGCATCTTCGTACCAACCGGATTTTTCTCGGAATATTTCACATAGGTTATCTTGTTGCTTTGGGGGCGCAGTTGCACAACCGGCTAACATCACGCTCCCAAGCACAGACACCACTAACGGCTTAATGTCCAATCCCTGCCCTTACTGCTGGTTATTGTTTTAAGTAAGCAAAGTAATCTTCTAGGAAATCATCGAACGATAGAGTATCGCTTTGCTCTGCTTGTTTTTGTTTCTCTACCGATGTTGCAACTTCCGTTTCCATTGCATCGGCTGAATATTGTTCATAGTTGTGTGCTAGGTTTTCTTCGCGGAATTTCATGCCAAGCGCACAACCCACTTTACCTAAACCACCATGCTCTTTTGTCAGCTCAAGCAACTGACCAGAAATGGTTAGCTCTGGCTCATCAATCCAAGACTCAAGTTTGTCACAAACTGCTTGGTACGCATTTCCACCAGCAACCGAGTCCATTTCAACCGCAATCTGACGAAGGTCAGCAAACACACGATGTGCCCAGTCTTGTAGAGACAGGCGCTCACCTTGGCAACCGATTTGTAGCATCAAACCTTTCTCACGACCAGACACAATGACCTTGTTCCAGTTGTCACGCCAGCATTCAAGCTCACAGTTGTCCATTGGGTCAGAATCTGAAAGTGCCGCCCAAGTAAGGAATAGATCAAGGAAGCGAACCTGCTCTTCACTCACACCAACGGCGCTGAACGGGTTCACGTCTAGCGAACGAACTTCAATGTACTCTACACCGCCACGTTTAAGCGCTTCAGAAGGTTTTTCACCACTCTTAGTTACACGTTTAGGACGAATTGGCGCGTACAGTTCGTTTTCAATTTGCAGAATGTTCGAGTTAAGTTGACGGTATTGACCATCCACTTTTACCCCAATCTGAGCAAACTCTTCCGATGGGTGACGAATTGCATCGTCTAGACCATCAAGATACTGCTCGATAGAGTTAAAGCCAATCTTAAGTACGCTTTGTGCGCTGTTGGTGTAACCGAGATCACTTAGGCGCAGCGACGTCGCTTTAGGCAAGTATAGAGTGCCGCCAACTTTCTCAAATGGTAGGTCAGTTTCACGACCTTGAATGAATGAACCACAAAGTGCTGGTGACGCCCCAAAGAAGTACGGAATCATCCAGCCAAAACGGTAGTAGTTACGAATCAGCGCAAAGTACGCAGCAGATTTCGTTTCTTGGCGTGCTTCTTCATCTTGTTCACCATGCAAAGCGTCCCAGAATGATTCAGGAAAAGAGAAGTTAAAATGCACGCCCGAGATAATTTGCATCAGGCTACCGTAGCGGCGTTTTAGACCTTCACGGTAAAGCGTTTTCATTTTAGCTGAGTTCGATGAGCCATATTGTGCCAGCTGAATATCATCCTCCGAGCCCACGTAACATGGCATTGAAAGTGGCCACATTTTCTCTTCACCCATTTTGGTTTGAGTGAAGTGATGGATATCTTTCAACTGCCCCATTAATTCAGGGATCTCGTGCGATACAGGAGTAATGAACTCCAGCAGAGATTCTGAAAAGTCGGTCGTAATCCATTTGTTTGTGAACGCTGAGCCCAAACCCTCGGGATGAGGTGTTGTTGCTAGGTGTCCATCCTGACGATAGCGCAAAGTTTCTCGCTCAACACCGCGTCCAAACTGCTTAAATACTTCTGGGTTTGATGCAACTTGTTTTAGTCGCGCAGCAAAATCAGTCAAAATGAGGTTCGCTTATATTGGGAGCAGGACACTCGCCAAGCGTGGCAAGTGAAAGCTAAGTTGTTGATATATAATCCATCTAGATAAATAACCCATCAAAAAGTCATTTATCTAGTTAGAAACGAATAGCGGAGAGTCTCCTCTCCGCTATTAAATGTGTACTCTATCGAATGATTTCAAGCTCTTCCACGTCTTTCCCTAACTTTTCTAGTTGAGGGCGAAGGGATTTCGCGTCCCCGACAACAACTATCTGGTAGTCATTCGGGTCGAACCATTTCTGTGCTAGAGCGTTGAGAGTCTGTTTGTCGACAGTCTCAACAATAGCGTTTCGTTGCTGTAAGTAGTCTTTGTCTAAGTTGTATTTCAAAATATCACTGATGAGTTTGCTTTTCTGTGTAGGCGTCTCATATTTCAGTGCATCTTTTTGACCGACTGCTTGGCGCATAAATTTCAATTCATCTTCAGTCATGCCCGATTGTGAGAACTCATTCAACTCATTCTCCATTTCTACAATAGAGGCAATGGTCGAGTCCGCACGCACTTGCGCTGTAAATACAACAGAACCCGTTTCTACATTTCCAGAGAAATAGCCATAGGCACCATAAGTGTAGCCTTTGTCTTCACGAAGGTTTTGGTTGATACGACTGTTAAAGTTACCGGCTAAGTTGAAGTTTGCTAACTGACCCAGATAGAAATCTCCCGTCGCATCATAAGGCATGCCTTGACGGACCATCATGACCACACTTTGCGGAGCTCCTGGCTTATCAACCAAATGAACTTTTTGTGGACCTAGCGGAGCAATGGCTTGAGGGGCATACAAAGGTGCCGCTTCATCTTCCCAATTTGCCCAAAACGACAATTGTTTCTCAACGTCAGCTTTGCTGATATCACCAACCGCAATAATTTGCGCACTTTGAGGTGTGTAGTGCTTCGCATAGAAATCACGCACGTCATCGAGAGTCAGAGCTTGGAGCCCCGCTTTGGTGCCATCTTTTGGACGAGCAAAAATAGAATCTCCGTACAATACTTGACGGCTAGCTTGCGACGCCATCCAACTAGGTTTTTGATGCTCATACACCAAGCCTTCTAACGCTTGCGTCTTAACTCGGTCAAAGTCTTCTTGCTTAAATGCCGGAGACAACAACATCTCTTCGACAATCTTAAGTGTTGGCGCTAGGTTTTTCTTCAGGGCGGAAACACTAATGTCTGTTGTGTAACCTGTCGCATCGACAGAAATAACACTACCCAACTTATCAAGTTCAGCTTGAATCTCTTCTACTGAACGTTTGGTTGTTCCTTCTTGCAGCATAGCGGCAGTCAGTTGAGCCAAACCTTCCTTACCAGCTTCAACGAAACGTGTTCCAGCAGGTAAACTAAACTGCATGGTGACGGTTGGTGTTTCACTGCTTACTGTACCCAACAACTCAGAACCATTGTTGAAGTGGATGTCATACAACTTCGGCATGGTTGCCTCAACAGGCTCACCCACTGGCGGTTGAACAGAACGGTCAAAGTTGTCAGTTGCTCGGCGGTAAGCCAATTGATCGTCTGAGATTTTTTCATACTTAGGAAGAGTGCGTTTTGGTGTCACGAATGTCGCTGGTTTCACAGCAAGCTCTGTTTTACCTTTTGGCACAACACTCAAGGTAACCTTGTTCTTACCTTGAATAAAATCACTGTATGCTTTTTCTACCGACTCAGGCGTTACAGCACGAAGTTGCTCAAGCTGTTCCTCAATCAAATCTGGCTTGCCGAAGAAAGTTTGATTCGACGCTAGCTGTGTCACTTTACCTTTCACACTTTCTAAAGCGAAAATCGCATCGGCTTCAGATTGACCTTTAAGTTGCTCCAAACGATCTTTCGTCACCCCGTCCTTCGCAAACTTACCCAACGATGTCATCAGCTCATCATATAGCTTGGTGAGGTCGCCTTTATCACCAGAATCACCCATCGCGTAGACGTAAAAATTACAAGAAAGCTCAGCACAGTCATGGAAAGAACCTGCATCTACTGCTTTTTGTGTTTTTACTAGGTCTTGGTAAAGCACGCTGTTAGTACCACTACCTAACACGCTTGATAGAGTATCAAGTGACGCTTGAGTGGCTTCGCCATTGTAGGTTGTCGGCCATGCCACCATAACCATTGGTTGCTGGATACGATCTTCTAAGGTGATGAACTTGCTTTCTGCTAGCTTTGCAGGCTGCTTAGGTGCATTTTCCACTTCAGGTCCGCGAGGGATTGAACCAAAGTACTTATTCACCCACGCTAATGTTTGCTCAACATCGATATCACCACCAATGGTTAGTACTGCGTTGTTTGGACCATACCAACGTAGGAAGAAGGCTTTCAGATCGTTCACATCAACGCGGTCAAGATCTTCAACGTAACCGATCGTTTGCCACGAGTATGGATGACCTTCTGGGTACAGCGCCTCTGCCATGCGTTCCCAAATCAAACCATAAGGACGGTTGTCATAACGCTGCGCGCGTTCGTTTTTAACTGTTGAGCGTTGAATTTCAAACTTATGCTGTGAGACGGCATCGAGCAAAAAGCCCATGCGGTCTGACTCAAGCCACAACATTTTTTCTAACTGATTAGCAGGAACAGTTTCAAAGTAGTTCGTGCGGTCACGGTTAGTCGTGCCGTTTAGTGTACCGCCAGCTTCTGTAATGATCTTAAAGTGCTCTTGGTCACCAACGTTCTCAGAACCTTGGAACATCATATGCTCGAAGAAGTGAGCAAAACCAGATTTGCCAATTTCTTCACGTGCCGAACCAACGTGATATGTGACATCAACGTGTACAAGTGGATCCGACGCTTCAGGTGCCAGAATGACCGTCAAACCATTGTCCAACTGATACTTCTGGTATGGAATTTTCACTTTGCCTTCTTCCGCTTTTGATTGCTCTACGAAAGTAACTCCATCAGGCAATGATGATACAGGGGAGTTTGATGCACAGCCCGTGATCACTAATAGTGAACACGCGCTAACCCAAAACATTCTCATGCGCTTTCCTTAAAATAAACCGAGATAGATGGCGGCCAACAAGCTATACCTTGCGGCTTTGCCTAAAAATATAAGAACCAAACACGGCAGAAATTTCATCCTTAACCATCCTGCCGCTAAACATAGCGGGTCGCCAATCACTGGCAACCAACTAAAAAACAATCCCCAATACCCGTATTTGGACAGCCACTTCAATGCGGTATGCCCATGCTTCTCATCCTGAGTTCTATTTGGAATCCACAAACCCAACCAATAGTTGGTGAGACCGCCCAAGGTATTACCAATGGTGGCAACAATAATGATGGAAGAAACCGAGTATTGGTTTAACGATAAGGTGGCAATCAATCCAGCTTCAGAGCCACCTGGCAATAGAGTGGCACTAAGAAAACCAGTAATGAATAGCACCCACAATGCGGAGTCAGAAAACCATAAAGCTAAGTTTTCAAAGGCAGCATTAAATGCCTCTAACATGTCATATCAAGCAAGATCTTGCCTCGCGTCCGCCCCGATTCGACTTGTTTGTGAGCTTCAATAACATCGGTCATCGGATAGACGTGTTGTACTTCAGTTTTTAACAGCCCAACGCCAACCATGTACAACAAAGTGTCAAGTTGTTCACGGTCAGGTTCGACTAACATGCCGCTGGCTTCAAAACCAAGTAACTTGGCTTTTTCACAAATCAGTTCTGCAGTAATCGTTGGAACAGTAATGACTCGAGCATTATCTGTCAGGCATTTGAGTGCGTCTAAAGCGGCATCGCCACCAACAAGATCAATCAAAACATCCACATCTTCAACACGTTCTGACACTGGTGCAAATTGATAGTTCACTGCGTGTGCACCTAAAGTAGCGAGGTAGTCCAAATTTCGTTCACTACAGGTGGTAAACACTTCTGCTTTGGTCGCAACTGCAATTTGCACGGCTAAGTGACCAACACCACCCGCTCCGGCAAGTATCAATACACGGTCACCTTCAGTCACATTAGCTTTACTCAGCGCTTGAGCCGCAGTTTGACCTGCAAGTGGCAATACTGCCGCTGCCTCTAAGGCGACCGAATTGGGAACGTAACTTAATTCAGATTCAGGAACACAAACGTATTGGCTGTAACCGCCTCCTCGAATAGGGAAACCGATAAAGCCAGCTACCTCATCCCCCTCTTGAAAACGAGAGGTATCTTCGCCACATGAAACGACTTTCCCCGAAATATCATAACCGGGTACCCAAGGTAAGTTGTCTTTGTTTTGTGCCGCAGCCCAACCAAGCCCCGCTCGCGTTTTGACATCAATAGGGTTAACGCCAGAGTATGCCACTTTAACTAAGACTTCCCCTGTTTGTGGGGTTGGTGTTGAGGTGGTTTGAATTGCAAGAACTTCTGCGTTGCCGAATTCGGTAATAGCGATCTGTTTGTGTTCCATAACCCATTCCCTGAGAGAAAACAAAAAGGGATGCAAGAGCATCCCTTTGACTATAAACCATTTTGTTTACCGAAGTTAATCGTCAATTTGTAAATTGGTAGATAATTCTATTTCACCAATTTTCCAACAAACAACTCAAGATGGTGTACTACCCCACCAGTGCCAGTAAGATACCAGCGGCAACCGCCGATCCAAGAACACCGGCTACGTTTGGTCCCATTGCGTGCATCAGCAAGAAATTTTGTGGGTTTGCTTCCAAACCGACCTTGTTCACAACACGCGCTGCCATTGGTACTGCAGAAACGCCTGCAGCACCGATAAGTGGGTTGATGTCTTCTTTCGAGAACTTATTGAGAAGCTTCGCCATCAAAACACCTGCCCCAGTACCGATACTGAATGCGACTGCACCGAGTCCCAAGATACCTAGCGTTTCTAGATTCAAGAACTGCTCAGCTTGCAGCTTAGAGCCCACACCAAGACCTAAGAAGATCGTTACGATATTGATCAGCTCGTTCTGAGCGGTTTTCGATAAACGATCCACCACGCCAGCTTCACGCATCAAGTTACCCAGACAGAACATACCAACCAACGGTGTCGCGGAAGGTAAGAACAAAATCGTCATCAGTAACACAGCAAGCGGGAAGATTACTTTCTCCCACTTACCAACGTGACGCAGCTGGGCCATCTTGATCTGGCGTTCTTCCTTCGTGGTTAGGGCTTTCATGATCGGCGGCTGAATGATCGGCACCAGTGCCATGTAGCTGTATGCCGCCACGGCAATCGCACCTAACAAGTCTGGAGAGAGCTTACTCGCCAAGAAGATCGCCGTTGGACCATCCGCACCACCGATAATCGCGATAGACGACGCATCCGCCATGGAGAATTCCATACCCGGAACATAGTTAAGCAGAATCGCCCCAAACAGCGTCGCGAAAATACCAAACTGCGCCGCAGCACCTAGCCACAAGGTTTTTGGGTTTGCAATCAAAGCACCAAAATCAGTCATCGCCCCCACGCCCATGAAGATCAGCAGCGGGAACACGCCCGATTCGATACCAATGTAATAAACGTAGTAGAGCAAACCACCTGGATCGGTAAAGCCCGCATTGGGAATGTTCGCTAAAATGGCACCAAAACCAATAGGTAATAACAGTAAGGGTTCAAAGCCTTTTTTGATCGCCAAAAACAGCAACGTGCAACCAACCAGCATCATACAGATTTGGCCGAACTCAAAGTTAGCGATCCCTGTTTCTGACCATAAGGTCATCAATCCGTCCATGATACTCCCTTACGCCAGACTCAGCAGTGGTGAACCAACAGTAACGGCATCACCTTCTTTCACGTTCAGTTCTTGAACCACCCCACCGCGCGCAGCACGAACTTCTGTTTCCATCTTCATAGCTTCTAGGATGAGTAGAACGTCACCTTCCGCTACTTCAGCACCAGGCTGAACATTCACTTTAAAGATGTTACCAGCAAGAGGTGCAGGAACCGCTTCAGCAGCACTATTAACAGGAGCATTTGGCGCTGCAGGTTGAACCGGTGCGGCTGCCCCACTTGGCGTTACCGATGTTAATTGCCCCTGTGGACCTACTTCAACTTCATAAACTTGCCCATCAACTCGCACGCTGTATGTTTCAACACCACCAGCCGTAGCCTGTGTTACTTGTGCAGCGGCAGGTTTCGCAGCTTCTAACGTTGGTGCTGGCTCAAACGCATCTGGGTTGCCACGGTTTTTCAGGAATTTCAGACCAACTTGAGGGAATAACGCGTAAGTTAATACGTCATCGACACGTTCGCTCGCAAGCTTAATGCCTTCAGATTGCGCTTTCTCCATCAAATCAACAGTTAGGGTTTCCATTTCCGCTTCAAGCAAGTCCGCTGGACGACAGGTAATTGCCTCTTTACCATCAAGTACTTTCGCTTGTAACTCAGCATTAACTGGCGCAGGAGCGGCACCGTATTCACCTTTTAAAACACCTGCCGTTTCTTTGGTGATGCTCTTGTAGCGCTCACCTGTCAGAACGTTGATTACCGCTTGAGTACCAACAATCTGAGATGTCGGCGTGACCAGTGGAATAAAGCCAAGATCTTCACGTACACGTGGGATCTCTTCCAATACTTCATCAATTCGGTCCGCAGCGCCTTGCTCTTTTAACTGACCTTCCATGTTGGTCAGCATGCCCCCTGGAACTTGGGCGATTAGAATGCGTGAATCCACACCTTTTAGCTGACCTTCCCACTTCGCGTATTTTTTACGTACTTCACGAAAGTAAGCCGCGATAGGCTCGATTTGGTCTAGTTTCAGATTGGTATCGCGCTCAGTGCCTTGCAGCATCGCAACCACGGTCTCAGTAGGCGTATGACCGTATGTACAACTCATCGAAGAAATCGCAGTATCAAGAATATCGATACCCGCTTCTACAGCTTTCACGGCAGTAGCAGTAGATAGACCGGTCGTTGCATGACAGTGAAGCGCTAGTGGCACATCACAAGATGCTTTGATGCGTGTGATCAGCTCTTCCGCTTCATAAGGTTTAAGCAGACCAGACATATCTTTAATACAAAGAGAGTGACAACCTAAGTCTTCAAGACGTTTAGCAAGGTCAACCCATGTGTCTGCGTTATGCACTGGGCTCGTGGTATAAGACAATGTTCCTTGCGCATGTGCACCAACATCAACAGTGGCTTTCACCGCTTTTTGGAAGTTACGTACGTCATTCATTGCATCAAAGATACGGAATACATCCATACCATTCACGTGCGCACGCTCAACAAACTTCTCTACTACGTCATCGGCATAATGGCGGTATCCTAAAAGGTTTTGACCACGCAGTAGCATTTGCATTGGTGTATTTGGCATTGCTTTTTTCAATTCGCGTAGGCGCTCCCATGGGTCTTCACCCAAGAAACGGATACACGCATCAAATGTTGCGCCACCCCAGGTCTCTAACGACCAGTAACCAACCTTATCTAACTCAGCTGCGATAGGCAGCATATCTTCGATACGCATACGCGTAGCAAACAGGGATTGATGGGCGTCACGAAGGACCACATCAGTGATAGCTAGTGGTTTAGACATGCTCTTAAACTCCTTTTTAATCCTATCTTTCGGCTACTTCGCGACTGAGGCGCGATGTTTATGAATCGCAGCCGAGATCGCCGCCACTACTTGTGGACTAACAGCTGAAGAGGTTGATTGAACGTTGGTATTTGTTTTCGGTGCTGCGATCGGCGCTGGTACTTCTTCTGGCACCAATTTAGACATTAGCCGAACGAGATAAACTAGAATGGTGAGGAAAATAAATACGACCGCCATCCCTGTTAGCATCAGGGTGGCCGCATCTACTAGCAGGCTTCCTATATTCGTCATGTTGCTTCCTTTCTTTGTCATCCTGACAATGCGCAGGACTTTAATAGCGTCAAATCCCGACCAATGGATTATCTCGATTGGTTAAATTTTGTCAATTTTGTTTAAGGAAGCTTTTAAATAATCTCTAACATTGATTATTTATTCACTACTCAGATCACAAATTGCACTAAAATTCACTTCCCTAGTGGGATCGCTCAACATATAACCACACTAAATTAAAGTACTTGCAAAAACTGCGATTGGGATTTCAAAATGAAAAGAGGCTTTAAGAATAAAGTGAAATAAAAACAAAAGGATAGAATAAATTAACACACCAAAAACACGACATTAACAATAATAAAACATTAGTTTTATTATCGATGCTTGGATGGGGTTCTCTACCATCGTAAATCAATCAGGCTCGAGAAAGCGCAAGGTGGAGCTTTAAGATGACTATTTAAGCGAAACAAGCGTATTAGCGAAAATAGCTCAGGATCAGGCGCTTGAAGCAGAATCTAGCGCGAAGAAGCGGTGATAAATACGCAAGAGAGACACAATATCTTAGCCAAGCAGCAGATACAAAAAAGCCTCGCATAAGCGAGGCTTTTTTAAAGAG